>JANSWP010000099.1 GCA_024743405.1 Bacteroidota bacterium
CCATATTTGACGAAAACTATTTTTTTGCCAGACGAGGCAAAAAGCACAGGCATATCCATAGATATGGCGAGTATTTTTAACGAAATATGGTAAAAAAATAGTCCGTCATAATATGTGTGAGTTATTTCTGTCCAAGCACTTTCTTATATGTAGTCCCCAAATTATTTCATAACAATTGCTTATTTGATATTGAATTTAGAGGCTCAAAAGTTTTGAAGATTAGATATTCAACTTGATTTATGGGTTCTTGATAAAATCGCTGAAATTTAATTATTTTGTTTATTTATTTTAAATTTTTAATCAAAAAAGTGAAATTTATTTACTTTTATCTAAAAATAATCCTAAAATTGCACTCACAAATATTCTCAATTTAAATCAACTCAATAATGAGAAAAACAGTACTCTTTCTATTTTTAACATCACTTTATTTATTTCCTTTCATCGTTTTTTCCCAAGTTAAATGGCATAATTTCACAACTGATGAAAATACCCCTAATGCCGTATTTCAAGATGATTTAGTTTGGTTGACAAACCACGGCGGGTTGACTCGTTACAATCGAACAACAGGTGAAAGTTTTGTTTTGACACCCGCTAATAGTGGCTTGCCTAGCAATAAAATTAAGGACTTAAAACAGGATGTTTTTGGAAATTTATGGGTGATTTCAGATCAATTGGTCTGCAAGTTTGATGGAACGGATTTTATGATTGCCGATAATATGTTGAATGGGGAAGAATTATTTTTTTTGAATGAAATTCAGCTAAGTGAAGCGGGCAATGCCTTTGTCATGGCGAGCAATGCAATCGGAGATGATTTTATAATAAAAATTAATCAAGACGGGGAATTAAGTCTGCAATTACCCTCTCCTTACACCTCTCGCGTTTTTTTTGTGGAAAGTGACAGCGTGATGTGGTTTGAATTAAACAATGATGAATTTACGCGATTTTCGCCTCAAGATACCACGGTGATTTTAAACCTTGATTGGCTGGATATTTCAAATCCTGTTACAACTAAAATTATGCATGCCCCCGATGGAAATATCTATATTCTAAATGCAACTTTTTCGGGTGCAAGTCTGCCGATATTTCTCTCAAAATTCTCAAACAGCACATGGGAAACCTTTGATTTAGGAACAATTCCTACAACATCGGCGGGCGTTTCCAATGCTTTTTTTGATGAAAACAATATTTTTTGGGCTTCTATTTCAGGATTCCAAGTCGAATTGATAATCCAATTTGACGGAACGGAAATCACGAGTTTTCAATCGCCTGTTTTTAATGTTCCAGGTTTAAGTCACACTCTCCTAAACAAAAGTGCAGACGGCAATTTTTGGTATTATAAAAACACTTATTCCGGTAATCGACTTTTTGAATATGACGGCGTTGATTTAGTAAAACATAATATTTCGGCTGCCAATTTGCCGAGCAATGCGGTAAGAGGATTGGGTTTTGGAAAAGACGGGAAAGTATGGGCAATGACCTTTTCGGGAATTTCGAGTTTCGATGGCGTTTCTTGGGTCAATCATCGAAGTGAAATCAACTCCAATATGCTGAATAAAATACGCCACATGAAGGTCGCTGATGACGGTGCGGTTTGGATTTGTGCGACTCCAAATACTGACCCTGGCTATTGTTTGGCAAATTTTGACGGAGATGATTGGGAATTTATTTCTTTAGGCATGGTTGGAAACAATTACGTGCGCGTAACAAACTTTGACATTGATTCAGAGGGAAATATTTGGGCAGTGACCTACGACGGTTTGTATAAATACGATGGGGTGTCGTCTGAGATTTACGATTCTTCTAATTCCAATTTACCCACTTCTGTCCGCGAAGTAAAGGTTTCGAAAACAGGTGAAATTTGGGTCGGTACAGGCGCGGGTTTATACAAATTTGACGGAACCGACTTCCTGAAAATTGATGAATTTCCTTACGACGTGGATTGGATTTATGAGGATAATTTGGGGAATCTTTGGCTCAAAGACGACGACCAAATCGGGATGTATGACGGAAATTCTATTACCTTTTTTGACGATTCCAATTCGCCATTATTTTCACTTCCCACTTCCTGGACAATCAATTTGGTTTCCATGTCTCAAGATAAAAATGGTATTTATTGGTTTGCGACAGCCATCGGTTTATTTGAATACGACGGTTTGGAGTGGATACTTCACAATGAAGGATATTCAAGAGGATATCAGAATGATTTGAAAATAGATGATACAGGAAATAAATGGGTTCCGACCGATTTTGGTATCACTGTATTTAATGAGGACGGCATCCGAGGGATGGGTACGACTAACCATGAATGTTTGACAGGCGAAGTCTTTTTGGATGTTGACGGCGATGGTCAACAGTCCAATCAAGAAGTGGGTCTCCCTCAACAAAAGGTCGTCTTGAAGCCTGAAAACACGGTTTTCATTTCCTCCAATTTGGGTAGGTATAATTTTGAAGTTGAAGAGGGTAAATCTTATGGAATTGACCTTGATTTTGACCCAGCCGAATGGAATTTAACATCGGATTCTGCGAGTTATTCTGTCATTTCTGAACCACCTTGTATTGGCAATTTGGATTTTGGATTAAACTCCAATTTTGATGACAAAAAAGGGCAAATGCAAATCGTTTCGAGCTTTCCGCGCTGCTTTAGTCAAGTGACTGTTTGGATATCCACCATCAATACGGGATATGTTCCTTTGAATGGAGTAATAGAGGTGATTTTAGATCCACTAACTACTTTTATTGAAGCAAATCCTTCTCCGATTGAAGTCAATGGAAATACCCTAACATTCGAATTTTCAGACCTCCCTCCTTTCCATCAATTCAATATTTCCATTACGACAGAATATCCCGGAATTGACCAAATTGGAGAGTCTATTTCCGTCACTGCGACACTCAAAGAAATGGCTACACAAACCCAATTGGATGAGGAGATTTTCAGTCAAATCATGGTTTGTTCCTATGATCCAAATGACAAACAAGGAGCATCGACGGGCGAAACGATGGATAGTCTTTCTTTATTCAAGGATGATTTGGAATACTTGATTCGATTTGAAAATACAGGAAACGATACCGCTTTTACGGTCTTCATTCGAGATACATTGGATGTTGATTTGGATTTGAATTCCTTCGAATTGTTGGGGGCAAGTCATCCAGTTGAGGTTACTATGAGAGGGCAAGCGGTTGAATTTCGATTTTCCAATATTCTGTTATTATGGACAGATATTGACCCAATCGCCAGTCAAGGCTTTGTTAAATATAAAATTCGAGCAAAAGAAGGTTTACCCGATTATACTCGAATCGAAAATACGGCACATATTTATTTTGATTTCAATCCCGCTATTGTGACGAATACCACTGAAAATACTTTGGTGGACGAGTTCCCTGGTACGCCTGTGAATGACCTTCCGAATTTTGAAAACGGCTGTATGCTTTCGCTTTATCCGAATCCTTTGGAGACTTCGGCTGTTTTTCAGTTTGATATTTTTCATCAGGATGGGCATTTTCAGTTATATGATGCTTTTGGGAGAGAAGTTTTGAGTCGGTCGTTTTCAGGGGAGCGTTTTGTTTTTGAGCGAGGAGGATTGTCTTCCGGGGTTTATTTTTATTGGATTAAGGGAGAGGTTAATTGTAATGGGAAGTTGGTTTTGAGGTAAGAGGCTTCTTTTATGTACCCTGCCCGTGAGGATTTAAAAATCCGAAACGTACCGTACATCCAATCTCCGGATTGGGTTAAATAAATATTTTGTTGTGTATGGAGTTGTTCCAATCTGGAGGTTGGATGTATGTGTCGCGACGGTTCTGCAGAACCTGGCGAGGAATTCGTAAGGGCAAACAAATGCTACGCATCCGGCGTCAAATCCTAAGGCACTGGAAGATGCCAGATTACTATACCGAAAGCAAGAGTGATCAATCTTTTTATCCAAATGGATTTCTGCTAGTCAGGTGATTATTCTTCCATTTTACTTCTTCTTATCTTTTTTCTTTTCTTCCTCGGTCAATGATATCAAGGTATCGCTATCAATATATAGTAATTCAGCCGTTTCAATCAATCTTTTCGAAATGGAGGCAACATTGTCACTATCGTTGGCCAATGAGGTGGCCATTACACTTGAAATTTTTTGTTCACGTATTAATTTATCTAGTGTTCCGTCGATCATAGCGTCACTTTTCTTTGCTTTTTCCTTCAGTATTTCCAATCTGTCTAAATGACTTTTTGGATCTTCATCTTTTTTTGTCAGATAGACTTCTCGTAGAACCACAGAAATCTTTTTTCTTAGACGATCATATTCTTTTTGGATATATCGATTTTCCGAAAACATGTATTGACTAATATTTTTATGTAAGCCTCTAATATCCTTTATAACTTCTACCACATTTCGGTTAGCCAATTTTATTCGGGTAAAAGCTGCCATGGCTTCGGGGGTAAGTGAAAATTTACTTTGAGCCAAAGAAGCATATTTGATTATTTTACTGTAAATTATTTTTACTTTGTTGTAATACATTTCATCAATATCTACTTCTATCTCTTCTCTTGATCTTTTAATAACTTTATTCAATTTTTCTTTCCCCTTAATATCAGTTCTATGCAGGTGAAGACCATGAGAAACTATCTGAAAGGCCGACTTTTCAAATAATCGCTTGCTTTCATCAAGTAGTGCTTGAAGTGCTGCCTGTGGATAGGCTAGTGCATTCTCGTTAAGGAATAAAGGGTATTCTATGCCTAGGTCTTTTTCTTTTTCGACAAAAACCCTGTTCAGTACTCTAACCAGTGGGTTAATAAAGGGCATCATTATAATTACTCCTGCTACATTGAATATAGTGTGGAAGATGGATAATTTGATCGTATAATTATTGGCAGCTACTCCAGTCTTCTCTGAAATAATATCTACTAACATCCCCAATTGGCTAATAAAAATAAGCGCAAAAAGACCTGTTACCATATTGAAAACGAAATGTGCCCCGGCCAGCCGTTTGCCGGCTATTTTGGTACCTAAGGTACCTATAATAGCGGTAATTGTCGTGCCTACATTTGCGCCGATAGTAAGTGCCAATGAATTCTCGTAAGTGATTTGTCCTGTGGCTAAAGCGGTGAGAATTAAGGCCATGGTTGCACTACTTGATTGCAAAATCAGCGTGATCATGATTCCAAGAAGGGTAAATACCATCAAACCCCCAAATCCTGGAATGGCATATTCAGCCAAATTAAAACTGGCTTTATAAACTTCAAAGCCTTCTTTCATAAAGTGAATACCTAAAAAGAAAAAACCCAGACCTGCCATAACATTCCCCACTCCTTTAAGGCTTCTTTTGTTTTGAAACACAAAGATAATCCCGAATGCGAGCATGGGCATGGCCAAAGCTGAAACCTTGATTTTTAGACCAAAGCTGGATATTAGCCAAGCCGTAACAGTCGTGCCGATATTGGCGCCAAATATTATCCCAATACCTGCATGCATCCCGATAAGACCTACGCTAATGAAGGAAATAGTAATCACGGAAATCAGCGAGCTTGATTGGAGAAGAGCAGTGGTCACAAAACCCAAACTCAAACTTTTGTACAATTTATCGGTGGCTCGCCTTAAAAGCTTTTGAATTGAACCTTCAGCGAAGGTATTGAAGCCATTCTCCAGCATAATCATTCCGAAAAGGAGAATCGCAACCCCCGCGGCAACATCTTTAAAAGTTGGGCTTATAAAAAAAACATATCCTATTAGTAACAAGATTATTGGGAAAAGAAATTTTCTGATCATTAATTCAATAGTTTACTCTGTTAGGACGATTATTTCTTGTGCGAGAAACATCTAGGTGGAATCTCCATTTTTGTTGGTATCACTAAAGATCTACTTTGAAATTAACTGACGCAAATTTTTGGCGATAAATGCCAGACTTTAGTAAAGATGTTTTTATGCGCTTCACCGATGAATCGGTAGGTTGAATGACTACTAAGTTATTATTTTATGATTCTAAACTGGCAGAGCCACTACCATGATTTTCAAATTAACCTTCTCCTTCTTTTTATGATGAAAAAATCTTGGCAGAGGATATTGTGTCTAAAATTCAATGTCCTATCGCGCAGAGGGCATTCCATCGGCTTGCGGTTCGTTCGCCTGGATATCCACTGGTTATTAAGACAGGACGGAGAGAGTTAGTTGAGTTTATCATTTTAGTAGGCACCTAAAAGGGTATTTAGTAACGACGAAAAAATAAGTTGGTCATTTCGACGAGCTTATTTTGTTCTCAGTTTACTTATAAAAGAGGGAGTATTGTTGATACTATGACTGATTTTAAAAGGAAAATGAGGGCAAAAGATTCCGTCCAAATGAGTAAGTTACTCTTTCACCGTTAAGTGCTTGGACAGAAATAACTCACACATATTATGACGGACTATTTTTTCACCATATTTCGTTAAAAATACTCGCCATAGCTAAGGATATACCTGTGCTTTTTGCCTCGTCTGGCAAAAAAACAGTTTTCGTCAAATATGGAACTTATTTCTGTCCAAGCACTTACTTGGGTAGAAATGATGATATCGCGAAAGATTAGAGGGATTGGTAAAGGGTTTCTTATTTTTACCAAAAATATTATTCTTTAATGTCCAATCACAAAAAAAACTCAAATAAACACCGCGTAAGATTCCTCCCTAAAAAAGCCAATATCGTAGACTATTGTGCCCGAAATTTTTCCATTTTCAAAAATAAAATGGCTGTGGAAAAAGCTATTGAAAAGGAAGAAATCTCCTTAAATGGAAATGCTGCAACCCCCGAAGATTTTGTGCGAAATGGGGATTTTATTTTAGTGCAAAAAGAAGAAAAGATTCAGCCCAAAGAATCTTTTCCCGAAAGGAATAAGAAACGAACTAAAAAACCAAAATTTGATATTGAAATGCCAATTGTTTACGAAGATGATTGGCTCGTAATTGTAAATAAACCTGGTGGAATTGCCGTCAATGGAAATCGAAATAAAACGGTTGAAAACGCTATCAAAGGTCAATATCAAAGAAGCTCAGAACCAGATGCTTTACCATCGCCTGTGGCTACTCACCGACTAGATGTGCCAACCAAAGGTTTGGTCATATTGGCAAAAACTAAAACAGCTTTGGTTCGGATTAATAAAGCTTTTCAAAATAAAAAAGTAGATAAGATTTATTATGCGGTCGTTCATAAAGAAATATCGGAGACTGGGAGGATTGAGGAACCAATTGAAGGGAAACCATCTATTACCGAATTTGAAAGAATAGAGGTATCTCCATCGCGACTATTTGGTCATTTTTCTTTGGTTAGATTAATGCCAATTACAGGACGAACGCATCAATTAAGAATTCATTTAAAGAACTTGGGACATTTGATTGTGGGAGATAAGTTATATGCAGAAAGTCGAAAAACAATTCTTGGAAAAGGACTTTTTTTATGTGCTTGTTCGTTGAACTTTCCGCATCCGATTTCTAATAAAATGATAAATGTCGAAATTCCACTACCATCGAGATTTAAGCGATTATTGGAAAAAGAAAGGAAGCGATTTTAATCTCTTAACAACTTCACTTTTATATCTGGATATTCTTTCTCAAAAAACGCTTTCATACCGTAAACGTGGCCTGCCCCGACGATGACAATATTTTTGATTTTATCAATCTTCTGGATTTCATTTCCAATGTTTCTAACCATCATTTGGTTACGCTTATTCCAATAGGATTGACTTTTTTTACAAGGTTCACAATCCGTTTTTCTAAAATCCATCGAGTTGATATCATGATATACCTTAATGGTCTTAGGAGCATTATTATGATATGCTAACCTTCCTACAATGGCACTTAAATATTCCCGAATTGTATTGCGCTTCAGTGTTTTATTTATTGCTTTAGATTCTTGGTCTTTACTACTTTCTATATAGCATTGACGCGCTGTTTTACTATATTCATTTCTATCTTGTTGAAAGTCCATAGCGTGGACTATCTTCAATCTCATTTCGGCAGCCAGAGGAAAGGATAAATCTTGGTTTTCAGCCCGACTCGGTTTTTTTCGACCTTCAAATCCATACTTGGATAAATACTTATAGTACCGAGCATTGGCTACATCCAAATTTGTATAATAATAAGTTGATAAAAGCCTGAATTCTTCTGAGATTAATTCGTTCAAGTTCTTGCCTTGAAGTTCCGAAATTTTATTCTCATCGAATCTGGTATTTTGCCGAATAGAATCTGCAAAAGAAATCAACCAAGGCTGCCCTTTTTGTAAACTGAGGGTATCTTCTGCTCTTGACATCTCTACGAAGATAGCTTCAGGCTTATAATTTTTTGCTTTTTTTAAAAGGGGACGATAACTATTTTTTACAATTTTCGGAACACCGTGCATGGTTCCAATGATTAGCACCTCTTTTTGTTGAGTCTGAGCAAAAATGGAAGTCGTTAATAATGAGATGAGCAATAAGATGATTGATTTTAATGTGATATTTTTCATTGGTCTGATTAGTAACGAGTAAAGAATAAGCCCATCATTTCACCGATCATCTTTTGTCCTAATCCGTCGTTATTTTTTTCAGCAATAGCTTGGGCTATTTCTTCAAAAAATGCCTAGTGTTAGTACAAAATCTGTATCTCCAAATGGCGGACTTATTATTTGCTCGTTACTTGTGAACATTTTTCCGGAAACAACAAATGTAAAATACTTTTAATTGGTTTTCGGAAAGATTCATTTCTACAATAATTCTGACTTGAATAGGGTAGTCATTGCTGAAGAAAGGTAACTATTGGAGCGACCTATAATGATGGATTTCGAGCAAAGATTAAATAATGAAAAATTTTCTTTATTAATTTTTACTAAAATCCCTAACTCAAACCCTATCTTCGCGCGCAATTTGGGGAAACGGCTCGCACTCCTCAATAATAGCGAACCGCCAATCAATTACAAACACAAACCAAATTGCATCTTCATGCCTAAAGATACTTCCATAAAATCGGTCTTAATTATTGGCTCCGGCCCTATTGTTATTGGTCAAGCTTGCGAATTTGATTATTCAGGAACGCAGGCTTCACGCTCCCTTCGGGAAGAAGGAATTCGGGTGACCTTGATCAATTCGAATCCGGCAACCATTATGACGGATCCCGTGACGGCAGATAAAATCCATCTGTTACCATTGACTTGCGAAAGTTTGGATCAAATCCTTACAGAAGATCCTGAAATTGATTCCGTTTTACCAACGATGGGTGGTCAAACGGCATTGAACTTGGCGATCGAAGCAGGAGAGTTAGGTATTTGGGAAAAACACAATGTTCGATTGATAGGAGTAGATTTGGATGCGATAGAGCTGACAGAAAATCGAGAAGCCTTCCGTAAGTTAATGGTGGAAAAAGGTCTTGGAGTTGCACCTTCAAAAATTGCGAATTCATTTTTGGAAGGAAAAGAAGCTGCTCAGGAAATTGGTTTTCCATTGGTCATTCGACCTTCTTATACGCTTGGTGGAACTGGAGGTGGATTTGTGCATACAAAAGAGGAGTTTGATGATAAATTGAGGCATGGATTGAATATGTCTCCGACACATGAGGTTTTAGTAGAGAAAGCCGTTTTAGGGTGGAAAGAGTTTGAGTTGGAGTTATTACGAGACGCCAATGACAATGTAGTTATTATTTGTGTGGTTGAAAATCTAGACCCGATGGGTATTCACACGGGTGATTCGATTACAGTTGCGCCAGCAATGACGCTTTCGGATACGGCTTATCAAGAAATGCGAAATCAGGCGATTCACGCCATGCGATCGCTCGGAAATTTTGCAGGGGGATGTAATATTCAGTTTTCCCAAGACCCTGTAACCGAAAAATTGATTGTAATTGAGATTAATCCTCGGGTCTCCCGGTCATCGGCTTTGGCCAGTAAAGCAACCGGTTATCCAATTGCAAAAATTGCCGCAAAATTGGCAATTGGTTACACTCTGGATGAACTAAAAAATCAAATAACCAAGACGACTTCTGCTTATTTTGAACCGACTTTGGATTATGTGATTGTCAAAATGCCTCGTTGGGATTTTGCAAAATTCATTGGAGCTGACCAAACTTTAGGGTTACAAATGAAATCGGTTGGAGAGGTGATGGCAATCGGTCGAACTTTCTTAGAAGCGCTTCAAAAAGCTTGTCAGTCTTTGGAAAATGGTCGACAAGGTCTGGGGGCAGATATGAAAGAATGGATTCGAACGGAGGATATTTTGAAGAGGTTAGAAAAAGCAAGTGATGACCGAATTTTTAGATTGAAAGATGCACTTCGTTTAGGCGTTCCTGCAAAAACCATTCAAAAGCTAACTCATATTGACCCTTGGTTCATTCAACAAATAAAGCGATTGGTAAAGTACGAGGAGCAAGTCATGCGATATAATGTGCCAGAAGATATTCCAGAAGACTTTATGAGAGAATTGAAGTCAGTTGGTTATTCGGATGCACAAATTGCTTGGTTATTGAGAGTGGATGAAGAAGCTGTTCGGACGCATAGAAAGAACCTGAATGTGCGAAGAACGTTTAAAATGGTAGATACTTGTGCAGCGGAATTCAAAGCGCAGACGCCTTATTTTTATTCCACATTTGACCAAGAGAACGAAAGTATTTCGTCTGATAGAAAGAAAATAATTGTATTGGGTTCAGGACCTAATCGAATAGGGCAGGGGATTGAGTTTGATTATTGTTGTGTGCATGGTTTGATGGCAATTAAAGAGGTCGGTTATGAGGCGATAATGGTCAATTGTAACCCAGAAACAGTTTCAACAGACTTCGATATGGCAGACAAGCTCTATTTTGAACCTGTCTTTTGGGAACATTTGGAAGAGATAATCGAACATGAAAAGCCTGAAGGGATTATTGTACAATTAGGTGGTCAAACCGCTCTTAAATTAGCTAAAACTTTCCGGGATAAAGGCATTAAAATTATCGGAACGAGTTTCGAAAGTTTGGATTTGGCAGAAGATCGTGGACGGTTCTCTGATCTACTAAAAAAATTGGATATTCCTTATCCAAAATATGGTACCGCAGAAGATACAGACGAGGCGTTGAAAGTAGCCAATGAGGTAACTTATCCAGTCTTGGTTCGACCTTCTTATGTTTTGGGTGGACAACGTATGAGAATTGTGATCAACGATGAAGAATTAGAGCGCCATGTTTTGAGTATTTTCAAACATATGCCAGATAATAAAGTCCTTGTTGATCAATTCCTTGACCGTGCCAAAGAAGCCGAAATTGATGCGATTTGTGACGGCGAAGATGTGCACATCATGGGGATCATGGAACACATCGAACCTGCAGGCATTCACTCCGGAGATAGTTCTGCTGTTCTGCCGACTTATAGTCTTTCTGTAGAGGTGATAAATACAATGGTTGAGTACACTAAAAAATTGGCTAAAGCTCTGAATACCAAAGGGCTAATAAATATTCAATTTGCGATAAAAGATGAAAAAGTCTATGTCATCGAAGCGAATCCTAGAGCATCTCGAACGACACCATTTATTGCAAAAGCCTATCAAGTTCCTTATTTGAAAATTGCGACTAAAGTGATGTTAGGAACACATAAATTGAGTGATTTTAATATCAAGCCACAACCACAAGGGTATGCGATAAAAGTCCCTGTTTTTAGTTTTAGTAAATTTCCAAATGTGGATAAGAATCTTGGACCAGAGATGAAATCGACTGGAGAAGCGATTCGATTTATTAAAGACTTGACAGATCCGTTTTTTAGAGAGTTGGATCGAAATCGAAGTATGTATTTGACGAGATAATCAAATTTGAAAAATATATTTTCTTAAAGCGGATATCGAAGCACTTCGGTATCCGCTTTTGTTTTTGGAAAAATTCGTTCAAAACTTCAAATTATCCTATTTTTAGAAATCATTTAACGAAACAAATCAAATTATGCAAAGAAGAGATTTCATAAAAAAGAGCGCATTAACTTCCGTAGGAATCACATCAGGTTCTTTACTTTATTCAAATACATTATCTCAAAACAAGGAAGCTCAACCACCTAAATTTAGATTAAAATATGCGCCCCATTTGGGTATGTTCAGGCACTCCGCTGGGGACGATCCAATTGATCAATTAAAATTCATGGCGGATCAAGGTTTTACGGCTTTTGAGGATAATGGAATGAAAGGCCGCGAAGTATCTCTTCAAGAAAAAATGGCGACAACTATGTCCAAATTGGGTATTCAAATGGGTGTTTTTGTTGCACATAAGATTTATTGGAAGGAGCCTAATTTAGCAAGTGGAAAAAAAGAATGGAGAGATGAGTTTTTAGAAGATATTCGTACATCAGTTGAATGTGCAAAACGAGTAAATGCTAAATGGATGACAGTAGTGCCAGGGCACCTGGACTTGAGACAAGATATGGGTTACCAAACGGCAAATGTCGTTGAAACCCTTCGCCGTGCTTGCGAAATCTTAGAACCGCATGGTATCGTGATGGTACTTGAGCCATTAAACTTCAGGAATCATCCAGGCTTGTTTTTGACAAAAGCCGCCCAATCGTATGCGGTTTGCAAAGCTGTGAATAGCCCAAGTTGTAAAATACTTTTTGATATATATCATCAACAAATTCAAGAGGGTAATTTGATTCCCAATATTGAAAAATGCTGGGATGAGATAGCCTATTTCCAAATTGGCGATAATCCAGGTAGAAATGAACCTACATCTGGCGAGATCAATTACAAAAACGTTTTCAAATACATCCATGAGAAAGGATTTACAGGAGTAATGGGTATGGAGCACGGTAATTCTCAAAAAGGAAAAGAGGGAGAAGAGCGAGTGATTCAGGCTTATTTGGAGTCAGATAGTTTTTAGGTTTTTCTAGTTTAAATCAAACAATTCGAACGAACTTCTTTTCAATCTTGTTCAAACCATTATTTTTGCGCATCATTTTTGAAATGGTATGAAGGTTGTTACGCTATAAATTGTTAAAATATTGGTATTCAGGTTTTTAAGAATTCAATAATTTTATCAATTAAATGGATGTAACTAACTCAATTCTCATTAACTAGAAAATTAAATAAAGATGTATCGATCACATAACTGCGGCGAACTCCGAATTTCGGACGTCGGATCTGAAGTAAAATTGTCTGGCTGGGTTCAGGTTGGACGTGATTTTGGAGGTTTAACATTTGTAGATTTGCGAGACCGATATGGTATTACGCAATTGGTGTTCAATGAGGAAGAAGATGCAGACTTGAGCGCAAAAGCTCGAAAATTAGGACGTGAATTTGTGATCTCTGCCACTGGCAAAGTACGCGAAAGAAGTAATAAAAATCCTAATCGTTCAACAGGAGATATTGAAATCGAAGTAAGTGCTATGGAGGTTTTGAATGCTTCTAAAACCCCACCTTTTACGATCGAAACTGAAACGGATGGAGGAGAGGACTTAAGAATGAAATATCGTTATATGGACTTGCGTCGGCCGCCGGTTCAAGAGAATATTATCTTCAGAAGTTCAGTGGCGATTCAAACGCGAAAGTATTTGGCAGAGCAAGGCTTTATTGAAGTGGAAACCCCCGTTTTGATAAAAAGTACGCCTGAAGGTGCTCGTGATTTTGTCGTTCCTAGTCGAATGAATCCTGGGCAATTTTATGCTTTGCCACAGTCGCCTCAGACGTTTAAGCAAATCCTGATGGTGAGTGGTTTTGACAAGTATTTTCAGATTGTGAAATGCTTCCGTGATGAGGATTTAAGAGCAGACCGTCAGCCAGAATTTACACAAATTGATTGCGAAATGTCCTTTGTGACTCGCGAAGATATTTTGAATACGTTCGAAGGATTGACCAAGAACCTCTTCCAGACTTGTTTGGGTCGAGATTTGGGTAATTTTCCGAGAATGAGCTACGACGAAGCTTTAGAAAGATTTGGTTCTGATAAACCAGATTTGCGCTTCGGGATGGAATTCAAAGAGTTGAATGAGGTGGCTAAGGGAAAAGGGTTCCCTGTTTTTGATAGTGCAGAATTAGTGGTCGGAATTTGTGCAGAGGGTCAAGCCGATAATTTTTCAAATAAAGACATCAAAAAGCTGACTGAATGGATGCAACGTCCTCAAATCGGTGCAAAAGGCTTGGTCTATGTTAAAGTGAATGGCGATGGAACCTTCAAATCTTCGGTTGGTAAATTTTACAGCGACGAAGACTTGCAGGCTTGGGCAGAAAAATTCGGCGCTAAAGCAGGCGATATGATTTTTGTTTTGTCTGGCGAAACAGATAAAACTCGAAAACAATTGAATGAATTGCGTCTTGAAATGGGACGCAGAATGGGCTTAATGAAAGAAGGAGATTACAAACCGCTTTGGGTTGTTGATTTTCCATTATTAGAGTGGGACGAAGATTCGGAGCGTTTCCATGCGATGCATCACCCATTTACAGCACCAAAAAAAGAGGACGAAGAAAGAATGCTTAATGGCGACCACGAAACCATGAAAGCATTGAGAGCAGATGCCTATGATTTAGTCATTAATGGAGTCGAAATTGGTGGTGGATCTATCAGAATTCACGATCGTGCTTTACAGGCGAAAAATTTCAAATTGCTCGGTTTTTCTGATGAAGAAGCCGAGGCTCAATTTGGGTTTTTGATGGGCGCATTCGAATATGGTGCACCACCACACGGTGGAATCGCTTTCGGCTTTGATCGGTTGTGTGCGGTATTGAAAGGTCAATATTCAATTCGAGATTTCATTGCTTTCCCTAAAAA
Organism: Bacteroidota bacterium; assembly: GCA_024743405.1. Taxonomy (GTDB): domain Bacteria; phylum Bacteroidota; class Bacteroidia; order Chitinophagales; family Saprospiraceae; genus JANSWP01. The sequence continues at coordinate 14,684 of JANSWP010000099.1, forward strand.
TAATACGGGGCGGGATATGATGATTAATACGCCTTCACCAATTGCGGGTGAGCAAATGGAGGAGTTGTATTTAGAATCGACAGCGAAGGATAAGGAAGCTTAAAAGTTCAAATTTGATTTGGATTTTTTTCTATATAAAAATAGGGAGTTTGACGCATCAAACTCCCTATCTCTTTTTAATGAATTAAGGCAGGATTCAATAGATTACATAGCTTCCTGAAAAGCTTTATTCAATTGGAAAACCTGCATTCTTAAATTATTATTAGCAACCAAAATGAGAGGAGTGCCACTTTTGTCTTTTATCATTTGAATGGCACGAACATCATAAATTGCGGTCAGCCCAGATTCAAAAGGTCTCATTACCTCAAAATTTCCTGAGCCGTCACCTAAAAGAACTTGCCCCGTTCCAGCATCAGAACGGGTCGTTTCGACTTCTCTTTCATAATAATTTCCGGCTATGAGTAAGTCTAAATGCCCGTCATTATTCCAATCTTGGGGTATAATTCCGAATACGGGGGCAATTTGAGCTTCCATTGGTAATTTGTGAATTTTAAAATTGCGATCACCGAGATTTTCAAAATAAGTCGACTCAAAAATTTTAGCTTCATGGTAATTCGCCCCCTCCTTCTTTTCGCCCAAAATATCATCAATAGAAGCACTTGCGAACTCCGCATAGTTTTTAAATTCCTCTTTAATAAAAGGCATTTCTTGTGAAGAACATTGTCGTCCTCTTACCGGATAGCAAATGCCATCTGAGTCATAATATCCTAAGTAAACATCATTGGTTCCACTTTGGTCAAAATCTTTGGCATACAACTTAAATGGCCGTTCAGGAGTGGCTTTGTATTTGATATTCAAGCCTAAATTTCCGATTATGAAATCCATATCACCATCTTTGTCCATATCGGCGAGGGTGATTCGATTCCACCAGCCTTCTGTATTGTCGAGCGAAGCCGTTTCGTATTTTGTCAGTTGACCATCTTGGTTTTCAAAAATGGTGACAGGAATCCATTCTCCTACTATAATAAGATCTTCGTCATTATCATTATCAAAGTCCGACCAAACTGCGTCCGTTACCATGCCTATTTTTGAAAGTTCAGGTGCGGTATTTTGAGAAATTTCTTTAAATTTTCCATTGTTATTTTGCAATAAAAAACTCTGAGGAATTGAACCATACTTGCCCGGAACTTGCCGTCCACCAATAAATAAATCCAAATCCCCGTCTTTATCAAAATCGGCCGCAGAGGCGACAGCATTACTTGCTGCTATATTGGGTAAGGCATTTGATTTTGAAAATTGACCTTTACCATCATTTAGATAGAGTCGGTCAAGTAAATTGGCGGAACCTAGCGAGAATTCATTTCCTCCACTTACGACATATAAATCTAAATCTTGATCACCATCGGCATCAAAAAATAAGGCTCCAGTATCTTCATTTGCTGCATCTGCATTCCATGGACTATTATTTTGAGATTCAAAAGTTCCGTTGCCTCTTTGAATATGGAGTACACCCGCTTGACCCGATGCACCACCAATATAAAAATCATCTAAACCGTCGGCATTTACATCTGCTGTAACTAAGCAAGGACCTTGATGAGACATGCGATAAGGCAATAATATTTCATTTTTAAAATCATCAAATTCATTTTCTTGATGTCTAAATGTTGGCGTTTGATGTTTGGCTTGGGTAAAAAGCTTCAGTTGAGGATTGGAAGATGGAGAACCTGCGGTTCCCTTCTTTTGATATAATTCTAAAACTTGGTTGGGTTCCACATTTTCCATTTCTAATGTTCGACCATCTAACCATGTAACCTTCAATCTATCAATTATTTTCGCATCCCCGACACCAAAATGAAGTATATTTTCACTTGTAGACATGTAGCCTCTAACCGGCGAAACTTCTAATAATTGCATTTGGTTGCCAATAGATATTTCAGCTTTAGCTCCCAAAGAATTTTTATTGTTTTTCTCTCCAATAAGTCGAAGACGTAGGTAATTATTGGCTTTATTATCTGAACAAACATTTTTATAAATAGAAGCTGGCGAATTCATGTTATTCAAAACCAAATCAAGGTCACCATCATTATCTAAATCAGCATAGGCGGCACCGTGTGAGAACCCCTTTTCATCAAAACCCCATTTGGTGGTCCGATCGGAAAAGGATAAGTCGCCATTATTTTGATAAAGGAAATTGCTAATTTTTTTAGAGGGAACAAGGTCTAATAGATCCATCAAGTCGATAGAGGGAGTTTTGCCTTGAGCAATCGCTTCAGCCTTTTTTTGTTCTACGAATTTATTACGACGTATAATGAAATCGTTGTTACGTATGTCTTTCAATAATCCATTCGTAATAACGACATCTTTGAACCCATCATTATTAAAGTCAGCAAAAAGTGTCGACCAACTCCAATCTGTATTTGAGATACCAGAGAGTTGAGCGATTTCACTAAAAGTCCCATTTCCATTATTTAATTGAAGCGCATTAAACATGTATTGATAATGATAACCTCCTTTAGCCAAGCCCCAAAATTTTTCGGGATTCATACCACTCATATTTGTTTTGAGCCTAAAGTTGTCATTGGCAACCATATCAACGGTTATAATATCTAGCCAACCATCATTATTGATGTCACCCACGTCGCAGCCCATGGAAAAATTACTCATGTGCCGGAGTGCAGAGTTAGCAATATTTGTAAAAGTCCCGTCGCCATTATTTTGGTAAAATAAATCGGGTTCTTCGTAATCAGAAGCTACATAAATATCAGGCCAGCCATCTTTGTTGAAGTCGCCAACCGTTGCTCCTAATGAAAAGCAATAATTTTTAATTTTTGCGAGTTCAGTAACATCCGTAAAAAAACCGTTCCCGTTATTTCGATAAAGTCGATCAGTATATTTGAATTCTCTTTTTTTGGTCTGTTTAAAGTAGTTTTTATACTCCCTAGAATTGGGCGGTTGATTGGCAACATAAAGGTCTAAAAATCCATCTTTATTATAATCGAAAAAATTGGCGGTTATACTATATCCTTTATCATCGATTCCATACTTTTTTGCTTGTTCCGTAAAGGTTTTATCTCCATTATTGATAAAAAGTTGATTGGTTAATAGTTTTGCATTATCCAATAAAAATTTGCAAACATAAATATCCATCCAACCATCATTGTTTACATCAGCAAATGTTACACCTGTTGACCAGCCCCTTTTTTCTCCTAAACCAGCAGATTCAGTTATGTCTTCAAACTGCATATTGCCTTTATTCAAATAAAGTTTATCAGGCACTTTATTTCCACTAAAATAAATATCAGGCAATCCATCATTATTAATATCCCCAACTCCAACACCTGCTCCTTGATAGGTGCCATCATGGGTCATATAATTCACTTCTGCCTCATCCTCCAATTTATTGTTAAAATGAATGCCTGTCTCAGAAGGATTAAGAAGTGTAAAGTATGGAGTATCTTCCGAGAGGTTAGTGGTCTCGAAAGAATCTTTTTCTGAGATGCTACAACTCAAAAAACAAAAGAGCAGTAAACTAAATATTGGAATTTTCATTGGATTATAATTGTATTCGAGTTTGCGCGTCTTTTTTATTTGTTCCTTTATTTTGTCGTATAGATTAACATCGAATCATGATTTCTAGCAACTAGAATGGTTCCATTATTCAACATTCGAATATCCTTCACATCTCCTGGTGCATAAAAGCCACTTTCTTCCAAGCTCACAGGCGTAAAATGACCTTGATTATCTCCTTTCAAAAGCAATCCTAAATTCGCATCGGCGCGACTTGTTTCTACTTCTGTTTGATACATATTTCCAGCGATGAGTAAGTCGGTTTTACCGTCTTTATCAAAGTCATTTGGAATGATACCAGTGATTGCAGATAATTGGGCAGCTGTTGGAAGTTGGTGAATATTGAACCCTGAACCTGTATTTTCCAGATAAACAGATGCAAATAATTTGGCTTCTCGATGTAAGGCAACATCTAGTTTCTCACCATAAACATCCTTCAAGTTTGCTTCACCAAACTCTGCAAAAGTTTGAAATTTCTCAGTGATAAAAGGCATTTGCTCAGAGGAACAATCACGACCTCTAACCGGAACAACGTCATTTCCTGAATATTGAGCTAAAACGATATCGAGTGTTCCCGTAGAGTCAAAATCAGAACAATAAACACTAAAAGGTTTTTCTTCAGAGGCTTTGAATTTGTGGTTCAAGCCAATATTTCCAACTACATAATCAGTGTCACCATCTTGATCAAAATCGTGTTCTAGGATTTTGAACCACCAACCAGTCGTATTAGTAAGAGATTGACTTTCAGTGGTTTCTGTGAATTTATTTCTGTCGTTTTCAAAAACGGTGATAGGCATCCATTCGCCTACTGCCATAATATCTAGGTCTTTGTCTCCATCAAAATCGGTCCAAATGGCAGAAGTAATCATGCCGATATTGGCTAAATTAGGAGCAATTTCTAGTGTGATATCTTTAAATTTTCCACCATCATTATTCAGTATAAAACTTTGGGCAGGGTGGGGGTATTTTTGAGGGACAACTCGTCCACCTACCAATAAATCCAAATCACCGTCATTGTCATAATCCCCTGAAACAACACAAGAACCACTAGCGGTAATGGTTGGTAGGTTTTTAGTTGCATCAGTGAAAGTCCCTTTTCCATTGTTTTTATACAATCGATCTTGATAATATCGGCTACCTTCTTGAAATTCATTACTGCCACTTACGACATACAAATCGAGATCTTCATCTCCATCGGCATCAAAAAACAATGCACCCATGTCTTCGTAGTCTTTGTCTTTATTGAAAGTTGCCAAAGTCGTTCGTGAACTACCAGCAAAATTGCCATTTTCCATAGAAAAATAAATCATCCCTGCTTGACCTGCTGCACCTCCGATATAAAAATCTTCCAAACCATCGCCATTTAAGTCACCCGTAGCCAAACTTGGACCATTTTGGGACATTTTATGCGGCAATAAAATTTCGGTTTTGAAATCATCAAACCAAGTTTCATTATGTTTGAAATCAACTCCAGAAGTGGCAGTCACTTCATGAAATATTTTATTTTTCGAGTCAATATTTGAAGCGTTTACGGAGGCGTTCTTATGATTGAACTTTAAAAGTTGATTGGCAGAAATATCGGTTCGGATTTCTACTTTTCCATCAGGCCAAACGACCTCAACCTTGTCCACCTCATCCAAGTTTTTTAAGCCAAAATGAATTAATGATTCACTTGTGGATTGGAAACCTCGAACGGTAAAATTTTCTTGATATTGAATGCCATCAGTAGTGTGGATCGTCACTTTCGTGCCGATTCCATTGGGGTTTTTTTTCGTACCTAATAATTTGATATTTAGGTAGTTATTGCCTTTTTGTGTGGCATTATTTTTATATATCCAAGGTTCTTCATTTAGATTATTTACAATTAAATCTAAATCTCCATCTTTGTCTAAATCGGCATAAGAAAGTCCATTCGAAAAGCCTTTTTTGTCTAGCCCCCATTCGGTCATGTTTTTCGAAAAAGTGAGGTCGCCATTATTCTTAAAAACATAATTACTCACCTTCGTAGAGGGGACTAAATTATGAACTTGTTCAAGTGTCAGCCCACCACCTACTTGTTGAGCTAATTGATTACCTTTCATTGTATAATCGCGATCTTTCATATCGCGCGCAATGCCATTGGCTACAAAAATATCTTTATACCCATCATCATCAAAATCCATCATTAAAGTACCCCAGCTCCAATCTGTTTTATTGACGTGAGCAAATTGAGCAATTTCACTAAAAGCGGCATTCCCTTGGTTAAGATGGAGACAATTTCGCATGTATTGGTGATGCGTTCCGTATGCGACCATCGTTTCAAATTTTTGGCGATTCATGCTTTGCATGTTCGTAACTGCTCTCTTTCTGCTTTCAGGCAACATCTCGACTTCGTATACATCTAGCCAACCGTCATTATTAAAATCTGCCATATCAACACCCATTGCATAGTACGAAACATGACCAAATCTTTCTTTCAATTTTTCGGTAAAAGTGCCGTCGCCATTATTTTCATAATAGAAATCTTCAACTTCAAAATCATTCGTAATAAAGATGTCTGGATAGTTGTCTTTATTAATATCTCCAAATACAATACCGAGTCCGTAACCCCAATTGGAGATGCCAGCCTCGTTGGTTACATCTGTATATTTTCCGTTATCGTTTCGATACAATCGGTCAGAATCCTTATCATATGGAGATTCAGGATTCAATTTGATTTTATTCATCAAATCCAAAGGGTAATTCATATTCCGAACCGGATGATTTAGCACATAGCAATCTAGGTCTCCATCCATATCATAATCAAAAAAAGCTGCCATGGTACCTGAACCATTATCTTCGAGTCCAAATTCAGCTGCCTTTTCTGTGAAAGTATTATCACCATTATTGATGTATAATAGGTTATTTCGCTTCGATGCATCCTTCTCATATTCGCCACCTCTAACTACGTAAATATCCAAATGGCCATCTGAATTGACATCTTCCATTGTGACACCTGCCGACCAGCCTGAAACGAATTCGATTCCAGCTTTTGCGGTAATGTCCTCAAATTTGAAATTGCCTTTATTTAGATAAAGTTTGTCTTGCCCTTGATTCGAAACAAAATACAAATCTTGAAGCCCATCTTTGTTAATATCGCCCACTGCTACTCCTCCTCCCGAGTACATATACTCATTAGTCATCAAGTTGACTTCAAAGGTTTCTTCGAGGTCATTTCTAAAATCAACGCCCGTATCTTTAGGATACAGGAGTGTGAAAAGCTTCGCGTCTTTCATGACGCCTTCTTCTTGTTGACAAGCTGTTGTAAATAGAATTATTAGTGAAAAAATGTATATCGGTTTCATTTTTTTCCTCGCTTTGTTTTGTCTTTCTTAGTACAGCCAAGAATTTTGATTAAAACTCCCTATAGTGCTCAGAAGGACAAAAAACTTACTTCTAAATTATTGATTAAGTCCTATTAACTTACTAGAATTATTCCATTGCCAAATTTCGAGAGGCGCATTATTGTTGGCAACGAGAATGAGTTTTTGACCATTTACATTCAAAATTGCCATATCTTTTACGTCTTTATCGATTTTTAAACCACTTGTTTGAGGTAATACCGGTTTAAAATTGCCATCGCCCGAACCTTTTAATAAAAGTCCTTTACCGGCATCGGCACGACCGGTTTCGACTTCCGAAGTAAATAAATTGCCAGCAAGCATTAAGTCTTTATTGCCGTCACCATCAAAATCCTCAATCAAAATGGCATTGGTGGGTGCGATTTGAGCATAAGAAGGTAAGCTCCGCAAGTCGTATTTTCCGCCGCCGTTATTGATTAAAACAGAGCTTGAAAAATTAGTAGCTTCGTAATGCAACGCCGTATTCAAATCATCGCCATAGACTTCAAAAATGGAGGCTTTCCCGTAGTCTTCATAAGTTGGGAATTTCTCTGCAATCGAAGGCATTTGCTCGGACGAACATTGCCGACCACGCACCGGATACAAAACATCATTTTCTAAAAAATAACCCAGTGCAATATCAAAAGTTCCGCTTTTATCGAAGTCGCTTGCATAAACATGAAACGGCTTTTCGGGCTTCGCTTGGTATTTGTAATTATAGCCTAAATTACCCAAAACATAATCTTCATCACCATCATTATCGACATCCCCTTTTTCGATTCCAAACCACCAACCAATTTGACCATCTAGCCCAAATTCGGTTGTTTTATTCTCAAATTTCCCACTGTCTTGAATCAATATATTGGGTGCCATCCATTCGCCAACTATCACTAAATCTATCTGTCCATCGCCATTGAAGTCTGACCAAACGGCATCTGTAACCATTCCTAAGTCAGATAAGGAATTTGCTGTTTCTTCAGTTGTGTTTTTTAATACTCCATCTTGGTTTTCAAGTAAATAACTTTTGGTAGGAGAAGGATATTTGCCACTCAAATGACGACCTCCGACAAATAAATCCAGATCACCGTCACCGTCAAAATCGAAAGGTTTAGCACAACTTCCACTTGTTCGAATATCTGGAATTGAATTTTGATTTTTAGTGAAATTACCTTTGCCATCGTTCAAATAAAAACGATCCTGATAATTGGGACTGTCTATATCAAATTCATTTCCTCCACTCACTACATATAAATCCAAATCGTTGTCGCCATCAATGTCAAAAAGTGTGGCGCCCATATCATCCGAAGCTTTGTCTTTTTCAAAAACTTTAGAATTACTTTTTGAAAAAGTCCCATTTTTATTTTGAATGAAAATCGTACTTGCTTGGTTATTTCCGCCGCCCACAAAAAAATCATCTAAACCATCACCGTTGATATCTCCAGTGGCTAAAGAGGGTCCAAATTGAGACATTTGATGAGGTAACAAAACTTGTTTTGAATAATCATCAAAATATTCATCTGTATGTTTAAAATCAACGGCTAGTTTGGAAGTCACTTCTTCCAAATTTTGACCTGCCAAACTGTTATTACCGGCTTTAGAATTGGCATCTTCATATTTAGCCGTTAAGGTTTGGTCAACTAATACATTTTGAAGGATCTGTTTCTTTCCATCAGGCCATTGAATCGTCAATTTGTTAATTTTATCATCCTGACCTAATCCAAAATGCAAAATACCATCTACAGAAGATTGGTAACCTCGAGTATAAGTCATTTCTTGAAATTGCAAACCAGTATTGGTTTCCAAAGTGACTTTTGTACCATTTGGTAAAATAGAGGGGTTATGTGCCAATTTTACATTCAAATAATGAGATTCACCTTGATCGGCAGTAGTATTTCGATAAATCGAAGCAGGATCATCAATATTATTGACCACCAAATCTAAGTCTCCATCATTGTCCAAATCAGCATAGCCAGCACCTGAAGACCAGCCTTTATGATTAACACCAACTTTGGAAGCCATTTCTGAAAAGGTCATATCTCCATCATTTTTGAAAAAATTATTTTCTACTCTTGTTGAAGGTGCCAGCGTAGCCATATCTCTCAAAATATTTTCACGTGGTAATCCAGCATCATAAGCTTCTTGCAGTTTGGCTTTATATTTATTGGAGTGGTCTTTATCTAAAATTTCTCGATAATATCCATTGGCAACGTACAAATCTTTCCAACCATCATTGTCAAAATCGGCTAATAAAGCTGCCCAACTCCAGTCTGTTCGTTGAATATCTGCCATTTGTCCAATTTCGCTAAATTCTCCATCGCCAGTATTTATATGCATCATATTACGCATATATTGATAATGATAACCAACATTCACATAGGTCCAAAACTTATTTGGATTCATGCTCGCCATCTTCGTTTTTTCCCGAAAATTATCTCGTGAAAGCATTTCCATAACCGTTAGATCAATTAAGCCATCATTATTAATATCTGCCGCGTCGATGCCCATACTTGATAGAGAGATATGCTTCATATTGGGCTCTGATACCTCTTTGAAAGTACCATCTTGATTATTCAAATAATATCGGTCTGGTTCTGAATGATCCACCGCAACATAGATATCTGTCCAGCCGTCTTGATTCAAATCGGAAGTAACAACACCTAGAGTCCAACCATAATTTAAAATTCCAGCTTCTTCGGTTACATCTGAGAAGGTGCCATCGCCATTATTTTTATATAAATGGTCGCTAAATTGCGGAACAGGATCCTGCCATATTTTATTGTGATAAACAATTGGACGTTGGCGCTCGATAGGATGATTCCCAACGATTAGATCCAAATGTCCATCTTGGTTATAATCGAAAAAGGAAGATTGTATGCTAAATCCAGTATCATTGATCCCCATCTGTGCTCCCTTTTCTGAGAAGGTACCATCACCATTGTTGATGAATAATTGATTGGCACGTTGATTAGGATCGTCATAATAAGCTTGACATACATAAATATCTAAATAGCCATCATTATTTACATCTGCCATGGTGGAGCCTGTGCTCCATCTATTTGTACATGCTACACCTGCTTTTGCAGTAACATCTTCAAATTCGAAATTTCCTTTATTGAGGTAAAGCTTATTATCAACTAAATTACCTGTGAAGTATAAATCTGATAATCCATCATTGTTGATGTCGCCTATAGAAACACCACCACCGTTATATACATTGACGTAAGTGTAGGGATGTTTTAAGGCGTTGATATCCAGCGTATTATTGAAATTAATATTGCTAGTTTCAGCAGAGATATTTTCAAACTTCAGTTCGGGAATTTTTGAAGAAACGGAGGATTGATCAGAAGGTTGATTACAAGAAGTAATCAATAGTACGATTGAGCAAACTAGGATTAGGTATTTCGCGTTCATGGGAATCAATTTTTCACTATTTTATTTAGAATAAAAACATTATTTCTAAATATATATGTTACATAAAATTTCGAGCCACAAAATTAATAAAAATGAAATTTTAAAAAATAAATAAATATATTATGTAATTCAAAGAATAAGTGCTGAAAGGTGTTCTTGTAATAAGAGTAGGTCTAAAAATTTTACAAATTGAGAATCAATGATTTATGGTTCTGGCGATAAATTATTAAGGGAGTTTGCCGAGGCAAATGACCGCAATAATTTGAAAGGCAGGTTCATAAAGCGTTGGTTTTTAGGAAGTAAAAATTTAGA
>JANSWP010000027.1 GCA_024743405.1 Bacteroidota bacterium
ACTGCTTCTTTTTCAAAGTCTGTTAATTCTGATGTTCGGCTTGATTTCTTCTTTTTGCGTATCGTCATCTGTGTGCTTTTTTTGCGAATATCTCCTTTTTTTCAATTCGCTTCCTCGCACAGTTTAATGAACAGTCTCTAATCTACCAGTCAGACTTGTTCTTTTTTCCCAGGCTACGTTAATAATCCTCGCCGACGCTATGTGTCGCCTATGTTTTTTGCCTTGCCTGAAAAAAAAACGCTGCGTCTTTTGAGGTAGATTCTTAATTGCCTAACCCCTAAAATAAAAAAGGGCGCAAAAAATTGCGCCCGACAAAATTGAATTAGTATGAAAAAAACTGCTAGTATCTTATAAATTGGAGTCAATTGGTGTTCCAACGGTGTTTTCCGTACTAATCAATTCGTAAAAGGATTTGATATAATCAACAATATCCACTTTTGAAGCTTCAGACAAATAAGAGAATTTATATATTTTCCTGATTAGTTCTTTTTTGTTAGATCGGTAATACGAAAAAGTTGGATTTAAGGAATTATCGCTAGGAATATGACCCATAAATTTTCGATCCCTAATGCTTTTCAATTGAAAGTCTGATTTTGGAATTGCGTAGGGTGCATTTACTAAACCAGAAAAATCAAAGTCATAAGGAATCGGAATTAACTTTTCAGAACCAAAAGTTCTAATCAATTTAACATTCTTATTCATATCTAAACTCCAATCTTCATTACCAATCATATATTGGAAAGTGGAGGAAATTTGTTCATCGGTTGTATTAAACTGAGAGGCATCTTGTCCCATCAATTCAACTTCTTCTCCATTTAGACGTTTTGCCAATTCGTCTATTGGCTCAATCAAAAAACCCCATCTTCGAGTTTTGTTACCTGATTTTTCATCAATGTAGATCAGCTTTGCTAGTTGAACTCGAAAACTATTTTCAGATAGTTCTCTATATAGTTCGTAAGTCAAATATTCGCGCATGACCAATTCTTTTCCAATTTCTTTGTCATCGAGACAATGCGTCACTAATTTCAATTTATTGAATGAGGAGAAACCGGAAGCATTTAAATCCTCTTTAGAGAATTTCAACTTCAAAGGAGGAAAACCACATACTCGACGTCTATATTTTCCGCGAGGTTTAACTTTAATATTAAAAGCTAATGCAGACTTACCTTCTTTTAATGAAAAAGAAGCAGGTATATAATCGTCAGAATTGGAGTTATCGATTAAGCTATTAAAATCAGCTGTAATAGTTATTTCTGCAACTTCATTTTGATTAAGTCGGTCGAAAATACTCATTTGACCGAGCTCAGTTTTAGAATTACTAGTTGCATCGCTTTGAATAGGTAAACATGCGATGCTTAAAAAGATAAAGATTGATTTTGTTAACAGTCGGGTAAACATTTTTAATTTGGGTTTAGTTAAATCAAGTAAAATGATGCGACAAATATTCAGTTATCTTGATAAGTGTCCATCTTTTTTAGACTTATGACTTGAACTATTTGATGATTTCAATTTGGTCTTACTAAAAAAGGTCAAATACATTTAAATGAGTTACTTAATAATAGGACAAAAATAACACCTTTAGAATAAAATTCTGAATTCAGATTTTCCATGATTGTAATTCAAAACTTTCATTCTGTATTCATGTTTTACTCCAAATTAATATTTGCCATTAAAGACCAATGAAAAGACGAAAGGTTGTGCAGATTTGTAACAGCAGGTTGTTAAATTTTCATTAATTAATGTTAAGAAATGTAGCTTTAACTATTTTGAAGGGTCTAAATGAATTTTGTCTCCTTGATTAGATTGTATTCCCAAAAAATGTGGTGGTGAACCAAATGTAATACTGTCGTTCTAAATTAAATTACCAAAAGAACCAACCAACAGCTAAATTATGCCATTTATCACTTTTAGAGAACGACAAAGATTTTCGAACCAAACGGCTTACTTTTGCTCGAATAGCAGCATTTAACCCTTCAATATAAAACGTCAACTCCTTTACGACTTTATGTTTTTCCGTAGGAATGACAAAACGATAAGCTTCCCCGTCATCTGTTTTAAAAAGCAATCTGTTTAAACTAGCGGAATTTTTTTCCAAAATTTCTTTGCTGCCTTTTTACCTCGTCCTCCGAGGTGATAGCCAATTACTAAACGATGTATTGGGTCATAAGCTACCCAAATCCAACGTTTATTCGCTTTTTTTTGAATGAAAGACCACAGCTCATCAGTCTGAATCCCAAAGACTTGTAATCGCTTTATTTTATATAGAAGTGACGGACAAAGCCCTAAATCTTTTAGAGTTTGTTCCCAAAATATATGAGCCAAAGATTGTAACCATTTAAGGTTGACACCAAAGAGTCGATAAATCACGTGAAGGTATATTCCTTCCTTCAAAGCTTCTTTAGTAACAAGTAAAGAATAACTTCATCATTTCACCGATAATCTTTTATCCTAATACGTTGTTATTTTCCTCTTCAATAGCTTGGCTATTTCTTCAGAAAATGCCTAATATCAGAACAAAATCTTTATCTCCAAATAGCGAACTTATTCTTTGCTCGTTACTTAATCAGCGATCTGAGCCATTCTTACTTGGTATGGTTATTATTTAAAACAAACTGACGACCACAGCAATTAAAATGGTGATTCTGTTTAACATAATCAGTGTGACCGCTCTTTTTTATGTTTGTGTTGTGGCAACTTGGACAATAGAAATGTATATACTTTGGGCGAGGTAACACCAAAGTAATAATTTTTTCCTTGTTGTCATTTTGTAAGCAATACCTTATTTAAACCACCAAATTTTTTATTAATCGGTTGGTGGAATGAAACATATTTAGTTTTTGGGAAAGAAAATAAATCTGTACGAGGTGAAATATGTAAGTAAGAGCTTGGACAGAATTAAATTACAGATAAATTTGTAATTTTCGGCATGAGCCGAAAACGGAAATTCATAGAAAAGTTGACAGAAGCGCAAAAGCGCGCTTTAGAAAAAGGCTACCGCACAGGTAAGAGCCACTTAATTCGCAGGAAATGTCATTGTATTTTGTTAAGCCATGAGGGCAAAGCGGTTAAGGAACTCAAGGAATTCTTTGGCGTAAGTGCCCACAGCATATATGCTTGGTTTAAATTATGGGAAACCGAGGGTATCAAAGGTCTTAAATTAAAACCGGGTCGTGGTAGACCGCCTAAATTGGATTTAACAAATGAACAACAAGTCAAAAAAATAAAGACTTTAGTTGAAAACGAACCGCAAAATCTTAATAGAGTAGTAGATCACGTCAAATCTAAAATGGACATTGATTTAAGTAAAAAAACATTGCAACGTTTTTTAAAAAACTTAAATATGTCTGGAAACTCTTTAGGCGCAGGTTAAAAGGCAAACCTGACCCCGAAATCTATGAGCAGAAGAAACAAAAATTGCTTCAACTACTCGAATTAGAAGACCAAGGATTGATTGATTTGTTCTTTACTGATGAATGCGGATTTAATCTGACACCTTGTATTCCTTATGGTTGGCAACCTCAAGGCGAGCAATTGACGATTCGAAGTGCCAAAGATTCGGTAGCTAATGTGTTCGGATTATTGAGTCGTTTAGGTAAACTTAAAGTTTATTCAACCCCACAAATAATTAACAGTGATTTTATAATTGAATGTGTGGATGAAGTTGCCTTAAATATTGATTGTCCGACTGTTTTAGTATTTGACAATGCTCCTTGGCATCGCTCTCATAAGGTCTTAAAGAATCAGAAAGGATGGGCAGAAAGAAATCTCTATATTTTCTTTTTGCCTGTATATTCTCCCCATTTGAATTTGATTGAGACATTATGGCGGAAAAGCAAATACGCGTGGCTGCGACCTGAGCATTATGAATCTGCGAAAATTCTAAAAGCGGCTCTTTTCAATATCATCGAAAAATACGATGATGAATTCTGCATCAACTTTTCAAAGAACTTTTTATCTGTAACTTATTTCTGTCCAAGCACTTTTCCTATAATAAATAAACGGAGGTTTATTGTGAAGATTGCATTTTGAAGATTTAAATATAAATGTGGTAGAAGAATAGCTTTCAATTACAAAACGCTGATGCAAGTTATTACTCCAACAACTGCAATAATGACCTGACTTCATTCTTTTTAAAATCCGGTACTGTTTTTTGTAATTGTTCTGCTAGGGTTTTTGACTTTTGCCGTTGTCCATTTGCAAAATAAATTAGCACTAAATACCATTTTACTTCAGAATCAAATTGTTTTAATGAACTTGACCCTAATTGTTCCAGTTCTATTTGAGCTTTAGAAAATTGCTGAGCATTGAATAAACTCATAGCATAATAGAACCGAAGGTCTTCTTCTCTGTTTTCCACTAGAAGTAGTTTGAATTGCTCTGCTGCATCTTCATATTGTTCGGCTTCATAATACCAAAATGCTTGATTATAAATATCAGAAGGATTACTTCTTGTTACCGGGTGAATAACATTCGGATAGATCGTTGCAATTTCTCGCATTGGTAGAGGATCTTTTTTGCGGTTATTCCACCAATAAAATGCTATGGAGGATACAAACAATAAAAAAAGAATAACTCCAACCACCTTCATTCTTTGTTTTGTTTTCTGTTTTTGATGCAAATCTCCTAATCTAGATTTGAGAGAATTCTTTTCTTGCAAAACAATACTATTATGAATATCCAAATGCTCTTGATAAGCTTTTCTGACATCAACATCCTCTTTAATTCTAGTTTCAAGATTAATCTTTTCTTCAATAGATAATTGATTAGCTATATATTTTTGTATTTGCTTACTCAATTCCATATTGACTTTGGTTTATCATCGTTCTTAATTGTTTAAGGCATCTCGACTTACTGCTTTTTACAGTGTTATCATCTTTATAATTAGCAGCTTCTTTAATCTCTTTTATTGATAATCCTCGATAATAAAACAACTTAAGGAGTTGTTGACATTTTTGACCTAATTGCTTATAGTGAATACTTAGTAATTCTTTTTCTTTTGTAGTCGTTTCGGAATCAAGGATTTCATACGTCGCTTCTTGTTCGCTTTCTTGACTCAAGAGACTTTCTCTTCCCTGAATTTTAAGTGTGGCATATATTTTTCGTTTGACAATAGTTAGTAAATAATACCTAATATTACCTCGCTCCAATTGGAGTTGACGCGAAACAAAATTTTGGTATAAATCAATTATACTATCCTGATAGATATCTTCCAGTTGAGTTTTAATTGATTTGTAATCACTGAAAAATTTCATAACATAATTCCGATTTTCTAGGTAGACTTCTTCCAAGGCTTTCTTATCGTCATTACGAAGCCTTTTTTGAAGTTTAGAATCATCATTATCTATCGAACTCATATATTAAGTGCCTTTCTATTTTAAAAGGTTAACAAATCATTTTGAAAAATACTCAAATTTCTTTTTTGATACCTAGCGGTTGAATTCCTAAATAATTGACAGTTAATTCTAGTTATTTTTGGTCTGTGCTCTGTTAAAGAACCTATCATTTAGCTTTGGCTAAATTCAAGAACCTTCGTTTTGTCCAGACCATAAATAACTTCGTTTTATTTATCAATTATTTATTTAAGAATTCAACCACTAGAACCTATTCTAATGGTATATAAAGAGATAGTATTAACTATTCTCACTGTAAATTTTGAGAATAAAAAACAAAAATAAATTTTCTTCTCTATAAATGTTAACCTTTTTGTTTTTACCTCCACTATACGAATGAACAAGCCGAAAAACAGCAAAATTGTTCAAACCAATTAATAATAAATTAAATATACGCTTCTTATGAATTTACTAAAAACCTTTCTAATCTATCTAACTACCGTACTATTTATTGCTTGTAGCAATGGCGATAAAGCCTCTATTGTCGGGGCTGATTTTGGTGATGCCTCCTTCATCAATGATAATTTCGCCGGAAACAAAATAAACTATGAAAAGATTGGTAATCCTTGTGAATTATTGAATAGTATTCAAATTGCAAAATTATATGGTGCCTCTAGTGAAAAGGTCATGATTGATCGATCTAATGAATTAGGTGGGCAAAAATCTTGTCGCTTTCTAGTTAGCCTGAGTGATCAGGAGTTTGATCATCTAACTGGATTTATAGCAATAGCTCCAGAAATATCGGCAGATAATGATCCCGGCGGAATCGCCGAAGCCACAGGAGGTGGAACAGAATGGATTGAAGCTTGGGAACTAAAAAAAATGCTATCTAAATCTTCAGAGTATATTCCAAATATGGGTAAAGCTGCGATTTGGTTTGGAGCCAAAAGAAGCCTACTCATCAAACTAGATGGCTATAGTTTAAGTATAACTGCTCCAGGCGCAGCCTTTAACAAAAAGGAAAAAGAAAAAAACAGAAATTATAAAGCTATTGCTATAGAGATTGCTCAAAAAAGTGGTCTGCTATAATTTTTACGAATTGACAAATTTTAATTCACTGATCAAAAACAGAATTATGAAAACAATATTAAAGTCAATTTTCTGCCTACTATTATTTTTAAGTATGGCAAGTAGTTCCGATGCTCAGATTTTTAAAAAATTAGAACGAAAAATCAATCAAAAACTAAATAGAAAAATTGATCAAGAAATTGATCAAGAAATTGATAAAGTTTTTGAACCCAAAGAAAATAATGAAGTCCAATCTTCTGGAATCGCTATAATTCGTCACGAAAATAGCTTTGGATCAATCAACATTGAAGAGTTATCCCAACCAATTGTTGAACGAAATAACAAAGGGTATACTATCAATTTATTGTGGCGTTCTCATGAGGTTGACATTTTTGATGGCATATCTTTACAAATTAAAACAACGAAAAATATTCGCCATGATGAAAAAGACTTGAGCAGTCGTTTCACTTTTAAAATTCCAGAAGAGGCGTCATTGAAAATTGCCTATGATCCGCAACTCCCTTTTTACAAGAAAGATTCTGACAATTTCAAAAGAGGCGTCTCCGATGATTATCAGAATTATGATTTTTTAAAAGGAACGGTAACAATTGATGCATTAGATGCAGAAAACATTCAAATTTCCTTTTCTGGAAAAGGTGAACTTAGAAAGATAAATCGTCAGGATAATCAAATCGAAGAATCTTTTTATCAATCTACTCTTACGGGTGCAATTGATGCGACTCAACCTATTTTTAGAAATAATATTTCAAATAAAAAACCAACTGAAGAAACACGTTCTGTTACCTCTTGGGACGATATGGTTCCTAAGGAAGAACAAGACACAAGTACTCCTGGCTCCTATAACTTCACCTTTCAAACTGATGTATTGGTTACTGTTCCTGGTGAAGAGAAGGCATATAAAATTTCTTATCTGTTAAATCCAGAAGCGAACTACGCAGGTATCAAAGCGAATTTAAGCGATTACGATGCTAGTACAGAAGGTACCTCAATCATTGTCACTGACGGTGATGCGTCGCATATTTTTGTGGAAACAGCTGGAATGAAAATACAAATGTCTCAAAGTATGATGCAAGGTAAAGCTCCCGCTAATCTAAGCGAAGAAATGGCTAATTATGATTATACCCAAATTAAGAAAACAGGAAAAACCAAATCCATTTTAGGTGCGCAATGCTATGAGTATACCATGAGTGATGACAATGTTGAAATGGTTCTTTGGGTTGCACCTGAAGTAAACATTCCAAATTGGTTTATACAAAACGAGTCTGTTATTGATGGACATATTATGGAATACACAATGACCTCAAAAGATGGAACAGCCAAAAGTACAGTAATTACTATCCATGATAATATCAGTCAAACGATAAATGCTAAAGATTATAAAAAAATGTTTTAACTCATTCGATATCCTCAATCCCCAAGTAATAATTATTCACAGATTAAACGATCCAAATCTTATGAAATTTAAATTTTTCTTCGCCTTTGTATTTTCATTTTTGGCTTGTCATTTCTCCAAAGCTCAAACATTTCAATTAAAACAAGGCATTGGTCTAGCTACAGATATCGCTATAAACCCTAATGATGGGAACTTATACATTGTAGGGGTATCAAAAAATGTTTTAAAATATGACCAAACTAAAAAATCGATCAAATCCTATGGCCCAAAAAGTAATAATGTCAAGGAAATCGACTTTAGTAATAATGGGCAAGTATTCATGTTAAGTACAGGCAAACAATTACATCAACTTAAAAATAATCAATGGAAAAAATTAGGCTCAGGAAAATACAACTCTTTCTGTGTTGATAGTAAAAATCACCCTTGGGTAGTAACGTCTAGCAAAAAACTTACTCAGTACTATCTAGGCACCTGGAAGTCAATCCCTTCTCTTCCAGCTCGCAACGTAACTAAGGTAGTTGCTTACTCAGACAATCTTTGTTACGTCATTAAATCAGATAAGTCTATATCTATGTTCTCTAATGGAACCTGGGTAAAACTACCTGGTAAAGTAGTAGATATTGCATTTGACAAAAAGAACAATGAGGTCTATTCTATTCAACATCCAAACGGAGTTTTTAAGTTTAATCGTCAATCAAGAAAATGGGTAGCATTAAAAGGTGGTTACGGCAATTTTACAAAAATAGCAGTACACGATGGTGAAATTTGGGCAGTAAATAAAAACAAAAAAATTCTTCATTACAACCCAAGTACAGCTATTGTTTCACCTCCACCAAAAGCTAAAATACTGAACAATACATCTCTTTCCACAAGAACAACCAGTAATTCTTCCATGAGCAAAATGTCTTCAAACAGTTCCTCAACCAGTAGAATACCAGCAAATAATAGTTCACGAAATAACAGAACGAATAATAATAGTTCAACTGCAACTTCACAGAAAAAAAACTATGCAGGAACTTATCGTTTTATGTTGACCAAGATTTTGACTTTTTCTCCGGAGCAAAGTGCAATTAACAAAAGCATTGATATCTATGGTACAATGGGTATTTATGTTACTTCAAAAAATAGTGTAGATAATGTAAAACTTACTCCATTAAACAATCAAAGAAATAGAATGCTGGATATCCCTAAAGGCAATACTGTTGAAATTAAACCGATTCACCACAAAAATCCTAAAAAAGTAAAAGTGCTTGAGGATGATGGTAATTCCAACTTTTATACTTATTACGGAGAGTATGAGGTAGATAGAATCAGAGAGTTCAAAGTTTCAAGTGCATTTGCTAACAATCAAATAATTTTTGACCTACAAACTAATATGACACAAAAGTTATTAGCTGGAGAATTAAATTTTGGTTGGAAACGTAGAATGATTAACATCGACGATATTGAATTAGGCAAAGAGATATTTATGAAAGTTAGAGCAGGTAGCTATCCTGGCAGTTATCTATATATCGGATATAAAATCACCAAACAATAGTAAATAAATCCTATTTGTTTTTACATTAATTTAAGCAGTTTTCGGTACATTGTGATATCAAAGAAAAATCCTAATGTACCGAAAACGCTTACTCAATAACTACTTTTTCATTAACAATATTCACACTCTAATCTTATCGGTTTTATTTACGCTCCTTCCCTTTCTAATAATTGCCCAAAGCAAGGATTCAGGACATAATTCTTTAATAATTCAGGCTCAAGAACTATTCGATAAAAAGGAGAATGATAGCTTGGTTCTTTTCACTGATTATCATATTTCACAACTCAAAAATCAATCAATACTAGATAGTTTTTCAATTGCAAAATTATACTTCTATTCCTTTGAAGCGAAATTTGTCCTTCAGGATTATTTAGAAAGTATAAACTCAGCTAACCTAGGTTTGACCTACTGCCCTTACAATTACAAAGGAGAAGAATTAAAAGGAATGCTCTATTACAAAAGAGCTTATGGAGAGGGAGAACTACGGCTATTCAAAAAAAGTTGTATCAGTATGGAGCAATCCGCTGCTGTATGGGCTAACATGGAAAACCCCAATTTAGATTACCTCGTAGGTGCATACAGTTTCATAGCCAGAAAAGAAATCTATAATGGCAATAAGGAAAAAGCAGAACGCAATCTCCGTTTAGCTGAAAAAGTGTATGAAGCAAACAAAGACACGTTGGACTTGATGCGTACTGACCTTGACGGAAATTATGATCGATATGAAATAATTCTTAAGTACGATAAAATTTATCAAATTTATAAAACGGGAGTAACAACAACAGATAGTCTAGCATTATTGCAAACCCTAAAAGAGTTAACGGATCTTCATCAACAACCTACATTCAATAGCCTTGAACGAATTTACTATAGTACCTCTTTAAATCATGTTGGTACTTGGTATTTACAATATAAACCAGACTCTTTAATTTCTAAAGCGGATATTGATCTAGGGCTGAAATACATTGATCAATCTATTGACCTCATAGAGAACAAAGGTTATCCTGGGAATTCATTTAGTTTTTATTTTAATAAATGTAAAGGTCTGACTTATGCAAACAGACTTGCTGAAGCAGAACAAATAATCGATACACTATTAAGCAATCTTGTACCTACGAGTGGCATAAGAGCTTTTGCGCTAGCTCAAAAAGCATTCATCAAAGCAAAAATGGGAGAAAGAGAAACTGCTCTTGGGTTTTTTCATACTGCGATAGAACAAATCCATAATAGTGAAACTCCACTTCAAAAAAATCTTAGCAATTTCCAGCCAAGTGAGGTCTATGGCGAAACTCGGCTCATCCTAAGGATTATAGAACGTTTAAATGCGCTTTACAAAAAAGATAAGGACATACAGAGCTTGATCAAGCGACTTTATTATTTAGCCTTATTACAATTTGAAAATAGTTATCGAGGCTCACAATTTAATCCAAAAAACAATCTTGACATCCGGCAAATTATACGCGGACTTATTGGTAGTGTTGAAAACAATCAAGCACCTCCTACTTTTAATTTTGCTAGTTTAATTAATCGAACAGAGACTATATTAAATCAAATCGCCTGGAAAGAATTTTACCAAAGTACTAGTCTTTCTTCGCTTCCTGAATTAGATGCTCTATCTCGTGAACACCTACAATTGAGAAAACAATTAGCTACCGCAAAGCTTGAGCAAAACATAGTACATCAAGATTCTATTGAAGACCTTATTAAAAATCATCTCGAACGTTCTCAAAAACTCTATACCAATCTTGACTTACTGAGTTATAAGAATTTTGACTTAAACACACTTCAAGAGCAATTAAATCCTAACGAATTAATTCTCAAATATTTTGTTCTTGATCAACAACTTGCAATTTTTCAAATTCGAAAATATAAAATTACTTGTGAACTTAAATCTTGGAAATTGGAAGAAGAACAATTAACTCAGAATTTTTTAGAATCGATTAAATCACTAAAATATGATCAAACGCTCTCCAATCAATTATATGAATACTTGATTCCTAAATTTTCTCAAAAAACAAAAAAACTCATCATCAATACTGATGGCTTATTAAATCAAATTCCTTTTGAAGTACTACAAAATAATAATGAATACCTAATAGAGCAATACAATATAACCTACACTTCTAATTTGGGATTCATTCATCCTTATGTCAAGGATAGATCAACAAAAGAGCATTTAACCATATACGTACCAGAATATTTAATACCTAATAAACCAATAGTTTCTCGAAA
Organism: Bacteroidota bacterium; assembly: GCA_024743405.1. Classification (GTDB taxonomy): domain Bacteria; phylum Bacteroidota; class Bacteroidia; order Chitinophagales; family Saprospiraceae; genus JANSWP01. The sequence goes on from JANSWP010000027.1 coordinate 11,582, forward strand.
TGAACCTTTCGCTTTATTAGGTGCAAAAGAAGAAGCTACAGCAATTAGTCGATTATTTCCTACTACGATTTATTCAGGAGCAATTGCAACTAAAGCTCATTTTATTCAAACCGCACCTAAAGCAAATTTACTACACCTAGCGATGCATGCTGTCGTCAATGAAGAATATCCAGCTCTTAGTCATCTGTTATTTGGTTCGGATCAATCAGAAGATCAAAAACTGTTTTTAGAAGAACTATACGCCATCAATCTTAAGGCAAATTTAGCGGTACTCAGCGCTTGTGAAACAGGGCTAGGCAAAGAAGTTCCGGAAGGGCATATGGAATCTATTCAACGTGCTTTCACTTTTGTAGGTGTCCCAACTACTGTCGCAAGTCTTTGGAAAGTTCCTGATAACACTACTAAAACTATTATGAAATCCTTTTATAAATATTTGCATGAAGGTGATTATAAATCTGTGGCATTACAAAAAGCAAAACAGGATTATCTACAGCAAACATCTCAAGTTCAATTAAAAGAACCTTACTATTGGGCTGGATTTGTAATCTACGGAGCAGATGGTTCTGTTATCAAAAACAAAGAGAATCTAAATAAATATTTATACCTTTTAGGAATCACTTCATTGATTCTTTTACTTTTCTATTTTTTAAAACGACGACTCACTAGTTAGAGCCCGACTGAAAACACGTTAATTTACCAGTCTGTGGCAAATCGGTTGTTCCATTAAAGAAAAGTAGTATTCGATGAACAGGGGCATAAGCGCCCCAAATCCAACGTTTATTCGCATTTTTTGAACGAAATACGAAAGCTCATCAGCCTGAATCCCAAAGACTTGTAATCGCTTTATCTATTTTTACACTCCCTCATTTAAATTAGGATTTTTTCTTGTCGCCAATGCTCCTTCAAATCCTTCACTCAGTGCCACATTTTCAGCAAAAGCAAATTCTTGTTTATGACAAGAAGCACAAGAAAGTGAATTGTCTGCAGAAAGGATTTTGTCAACAAATAAAACTCTACCAAGAGTTGCCTCATGATTACTAATATTGTTGGTGATGGTAGAGGGATCAAAAGACCCGGTTGACTATTGTCCTACTTCTTGAATTACGTGTTCTGGAAACTCGATATTTTTATAATCGAAAGGCTGATTTGGTAAAATAGGATCTCCGCCGCGGAAGTTGAAAAGAATAGATAAGTCTATTTTGTTGGTACTTGAAGTGAGCAGAAAAAAACTAGCTAAAAGAGAAAAAGCGAGTAAATATCTTTTCATAACTTAGGGTTTTGTAGAAGGTAATAAGCAGTTATGAATCGGCGAGTTTAGAGAGCGAACGTGACCATATATTGCCTACTTGAAGTTTGAATTTAAGGATGTTGCAAAACAAAATAAGGTAATTTTAATTTATTTTAAAAGATGCTATTGTATTTATGTAAAATAGTAGGCAAAAAATGGTCAAAAAATAAGATTGGTGAAATATTTGTCAATTCAATTTGCTAGAAACAGTCCTCCTCCACACTTGTGATATTTTGCCCATCACATACTAAAAGTAGCCCTGATCCTTCAAAAAGAACCCCGTGGTTATCAGAATAATAATTGTAAAGCACTTTGAAATATTTACTCATTTCAATGAAATTATCTGATAATTGAATTTGTATGGCCCCGATAGATCCCAAAAATGCTTGTTGAAAAACTACATTCTGGTCTTTATCAATGATGACTATTTTTACTTTGAATTCTTCTGTGCTATTTTCAAATTGTAATGCAATTGGAGACCCTTTGGGTATAGGGTTAGGATAAGCGATGATTCTTTCAAAACTTAAATTACCTGAAGCATTCACTTCCTGTAAACCGTCCTCAAAATCTAAAAGACTGCGTTCTGAATTGGTTAGTGATTGAGATGCCCAATCTTGATTTCCTATACAGTCACCGTGTGTCCCAATCGCTTGACCATTTTGGTCAAAAAGTTTTAGACAAGGTATGGTTGGAGTATCTTCTTTATCCTGACATTGAGTGAAAAGGAATAAAAAATTAAATAGAAAAAGGCTAAGTCGAAAAAGTGATTTCATGAAAAATTAAATTGTAAAAGAATAGAGAAAATTGTGTTAGGGAGGAGGAAATATATAAGCTACCCAAATTTTAGGGAGTTATTATTCTTTTAGACGAGGCAAAAAACGCAGACATACCCGAAGGTATGGCGAGTATTTTTAACGATGTATAAAAGAAAAGTAACAAGTATAATGGGGAGATTATATTTTTCCTCCTCCATTAATCAAAACGATTCTCTTAAATTAAATGTTTTTCTCATTCTGTCGAAAAGGCGATTTGATTCTTGGTAGTTCAAAGTTTGTTGTCCATCAGAAAATGCCTTTTCTGGAGTAGAATGCACTTCCACAATTACACCATCTGCTCCACCCATAATACTTGCTAATGCTACTTTATCAACAAATTGACGAACACCAATTCCGTGAGAAGGGTCTGCAATAACTGGTAAGTGTGTTTTTTCTTTTAACATCGCGATTGCATTAATATCCATGCAATTTCGGTAAGCCGATTCGTAGGATCTAATTCCTCTTTCACAAAGCATGATTCGTTCATTCCCATTTGAAAAAATATACTCAGCTGCTTGTAATAATTCGTCGATTGTGCCTGAAATTCCTCTTTTCAAAAGAACAGGTTTGTCGACCTTACCTAAGGCATCTAATAAATTGAAATTTTGTGAGTTCCGTGCACCTACTTGAAAAATGTCAACATAATCAATTATCTCTTCAATTTGCTCGGTCATCATTACTTCTGTGATGATCTTAATACCTGCGGCACGAGTTTGTTCATGCCACATTTTCAAGCCATCAATCCCTAAACCACGAAAAGAATAAGGAGAACTTCGAGGTTTGTATACACCGCCCCGCATGATTTTGACATTATTTTCTTTCAAGTGGGCAATGGTACTTGCGATTTGCTCTTCTGATTCAATAGAGCAGGGGCCTGCCATAATCTCGAAATTACCTGTTCCGATTTGAATGCTATCGCCGAGGTCAATTTGGGTGTCTTCAACCTTCCATTTTTTACTCACCAATTTGTAGGCATCGCTTACCTTGTGAATGTCACGGACTCCATCTAAAATCCCTATTGAACGAATGTCAAAATCTGTTTTTCCAACACAAATCACGTAATCAGAAAATTGCGTTTTTACGCGATTCCCTTTATAGCTAATGTCTTTGAGTTTTGTTTTTAAGGTCTGAATTTGATCTTCAGAAATATTTTTTTCAAGTTGAATGATCATGAGTATTTTTTTATTCAATGATAAAATTGTCTCTAACCGACTTTAATTTTCTTTACAAATGAATGAATTGTATCTGCCAAGTTTTCTGATTTGTTTAATGCCCGAATAAATGCACTACCGATAATCGCACCATTTGCATATTTGCATGCTGTCGAAAATGTCTTATTATCTGAAATACCAAATCCTATTAGGCGAGGAGTTTTCAAATTCATTTTCTCAATACGTTCGAAATATTCAATTTGCTTATTAGAAATACCAGTTTTAGTGCCTGTAATCGAAGCATTGGATACCATATAAATAAAGCCTCTGGTTAATTCATCTACTTTTCGAATACGGGCTTCACTTGTTTGAGGCGTAATTAAAAAACTAATATTTAAATCTGCTTCTTCAAACATTTTTTTATTATAAATTTCATATTCGAAGGTTGGCAAGTCTGGTAAAATAACCCCGTCAACCCCCGCATCTACACATTTTTTGATGAATTTTTCCTGGCCATACTGCATGACTTGATTGAAATATCCCATCAAAATTAAGGGTACTTGAGTGTGCTGACGTACTTCTGTAATTTGCTCAAAGAGCAAAGGCAAATTCATCCCGTTTTTGAGCGCTGCTGTTCCACTATCTTGAATTGTTGGGCCATCTGCCAAAGGGTCAGAATAAGGCATCCCAATTTCAATTAAGTCTACGCCTTCTTTTTCAAGATTCAATATGATTGATGCCGTATTATTGAGTTGCGGATAACCTGCAGTGAAATATATATTGAGGATTTCACTAGATTTATTATTAAAAAGCTGTTGTATTCTATTCATTATATTTTCATTAAAATCTTTCAAAATGCTTTACAAACGTTGCTAGATCTTTGTCCCCCCGTCCGGAAAGGTTGATAACCACAACTTCCTCTTCTTTAAATTTAATATAATCAAGAGCTGCAAAGGCATGACCTGTTTCCAATGCTGGAATTATTCCTTCTTTTTTAGATAAAAAATAACTAGCTCGTAAAGCATCTTCATCTGTAATACTAATGGCTTCAGCCCTTCCACTTGCAATTAAATGTGCATGAAGTGGACCTATGCCCGGATAATCCAAACCTGCCGATATAGAATATGGCTCCACGATTTGCCCATCGTCTGTTTGCATCAAAAGCGTTCGACTGCCATGTATAATTCCTTTCGAACCCAATACACTTGTGGCTGCTGATTCGCCTGAATCGATTCCCATTCCAGCTGCTTCGACCGCAATTAATCGAACATCTGGTTCATTCAAATAATGATAATATGCTCCTGCAGCATTACTTCCTCCACCAACACAGGCAATTATAGCATCAGGATTCTCATTGCCTGTTTTTTCTTTTAATTGCCATTTCATCTCCTCTGAAATAACACTTTGAAATCGAGCCACCATGTCTGGATACGGATGAGGACCAACCACAGAACCAATAATATAATGGGTGTCTTCTGGATTATTGATCCAATCTCGAATGGCTTCATTTGTGGCATCTTTAAGGGTTTTACTTCCCGAATTGGCAGGTCGAACTTCGGCACCCATCATTCTCATCCGACTTACATTTGGCGCTTGCCGATCGATATCAATTGCTCCCATATAAACAATACAAGGAAGTCCAACCAATGCACAAACGGTTGCAGTCGCGACACCATGCTGACCTGCTCCAGTCTCTGCAATAATTCGAGTCTTACCAAGCCTTTTTGCCATCAAAATTTGACCAATAGTATTGTTTATTTTATGTGCGCCTGTGTGGTTCAAATCTTCACGTTTGAGGTAGATTTGAGTGCCATAATGTGCTGATAATCGCTTTGCGAAATAGAGGGGCGAAGGTCGCCCAACATAGTCCTTCAATAAGTCCCGAAACTCTTTTTCAAAAGTAGGGTCTGCCATTATTTCAAGATATTTTTGGCGCAATTCTTCCACATTTGGATGGAGCATTTCAGGTATAAAGGCACCACCAAACTCGCCATAATAGCCTCGTTCGTCAATCTTTATCATTGTTCTTTTATTTTTGAAATAAAATTTTTCAGTTTGTTAATATTTTTAATTCCTGGTTCAATTTCAAAACGACTATTCAAATCAATGCCAATCAATTTTGGAAAATACACTTTTGTAATCCTCTCTGCATTTTCAGGACTAATTCCCCCACTTAACAAAAAAGGGGTATCTCCTTTATATTTTTCCAATAATTCCCAGTCAAAAGTCTCCCCATTTCCGCCTCTATTTTTACCCTTTGTATCAAATAAAAATAAATCACATGTACCTTCAAAGACCTTTGTTTTTTCAAAATCAAAATCTTCATTGACGGAAAAGGCTTTGATGATTTTTATATTTGGCCAAACATTTTTTAAATCTTCACAATAATCTGAGCTTTCGTCACCATGAAGCTGAACATAATCTAACTCATATTCACCTACTTTATCTAAAACTTCAGATGTTTTCGAATTAACAAAAACACCGATTTTTTGGAGATTTGAATTTTGTTCTTCCAAATTTTTTAAGTCTAGAAAATCATTAGAACTGACAAACCTTGGTGATTTTTCATAAAAAATAAAGCCTATCATATCAATATCTAGTTGAGAAATTTGCGCTATATTTTCTCTGTTTCGCATACCGCAGACTTTAATTTTCAGGTCAATTTTTCTATCAGAAAAATTAGGATGAGATAAGTTCATTATCATTGATTCAGTAGGTTCAGTTTAGTAAGCTGATTGAGGTTAAACAAAATCAGCCTATTAAATTAATTACACTTTTTCAAATGTTTTTTCGAGTGCTTTTACTTCCCGAATAAACTCCCTACATGCTTTTGCGGGATTTGCTGATTTCATAAAATATTCACCAATCAAGAAACCTTGAAAACCGACTTCTTTTAACTCCATGATGGAGGCAGGGTTATTAATTCCGCTTTCTGAAATTTTTATAAAATTATTCGGAATCGCAGAATATAATTCTTTTGAATTTTCTATACTTACTTCGAAAGTTTTAAGATTGCGATTATTCACGCCGACCATATCAATATTGGGAGTCAATTTGGCAAGTTGATCGATGGAATGAACTTCCATTAAAACTTCCAAACCGAGGGATTTTGCAAGATTCGAAAATTGATCCACTTGAGCTTTATCCAAACATTCCGCAATTAATAAAATGGCATCTGCACCGATTGATTTTGCCTCAACAATTTGATATTCATCCACAATAAAATCCTTCCGTAATATTGGACAAAAATTGAATTTTCGAGCCTCTGTCAAGTCTGTATTTTTTCCATTGAAAAACTTTTTATCTGTCAAAACAGACAATGCACTAGCACCAGCTTGCATATATCCAATACTCGTTTTTTCAACAGAAGCGTATGGGTTAATATCTCCTTTTGAAGGAGAATGCCGTTTGAATTCAGCGATAATACCTGATTTATCAGGTCGTAACAAATATTTTTTTAAACTCACAGAAGGAGTATTAAAGTAAATACTTTGTTCAAGCAATTTGGAAGGGTAAAGCGCCTTTCTTTCAGAGACTTCCTTTTGTTTGTGTTGGGATATTTTTTCAAGAATAGTCATTTTATATTTTTTTAATTCATTAATTTTTTCAAACTGTCCAAAGCGCTACCACTAACCAAGCTTTCTCTAGCTTCTTCCATACAATCAGTTAAATTAGCATCCGGTTTCATACATGAAATCGCCATACCTGCATTCGCTACTACGACATCCATTTGGGCTTGAGTTGCTTTGTTTTCTAAAACATTTTTGAAAATTTTTGCAGCATCTTTAACTGATTCACCTCCATGAAGGTCAGATTGAGCATACTTTGATAGACCTAAATCAGATGGTGAAAATAACTTTTCATTAAAATGGGTTCGAACTTTAAAATCGCTTGTTAACGAAATTTCATCATATCCATCAAGGGCATAAACGACGGCAAATTGCTTTTCATTTTCTTGTAAAATATACTGGTATAATCGACTCAATTCCATACTGAAAGTACCAAATAACTGATATTTTGGTTGAGCAGGATTGACTAAGGGGCCTAGCATATTAAAAAAGGTTTTTACCCCCAATTGTCGTCTTGTTGGACCAACTGTTTTCATCGCAGGATGAAATAATGGCGCATGAAAAAAGCAAATATTGGAGTGATCGAGTTGATGCAATAAGGTGTCTTGATTATTTGTAAACTCGTAACCAAAATATTGCATGACATTACTCGAACCACTTACCGAGGACGCACTAACGTTACCATGTTTGGATACTTTATAACCGGCTCCCGCGACTAAGAAAGCAGAACATGTAGAGATATTGAATGTGTTTTTCCCATCGCCACCTGTGCCTACAATATCGATGCTTTCCATTCCTTTCAAATCGATTGGTAAACGCAATTCAATTAAAGCATCTCGAAACCCTTGTATTTCATTGACCATAATATTTCGCATCAAAAAAACGGTCATAAAACTTGCCATTTGGGCTTCGTTCAATTCTCCCTTGCTTATTTTTACAAGTGTTTCATAAGCTTCCTTTCGAGATAAAGTTTCATGATTATAGAGTCTATTCAGAATATTTTTCATTGATTTTTTCAATACTGATTTGTTGGATATTTATGATGAATTATGATTGCTTAGGCAATAGTTCCGGATAAATTGGATCGCTCCGACTCGATTTCTCTTTGTGCGGTTATCCAATTCCTTAAAATATCCATGCCACATTCGGTCATTACACTTTCAGGGTGAAATTGGAGTCCACGAACATTATAAAACTTATGTTTCATTGCCATTATGGAACCTCTTTCGTCAGTGGCTGTAATTTCTAATTCATCAGGCAATGTCTCTTTTTCTACCACCCATGAATGATATCTTCCGCCTATAAATGTTTTGGGTATACCTTTAAAAAGTAGGTCATCTTCGGCAATGACTTCGATTGGTGTTTCAACTCCATGAAATACATTTTTTAAATTATGTATGGTGCCTCCAAATGCTTCTGCAATGGCTTGATGACCTAAACACACGCCTAAAATGGCTTTTGAGTGTGCATACTTTTTTATTATTTCAGGCATGATCCCAGCATCGGACGGAACACCTGGACCAGGCGACAAAATGATTTGGTCATAATTATCGACTTCTTCCAAAGTGATTTTATCATTCCGAATAACGGGTATTTTATGACCCAAAATTTCCTGAATGTATTGCACTAGATTGTAGGTAAATGAGTCGTAATTATCTATTACTAAAAGGTTCATTTAATTCAATTTTCAAAAAAAAAACGGCTTGACAAGAAGTTTGCCAAGCCGTTTAATATAATTTAAACAAATGGATAGCAGCTACTTCCTATTTTGTAGGTAAATAAAATAAATGCCACCAACACCAATTGTTTGTATTTTTAATCATAATAGGTTTCTTTTTGAATTTAAACGCAAATAACCAAAATGTATTCCAAAAAAACAATTATTGACCACCAAACATACAACCTACTGCTATGATGAACCCTTTGTTATTAACCGTAACATCACTATCATCAGCAATATTCGCTAAACCGATTTGGTATCTTAAATCAATAAATAGATTTCCAAAACCAACCATTCCTCCAACATTTAAACCAAAGTCTCCTCTTTTGACGCCATCATTATCATCAAAATCTAAATCTGTTTCAACGCCATCCGTTTCATCCTTTGCTGATAGAGCATAACCAAATGAAGGACCGGCCATAACAGCTGCTTTTACTGCATCAGTTCCAAATTTGTATTTGACAAGAACTGGAATTTCAACATAGTTCCAAGTTTGCTTTGATTTTGTTGTTTCTCCGAAAAATTCAAATTCCAATTGCATTCCTTTTTGAATAAAATCAATTTCTGGTTGAATGCTTAGATTATCACTTATTCCAATGTCAGCAAGAACACCAACTGTAAGACCAAGATTAGCATCTGGTTCAATAGTAAGTCCATCTTGCTCAAATGCTTGATTGGCTAGATTTATTCCTGCTCTTAAACCAAAATTAATTTGAGCCTGACTAGTTGTGGCTATTAAAATGAATGCGAAAATAAATGTAAAATTTCTAAATAAAAATTTCATAATAAATGATTTGGTTAAAAAATGGGTTTAGCTAATTGATAATGAAAAAAGTTTCATTAACAATTAGCGGATGCAATTTATTTAATTAAAAAAAATAAGAGAATGACTTATCTTCATTTTCCTTCTTCTTTTAATGATTTTTCTCACAATTAAATTTTTTCTGCTTCTTCTAGGGCTTTTTTCAGGGCGCCCAATTTATTTTTCACTTCTTGTAATTCATTTTCTTCATTACTTGCAACTACGATTCCTGCACCAGCCTGATAATACAACACATTATCTTTGCTCATAAATGATCGAATAACAATAGCTTGATTCATTTCTCCATTAAAACCGATATATCCAATACTGCCCCCATAAAAACTTCGATTTTGATTTTCATACTTATTAATGAGTTCTATTGCTTTATATTTAGGTGCCCCCGAAAGCGTGCCAGCGGGAAATGTATCGCCAAATATTTGAATGGGATTCGAATTTTCATCTAAATTGCCATCGACCTTGCTCACCAAATGAATGACATGGCTGTAGTAGTGTACTTCTTTTAATTCTTTAACAGTTACCGAATTGCAATGCCTTCCTAGGTCATTTCGAGCTAAATCTACTAACATGATATGTTCTGCATTTTCCTTTGGGTCTTTTAATAATTCGGAGGCTCGCCGTTGATCTTCTTCCCAGTCGCCACTTCTACGATAGGTGCCAGCGATTGGGTTCACAGTCGCGACATTATTTTTAATGATCATCTGAGCCTCAGGGCTTGATCCGAATATCTTGTAATTTCCATAATCAAAATACACAAGGTATGGAGATGGATTGATAGAGCGCAAAACCCGGTAAACTTGAAAGTCATCCCCAAGAAAAGATTGCTGGTATTGTCTACTTAAAACAATTTGAAAGACATCTCCAATTTGACAATGATGTTTGCCTTTTCGAACTAATTCTTTGAACTCTTCATCAGTCAGGTTACTTGTTTCCGAACCTTTTATTTTAAAGTCATAGGTTCCAAAAACTGGTTTTTTCATTAATGTTTCAACTTTCGTTAAATCACTCGTTTCGCCCTCTGGAACATTTTCTAAAATGTACAATTCATGTTTATAATGATTGAAAGCAATAATGTACCGATAAAGAGAATAATGAAGATTCGGAATATCAAATTTGCGTTTTTCGGGATCAAAATTTAGGGTGTCAAAATATTGAACACCATCAAATGAAGTATGTCCAAATAATCCATTGACTGCTCCGGCAAAAGTATTTTCTTCGACTTCAAATTGTCTCAAAAAGTTTTTGAAAACCTCAGCCAAATCTAATGGGTTTTTCAGCATTATTTTTTTTTCAGAGCCATCCGGTAGGGTAGTAATTACTTCTTGATTTTGAACTTTTATTGTCGATATCGGGTCGAGTCCGATGTAAGAAAAATTACTTTCTGCACTTTGGAAATCATTCGATTCTAATAAGACTGGATTATTAAAATGGTCTCGTAGTTTCAGATACATAGTCACTGGTGTAACAGTATCTGCTAGATATCTTTTAAAGACTGTTTTGAGTCTTATTTTTTTGTGTTCTAACACTTCCATAATTATTATTTTCGAAAAATGCGCTAATATTTTTTTAAAAAGCGGCTATAAAAAAGCGGCTTGTTAGGTTAAACTCAACAAGCCGCTTTTAGTTTCAATAATGAATGGCAACTTACCTGACCCGATATTTCGAATTTGAATTAACCCACCACCAATTATTTGTATGAAAAGTATTTATCATTATTGATTTTTTTTGAACGCCAAAGATAATCGACTTTTTTTCATAAATGCAAGTCTAATTTTAGCATATTTTAATGTAAAATACGCCAAGTCATTTCTTTAAGTAATGCACCATCAGGTTTACCTACATTGTTGAAGTCAACTCCTTTAGACTTTAAGTCAAATTCTTTTAAAATATTTAATACCTCTGTTGTTTTTAAAAAAGAGTAATTACGCAAAGTGACCCGATATTCTTTCAAAACATAACTTGATCTAAGTTTCATAGAGGACATGATCTCTTGCTCTGAGGCATTTTTCAAAAAATGAAACATATAAATCTTGGAGAAGTAATTGAATAAGGTACCAACCACTAAAACAAGTGGATTTTTCTTTGGATTTGAAATGAAGTAATTCACTATTCTATTGACTTTGGCAATATCTTTTGCACCTATTGCTTTTTGCAATTCGAAAATATTATACTCCCGACTGATACCTACATATTCTTCAATATGAGCATTTGTGATCTCGGTACCTTTAGGCAAATTGATGATTAGTTTTTCTAATTCATTTGTGATTTTGGATAGATCTGTTCCCAAGTATTCTGCCATTAAATTTGCACCTTGAGAAGTGATTTTTAAGCTTTTTGATCTCAAATAATCTCGTATCCAGTCTGGAACTTGATTATCCCATAGTTTTTTACTGTCAAAGAAAACAGACTTACCCTTAACCAGTTTGCCAAATTTTGAATTTGTATTAAACCGTTTATGTTTGTGACAAATGACTAAGATTGTCGTTTGCAAAGGTTTTAAGAAATAGGACTCCAGATTTTTTAGTGTCTTCATTTCCTGAGCCTCTTTGATAATGATAACTTGATGAGAAGACATCATTGGGTATCGGCGAGCAGCATCTACAACAGCTAAATGATCAATTTCTTTCCCATATAAAATAGTTTGATTGAACGCTTTTTCACCTTCATTCAACACATTTTTTTCAATGAAATCAGAAATTAAATCAATAAAGTAAGGCTCGCTACCATGAAGGAAGTAAATCGGTTGGTATCTTTTGTTTTTTAGGTCAGTGAGAATTTGCTGGTAAGTCAAGGTCTGTTTAGTTTTTTTATGGACGATTTGGTATTATTTCATATGGTAATTTTCCTCAAAAAACGCTTCATAATTCTCTAATCCTTGATTCCTCAAAATAGCATTATAATTACTTTCTGAGACGGCATAATAGGCCTCAGTCATATTCATATGAAGAAAGTCAGGAAAGCTAGATTTCATATGGTTAATAAACTCCATCGCGTGAGACTTATTTCTAAAAGAACTAATATGAATGATTTCTGTTTTTTGAGTTTCTCCTATTTCAATATTATTAATTTTCAAACGATCTTTAGCATGGTTACGCCAAACATATTTTGTAACTGACCCTCTATATTCATTCAAGTCAATAACTTTTCCAGGAATAATAAAGATGCTGTGTTCTTCATCTGGAGTGGCAGTAAATGCAGTTTGAGCATTCAAGCTAAATATGCCGAAGATAAAGGCTAAGGAAAGAATACCTTTAAGTAATTTTTTTTTCATTTCGATTGCAATTGTCGATAGTTTAGTTAATCATTATTGGTAAAGAGAATAGTGATAATAACTATCGAATTTAATTTTTTTTAAAGAATCAGAAAAATGCCCGAAAGCTCGTTCTAAAATTTAGAACAGGCTTCGGGTTTCTAACCAAAAAAATATATTTTTCAAATACCGTTTTTACACGGTACACTGTCAATTAAATTACTTTTTTCATTCAAATATTCTTCCATTTAATGTATCTAGCTAGACTTAATCGCAGATAAATAGTTGTTTAACTCCTCTTTAACCTTTGGAAATAAGAAGAATAGTCCAATCATATTTGGAAAAACTAAAGCTAAAATCATAGCATCAGAGAATCCCCAAATAGAAGACATATTAGCTGCGGCACCAATTACTATAAAAATTAAGAAAAGTAATTTATAAGATAAGTCTGCAATTTTGCTTTTTCCAAAAAGGTATACCCATGCTTGTAAACCATAATAAGACCAGGAAATCATGGTTGAAACTGCAAATAAAACAATTGCGATAGTTAAAATATATGGAAACCAAGGAATGACAGATTCAAATGCCATAGAAGTTAAAACAGCTCCTTCAACTGCTTGTCCATCAATAACCACTGTACCTACTCCATAATCAAAAACACCAGCGCTGTTGTAAAAGATAATGACTAACGCAGTCATTGTGCAGATTACCACTGTATCGATGAAGGGTTCTAATAAAGCCACTAATCCTTCTGAGGCAGGATAATTCGTTTTTACAGCAGAGTGTGCAATAGAGGCAGAACCTGCACCTGCTTCATTGGAAAATGCAGCCCTTTGAAATCCTACAATAATAACCCCAAAGAATCCTCCGATTCCAGCTTCAGGAGTAAATGCACCTTTAAAAATTAATCCAAAAGCATCATCAATGAAACTAAAATTGCTGAAGATGATAAATAAACAAGCTCCAACATAAATGACTGCCATGAATGGAACAATTTTTTCAGTAACAGACGCAATTCGTTTGATGCCACCAATGATTACAATTCCTACTAATACAGCTAATACAACTCCAATAATGGTACCTGCACTTCCTCCAGAGTATCCCATTAGATTTGCCAATTGGGAAGCAGCTTGATTAGATTGAGCTGCATTACCTCCTCCAAATGAGGCACCAACACACAAGATGGCAAATATGGCAGCTAATGCTTTTCCAAGACCTGCAAATCCCTTTTCCTTCATACCTTTAGAAAGGTAATACATTGGTCCACCATAAACTGTCCCATCAGGACCAATATCTCTATAGGTGACTCCTAATGTACATTCTACGAATTTTAGAGACATTCCGATCAGACCACAAATAATCATCCAAAAGGTGGCCCCAGGGCCTCCAAGAGCAATAGCCAAAGCTACCCCAGCAATATTACCTAATCCAACAGTACCAGAAACGGCAGTAGCCAAGGCTTGAAAATGATTGACTTCTCCAGAATGTCCTTCTTTTCGGATAGTATCAGGAATATCACCATCTACCGTATGAATTGAAGGGGTTGTAACAGGGGTACTACCTTGTTCTATTTCATCATATTTGCCACGAACAACATTAAGTGAAAGAGGAAATTTTCGAATATTGATAAATCCAAAATACAACGTAAAAAAGGTAGCACCTACAACTAAAAGAATTAAAACGATAGGCACTCCAAAAATAGGGTAGAGAACCACACTTTGCCAAGCGTTAGAAATAGGTGTAAAGGCTTCATTAATCCGCTCATCTAAACCCATTGGCGCTTCCTGCGCAAACGTTAATAAAGGGATAATAAAAATTGAGAAAATCGTCAGTAAGATCTTTTTCATAATTTGTACGTGAGAGATATTTAAAGAAAAGTTGTTTTTTGCCTTTTCCTTAAAAGAAAGATTTTAGTTAAATGTTTTGTGATAGTTACTTATAAAACAAGGCATTAAGGTAATCGCTTCTTTTAACTTGACAAAAAAAGTGGGATGTAAATTAGTGATTGTGTTACAATACTTTTTTAACAATGATAATGTTAAGATGTCTATCAATGAAACATTTTCCTATTTTAGCCCAATCATTTGGCGCTATTTTCAGCCTATTGGTTTTAACGTCAATAAGCTGACAAAAATAACCTGAGTGTATTCTATCATTTATGCTAAATAGACCCTTAAATTAGTGGAAAATATAGACCACCACGATAAACAAATTTTAAAGTTATTAGTCAAGGATCCTGACCGAGCCATTGATTTACTATTTCGATCTTATTATTCTTTTTTGTGTAAATCAATATATCGAATTATACCCGATAAAAATAAAGTTGAAGATTTAGCTCAAGATGTGTTTTATGAAATCTGGCGAAAAAGAGACCATTTTCATATAAACACTTCTTTGAAAGCCTATTTGCGTCGTGCTGGAATGAATAAAGCCTTAAACTTTATTAGAGACCAAAAGATAAAATGGGATGATGCAGAAGAGCTTAATTTTTTAGAAAGCGAAAATATTGGAGCAAATGAAAAATTAGAGGCTAATGAACTACAAACAGAAATTGAGTTAGCAATAAATGATTTGCCAGAACGATGTCGGATCATATTTTCTTTAAGCCGATTCGAAGAAATGACTTATCAACAAATCGCAGATGAGTTGGGTATTTCAATAAAAACTGTTGAGAACCAAATTTCAAAGGCTTTGAAGGTTTTGAGGAAGAAATTGGGTCAGTATTTGTCAGTCGTATTACTTTTTGCAGTCTTGAGTTCATCTTTTTTTTAAAAATGATCTCCATTGATAGGGGGAAGATTTTTTTATTGTGTCCTTTGATTGAATGTTATTTAGAAATTTGAAAAAAGTAGGAAAAAAAATAGCTTTGAAACAAAAATTAGGTTGGAAAAAATGGGCAAAACTAGCAGAAAAAGAGCTAGATAATCCTTTTCATAAGAAATTATGGGAAGCAAGCGATGCTTTTGGAAGTAGCTTTGAACCTGATGTAGAGGTTGGACTTTCTAGGTTTAAGCAAAGAATTGCCAAAGAACAAGGTCGAGTCGTTCCAATGAAATCTTCTTTCAGATGGATGAAAATTGCTGTCGCAGTTATTCTTCTATTGGGTGTTGGACTTTTTGCTAAAGAATATCTTAATTCAACTCCTGATTTTCAGGTGGTGGAAACAACGAATGCCAATACCAAAAGAATTAAGTTGACAGATGGTACTGTTGTTTTTTTAAATGAAAATTCGAAATTGTTTTTTCCAAACAAATTTAATGGAGATTCAAGAATCGTAAAAGTAATAGGAGAAGCTTATTTTGAGGTAGCTAAAAATCCAAATCAACCATTTATGATTGAATCTGAAAATGGTTTGGTAAAGGTTTTAGGAACGGCCTTTAATTTTCGATCCGTTGATTCAGAAAATTTTGAGGAATTGACAGTGGAGCATGGCAAAGTAGCTTTTTCCTCTAAAATCGGTAAAGAATCTGTTAGAATTATAAAGACTCAAAAAGCAATTTTAAATAAAGAAACTGGTGAAATTTCAGTTTTGGATGATCAAAAACTCAATGCTTTGGCTTGGAAGACAAAGAAATTATCCTTTAAAAAAGAAAATTTAGGCAATGTTTTCAAGCATTTAAAAAGAATATGTAAAGTGGAATTCAACGTAGAAAATGAATCTATTTTTGATTGTTCATATACTGTTACATTTCCGGTGCAAAATATTGAATCTGCTTTAAAGTCATTAGAAGTTGCTTCAAATAATCAATTAACATTCGAAAGAATGAAGGATGGGAATTATAAAGTTTTTGGAAGTACTTGCAATTAATCCCATTGCCTAAAATGAAAAGCCCTCAGCTAGAAAGTTGAGGGCTTTTTTTGTGCCTGCCTGAAATAAAATTACCTTTGGAATGCCTGACATTATGATATGAAACAAAATTATTTATTCACATTTCTCTTTTCTATTTTTTCATTTTTGCTTCATGCTCAATCAACACTTGAAGTTACCCTTGATTTTAATGTGGAAAATTTATCTCTTGAGGATGCTTTATTCGAATTAATTGACCAATCTGAAGTGAATATTACTTTTAATAACGATCTATTACCTTCCAATAAAACCTTCAATTTAAGGTTACAAAATGCTTCTGTTGGCACTATTTTGAAGGAATTACTTAAAGGAACTAATTTGAGCTTCCGAACGATTGAGAACCAAATAGCCATTTTTGAAAGGAAAAATGTAAGACCTCAAAGGAAATTTATTATAAGTGGGTTTATTGAAAATGCTGAATCTGGGGAAAGAATAATAGGCGCGGGTGTTTATGATAACAAGACTAAAATAGGGGTTTATTCCAATGAATATGGTTTTTTTAGTTTGACCTTACCAGAAGGAGAGGTTGAATTGACGGCTGCATATCTTGGGTATCAAAATTTTTCTGATACACTTCAGTTAACTTCAAATACACTTATTAACCTATCACTCCAGCCTACCTACTTACAAGAAATTGTAGTGCAGGAAAAAAATGATACCCTAATCATCGCTACTCCAGATTTAAATACGGATATTTTCAGTATTGAAAATGTTCAAAAGATGCCGAGCCTTGGAGGTGAATCTGATGTTATTCGAATGGTTCATTTAATGCCTGGGATTCAGGTTGGTTCGGATGGAGTAGGAGGGATTTCTGTGAGAGGCGGTGATGTAGATCAAAATCTATTTTTGTTGGATGGTGTGCCTGTTTATAACCCTTACCATGCAATAGGGATCTATTCTATTTTTAATTCGAATGCCATTCGGAGTGCAAAATTGATCCGTGGACCATTCCCAGCGAAATATGGAGGGCGAATATCTTCTGTATTAGATATTCAAACGAAGGAAGGAAATATGAAGGAGTCTCAGGTAGAAATGGACTTAGGTTTGACTTCTCTTAAATTATCAGTTCAGGGACCTTTAAAAAAAGATAAAAGTTCTTTTTTTATTTCTGGTCGACAAGCATTGTTTCAATTATATAGTGTACCCATTAGTACCCGAATTCGAGAGGCAGATGGCAATGATGGTTTTATTAGTTATTCTTTTTTTGATCTTAATATTAAAGTGAATCAGAAACTTTCAGAGAAGGATCATTTGTATGCGAGTTATTATAAAGGTAGTGATAGTTTTGTCGATAATAATGGCTTAGAGTTTTTTAGTCAACCTGATACAACCGTATTTTTTATTGATGATGAAGAGATTTTTTGGGGAAATGAAATCGCTTCCCTTCGATGGAATCATGTTTTTAATCAAAAACTTTTTGCGAATACGACCTTTATGTTGAGTCGATATTTTTATGAAGCCCAAAATAAAGTTTCCATTCAGGTTCAGAAAGATGGGGATCCTGTAGCGTCTAGAGCGGGTTTTATAAAATCAGAAAGCAATAATCGAGATCTTTCTGGTAAAATTGATTTTGATTATCAGTTAAATGAAAATCATTTTATTGAATTTGGACTAAACGCGATTTATCACCGATTTCAATTAATTTTGATTCAATTGGATGAAAGGGTCTTTCCGATGCAGACGACTTTAGATACCATTGGAAATAGTGATCGAAATTCATTGGATTCTTATGAATTCGATACGTATGTGCAAGATAATTGGAATCTGGGAGAAAAATGGAATGCGAATATTGGACTAAGGGTCTCTGCAATGGGAAACTTTAATAAAACCTATTATTCCTTGCAACCTCGGTTTCAAATAGCATATACGCCCAATCCAATATGGGCGTTTTCAGCGGCAGCTGGAAGGATGACTCAACATTTACATTTATTAAGTCCATCTAATAATATTAGTGGTTTACCCAAAGATCTATGGGTAAATTCTACTGATAAGGTGAAGCCTCAACAATCTTGGCAATTTGTGATTGGCTTACAAAAAAAATTTCGAGGCAATATAGAATTGAAGCTTGATGGTTATTATAAGTATGTAGATAATTTGATCAACTTTAATAATGTTTCTCTTGATAATGAGTTGAATTCCAAAAATTGGGATTCCCAAGTATTTGAAGGACGTGGTTGGTCTTATGGCAGTGAGCTTTTTCTACAAAAACAAGGAACCAAGTTTTTAGCTTGGATTAGTTATACACTTTCATGGTCTAAGAGGCAATTTTCAGAAGAAATAAATCGAGGGAGGGCATATCCGTTTCGCCTTGATAGACGGCATAATTTCAACACGGCATTTCTGTATAAATTGAATGAAAAAATTGAATTTTCTGCAAATTGGCTCTATGCTTCCGGTAGTGCATTGACTTATCCAACTCAGTCCGCTTGGTATTATTTACCGCAAACTCAAGATTTTCCATATCAAACCATTTTTTCGTATAACATTGCAAATTCAAAAAATAATGCCCGATTTAAGCCCTATCATCGACTAGATTTAGCATTAAATCTTAATTTTAAAGTTAGGAAACTTCATTACCTTTTAAAGCTTGGTGTTTACAATACTTATGTGAGACTGAACCCAGTATATGCTGATTTTAATGAACAATTTTCTCCAGAAATTGGAATTGAAAGAGAAGAAAAACAAGTTAGTTTATTACCAATATTCCCATCATTAAGACTCCATATTCGATTCTTGTAATAATATATAAAGGTTTGTTCTATAAATTGCAAAATTTTATTGCGACCTTTGGGAGGTTATCGTAAAAAAATGGATATGAAGCTTATTTACAAACTACTTGTCGTTTTATTGGGAGTCTCTTTTTGGACTTGTGAGCAGCCGCTTGATATCAACATAGATCGGGCTGATCCACAAATTATTGTTCAAAGTAATTTTTCCGAAAACCATGTATTACAAGTCGTAGTCCAAAAAACAGAAGAGTTTTCCTCCAATTTTTTCACCACTATTATCACCAACGCTGTAGTTCAAGTTTATGATGGTGAAACTTTCATTGAGACATTAGAGTTGATTCAAGTGCTTGACGATGAGTCTATTCCTCCATACTATCAATCCGTATTTTTCACACCCTCAGTTGGTATTGCTTATACTATTAAAGTCGAAGTTCCTGGTTTTGAGTCTATATTTGCAACTAGTGCTATTCCAATGGGGGCAAATTTAGGAGATGTTAGTTTCAATAATCAAACTGAATCAATTGAAGGAGGATTAGAATCTATAAGTTTTGAGGTAGGAATGGGGTTTGATGATCCTAAAGGCATAGCAAATTACTACCATATCCTTTTTATTCAAGAAGTTACAGCTTATCAAATAAATCTTCAAGGAGATACAATATTAGAAAATACAACAATTATTGACCCTCAAAATCTTCAAATTGACCCTATAAATGGAGATATTACAATGATTAAGTTTACTGATAATCGTAGCTTTTTAATAAACGACGAGTTTTTTGATGGGCAACAAATTTCAATTCCATTTAAAGGCAAATTCATTTACGATCCGAATAAATTTATACTTAAACCTTTCAAAGTTGAATTTAGAACTGTAACTAGAGACTATTATTTGTATCATACCAGTTTTGCAAAAAATAGTCAATCTGGTAGTGACCCATTTTCTGGGCCAGTAGTTATTCATAATAATGTGAAGGGAGGCAGTGGTTTATTTTCAGGTTATGACACAACCATCACAGAATTTGATATTACTAACTAATAGATATTAAAGGATAGTAAGTAAAAGCCCAAATTTCTCTCGGAGTTTGGGCTTTTACTTTTTGATAAGTTTAGGGAGTAGGAAACAAATAACCGACCCATTTCACTTGCTCTTTTTCCTTCATTTTTCGTTAAAAATACTCATCATAACTATGGGTATGTCTGCGTTTTTTGCCTCGACTAAAGAAAAAATAGCTGTGCAAAATTTGGGTACCTTATTTATTTCCTACTCCGTTATATGGAACGCTGACAAAATGAATATAGATTTTTGCCTCCTTCATTTTTTCTTTAAAAGTACCCGAATGAACAAGGGCTCTACCTACGTTTTCGCCTCCTTAAATGAAAAATAACGGACTCAAAGAATGTAAATTTATCCGATCCGATTTCCTATTAGGTATCACATATTCTTTTAAATCAAAAAAAAATATAAAAAAATTCTTTCTAAGTAGGGGGGGACTTTCATTTTTGTGTCAATTAGATTACAGATACGAAATTAAATCTAAGAGACCGTATCCATTAAACATAATTGAGAGAGACATATTGAAAAAAATTATTAACGCATCCAAAATTCATTGTTATGACTTTAGTCAGTAATCCTACTACTTCCTTTCTTAGTAACTTTCCATTATTTCAATTGCTTAATGAGGACGAGAAATATCATCTAGAATCAAGGTTTGAGAAAAAAATAAAACCCAAATACAGTTATATTTATTTGCCAGATGAGCCATCTGATACCATTTATTTTTTGGCAAAGGGAACTATAAAAATAGGAACCCACTCAGATGATGGAAAAGAAGTGATTAAATCATTAATTCATCCAACCGCCATGTTTGGAGAGCTAGGGTTAATTGGTGAAAAAAAGCGTCAGGATTTTGCTCAAGCACTTAAAGAGGAGGTAACACTTTATACTTTAAAAGTAGAGGATTTCAAGAAATTGATGCGTTCAAATTATGGGCTGTGTGATCGCGTTATGCAATTGTTTGGGTCTAGGTTATTACGCGCAGAAAATAAATTGGAATCTTTAATTTTTAAAGATGCTAGAACCAGAATTATTGATTTTATAAAAGACTCTGTAATAGCAAGAGGTCGTCGTATTGGCTACGAAATGTTATTAAAACACTCTCTAACTCATCAAGATATTGCTAATATTACTTGTACTTCGCGTCAAACCGTAACATTAGTATTGAATGAATTGCGAAAGTCAGATTTGATTTATTTTAACAGAGGAAAAATTTTGGTTCGTGATATGGCTAAACTAGCTTAATTAAAGGTTTTTTTTTGTATTGTGTACTCAATTTGATTTATTAAATATACGTTCTATAAAAATAAGTTTTTTCAAAAGTGTGTTCTCGAAATTAGAGATGGCTGTCAATTCATTTTGACAGCCATTTTTATTGATTTTGTGCCAATGCAGAGAAACTAGATCATAAGTGCAACTTAATTCTGTCCAAGAACTTATTTCGTTAATTTTAAGTTTTTGAGCCAAAGCTCATCTTCATAAATTTATGATTTCAAAAAATAGAATGACAATGTCAAAAATCGCCCATTTCCTAACTTGGATAGTTGCTTTTATTGGTTTAAATAGTGTCTTTAGTTTAGCAAAAGAAGAAGCGACGATAGGTAATATTTGTCCTCAATTACTTGGTATTCCTTCCTGTTATATCATTTTGGGTTGTCTAGTCATGATTTTAATTTCGCAAGCGGGTTGGTTAAAAGATAGGTTATGGCTTTTCATAATCGGAGCAGGAATAGGATCGTCAATCGCAATTTTTGGCTCAGTAGGTCATTTTTTGGGATGGTTGGATTGTCCAAAAACTCATGGAGGTACGCCAATTTGTTATCTTTTATTAGCTCTTTTTTCGACCTTGATATTTTTAAAATATTTGGAACGGAAAGGTTGATGAATTTTCTTTTTAAGGAATTTCCATCCGAATCCTCCATTCTTTTGGATAATAATTATTTGATCGATTTTTCAAGACCTTTAACCAGCCTAAATTATGTCCTTCAAATCGCGCTAAAATCCAACCCAATTCGGTGTTTTTTACTTCAATTGTTTCTTTCTTCAAATAATGTAATGCTGTATCTTTATCCAATTCAATATTGGGCAAGTCTTTTTTTATTATTGTACTCAAAGCTAAAGAGTGAGAAGGAATGAAGTTTTTGCCTTTGAAGGTTCCTATATCAATTCCGAAATGCTTTTTGGTTAGTACCGAATCAAAAAGTAAACAATCTTCAATTTGAGATTTCAAAACGGCATGAATATTCCGATTTGGCGTTTCATAAAAGGAAAAATTGTCAGGATATTCAATCCAATTTTTAAGTTCCTCTTTTTGATTTTTTGCAATTGGGGTTAGCTTTTTAAATTTTGTATTTTTTGACTTTTTGTTTTTAAAACTATTCCCTGACTTTTTTTTCAGACAACTAAAATAAAATCCTTCACCTCTAATTTTGTGAGGAAAGAACTGAACGCCAAACTCCGTTTCAGAAATGGACCAATCCTTCGATAATTTTAGTTTAATCGGTTCATAATCAAATTCTTGTGAAATCCACTTTACATTTTCATCATTTTCAAATGGGTTGTAAGTACAAGTACAATAAAACAAATAACTATTAGGTTTGACCAATCTTTCAACATCTGATAGAATTCGTTTTTGTCTTGCAGCACAAAATTGTACATGGCTTTCAGACCACTCCGAAATAGCTTTTTTATCCTTTCGAAAAAGTCCTTCACCAGAACAAGGTGCATCAATTAGTACTAAATCAAAAAAGCCTTCCAAATTTTTAAAATCTCGTCCATTATGATTCGCACTATGAATATTGGGATAGCCCCATTTTTGTATGTTTTGTCTTAAAATGGAATACCGATTTTGGATCACCTCATTCGAAAGTAGAAGGCTATCTTCTGATAACTCATCTGCCAAAAGCGTACTCTTTCCTCCTGGGGCTGCACATAGATCCAATACTTTTAAATTTGACTTCCCTTCAAAAAATTGGTTAAAAGCGTATGATACAAACATCGAAGATGCTTCTTGAACATAATATGCACCAGAATGGAAAATTGGATCAAGTGTAAATGATGGTCGTTCGCTGAGATAAATTCCTTTTTCGTAATTCCATTTTACTTTATCATGATTTTCTTTCCATTTTTTTAGTTTTTTTGAATTTTTTCGAATGCTGGTTGGGGGGGGCGTGCTCAATTCTTGTATAAAATGGATTAATCTATTTTCTAAAATGGTGGTCATTTGCTGGAGAAAAGCTTCTGGTAAATTTGACATGAATAAGTTCAAAGTTTAAGTAACGGCTAAAAAATAAGTCCGCCAATTTGATATAGTGGATTTTGGATTTTAGTAAGGTAAAAATACTTTTGCGTTTGCCTTTGTACCTTCTGGTACAAGCCAGCGCAGGATGCAGGGCATCGGCGAGTATTTTTAACGCCGCATAAGTTCAAAAAATACATAGGCAAATGTCGGAGTTACTCATTAGGCGTTACTAAGATTCAAAAGAAATGAATTTTTCATTTGAATCAGAATTACCAAATATCGAATTCTTTAAGGAATAATTAAAGGTTTTAAAGATTTCGAAGGTAAATGAAAACTTTTAATACTTTCGCGGCTTTTTTATAGAAGCCCACGAAAAAGTAGTTTTAAAAAAATAGATTGTAGGTTATCAACTTACAATTGATCTTGAAAGCTTAGACCTTAAAATCACTATTTGAACCATCAATATTTTATTCGCTAATGTTGCAAATTGAAGCGGAAACGCAGACTCATACTCTTACAAAAAATTCTAAATCTTCGATCAAGCATGCTGTTATTTTAGCGGCAGGAAAAAGCTCAAGATTTCGCGAGAAAGGGGAGAAATTGCCTAAAGTATTAATGAAAGTAGGTGGACTTCGACTCATGGAACGATCCATTTTAACCTTAAAAGAAACGGGCATCGAACATTTTCATATTGTTTTGGGTGCTTACAGAGATCAAATCAGGCCTGCTATTCAGAAATTACCCCGCTTGAAAGATGTTGATATAAATTTTGTTGAGTGTCCAAATTATGAACTAGGTAATGGTGTTTCATTTGGGGCTGGAGCTGCCCAGGTTAATGAGCCTTTTTTATTGACTATGTGCGACCATATATTTTCACCACTTCATATTCAAGAATTTACCGAATTGGCATTAGAGAAACCACATTTACCTGCATTAGCATGCGATCCAAAACTAAATGAGGTTTTTGATATGGATGATGCGACAAAAGTGGTGTCAAATGATGGTTTTATTAATGATATCGGAAAAGAGTTGACAGAATTTAATTTAGTGGATACAGGCTTATTTTATTTCCCCGCAGGATATGGTGAAAAGATTTCGACAAAAGCCAATAATGGTGCACATTCTGTAAGTAATATTATCCAAGATTTTATTGATGACACTGGTGTACGAGCTCCTGCGTTGAAAGATCCAATGTGGCAAGATGTCGATTATCCAGGTATGAAAAAGGAGGCAGAGATTAGATTGATGAAATATATTGTGAGTCCAAACGATGGCTGGGTTTCAAAAAATATTAACCGCTTTTTTTCAACACGATTAAGTTTGATCTTAGCGAATAGGAATGTACATCCAAATGCGGTCACGACATTAGTTTTGATTCTGTCAATTATCGGTGCATTTTTCGCAGGTTCTGGTGTTTATACTTCGATCATTTTAGGAGCGGCAATTTTCCAAATAGCTTCCATTTTAGATGGTTGTGATGGTGAAATTGCTAGAATGACCTATCAACATTCCTGGTTCGGAGCATGGTATGATCGTTTGATTGGGAACATAAGATTTAGCTTGTTTTTTGGTGCTTTAGGTGTAAGTGCCTTCAAAGTGAGTGGGGGCACAGATCTGTATTTTTATGCAAGTATTGGATTTGCAGCTTTGGCTGTATTTATCATTTTGACATCAGCCCTGAAAAGTTGGAAAGACAAAAAAACGAGTTGGAATTTTACAGAAAAGCCTGAGGAAAAAATTACTGGTAATAACTTGCCTGATAAATTTTTTACATTTTGGAGAAAACTTAATAAGCAAGATGTTTTAGCCTTTTTGGGATTCTTCTTTTGCATAATTTTTCAGTTTCAAATCGTATTTTGGCTCGCTTTGGCAGGGAGTTTAATTATGGCTTTTTCCATGTTAGGTGGTAGAAATGGAGGAGGAAAGAAGAAAATAAATTTTAAAAAAGCAAGTCCACTTTTATTTTCTATTTTGGGGATAGGAATGATAATCATGTTGTTTTCACAAATGGATTTGGCTTCGGTTAGTATTTCACTTCATGAAGTAGGAAATGCTGCTTTTTTAGTTTTTGCAACTGCCATTTTGTGGATAATTTTTGATACACTCTCTATCGCTAATTT
Organism: Bacteroidota bacterium; assembly: GCA_024743405.1. Lineage (GTDB taxonomy): Bacteria > Bacteroidota > Bacteroidia > Chitinophagales > Saprospiraceae > JANSWP01. Next base: position 37,183 of record JANSWP010000027.1, read on the forward strand.
AACTCAATTCAAGGTTCCGTTTAAAGATATTTTATATAATCAAATCACAGGAAACGGCTATAATATTATGATTCCTGCGGCAGGATTAGGAGGAGAACCTCATAAAATAAAACATCTCACCAGATGGCTGGATTGGCACACAGCTAGTCGTTCTATTGTTCAAGATAGATTGTTACATGCACTTTCAGGTAGCCTTTTTACAGCGATAATTTCAACTTGTGCGGTCTTATTTATACCACTAGAAGAGAAATATTTGTTCCCGTTCACGGCAGTGGCAATTGGGTTTACAGTCATATCTTCTTTAATGATCTGGTTCACTTTATCGAATGCACCTTCCAAAATTTCAGGGGTTATTTTAAAGAAATTAAAGTTTTTGCAAGAGTTTGAAAATGAACAATTACCCTTCAAAAGATTTCTTATTAGTTTTAGCTTTAAAATGACTAGTCGATTTCTTTATTTGGTCGAAATCTATGTCATCTTTCAAGTTTTGGGTATTTCACCCAATATAGAAGAAGTTGTTTTAGTAGGTGCTATGCTAATGATGAGTGTAAGTATTTTCTTCTTTATGCCACAAGGATTAGGAGTTAATGAAGTTGGAATTAGTGGTGCGATTACTATTCTCGGATATGGAGCGACCATAGGATTAACTTTTGGATTATTAAGAAGAGGGAGGAATTTGTTTTGGGGTGTTGTAGGGGTAACCTTACATTTAGGCGTGACGCTATGGAAGCGTTGGTTTTCTAAATCGAGAGCAGGATGGTTCCCTAAACCAAGATTGGAAAAAGGATAAAAAAAGGGCTTCCAAATATAGAAATTGGAAGCCCTTTTTATGAAAATTTATGAATTTGCTTTCTTATGATCCGCTAAAAATTTAGCCAAACCAATATCTGTCAAAGGGTGATTTAACATTCCTAATATCGAGCTAAGTGGACAAGTAACAATGTCAGCTCCATTCTGAGCAGCCTCCACAATGTGCTTCGCATTTCTTACCGAAGCAGCTAAAATTTCAGTTTCATAGCTTTGGATGGCATATATCTCAGCGATTTGTGCAATCAAACTCATTCCATCCCATGTTGTATCATCAATTCTTCCAATAAAAGGAGATAAGTAAGTCGCACCAGCTTTTGCCGCCAAAATGGCTTGTCCAGGAGAAAATACCAAAGTGCAGTTTGTCCGAATACCAATTTTTGTAAAATGGCTTATTGCCTTTATTCCATCTCGGATCATAGGCACTTTGACCACAATATTAGGAGCAATATCTGCTAATCGTTTTCCTTCTTCAACGATGCCATTAAAATCTGTGGATATGACTTCGGCACTTACGTCACCATCTACAATCTCAGCGATTTTTTTATAATGATTAATGACATTGTCATGTCCAGAAATGCCTTCTTTTGCCATAAGGGATGGATTGGTGGTTACACCATCACAAATACCAAAATCAATCCCTTCTTTGATTTGGTCAATGCTCGCAGTATCAATGAAAAATTTCATAAAGTTGATATGTAAGTTCAGAGTGAAAGTTCAAATTTCATGAATGGAAAGTTGAACCCAAGTTTTTGAATTTCGCAAAGGTAGGATTTAAGGTGGATGCAGGGAAGAATTAATGCAGAAAGATGTTCACACAAATATTGGAGTGAGTGGTATTTTTGTTTGTTGGAAACTAAGAGCATATTTAAACTTTTGCTTCCAGAGAATCATAATTTATTGGATTTCAGTTCGATTAAAATTTTAAAAATGCTCTAATTAAACTACTTCTGTTTCTATTTTTGAACGAAATTGTTCTACTAAAATCTCTACCAGTACATCAAAAAAGCTACTAATAGATAATTCACGATTCATTTTTAATTTAGTATCAATTAATCGGTTAGTCTCAACGGTTCGGCGAGCTTGATTGATTTGATAAAAATTTCTGCGATGTATTGTCAAAGGGGTTTCAACTTCAATATTGGTAACCCTTATAAAGTATTTTTGGAAAGTCTCTGAATCCAATGTCCATGATTGAAAGCCCTCTTCATCTTTTAAAAATAAATAAGGACAATCTCCTGTAACTTTCAACTCAATTCCGTAAAGAATGTCTCCCGAATTTGGAGGCGTCATTGCCTTTTTTTGACCATTTACCCAGGGAGTATAAATATATTCTTTCCGCTGTCTTTTTACTGAAACCATTTTCTTGCTTTCATCATCTAGTTCCTGGCACATAATTTCTTCATTATAGTAACTATCACTAAACCAGACTGCTTTTCCAGTCGCAGTGTACCCTGTAGCCTCAAATAATTTTAGGTAAAATGCAAGAATTTCCTCAAATTGGGTTCCATAAATCATAAAATAACAATTATTAGATTCAGGATTTAGGTGACTATATAATTGCTTTTTTAGATTAAAAAACGAGTTATTCCAATCCTTTAGATGTTCTTCAAAATTGGGATCATACTTTCCCATATCCATACAAGCCAACGAAATCTCCATTTCAAAACCCTCGATTTTTTTTGTCAAATTTTGAATAGTATCAATTATTTGCAAAAAGTGACTGTATGATTCAGCTTGTGCTTGGTTTTTCCAAAATTGTTCTTTTTGTCGCTTTTTTATATTTTCTAAATGATCAAATTTATTAAAAAACCGGACTATCATTGCTCCTTCTTTCAATTTAATGATATTGCGTCTTAATTCACTGGCTTGGTCAGCATTACTCACCATATCCCATTGCTCTAATAACAAATCAAACCCTAAAGGATCTGCCTCTACTTCAATGTTTATGGCTTTATTCTTTATCTTCAAATGACAGATTAATCTATCGGAAAAATCTTGAAGATTCAGTTCTTTTGATAAAGGAATAATTAACTTTTCGCGGATAGTCCTTTGCAATTGACGTGCACCATATTTGGGGTCATAACCTTCATCTGCTAAATAATCCAAGACAGAATCTTCAATTTTTAAATCCATATTTCTAAATTGAATTCCTTCTCTTTTTCTAAACAATTCAATTTCTCTTTCTACGACAAACCTAACGTTCGCATCGGTTAATGGCTTAAATGGTATCACTTGGTCAATACGATTGTATAATTCCGGACGGAAGTACTTTTCAACAGCTGTTTTGTAAGAGGCTGAAACTTCTTGTGTGTCGATTTCTTTTTTCCAGCCTATCCGACCACTTTGCATTTCAGTGGCACCAATGTTAGAGGTCATAATAATAATAGTCGAACAAAAATTCACAAGTTTTCCTCGACTATCGGTCAAACGCCCTTCGCTTAGAATTTGTAAAAGTAGATCATAAAAGGTAGGACTCGCTTTTTCAATTTCATCAAAAAGTAATACACAAAATGGATTTCGTCGAACGGCAGCCGTTAACAAACCATCTGAATAATAACTTGTGCCCGTAAGTCTTGCTACCGACCATGAATTTGCATATTCACTCATATCGAAGCGAATCATTCGATTACGATCTCCAAAAGTAAACTCAGCAAGAACCTTCGCCAATTCTGTTTTTCCAACGCCAGTGGGACCTACAAAAAGGAAGGAAGCTATAGGTTTACCTGTTCTGGTAAGTGCTGTTTTCACTGTTCCCAAAATATTGGACACTTCATCTACTGCTTTTTCTTGACCATAAACCTTATTATTAAAATACTTTTTTATAGACTTTAGATCCATCGGAATTTCTGGGCTAACAAGGAAAGGCGGCATACCTGTTTCTGAACAGAAATGATTAATGACATCTTGTTTAGATAAACTTTTTTGTTGTTTGTTATTGCTTAAATTAACCAACAGACTTTCTAAAAACCGAATGGGTTTTCCCGGAAATCCTGCGTAGGGTGTAAATCTTTTATTCAGTCGAATGACTTCTTGAATAGCATCAACCTTTAAGGATATTTTTCGATCTTGAGCAATAGTATTTATTTTTTCTAAAATTATCTGCTGTAATTCTGCTAATGGGGGAGGAGCTAGACGGATATGTTGGAATAAGGCTAAGTAACCTGGACTTTTTAATTCAATTTGAGCTAATTCTTCGTGAGTGATTTCTGTTATTACTTTAATATCCCCTCGCTGAATAAAGGAACGCAAATATTCTGCGACGCTGATTTCATTTCCAACATATTTGCCAACTTCAAATAGTTCTGCAAAATTTCGAATAAATAGAAAGTCTTTTTTTTCTCGTAGCTCTTTACAGAGATATACGATGTTATCTTGCCAGCCAGTATCTTTCGTCAGTTCCTTAATCAATACGGAAGCGGTAGTTTCCCAAATTTGCTCTTTAATTTGATGCTTTTTGGATATTCTAGCCAACTCCCACACTAGTGAAGTTTTCCCAACTCCTGCTGGGCCAATCAATAAAACATTCTGATTAAAGCTACTTTTCACTGCCTTTATTAAATAGTCCAAAATGGCAAATCTTCCAAATGTAGCTTGTTTCGAAACCTTTAGTTTTAACCCAATTTTGGGTAATAATTCATCATTTTCAGTGGACTCAATATTTAATAGTTCGGAAGGAGTGTATACTTTAAAAGTGATGGATTCCTTGTGCATTTCTGCTGATCCAAACCACATGGTTTGAATTATTTGTTGGAGTACTTGAAATCTTTTTTTTCGAGCAAACTCTAATCTAGTAGATTCCTTTAATTGCTCTAAAAGCTCCTCTAAGCTTTTAGCAAATCCTTCAATTCCAATTGCAGGTATTACGCCCCAAAATCCGTCTTCGGTTCTATTGGTAAAATATTCAAATTCTATTTCAAAGTCTGGGAAGCCTATTTTGTCCTTGGAGGATGGAATTGAAATTTTTAAAATGGATTTTTCAAAATTACCTGATTTATATTCATCTAATATTTTATGATATTCTCCTTGATCAAGTACTTTTTCTTGAAATGAATTAGCATATTTTCCTGCTAAAATGGCTATTGATTGATTAATCCTTATTGTATTGGTATCCAATAAGGGCATAGAAATATTGCCTCCAGAAGTAAGAGATAATTGAATGGTGTAAAAAGGAAGTGTTAGCGTATTTGGCATGTTAAAGCTGCCTAAATTTGGTTGAAATTAGTTTTATGTCGAGCTAAAGGTAGGAAATTGAGCATGAAAAAAAGCAAGGTGCTGAGCACCTTGCTTGAAAATAAAATGAAAAAAGGCTTAAGGTAAATTTTGAGTTTTTACACTCTATATTTTAAAAGAAAGTTGTAAGTTATTGAACACCTAATTACAATTGAGGGGGTCCAAGTGTAGGGGGTATCGGGGGATACGGGGGGTAACTTGGGACAATTGATTTTCAGTCTCCAAAACGAACAACTTCCGGGTTATGCAACTTGTGATAATGATTTTTCGTCAGCCAAGACTTCTCTTGGATGGTCAAACATGGAGTTGAACTGTTTTTTTGCACCTTTTTGCAACATTTTTCTCGCCTCTGGATCAAAATATAACATCCTTAAAATAGAAGCAAATTGGCTTATATTATGCTCTGGGGAGTTAGCTTTCACAAGCATCCCACAGGAGTTATCGATATATTGTCTTTGTGGTAATTCGTCAAAACTAAGGATCGGAACACCTATTGAAAGTGACCTTGGGATATGACTTTTCTGGTGACATTTCGGCATGAAAAGTACCGAGCTTATCCCTAATAAATGGTTGTCTGTATCAGTTACTTTAATAGCATCAAAAGTTGTTTCCTTCCTATAATGAGAAATGATTTCATTTAAATTGATCTTAGAGTTCACTAAAACAAGTTGCATCCTTTTTTGGTGCTTGTTAGTAACACTAAAATACAAATCGGTAAAAGACCGCAAAATGATTTCTATTTCCTCACGTGAACACAAATCTGTAGGCGAATAAATAATAAATGATTGCATAACTTAAATCGGTTTAATTCTAAGTCATGTATCGAAATTATGCCTTGACGCTATTTTCTTTAACTGAAAAAGCGTCTATGGACACAAAATTTCGTACAATTTTGTTTCCTGCCTTGGACCAATAGAAGTTTTACAATGTGCGAGACGAAAGCCTAAGTACAAATGCTAAATGTTTCCTTAAATTAGTACATAGCAATCTAAGGCTTTATTTTAAATGTTCACGGGAAATAATTAGACGTGGTTCTTATATTGAACTTGGGCGCAATATGCGGCAATTATAAAAGTTGAAACAAGAAACTTTATCTAAATTTGTGACATTCAAAAAAATAACATTTTTTATATTTATTTATATTATTGACTAATTTGCAAACATTAAGCCAAATTATTACAGGGTCTATTGTAAGTCATTGCTATAATATTGTTTTTTAATAAAATATGTATTGAAGGAAATAATTGAATAGATAAAAAACATATAATTAAAATGTAGGTGACTGATGTTCGGATTAAATATTAGAGTAAATTGTGAGCTATATTATGTGGAGATTTGTTTGAATTTAGTGTTGGTGTGAATCGTAAACATCTGAAGATCAAATTGTTGTGTTTTATTCCTTTTTAAAAGAATAAATATTAAGTAGTTCCTAAAAAAAGAAAATAAATTGAATGCAAAACCATGTATTCATGTACAGAGAAAGCTGGCTAAAATAAATTAGCAGAAATAATTCGCAAATGAATTGTTAAATATCTTTTGTTAAGGTTAGAGTAGTGTTTATTTTTTTTCAATAAGGATTGTCAGCTCTTTCTTTCCAACTAGACGCCTAAATCTTTCATGATTACCTCTAATTTGGTATTTAATCTTTCTTCTGTTTTATAATATTCATTTCGCTCATTTAAAGGTATGTTGACACTGCAATAGAATTTTATTTTAGGTTCTGTTCCAGACGGCCTTGCAGAAATTATGCTGCCATCTTCGGTAAAAAACTGCAGAACATTAGAGGTAGGTAAATCAATTTTTTGAGTTTCTCCAGTAATAATATTTTTCGAAAGGCTACTCTGATAGTCTTTAATGACCTCAATTTTTGACCCGCCTAAGGAGATTGGTGGCTCGTTGCGATACTTTTCCATTAGGGCTTTTATTTCTTCAGCACCACTTTTCCCTTTTTTTGTAATAGCTATTAATTTCTCTTTATAGAATCCATATTCTAAGTATAAATCCTGCAAAGCTTTGAAAAGACTACTTCCATTATCTTTATAGTAGGCAGCCATTTCAGCAATCATTGCACAAGACACGACAGCATCCTTGTCTCGAGCATGTTCTCCCACTAAATAACCATAGCTCTCTTCTCCTCCGGCAATGAAGGTCTTTGTTCCTTCCAACTGGGTCATGATTGCACCTATATATTTGAACCCTGTGAGTGTATTATAACAATCTACACTTTTGGATGCTGCAATCTTGTCAATCAAATAAGAGGTAACAATGGTTTTAATGATGTATTGGTCACCAGTCAATTTATCTGCTTTTTCCCAAGCCGTTAAAACATATTGAATAAGCAAACATGCAGCTTGATTGCCATTCAATAAAATAAACTCGCCTCGATCATTTTTAACACCAATACCTACTCGGTCTGCATCTGGGTCAGTAGCCATAACGAGATCCGCATCTATGGCTTTGGCTTTATTGAGTGCCATCGTCATAGCTTCTTGTTCCTCTGGATTAGGATAAATGACAGTTGGAAAATTTCCATCAACTGTCATTTGTTCTTCTACTAGGGTTACATTCTCAAATCCATATTTTTTCAAAATTGGAGGAACTAATACGCCACCTGTTCCATGAATAGGGGAGAAGACGATTTTCAAATCTTTTTGGCGTTGTATTGCTTCTTTAGAGATGGAAAGCTTCAATAACTCATTCAAATATTTTTCGTCAATGTCTTTCCCAATTTGTTCAATATTTTTCTCCTTCCGCTCAAATTTGATTTCGGATATGTTGGAAATCTTATGAACCTCTGCCAAAACTGCTTTGTCGTGAGGAGACACTAATTGACCTCCATCAGCTCCGTAGGCTTTATAGCCATTATATTCCTTTGGATTATGTGAGGCCGTTAACATGACTCCACCTTGGCAACCCAACTCTCTAATCGCATAGGATAATTCGGGTGTTGGTCGTAATCCTTTAAAGAAGTATACATATATATTATTGGCGGAAAAGACTTCCGCTACTATTTGAGCGAATAAACTTGAGTTATTTCTATTGTCATGGGCGATGGCAACCTTTATTGATTGGTTAGGGTAAGTTTTTATCAAATAATTACTTAACCCTTGAGTTGCCATTCCTAGGGTATATTTATTTATGCGGTTTGAACCAGGTCCCATAATGCCTCTTAAGCCTCCAGTTCCAAATTCTAAATCCTTATAGAAAGCGTCAGTAAGCTCGTTGAATTCGCCGTTATCAATTAATGCTTGAATTTTATTTTTGGTTTTTTTATCGTAATTACCATTGAGCCATTCATTTATTTTTGATAGGATAGAGGGGTCTAGTTTATGCTTTGACATGATTAAATTTTTAGCAAGGAATTATGAGAGTGAATTAATGGGCAAAGATACTTTTCCTTTGAACTCTTACAAAGAAGAAGTCAAGAGAATTGTCGTTAAGAATATTTATCAAAACTAAATGCTCCAAAATGGTTTCTTGACTTAAAAATGTCCCTATCTTCGCGGGATTTTTATACGAAATACTTAAGATATTAATGATAAACACAGAGCAAAAGAAAATAGGGAAAAAATTATATGACTACCAAGAGGAAGATCTGAATCATATATTTGAACGATTTGAAAATTGTCCTCAAGACTATAATCTATTATATCAATTACCAACTGGAGGAGGGAAAACGGTTATTTTCTCTGAGATTGCTCGAAGATATATTGAAACAAAAAAGCAAAAGGTATTGATTTTGACACACCGAATCGAGTTGTGTGGTCAGACTTCTCGGATGCTGACCGAGTTTGGAGTGAACAACAAAATAATTGATAGTAAGGTCAAAGAATTACCGGATCAAGCAGATTATAATTGTTTTGTGGCCATGGTCGAAACTTTAAACAATCGTCTAAATGACGAAAAGTTTACCATGGAGAATGTTGGGTTGGTTATTATTGATGAGGCACACTATAATTCATTTCGAAAATTATTTAAGTTTTTTGATAATTGTTTCATCCTTGGTGTTACGGCAACCCCACTTAGTTCGAATATTAAGTTGCCAATGAATGAGAGCTACGCGGAGTTGATTGTTGGAACCCCGATTGCACAACTTATTGAAAAGAGTTTCTTGGCAAAGGCTACTACCTATTCCTTTAATGTTAGATTGGGAACGCTTCAAGTGGGAATTAATGGAGATTATACCGTAAAATCTTCTGAGGAATTATACTCTAATCAGGTAATGCAAAGCAAGTTATTGTATGCATACAAGAAGAGATCAATGGGTAAAAAGACCCTGATTTTTAATGCCGGTATAAATACTTCGCTTCAGGTTTTTGAAACATTCAAAGACGCAAAATTACCAATTCGGCATCTGGATAGTCATTGTTCGAAAAATGAACGGATTGATATACTTAAATGGTTTAAAGAGACTCCGGATGCTATTCTTACCTCTGTAGGTATTTTGACAACTGGATTTGATGAACCATCTATACAAACCATTATATTAAACCGAGCCACCCGTTCTTTAAGTTTATACTACCAAATGATCGGTCGTGGATCGCGAATTTTTAAGGACAAAGCAAATTTTGACGTTATTGATTTAGGTAATAATGTGGCTCGATTTGGACTATGGGAAAATGATATCAATTGGCAAAAGATCTTTCGGTCTCCTGACTTTTTCTTATCTAATCTTATCACTGATGATGAAATTGAAAGGAATTTTAAATATTCTATGCCAGAAGAAATTCGTGTTCATTTTGCTAAATCTAAAGAAGTTGATTTTGACATATACAAGGAACACAAGCGAGTTGAATCATTAGGGCTTAGAACTAGGGTAGTGATTGAAAAGGCGATTGAACAGCATGTTGAAATTGTTTTGGAGAATAGTACTGATTTTGGGCAAGCCTTGGGTTTGATTCGTATGCTTGATGCGGACATAGATGACCGAGTACGTCGTTATGCCTATTGCATTAGTAAGAGTACAAGAAACTATCGAGATTGGTTGAAAGAAGATTATCGGAAAAAGTTAAAAGCTAAAGTGACTAATAATTTTTAGGAAGTTTATTGGTTAAATTTGGAAAATCTGCCTGTGAGCGTTCATAGGTATCATAAACTGCAATAAATAAAAAATGAAATTTGGATATTGTAAAAAACCTGTGAATTGCTCTGTCACAGATTAGCTCTTTTTTGTGCCTTCCAAGTGCTAAGTAATTTCAATATTGTAATAATTCTTTCAAAATTGATTCTTTTCCCCTCTTTTATATCTACATCATTAATTTAATAAAGCGAATTATTATGAACGGCAACACTTCACGCACAAAAAATTTATTATTTGTTTTTGCTTTGATTATTTCAGGATCTCTTTCAGCTCAATTAGAATGCACCATTAAGTTGTTAGAAGACGGGGAGACCTTTGGCGTATATGTCCGACCCTTGGAAGAAATATCGCCAAGCCGAAATGCTGTCACAGGTACAGGGCAAATTACAGTTGTTGTTCCAAATGGATTTGAGATCGCTGAACTTCAAAGCGTCTCTGGAACATGGCTCCTCAATGCAAGGGTAAACGCTCCAGAAGAGAACCCCCTAAAAGACTATATCTCTTTTGGATTTTCTTATGATCATCCGATTATTCGTTACATCTCTCAGCAAGAAACACTTTTGTTTTCATTCAAAAATGGAAATGATATGATGGAACCATTAGCATTGATAGATAATGATATGGATCCTTTTGCTCAGGTTCCAAATAGTGTCGGATGTAATCCAGGGAATGAACTTTCAGTTTTTGATGCGGCAAAAAACAAATCAGTCTATCGATATTTTGGTAATTATCAATCAGAATCCTTGCCTTTTGTTAATCTTAATAGTAGTGATACTGGTAAAAACTAATAAACAAATTTTAGCGGCTAAACTTTAGGTTAAGATAGAACAACAATTAGAAAAAAGCCACAGTCAACCTTGACTGTGGCTTTTTTCGATTGATTTCTGTGGACGCATAAATTGTTATCTACTATTCTATTTTTAGGATAAAAGATAAAAGGCACCAATTATATTAACTAACTGGTGCCTTTTCTAATATTTACTAAATCAATTTGCTTCAGTAATTAGAAGCTAAATTTGATTCCTGTATTCCAAGTTCTTCCGAAACCGAACCAACCTCTATTTGAATAGAAATCATCCGTATTGTTTGTTAGCAACTCAGCTACATACGTTTCATCAAGTAAGTTATTCACATTAAATCTCAAGGTGATTCCAATATTATTCAAATCGAATTTGTAAGAAACACCTGCATCTACTAAAGAGTAAGAAGGAATCTTCGCTACCTGAGCACCTGGCTCACGGAATTGATCTTCAAATACATTGAAGGCAGCATAAGTATTGTCGTAGAAATAGTAATCTGCATATGCTCTTAATCCATTGATTACCTCATAATTGATACCCAAACCAGCTGTTGTTTGTGCAGCATCTCCTACTTTCAATCCATCACCGTAAATTGTAGGGTTTTCTCCAATATTTAAAGGATTGTTATTATCTAAGTTAGTCACTGTAGAAGCGAAGTTTCCGTCGTATTCCCAGTTACCTACTGATAACATACCTTTAATTGTTAAAGAACGGATTGGTGTATATGCGAAATCTAATTCAACTCCGGCATGAGTTTCAGCTACATCTCTAAATACTGCTAATGCAGAAACTTGGTTTCCTTGATTATCTTCAGCTGTGAAAGATTCATCAAACTGACGATTACCCCAGGTTGTATAGTACAAGTTCACATTACCTCTCAATTGACGAGTTCTTAATCCATAACCTGCCTCAAAAGAGGTTACAGATTGGTTAGAAAGATCATCATTGATATCATTACGGAAGTTTAAGAATACATTGTCAAACAATGGTTGACGAGAGAAGTAACCAGCGTTGACAAATACATTCATTGTTTCGGTCAAATTAAAGTTGGCACCAGCTTTAACTGTACCTCCTAAAAAGTTTTGCCAGTCTGTTTCTCTTTCTGGATCAGAATCTAAATAATTGAAATAATCAATTCTTTTAAATCCTTGATTTGATCCTGATACAGTAGCAAACAAGTTCATTTTGTCAGTAGAGTACTCTAACTGAGCGAATACACCTAACCAGTTTACTAAACCATCATTTCGGTAGTTCAATACGTTGTTTCCATTTTTGTAACTGTCATCAGAGAAGTTACCGAATTCAGCAGTTGAAACCTCCGAAATTACGTTTTCGGGATTGTTATCATCTGAACGAGATAAATAAGAAGTATTACCTAACAAATTTTCTAAACGACGGAAGTGTTCTCCTTTATAGTATCTTCCATCTAAACCTGCAACCAAAGTTAAGTTATCAGATAACTCGTGAGTTAATGTTGATAATACTCCATACCAGTTATGGTAGTTCATAGATGCACGACGGATAAATCCATCTCCACTTGAAGTAGTCGTTCCAGGTTCTGTATTGTCTTCACCAAATTCAGGAACACTTTGTCCTTGGTTATATGCTACGATTCTATCGAAGTTAACAGAACCATCATCATTATGGGTTCCTAAACCAAATCCAGAGAAAGAATCAAAAACTCGACCACGGAAGAAGATATCTTCATCTGCACCATTCGCACGACCTCTAGCTCCAGTTCCACCACCACGACCGAATGAAACGTAAGCAGAGGTTTTCACATTTGTTTTTTCATTGATTGTCCAATAGTGATTCAAGAATACTTTTGGCTTATGAAAGAAGTTCTTTCTCCAAGAAAATTCTTCTCCATCTAAAGTACCTGCACGATGGTTGAAACGGATGCCTTGTTCTCTGTAGGTATCTAAAGAGATATTGTCAAAACGACTTTGGTCTCTTTGGTGGTGCCATTGTGGCGCTCCTACTGCAGATAATGATAATGTATGCTGATCGTTAAATGTTTGAGATACAGATAAGAAATAAGAGTATGCACGGAACATGGTTCTGTCAACATATCCGTCACCACGAGTATGAGTAAATTGAGCAGTAGCAGCAAAACCATTATCCTGCAAGCCACTTGACAGCATTACACCATATTTTTGATACCCATCATTACCAAAACTGATACTCGCTTTTGCTCCTTTTCTGAACTCAGCAGCATTGGTAACAATATTGATAGATCCTCCAACAGAAGCAACTGCTAATTTAGAAGCACCTAAACCACGCTGAACTTGCATTGTAGAAGTAACATCTGAAAGACCCGCCCAGTTTGACCAGTAAACCCAGCCATTTTCCATGTCGTTTACAGGAATACCATTGATCATTACAGCAGTATTTCTTTGGTCAAACCCACGAACATTGATTCGAGAATCACCAAATCCACCTCCAGTTTTTGTAACATAAACGGAGGGAGTCGAACGCAAGATTTCAGTGAATTCTTGATTTCCAACCTTAGCTTCAATTTCTGCACCTTTAATGGTAGAAACGGCAACTGGTGTTTTTCTATCTATTGCAACAGAAGCAACAACATTTACTTGTTCTAGACCTACAGAGGTGAATCCTATATTGATTGCACCAGCATCAGCCTTGCCTTCAGATACATTAACTTCAACTTCATAAGTTTCATAACCAGTAAAAGAAATCATAACAGTGTAAGTACCATCACTTACATCATCAATAGAATAAGAACCATCAAAGTCTGTAATGGTTCCTAGGTTTGTGCCTTTCAACATGACAGTTGCACCAATTAAACCTTCTCCGGTTTCTTGATCCAATACTGTACCTGTTACCTGCGCGAAAGAAACGGCAGCTAAGGCAGTAAAAATTAAAATAGTCAATAATTTTTTCATAAAAGCAAGAGTTTTGTTAACTAATTTGTTTTTTTTGTTTTGTGAAAGAAATTAATTTAATTCGATGGATTCAACGATTCAAGCAGTATTAACAAATGCTGAAATTTTATTATACAATGGATTATCTAAATCGTGTTGAGTGGGAGATAAATTTGAATATGTTCCTTTATGGAAAGTAATTTTTTTTTTAATACCGTTGTTTGCAAGTGTTTGAGAGACATAGTAATCTAGTTTTGTTTAGTTCATTCAGCTTTTGAGTCTGTATTATTTATATTACTATTTCAAAATTTGCTATTCCTAACTACAGCTTTGCCTCGGAGCCGCAAAGGTACTTAGCAAAATTTGTAAAACCAAAATCAATTATTAACATTCGGTTAAGTATCAGTAAAATCAATGCTAAGAAATGAATTTTGGATGTTGAATGATTTTTTGAATTTTTTCAGGGGTAAAGATTTCTTTTTTTAAAAAGGAAATGTACCTTTGCGTCCGCTAAAAAATAGTGACAGACACAATTTGAAATCTTGATTAGGAAACGTCCTAAATTTATATCATTTTTTCAATTTACTTTCACTTTTACACCAGCAAGGAGGAATGGCAGAGCTGGTTTAATGCACTGGTCTTGAAAACCAGCGTGGTAGAAATATCACCGGGGGTTCGAATCCCTCTTCCTCCGCAAAAAGCCCGACAATTTGTTTTGTTGGGCTTTTTCAATTTCTAGAAATTGCTATTTGCCAATACTTGATTAATGAACTTCAATCTGTAATCTACTCCTATACAGATAAAGGTGTATCACTATTAATCAATTACGATCTTCCTGACTTTTCCAAGACCCCCTCCTTGGGTAAGAAATAAAGATCCGTTTGAATTAATAGTTAATCCCAATGTTTGACCAAACTTTGCTAGATGACCAGGTCCGTCTTCATATCCAAAGATGCTACCAGCAACTGTTTCAACGGTTCCATCCAAAGAGATTTTCCTTACACAATAATTTCCTGAATCACATAGAAAGATGTTTCCTAATTGATCCACAACTAAACCCCTTATTCCACTAAATTGGGCAGTATTGGTTGGACCGTCTAGGAATCCATTAATATTACCAGCAACCGTTGAAACCATCCCATTAGTAGTGATTTTTCTAATTCTGCCGCCGTCAGCGACCAATAAATTACCATCATTATCTAGCGTTACATCAATTGGATAGGAAAATTGTGCTTGAGAGCCTATCCCATCCAAATAACCTGGTGAACTACCAGCAACAGTTGTCACATTGCCAGTTGGAGTGACTTTTCTAATCTTGCTATTTAACAAGTCTGCCACATAGATATTTTCGTCTTGATCCACAGTAAGGCCAAAAGGAAACCAGAACTTTGCATTTTCACCTACTCCGTCTACGAAACCAAATGAACTACTTCCCGCAATGTTGGAAACAGTTCCATTTGGGGTGATTTTTCTTATAGAATTATCAATGGTAGCATAGAGGTTACCATTTTTGTCCACTGCAATTCCCAAGGGAGTTTCCCGGCTAATTTCATCACTTGACCATAACGATATCATTGATCCAGTAGGACTTATTTTCACTATCTCATATGTTTGATTATTGGCAACATACAAATTTTCATCATCGTCTATATCCACATCAATTCCCCCATAATCGCTTGCGGTACTAACGGTGACATTGGGCAAATAGTTAGGAGTGGTAACAATGAAATCCGTAGATGAAAAACTAGTATTACCCATGGCAGTTACTGTAATAAAACCAGTGGTTGCCCCTTCAGGTACTGTGGTATTAATGCGCTGTTTATTTATGCTGTCTTGATAAATATACTTTGCTTCAGCCTCAATTCCATTGAATTTGACAATACTAGTATTTATGTGAGGCCCAGATCCTTCTTCAGGAGGAACTTCAGGAATGAAGTTTTTTCCAGTTATCGTCACGTTTCTTCCTATTATTCCACTACTAGGTGAAAAACTAAATATTTTTGGATAGGACACCTCTGGATTATCTTTTGAACAGGAGGGGATCAGAAAAAGAAGGGTGACTGACCCCAAAAGAGCTATGAAAATTGTAGCGTGTTTATACATGAGGAGAATGATTAAATTTTTGAATTCAAAATGTACATATCTAAATCCAAGGAGTATTGACTTTTGTCACACTAAGTAACGAGTAAAGCATAACTTCATCATTTCACCTGCAATCTTTTATTCTAAAACGTCATTATTTTCCTCAGCAATAGCTGAGCTATTCCTTGAGTAAATGAATAATATTAGAACAAAACCTTTATCTCCAAATGGCGAACATATGCATTGCTCCTACTAAAATATGTTATTCTAATTATGTCTCTTTTATGTTTTTTCTGATTTATACGCTGTTGGCAACTAATATTGTTTACTTTAGGTAAACGATTATCAAGCCTTCGAATTAATTTTAAAACTCTTTTGAGAATATTGAGTTTAATAGAGAATTAAAAAAGCCGAATTTCAATGCAAGAATCTATAGGGTTTGACCCATCTCTGGTTTCTTATATCCTTATATTTATAACACTTTCCCTGATCATCTTTATAAGGTATCTTATTACTGCAGGGATGTATCATTTTTTGGTATTTAAAAGCTTAAAAAATAGGCAATCGCCAAGGATATTACAATCACAAGAGTTTTCTTCCGATCAAATGAAGTCTGAAGTGATTCGCTCGGGTATCAGTTCTTTACTCTTTTCCGGTATCGCAGTTCTTATGCTTGGTTTATATTTAAATGATTTTACGCTGATTTATGAAGATTGGAGTGATTATCCTATTTGGTATCACCCACTCGGAATTATCTTGATCTTGATCTTGCAGGATACATATTATTATTGGTTACATCGATGGATGCATATCTCTAGTGTTTTTCGCATCGTTCATAAATGGCATCACGACAGTATTCATACAAATAGTATGACCTCCTTTTCTTTCCATCCTATCGAAACATTATTGCAAGGAGTTCTATTTCCTATATTAATCCTACTTATCCCTTTACATTTATATTGTCTGATATTTATCTTTATACTTATGACTATTTCAGCAATCATAAACCATGGCGCAGTAGAAATATATCCGAAAAGTGAGAGATTGGGCTGGATTCAGAAATGGATTATTGGAGCTACTCACCACGATTTACATCATCGGAAATTTTTGTTCAACTATGGATTATATTTTACTTTTTGGGACAGGATTATGGGAACCGAACATGATAATAAATAGACTACTTCCTAACTTCTGCTATTTATTCTAGTTCGATTTTAAGACTTCAAAGGACAGGAAACGACTGTTGTTCTGTTAGAAAAAGGTCTAATAGCATAAAGTCTCAAAGTAAAACTAGGTATAATGCTTTTCTAACAATTCTAATAGTTTAGGTTCTGATAACCTGCGCTGTAATTTCCCATCAAAAGCAAATCCAATCGACCCTGTTTCTTCTGAAACGATAAAGGTCGCAACATTTGATCGTTCTGTAATGCCAACAGCAGCACGGTGCCGTAGACCTGCATTTTTGGGCAGGGAAGGACTTTCCGTAACAGGTAAAACACAACTAGCTGCCAAGATTTTACCCTTATCGATAACTACAGCTCCATCATGAAGTGGACTTTCTTTATGAAAAATAATTTGCAATAATTGTTGACTTAAATCTGCGTTTATTGGTACACCTGAATGACTTAAACTTTCCAAATCAATATTGTGCGAAAGAACAATGAGAGCGCCTGTTTTTTCTTTGCTCATCCGCAGAAGAGCAGATTTTATTTCTTGGATTTTAGTGAGCCGTTTTTCAGAATTTTCAAAGTTTTTATCAAGCCAAGTTCCGAAAAAATTTGACCGTTGACGCAGGGTGGTGTTCCCAAGTATTAATAAAAACCGTCGGACTTCAGGTTGGAAAATGATAACTAATATAATGACCCCAACTTTTACAAATTGATCCAATATTACGGTTAGCAAATCCATATCTAAAACACTAACCAACCAATATACCATGTATAAAAGGACGACACCAACGAAAATATTAAATGCAATACTACCTTTCAATAAAATGTATATTCGATACATCAAGTATCCAACAATCAGGATATCTAAGATATCCCAAACACGGACAGGTAAGAAACCGATATCAAAAATAAATGTCAATTAATTGAATGTTTTATGAAATAAATGGTATATCATGATGAAGAAAAGGTACTAGGAAAAAGAGGTAAATATACGTTAGTAATGACGAAAAAATAATGTGGTCATTTTGACTGCCCTCCAAGACCACTATTACTGCAACGGCGCCATTGGCGCGATGTTGAAGTAAATTAAGAGGAAGTCATTTATGTCCAAGCACTTACTTAGTTATCAAAAACTGTGATTTATTCAAGTCTCCCTATTATTTTATACTGATTTCATCAACAAAAAGCCAAGCTCTATTCCCTGCTCCGGGATGCCAATCGGGAACCTTTGAAATATTGACAGCATTTACTCCAATGTATTTGTAGGTTTCTTTCCTATTGATATCAAATTTCACTCTTTCAATTTTAGTTTCGGTATCACTGAATAGCTCAAAATCTTTTTGACCAATTTCTGTGAAAAACTTGCCGTCGTTGGAGATAGAAACAATTACTTTCACAGGAAAAAATATCCATGCATATTGACTTTGGATAAATCCTATTTCGATCGAATTAATTTCTTGATCCTCTTTTTTTTCAAAAATAATGGATAGCGGATTGGCTTCAAACCCCTGCCATTTTCCATCTGAAAAAATTTGAGTACCATATTTCCCATCTATCAACGCAAAATCTCCGCCTGCTGTGTATTTTCGACTATATTCGAATTGATAATTTGGACGTTTCTGATTAAATTTTTGAAACTTTCGACCACTTATTTGACTTTGTTTCCCGTCTTTTGAAATAGAAATAGCTTGCAAATGGCTGCTTTTTTCAATAGAAAAAACACCATCGTAAAGAGTACTATTTTGATTGGGTATGGAACCGTCGAGTGTATAATAAATAGGATGATTGGCGGCTTGTCGAATAGAAATAGCTAAAGGTTCGTGGAAATGTTTTTCATAAGGTAAAATGGTCGGTGTGGTTAAATAATTTCGAGTATTTATTGCGTGTACGACCTTTTCATTCATTTTTATGACTTTACGATCATAGGTCATCAAGCCATTAGTTTCCGTTTCTATATCTGTCGTTTGGGTATAAACAGCGGCACTCAACCCATTGTCAGCAAATGACCACACTTGGGAATAATAATTTTCATACTCAACGGTCATTTCTTGAAGGTTTTCAAATTTGCGATATCCCCAATTCAATTGAGTCCACATATGGTTTTCTACAGGATAGCCCAATCCCCCAAATTCACCCAAAACCACCGCTCGATTTTCTTCTGGTGGCGGCATGTTTGGAGCAGGATAATTGTGAATATCAAAAATATCTCCTGTCCCCCGATCTTCCCAGCCACTAGCTAAATTGACCAGACGAGTAGGATCCAATTTTTTTACAAAATCAGTTATTCCAGCAGAGCGATGTTGTCCCCAACCTTCATTAAATGGAACCCACATGATTATGCTTGGATGATTATAGTGTGTTGTAATCATTTGAGTTAGTTCCTGTTCAAAATTTTGAATATGTTGAGATGAAGGGGTTAGATCTGGTGCCCCTACATTTACGTTTCCATTTGTATTAGGCATATCTTGCCATACTAAAATGCCTAATTTATCACACCAATAATAAAATCTTCGGGATTCTATTTTGACATGTTTTCGAAGCATGTTGAAACCCAATTTTTTAGTCACTTCAATATCATAACGGAGTGCTTCATCTGTTGGTGCAGTGTATAATCCATCTGGCCAAAAACCTTGATCGAGTGGGCCATTTTGAAAAAGAAATTTGTTGTTAAAAAATATTCGAGTAAATCCTCGGTCATCCTTCTGTAAGTCAACTTTTCGCATCCCAAAGTAGCTTTTTACTTCATCGATGGTTTCTCCTTTTTCATGAATCTTTACAGTTAAATCATATAAAAAAGGATCTTTAGGTGACCAAAGTTTTGGGTCATTCACTTTAATTGTAATAGGCTGATTAATAGATCCTTTCCCTAAATTTAATTTTCCATTTTGATCTTTAAATTCTATGCTAACTAATTGATCATTATTTCCATTTTGTGTTTTTGTGGAAATGGAAACGGTACTTTCGTCAATATTTGTTTCAATTTTCAAGGATTCAATGTAGGTCATGGGAACAGGTTCCAACCATACCGTTTGCCAGATACCAGAGGAAGGTGTGTAATAAATACCTGAAGGATTACTTACTTGTTTCCCTCTTGGATTAAAATGTCCCAAGTCAGAAGGATCCCACACCGCTACTTTTAATTCTTTTGTTTCACCAGCTTGAATATGGTCTGAAAGATCAAAACTAAAAGGATCATAACCGCCTTGGTGCGTACCAATAGATTGACCATCAATTAATACAGTCGTTTCCCAATCCGATGCCTCGAAATGCAAAAGAACCCGTTGGTTTACCCAATCTTTTGGAATGGAAATTTCGCGTTGATAAACAATTTGTTCTTGTATACCAACGCTCTTTTTTACACCCGAAAGTGAAGACTCTATGGGAAAAGGAACTAGTATTTGTCCTTGTGCTGTATCCATTTTTGTTTGAAATTTCGGCAATATGGCATAATCCCATAATCCATTTAGATTTATCCAATTGGTTCGCTTCATTTGAGGACGGGGATACTCAGCATGTACATTCTGAGGAGTTACTAGGTGAGTCCAAGGTGTTTCTAAAGTCAGCTGTTTTGGTTGCCAAGTGTCTAGATTTTGAGAGCCATTTTTTGTCTGGCAAGCTGAACAGAAAATGATAAAAAGAAAAAGAATGAATTGCTGGTTATTCATAAAAATGTATTTATTTTTTGCGGACTGGCCGCTAAATAATTAATTCAAAGACCGATGAACTTAAAAATCATGAAGGCGATTATTTAACCAAAATTTCGTCAACAAATAGCCAAGCTGGTGTTCCCTTACCATCGTGCCATTCAGGTATTGATCCAAAATTTTTGACGACGATTTTGATAAATTTGGATCTCTGCATTTCAAATTTATGATCTAAAAATAAAAGTTCCTTTTGTGTTGGACCTTTCGGGGCGGGATAATTCGCGGTATAGATTTTAGAAAATTCTTTTCCATCATTCGAGATATAAACATCAACTCCAGAAGTTGGAAATATCCAAGAATCCGTATCGGATAAATGACTGAGGGTAACTTGACTAAACTCAGTTTCTTTTTCTAGTTCTATGGTAATTTCGCAATTATCACCGCCAAAGCCACTCCATTCTTTTTCATGAAAATTTAGGGTTCCCTTTTTATGATCAAATAGTGAAAGTCCTCCTCCTCCCGAATAATTAGTATTCGCTGGATAAGTAAATGTAGCCTTTTTGATATCTAATTTTTTTCCCACTTGTGTGAATTTCGCTTTAGTTGTTTCACTTGGTAAGCATTGATCATGAAAAGCTTTAACCTTTAATATGGAAGATTGGGTAATCGTAAGGGCTTTTTCAAATAATGGGTCGTTTTCAGAAGGACTTCCTCCATTTAATGTGTAATGTATGCGAACATTAGGATAGTCTAAATTGGCCATCACATTCGTTGCATTCTCAAAAAGTAGAGCATCGTATTCCAATATCGGAGGCGCCAATTTAAATTCGTAACCTTTCGCTAAATCACTGTAAATAAGCTTTTTAACAAATTTATTGTCTGTATTATTCTTACCATTCACTAACCAATTCCAGTTAAAGTGTGCATAATGAATGCCTCCGTCATTTCCATGTTCATACAATAAACCAATTTTTTGGTCTTCTTGGATTACCAAATCAGAATAAGCAGATTCTCCAGACCTGATTTCTCTACTTAACAGCCATGATTGTCCATTATCAAAACTAGCTCTTACCGTCATTTTTTCTCTATTCTTTTGGCTATGTGGGTTAGAAAACAAGAGAACTCTTTGACCCATCGGTGTTTCATAATCAATCATACTTGCTTGACAAATTGGGTCGAGTAAGTTCTTATCAATGTAGGTCGTATCCCAGTTGGTTCCTCCATTTGAACTAATCGCCACAATTCTATTTTTACTTTCTCCACTTTGATATCTAATATTTTGCATGATTCGTCCATCAGACAGTTGAACGGCAATTGACTCATTGGCACTAGGAATATTTATGTGTTCCCCAATTTTCCATGATTTTCCATGGTCATCAGAGTAAAATGCATAAGCGTTATATTCTTTAAATCCATTCTGAGGCGCTCCCTGAGAATGGTTTGCGGGCACAAAAATTCTACCTTTTTGATCGCCTCTTGTTAACTGAATAGCATGTCCAGGGGTATTAGCATGAGTTCGCCAATCTTCCTTAAAATTATACTTGGGCGGATGCATTGGACGGTGAACTTCCATGGTAATATTGGATGGTTTGGACCATGTCTCACTATTGTCGGTACTAGTGCTATATAAAACTTCTCTCAAACCTTTTCCGTTTCGTGTTGCGCTTTCGTCCGCTGTGCCTGTGTTGTAAAATAAGAAAATCCGACCATTTGGATATTGAGAATCAAGAAGGTCTACTACTGGAGCTGGGTTCCCTGCTTGCAGCTTACCATAATCTGCAACTATTTTTTGTTTACTCCAAGAAATGCCATTATCAGAACTTTTTCTAAGGAGAATGTCTACATTTCCAAAGTCAGAACAGCCATTTACTCGGCCCTCGGCAAAGGCTAAAAGATCTCCATTCGGTGCTTTTATTATTGCTGGAATGCGATAACAAGCATAACCGTTTTTCCCATTTTCAAAAAGAGGAATTTCTGAAAAGTATTGACGATTTTGTCCTGTACAGATATTTGTTAAAAAAGTGATTAAGAGGAAAATTGAAAAAAATGAGACGAGTCGCCTTTTTTCAATAAATGAACCGTAAAAAATAATTGACTTCTTTTTTAATGAGCGCCAATTTTCAATTTGATTTGGGTTGTTAGCTTTTATCCACATAATTATTGATTTTTCTGTCCAAGCACTTAATGCCGAAAGAATAAGTTGGACATTTGGACAAAATTATTTTGGTTCTAGTTTTTCTTAAAAAATACTTGCATAGCAGGGCTACGGAAGTATTTTTTAAGGAAGAATGGGAGCAAAAGAAGTCGTCCAGATGATCAAGTTATTTTTTTGGCGTTATTTGGCTAATTTAATCTTTGATACAACGACAAGCATGTCCGGCATCTTGAGAACCAGGTGTAAACATAAAATATCCTTCCTCAAAATCATTGACTGTGATCAAAGCACATGTTGCAGCTTCTAGCCCAAATTTTGAGGAAGTCCAATATGAACCATGCCGTCCAAATCCTATGAATTTTTCAATGGCTGAATTGTAAAATCCAGATAAGTAAAGGTTTAAATGACTAGAACCACCTTTTTTTAAGGCTTGAAAAATATCTTGGTTACCTTCATTTTCAAGGTTTTCCGTATTTGAAAAATTGCTCACTAAGGTCATCCATTCTTCTTGAGAGGGTAGATGCCATCCTTTTGGGCAGGCTTTTTTGGCTTGATTCCAAGTATATAATCTCCCTGCTACAGAGAATTCGACCTTTTCTCCATGATAATACCAAGAGCTATCTGTCTTGAATCTCAGATTGTTAGCAAGCCATATTTGGTTGCCAATTTGAATGGCAGGGTAGGACTGACCATCGCGTTGATCAGTGAATGCTTCCAATTTATTTACCTCTACCTCCATAGTCTTTTTAGGCGATTGTTCAGTTTCACCATTTTGACAAGATAATAGACTGGAGGTTAACAAAAAAGGCATCAAGAATTTCTGCATGAAATTTTTGATGTAAATTTAAAAGATTGATGCTAAAAGAAAGGCAAAATTTAAAAATCAGAGGTTAGCAATATCCAAGATCTTTGTCATCACCAAACAAATCTTCAAGAGTTGCTTTAGATTCTTGGGCAATGTCATTAGCATTACCAGTCGTTTCTATTTTTTCTTTTTTGTCTAAAGTTTGCGGATTATCACCTCTTTTCTTACTAAAAATCTCAATAAACTTTTTCATTAATTCAATTTTTTCTTGTGTTCATGTTATATAAGCTAGTAACAGGATTAATTTGATCGATGTTCGATTACTATTCAAAAATTGTGCTTTTTTTTCATTAATCTGTGAAAGAACTAAAATAAGATAAATTTTATTCAAGATGCTAATTATGGCTCCTGACGATAAAAGAGCAGAAATAGTCACTTTTTCCATATAGCATTAAGGTAAATATTCCTCAATATAGATTTTACAACGGAACAATAAGGTTGCCGCAATATTAATGTTGTATAGATTTCTTTTAAAAAGAGATTGAGCCTGCCAAATACTATTTTGAGTTGATGAATTCCAAAGTATTATTGCACCAAACTTAAACAATCATTCTGCTTAGAAATGTTTCTAATTCTAAAAGAACGGGTTCTTTACCTGTTTTGATATGATAAACGATATGTGCTTTTTCGTAAAATATACGCCTTTCTTCAAGTTTATTTTCGATAAATTTTTCCAACTCTTCGGTTGATTTAGAGGCAATTAGCGGTCTAGTTTGCATGTCTTTACGAAGTCGTTCTATTAAAACTGGAACAGCGGTATCTAAGTAAATAGTCATTCCATTTGCCTTCATCCAATCCATATTGTCAAAAAAGCATGGTGTCCCTCCTCCGGTGGCAATTATGGATCGCTCGAAAGTTTGTGTTTCAAAAAGAACCTTTTTTTCAAGGTCTCTAAAATGATTTTCTCCGTATTGAGCGAATAGTTCATTGATAGTTCTATTGGTTTTAGAAACTATTAGGTTATCTAAATCCTGAAAGTTCAAATTCAATTTTATGCCTAATTGATGCCCAATATAACTTTTACCGGAGCCCATAAAACCAATTAAATAAAATCGTAAAGGGGGCGGTAAAGGATCTTTACTTAAAGATTGCATTATTTATTTTTCTTTTAGTCAAGCTCTAATTTTTAGAGAAATATTGGCTTATCCAGTTTCCTTGAAATGGTAAATGCGGCATTTATAAGTCCCACATGACTGTACATTTGAGGAAAATTTCCCCATTGGCTCCCGGTTTCTGCATCCACATCTTCACTCAAAAGTCCTAAATGATTGCCATGTTTTAAAAGGTTTTCGAAAATATGGATCGCGTCTTCTACACGATTCATTCTAGCTAAAGCTTCGACATACCAAAAAGAGCAAATTAGAAAAGTGGATTCGGGTTTTCCAAAATCATCGATATGTTTATAACGATAAAAAAGCCCATTTTCAGTCAGCAATTCATCTTCTAAAACCTTTAAATGTCTTTTTGCTTTTTCACTGGTTGGGTCGAGATATCCCATATTGATCAATTGCAAAAGGCTCGCGTCCAAATTTTTGGAATCTACCGCTTGAGTATATACACCTCGTTCCTCATCATAGCATTTTTCTATCATTTCACTAGAGCGTTTTACCATAGAGGAGGCGAGTGCTTTCATTTTTTCATCGCCGGTTATTTTGGCGATCTTCAAAGCTGCGTTACTTCCTGCCCAATGAAATAAAAAGGTGTAGGAATGAAGTTGGTGGATTCCCCGAAATTCCCATAGTCCATTATCAGGTTCATCCATTGTTTCTTCAATCATTTTAAGGGAATGCCTTACTAAATCAAGAATAGTATTATAACTAGTGTGCTTTAATCTTTGATCTGTAAAAAATGGCAACAAAGTAACTAAAACCTGTCCGTAAACATCGTTTTGAGTATGTTCGTAGGCTTGATTTCCAATGCGGACTGGACGTTCCCCTTTATATCCTTTTAAGGGTAATATTCTTTCTTTTGGCTCCCGGTCTAACGCAATTGGGTGTAAAGGATGCATTCGACCATCTTCATTGATTGCAATGTTTTCGACAAAGTTGGCGTAATCTTGCAAAATGCCGAAATGCCCCATGTCACTCAGCGCTTTTAATGTATAATGAGCATCTCGCATCCAACAAAAACGGTAATCCCAGTTTCTGGTACTTCCCGGAAACTCTGGTAGGCTAGTGGTTGCAGCAGCGATAATGGCACCTGTATCTTGATATTGATGAAGTTTCAAAGTCAAAGCCGATCGAATAATAGCCTTTTGATGAAAATGCTCAATAGCTGTATTTTTTACCCAACGTCGCCAATAGGCTGTGGTTTTTCTTAGATAAATTTCTGAACTAGATTTCAAGGCTGCCTCTAATGGAACGCCCCAGGTCAAAATGATGTATTTGGGCTCATTTAAAACAAAAGCTTGTTCACTATCTATAAAATTGAGTGCAATATTGGTAGTGATTCGTAGAGGAGATTCCAAACCTTCATATCTAATATGGCTGCTGCCAAACACTTTTTTAGGTTGAATTTTACCATAATCCCCAACTGGGTTACAAATTACCCGAACTCTTGGTCGTCCTTCAATAGGAACTATTTTTCTGATTAACATCAGTGGTTTATAAATACGTTCTAGATTCTCAAATCTAGGAGCAAAGTCAACTACTCTAAATTTACCATCGTCACAATCAAAGGTCGTTTCAAGAATATTAGTATTGAAAAGATAGCTTTGTTCGGAAGTATAGCTGTCCCATTCAGGTTGGATTGAAAATCGGCCTCCTTTTTCATCATCTAATAAGGTGCCGAAGACAAAACTGCTATCAAATCGCGGTAAACACATCCAACCGATATTTGCGTCTTTACTAACCAAGGCTAGAAAAGCGCAATTTCCGATTACTCCGTAATTATATTTATGTTGTTGCATGTAAAAAAATCATTCAATGATAAAATAACACGCGAAGTTAAAAATAAAGACATTTTAAGGGAGGTTTGTTAATTTTTATTCAAGGCAAAATGGAAATTCTTTTCTAACATCCAAAACTATTACATTTGCGTTCTTATATTTAAAATGAAAAACAAAAATAATCGTGAGAATTCTAACCTTAATGCTATTCCTTGGTAGCCTATTCAATGCTTGCCAAAATAATTCTAATTCAGCTGAAAAATCTATCGAGGAGGTAAAGGCTGATTCCAAAATCAGTTCGATTATCCGCAACCCAGTCACTGCAAATGAACCGGTAGATACTGTCAACGTAGCCAAAATAACGTTTGATAACGACACCTACAATTTCGGAGAGGTAGAAGAGGGGGAAATCGTGGAGCACACTTTTAGTTTTACTAATACTGGAAAAGTGCCATTAGTTATTTCTAATGCGCGCTCTACTTGCGGATGCACAGTTCCAGAATGGCCAAAAGAGCCTATTGCTCCTGGAGCCAAAGGAGATATTTTGATCAAATTTAATACGAAAAATAAAAAGAGAGATCAGACTAAACCAGTTACCATAACTGCTAATACTTATCCTTCAACTTCAAAAGTTTTTGTTGCTGGGTTTGTAAAACCAAGTCCTGAAGAAAAGAAAGCTTCTGAGTAATTTTATTTTCAATAAATTTATACATACGCTTATAATTACAAAATAATTAATCAACTTTTCCTTTGTTTTCAGGTGCCTTCTTTTTAAAATTAGGAACTGAAGACAGGAGTCACAGAATTTTTAAAATGAATAATTTGGACATACTATTGCTACAAGGTCAATCTCCGAATGCTGGAATGATCAACCTGATTTTCTTTGGAGGTATCATTCTTGTTTTTTGGCTTTTTATGATTCGTCCACAAGCAAAAAAACAAAAGGAACAAAAGAATTTCTCAGATGAACTTCAAAAGGGAGATAAGGTAGTAACTGCAAGTGGTATTTTAGGGCAAATAAATAAGGTTGAGGACGATATTGTTACATTAGAGGTAGGTACAAAAACCTTTATTCAGGTGACTAAAGACGCCATTTCAAAAGAAATGACGGCACGAGTTTATGGAGGTGAGGGTGATTCAAAATAGATTCTATAGTTAGTTATTGATTATGGTTGAATCTGTAATCAAAGTCTGATTGTGGGTAACAGATTTTTATTTTTTTGGAGCGAATTAAAATCTTTAACGGGGCAAAGCTTAAGATATCTATCGAAAAGGAGCGGGCTACACTTTTTGTTTGTATAGGTATTGCCCTACTTTTTTGGTTTTTTGTCAAGTTATCTCAGCCTTATGAAACAAGCCGGGAAGTCAATGTTCAGTATGTTTTGCCTGCAGGCAAAGCTTTTGTGAATATTCCTCCTTCTGTTGTAGTCACAACTTTAAATGGGACAGGTTGGGATTTGTTTTATGATTATTTGGCAAATAGTTCCCCTTCGATCGACTTTCGTGTAGAAGAGTATCCTTCCAAAATGATCGAGCCAACTCAGTTGGAAAATCGATTAAAGAAAGAAATTGCCAACACTATAAAGGTCACAGACACAGATGAGGAGTATATTCTTCTGGAGTATCAGGATGAATATGAGAAATTATTGCCTGTCAGATTTGATGGTAAGATTTCTTTTTCTTCAGGCTATGATTTTAAAGATTCAATAAAATTAGAACCTGATAGTGTGATGGTTTCAGGACCGGTTTCATTAGTTCAAAAATTAGAATCCTGGTCTACTTCTTTTTATGAATCTAATGATTGTAGAAATACAATAAATGTAGAATTACCCTTAATGAAACCTGAACAGGGGCAGATTATTATGAATCCAGCCACTGTAAATTTGAATGTTGAAGTAGAAGAATACACTCAAAAAACCGTTTACGTACCTATTGTTGTGAAAAATGCAACTGACAGTATTCGATTATCTATCAATAATGTAAAAGTAGATTTTGTAGTCGGTTTAAGTCGGTTTAATGAAATTACCAAGGACGATTTCATATTTGAAGCAGATTTTAACGGTATTTCTTTGAATGATGTAAATAATGTCATTCCTCTTTCTCCTTCTCAAATACCAAATCGTCTAAAAGCTTTGAATTTTATACCAAAATCAGTGGAATTTTTTATAGTACAAAAAGCACTAAAACCGGTTGATTTAGACTCGTTAAATACCGAATAATCGCGATCAAGAATTTATTCACAGGGCTAATTAATAGAGTATTAAAAGGAATAAAATCTATTCTCGATTACACAATATATTTTATAATGAATATCAAATATTTATTTATTTTTTTGGGATTTATTTTTATGTCAAATGGGACATTTAGTCAAAATGAATTGGAGATGAAATTATTCGAATTGCCTGATGTCATTTTCAATAAAATCGAGACTCCAAAGGGTTTCGACTCTGCCTATGAATTGAAAATCAAACAACCGCTGGATCATAAAAACCCAGGTTTAGGACATTTTTATCAGAGAGTATTTTTGACACATATAGGGTTTGATCAGCCTACGGTGATTGCAACGGAGGGGTACAATCGAGATAGGAACCGAATTTACGAATTGACGCGCCTTTTAGAGGCAAACCAATTGGATGTAGAGCATCGATATTTTGGAAATTCAAGTCCGGATTCATTAGATTATCGGTATTTGAATTTTGAACAAGCTACCGCAGATTTGCACCATATTAATCAAATATTTAGAGAAATTTATAATGGGAAATGGGTGAGTACAGGTATAAGTAAAGGAGGAACAACGACGATCTTTTATAGATATTTTTATCCAGAGGATGTTGATGTTTCTGTACCTTATGTAGCCCCTGTGAATTATTCTGATGAGGATAAAAGAATTTATGAATTTTTAGATAATGTGGGAACTAAAGAATGTCGAGCAGCTATAACAGATATTCAAAAAAGAATGTTGAGTGTAAGGGATGAAGTCATGCCTTATGCACGCTGGTTTGTGAAGGGAAAAGGATTAGATTTTACTTATATGAAGCTAGAGGAGGCATATGAATATGCAGTGTTAGAATATTCTTTTTCCTTTTGGCAATGGGGGGCTGATTGTTCTAAAATACCAGGCAAGGAAGCAACTGCTCAAGAATTGTTGCAACACTTAATCGATGTGGTCGGCTTTAAATTTTACTCTGATGAAGACATTCAATACTACGGTTCTCATTATTATCAATCTGCCACTGAAATGGGGTATTATGGTTTTGAGACAGACGATTTTGAGGGAATGCTGAAATATTTGCCCACAGATAATAATCCAAGCGCAATTTTTGTTCCGGGTAAATTAGACGTGACATGGGACGGAACATTGACTAATAAGGTAGTCGAATGGTGTCAAAATGAAGCGGATGGAATGATATATATCAATGGAGGCAATGATACTTGGTCCGCAACCGGGGTTGCTCCTTCACGGAAGGTAGAGTCTGAGTGGTTCATCTTGGAAGGTAAAGACCATGGTCAAGCTCGGATCAAAAATATGAATGAAAGAGAAAAAACAAGATTAATTAGTGCTTTAGAAAATTGGTTGGAAATAGAAATTGAGGAATAAGCAGCAGAAATAAGTCCAATCTCGTTAGGGGAATTGGGAGGCTCCAAATCAAAAATAAAAACAGCGAATGATTTCATTCGCTGTTTTTATTTTTTCGCATCCAACGCTTTCACTATTTTAGAACTCTTTAAAGAACCCACTTGAAAACGTCTGAAAGAATTCAATTTTCTAAACAACATTTTTATGAAGGTAATTAGACTTTTAGCAATTGTATTAATTCTATTGACGAATCAATTAGGGGCACAGGAATTGCCCACGGTTGATACTACTATTTTTAAGGTGGCTAGCGAAATGCCTAGGTTTCCAGGTTGTGAGCAACTTGATACTACCATGGCTGCAAAAATGGAATGTTCGCAGGCCAGTTTGTTGAACTTTATGTACTCCAATATACAGTATCCTTTGGAGGCTCGTCAAGAAGGGATAGAAGGAACCGTAGTTATTAGTTTCGTGGTTGAGAAAGATGGTTTTATTTCCAATCCTAATGTTATGAAAGATATAGGGGGAGGATGTGGTCAAGAAGCCTTACGAGTAGCACTCGCTATGAATAGTGCTATGGCTGACGCTGGATTGAGGTGGATTCCTGCAAAAAAGGATGGACAATCTATAAGAATGCAATATAATTTACCGATTCGGTTTAAGCTAAAAGACCCACCCGAGTTTGTAATGGTTGGTATAGACACTGTTTATGTAGAGATGGATGACTCATTGAATTATAAAGGCGGAAATGAAGCATTGAGCACTTTTCTTAAATCTAAATTGAAATATCCATCTAGTTTAAAAGATAGTTGCTTTGTTGGTGCCATGGATGTCAAAGTTTTGGTTTTTCCTGATGGTATGGTGAAGGTTTTAGATGTAAGTGACTATTTTGATTTAGGGTTTGATTTTCAATTTGAGGCGATTCAAGCTGCCACTGCTACCTTTGGAAATTGGGATCCAGCTACCTTGAGAGGAAGAAAAGTACCTACTACTTATGATTTTATGGTCGAGTTTTTACCTGAAGAAAGTAGGTGTCAACAAAGCATAATGGATTATGAAAAAGCTCAAGTTTTTGCTGATGAGGGTTTAGCTTTATTTAATGAAGGTAATGAGGAGGGCGGAATTGAAAAATTGACAGAGGCTATCACCCTTTTTCCAGAAAATGCGAATTATCGGTATATCAGAGGCCAAGCTTATATGTCGTTGGAGAAAATGGAAGAAGCTTGTGAAGATTTGACGATGGTGAAAAAGGTACTTTCTATTAGCTTAGTGAATAACCTTTTACCAATTATTTGTAATCAATAACTGACAAGCGTAAGCACCAAGTTGGAATTATGTATAACTAAAATTTCGGATTTATTTTTTTCTCTATCGAGGCAAAAAACGCAAACATAGCCTGCGAGCTACGGTGAGCATTTTTAACGAAAGTAGAGGGAAAAAGAAGCCAAAATTTGTTGTAGATAATTTTGATTTGGTGCTTATGATTAGTAAAAAAGCGTTATCAAACTTGTTTGATAACGCTTTTTTATTAAGGGAGGAGGAAATAAATAAGCTGCCCAAATTTTAGGGAATTAATTTTTCTTTAGTCGAGGCAAAAAACGCAGACATACCCAAAGGTATGGCGAGTATTTTTAACGATGCATAAAGGAAAAATAATAAGTAAAATGGGTAGGTTATATTTTTCCTCCTCCCTAACCTGGCAGAGCCAGTACCATAAAACTATTCGTTATCAATTTCTTCTTTGTTTTGATACAAAGAAGCAAAAATCAAGGCTGTGGATATTTTGGCTAAAATTCAATTCCCTTTGCACTCGCACCCAAACTCGCCGATTTCATCAGGCTCAAACATGGGTGCTCTTTCAGGCTTAACTCAATTGAATTTCTTAACGCCAAAACCTCCAATGCCGAAAAAGGTTCATAGGATTTCTTGCCACGTTTGCGCAAGATTTAATTTGAAACAGAACTAACCTATATTCCTAAAGAATCTCGATAGGGATTCCCCACATATATATCGAAAAATCTTCTTTCACTTCCTTGATTTTAAGAGAAACATTTTTTCCATTTTCTTTTAAATGGTGAGGAAGATTAGTCGGACGATAATTTTTTCCATCCTTGCTAATAATACCCCAAAATCCACCTGTCAAATCAACGTAAACTACTTTGCCGGTAATGGTTTTCATATCAATAAATGTTTAAGGGTTCAGTTTTAATTCCCTACTTAGGATTAGAGAATCGGGACAGTCAATTTATCCCATTACTATTTTCTAACAATTTTGCAAGCGTAGCGTTGAGATTGTTTATCAAACTAGTTTGATTGTTGATCGTATTTTTCATTTCCCGAATTTCATTTCGGAGTAGGTTATTGATATTGTGAGGAGATGGAAGGAACGGACTAATTTTGGCCCGAACATACCAAATCTCTCGAATGTCTCCAATATTTACATTGTAAGGCTCATAAAAATCATTATCAGATCGTAATTCAACATATTTTTCTGCTTTCAGTCGATTTTGAACTCTTTTTACTACGACATCTCCTCTTGTAACTATAACGTATACATAGTTATCTTTTAAAGAATTTTCCCAAAGAGTAGGTTCTAAATAACTACAAATGACTTTGTCTCCTTCAAAAAGTGTAGGTTCCATACTATCTCCAGCTACATCAAATGCTCGGTGGGTACCCACTTTATATTTATAGTCTGGTAAAGTAAAGGTCGGTAAGTCTTGAATAAAAGTTGGATCCGTTACTTCTCCTGCATAACCCGCTTGTGCAGGAACAGGAACATGTACAATTCGCTCGTCGTCATGAGAATCAGTTACAATCGTCAATACTCGAAAACTTTTATGGTCTTCTTCGCTCATAAACATTGGACCCTCACCAGTATAAACATATACAGGATTAATTTTATAAACATCAACTGCTTTTCTCAATAACTCGATGGTGACATCGCGCCGACCTTTCAGGATTTCGCTTAAACTTTGAGGTAAATAATCTAAAGAAATTGCAAATTGACGACTAGATCGAACTCTACTTTCTTCTCTTAGCTTATTATGACATTTTATAAATCTTTGGGTTACAATACTAGCCATGGTATATTTAGTTTTTTAAATTATTATTATTGTAGTTAATCAATTGATAGTTAGTTGGTTAGTTTCTTGTATTGCTAATGCAAGTTTTTCGAGTAGAATGAAAAACCTTTTATTTGCACTAATATAAAGGTGAAGTTAGGAAAGTTGTCCATAAAATGCGTAATTTTTTTAGAAAACATTTTCAAAAAAGTGAAAGAATTGACCTAGATCCTTTATTTGTAACTCTTTTTCAATGTTTTATTATGAATTTAACATAAAGTAGTAAACTTCAAACTGGGAGTTCTTGCTATCTTTGAGCATCTTTTAATTAAAAAAATACTGATGAATTTTCTTAAAAAAATCACCCTAACCTTTCTTTTAGGATTTGTCTATTTAAGTTCTTTTGCTGGAGAAGGAATGTGGATACCTATGTTACTGAAAGCCATGCAAGGCGACATGCAAGCCATGGGATTGAAAATGACACCGGAGCAGATTTATAGTGTTAATCAAGGCAGTTTGAAAGATGCCATTGTTCATTTTAATGGTGGATGCACAGGTGAAATCATTTCTCCAAACGGTCTTTTATTGACCAATCATCATTGTGGGCGGGGTCAAATTCAACGCCATACCACACTTGAGAATAATTATTTGCAAGATGGGTTTTGGGCTAAGGATTATGGAGCCGAGTTGCCTAACTCTGGATTGTTCGTTACTTTTTTATCTCGAATGGAAGATGTAACAACAGCAGCTTTAGCTGGAGTAAAGGATAATATGGATCCGCGAGTCCGCCAATCTGTAATTGATAAAAATTTGAATTTAATTAAAGAGAATGCAAAACTTGCTGCCTATGAAAAAGCAGAGATACGTCCATTTTTCAAAGGCAATCAGTATTACATGTTGATCTCTGTTACCTACAACGATGTAAGGTTAGTAGGTGCTCCTCCATCTTCAATCGGTGAATTTGGAAAGGATACTGATAATTGGGTTTGGCCACGTCATTCAGGCGATTTTTCTTTGTTTAGAGTCTATGCTGGAAAAGACAATTTACCTGCAGAATATTCTGAAGATAACGTGCCTTTTTCACCTAAACATTATTTGCCGGTTTCTTTGGATGGGGTAGAGCAAGGTGATTTCACCTTAGTCTTTGGTTATCCTGGTAGAACGAATGAATACTTGCCTTCACCAGCTGTAGAGCAAATTATGAATGTGATAGATCCTGCAAGAATTGCTGTGAGAGATCGTACTTTGAATGTGCTAAATGCAGAAATGAGAGCAGATCCAGAAGTAAAGATCATTTATACTTCTCGACAAGCAGGTATTGCTAACGCTTGGAAGAAATGGCAAGGTGAAGTATTGGGATTAAAAAGGACGAATGCGGTCGCCAAAAAGCAAAAAACGGAGCAAAAATTTCTTCAATTAGTCCAAGGCAATCAAACCCATATGGCAAAATATGGTAGCATTCTAAATGATTTTAGACGACTTTACACGGAGATCTATCCATACGCAGAAGCCAATGCTTATTATAGTGAAGCTACGCGGGTAAATATTGAATTATTGCGAGCTGCAAGTGTTTTATCTAGATTGGTCAATGCTTATGAAAATGAAGGGGAAACTGGGTATGAGGCGTTTAAACCAAGAGTTATAGGGTATTTGAAGGGCTTTTATAAAAACTATCGGGCCAATATTGATCAAAAAGTTTTTGCCTCCGTGATGGAATTGTTTGCAGATAAAGTTCACCAGTCCTTTTTACCAACAGAATTTACTTCTATGGTTGCAACAATGGGTGGTGATTTCTCAAAATTAGCTGAAGAGATATACGATCAAAGTTTGTTGACGAATGGCGAAGAGATGATGCGGATTTTAGAGTTACCTGCTTCAGATGTAATTAAAGCTTTAACTAATGACAATGCTTACCAAATGAGTAGTGCTTTGGCAGAGGCTTATGCAAAAAAAGTATCTGAAAAGTATAATTCAATTAATGAGGAAATCACGGCACTCCAACGTACGTATATGAAGGCATTAATGGAGGTATTTCCAAAAAAGAAATTCTATCCTGATGCTAATAGTACCCTACGAGTTTCCTATGGGAAAGTGGCTGGATATAACCCCCGAGATGCTATAAAATACGAGCCAGTTACTTATGTAGAAGGAATTATGGAAAAATATGTGCCCGAAGATTATGAGTACGATATTCCAGCAAAACTATTGGATCTTATTGAGAAAAAGGATTATGGACAATACGGGTATAATGGGAAAATGCCAGTTAATTTCATAGGTTCCAACCATACTTCTGGAGGGAATTCAGGTAGTCCAGTTATTGATGCGCATGGTAATTTGATAGGTCTAAATTTCGATCGCGTTTGGGAAGGTACAATGAGTGATATCAATTACGATCCATCCATTTGCCGAAATATTATGGTAGATATCCGATATGTTTTATGGATTACAGATAAGCTAGGTGGCGCGACCCATTTAATTGAAGAAATGAGTTTGGTGCGACCTAAACGAGATGGAAAAACAGATGAGGTTAGATATAAAAAGAAGGTAGAACCAGCACCAAAGTTTAAGACAAAACAGCGAGGAGATGTTATCAAGAAGAATGAAAAAAATGTAAAGACCAAGAATTAACAACTATTGCTATAAAGAGGAGTTGAGATATTATGATCTCAACTCCTCAACCTTTTGATTTTATTTTTTCGAAAAAACCAAGCCATTTTCTTCAACTAATTTCTCCATCATTTCATGTACTTGGATAATATCCCAAGTGATTGAATTGGCTGAAATAGTAGCTCCAGAAATGGAGTCTATGTCGGAACCATAATTCATGCCGCCACCTGTATAACCAATAAATTGATTTAACCATCCTGGGCTCGAAATTTCATAGCCATAATCTCCAGGATAATCTACGACCACTACCTTTTTGACTTTTAAATCTGGTGTGAAAACGATCGCATAATCAAATACTTCATAAGCATTTCCATCCGCAGTACACACTGCAGAATCATTATAATTACCACTTCCACAACCACCAACTTTACAACCTAGCGCCCTTCGTAATACTAGCCATCCTTCTTCTTGGTCAATAATATTTAATTTATAAACATAATTTCCTTTAAAGAATATTTTGGACTCAAGGTTTTTATCCGTTTGAATTTTATTTTTTGTTATTTCTTGATTTTTCCAAATTTTGGAAAGGGTTTTATTAACTATCTTTTCAACTCTTGGCGTTAAGTTTTGAGCTGAAAGAGGTAGACAAGCGAGTGAAATGATAAACCAGAGAACCAATATTTTATTCATATCAAAAAATGATTAGGATTTGAAGACAGCGACTACGAAGTATTAGAAGAACCATATACCAACACCCATGTTAAATTGCCCACCAATCCCATCACTTGCATCATTTTTCAACCATTGGTAATCCATTTTTAACATGGCTCCAGGAGTCAATTTCCAACCAATTCCAGCAGTCAATTCGGTTCTCTTAAAGGCATTATTGGTTTCAATATTATTTTCAACAGAATGGTGCGTATTATACGTTTCATAACGAAAGAATGGAATTAATTGAGACTTGATTTCATTATTTTTATTGAATACATCATAGCCTATTTCTACAAAATATCCACTCATTTGTCTCCCGACATCACTCCCCGTGAAGGCATTGTATTGGTCTGTATTTGACAGACTTAAAAAATTATATTGACCTCTCAGTTGAAATCCTTTTATATTATATCTAGCATCTAATCCCAACATGTTTATTCCAACAACAGAACTATCGGCTCGACTTATTGCGGAGGCATCTTCTTTACTTATTCCATCAAAAAGGGTGGTTTGTGAATTTCCGAAATAACCAGCTAGTCCGATTTTTAAACTAGAGATACCGTAATAGTCAATTTTTGCTGAAAAATTGGGTGCACTTGAAAAAGATTCGGCTCCTTTCTGCCGGCCACTTCTTAATCCATTTTTTCCAGAAAATTTGGCAGATCCATCGTAACCATTGAAACCATTTAACAGATAAGCTTGATACCTCAATGATAAGTTATCTAATCGACCAGTTAGTCCCATTCCGATTTCTCGCCAGGTAGTAGGGACAATATATTTATCCAAATTAGGTCTTTCAACTCCATTGAAGGTTGGTGACTCATGGTATTCATTCACAATACCCATTGGAACTAAAAGAAGACCCGCTCTAAAGTTAAGGAATTGATTAAATCGATGATTAATAAAGGCTTGTTCGACATAAACTTCTTTTACATGTTCAAACTCTACCTCGGTCACGAAAGAGGTTTTTGAATTGAATTTATAACCAAATAGAAGAACCAATCTATGAACATCTAATTTACCGTTTTCATAAAGATCACCATTTATTGGTTGATTATAATCAACTTCAGCATATCCCCCAATATTCAGCGTACCGGAGTTCTCAATCAATTTTTCTGCTGTATTTGAGGACTGATCTGTTTGTTGAGCTTTTATTGAAATTGTATAAAAGATTAGGATTAGGATCAAATGATATTTCATTGCTATTTTTATTTAGATTACATCTTAATTAGGGGCAAAGGTAACTTGAGAAAGAGGTTCCGGAAATACCAAAATCCTATTGAAAAGTAGGAAAGCTAATTAGGTATGGTTTACCTAATATTAGGTATTATTTGAGCAGTAATAATTAATTCTAAAATTTTATTCTACTAATCTTTAGCTGATTGATTTGATTAATGGTCTGATAATCAATGTTTTGTAGTTTCGCTAATAATAAGGCTTATTTCGATTACAAAATAGAGTAGGGGATAACTAATTTATGTTTGTCTAGTGTCCGAGCAACCTAACTAACTATTACCTTCGTATTGGCAAATAACATCAATGATTATGGCGAAGAACCTTCAAATACACATACTGATAGATGGCTGTCGTAGGGGTAACCGAGCCAGCCAAATTCGGTTGTACGAACATTTTTATAGCTATGGGATGGGCGTTTGTTTAAGGTTTTCAAAGAACCGAGACGAAGCGATGGAAATTGTTAATGATGGATTTTTAAAAGCATTTTTGAAAATTGATCAATACGATTCTGATCAGCCCTTCAAGCCTTGGCTAAGACGGATTTTGATAAATTGCTCGATTGACTATTACAGAAAATATCACAAATTATCAGAACCATTAGAAGTAGCCTTTATTAAAGAAACAGCTACCTCTACCTATAATGATGCTCTTGATAATTTAGCATTTAATGATTTAATGAAGATCATGCAAAAGCTTCCACCTGCTTATCGGATGGTGTTTAATTTATACGTTATTGAAAATTTTTCGCATCAAGAGATTGCAGAAAAATTGGAGATAAGTATTGGTGCTTCAAAGTCTAATTTGTCGAAAGCAAGGCAAAAGATTAAATCCATGTTAGGAGCATCGCATGGGATATATCTAAAATCAGGAAAAAATGGAGGATAATTACTTAGACAAGAAATTGAAAGACATTCTGGAAAATCCGCCTCCTTTTGAACCCGACACAGCGGCAATTTCCGATATGAAAAAAAGGCTAAATGAGTCCGATGTCAAAAGCCGCCGAGGTATTTGGGGACTTTGGTGGCTAATCCCTTTCCTTCTACTGCCCTTTCTGTTAGGGGGTGTGTTTTTCTTAAATAAATATCAAGAACTAAATCAGAAATTAGATGAATTAAATATACAATTATCACATTTTCAGAGAGATACAGCGCACGAACATTATGTAACGTATCATTATGATACACTTTACAACACAATGAAGTTGTCTAAAGTTTTTTTGGAGCTTTTTCAGCTTTCCTCAAAAGGATAACCGAAAAAGCCAAATAATGTAGCCCAAGCCAGTGACTGGCATTTGTCTCATATCGGATTATTAAACTTTTAAATCCGTCAATCCAA
>JANSWP010000082.1 GCA_024743405.1 Bacteroidota bacterium
AGCTGTTTCAAATTTTGGGACAAATGACGCACCAAATGGTTCTTTAACTGTATCATGGTTAGATCCAAATGTAGCAGGAATCACCCTCGCTGATGGCACTGTTATCTATCAGGTGTGCTTCAAAGTTTTAGGTTCTTGTGGAACTTTGACTAATTTCGAGTTTGTGAATTCACCGACGGTTATTGAAGTGACAGACGGAGATGGTAATTTGGTGAATTTTGATAGCAATCCTGGTGTTGTTGATATTTGTGGAACAACACCTGATGCAAGTATCTCGATAAATGCCTCAGATTATAAGGCGGATGAAGGTGAATCGTTTTGTATTGATATTAGTGTAAGTGATTTTGATAACATTGCGTCTTTAGAATATAGCATGGAGTTCGATGCAACGAAGGTAGAATTCCAATCAATTCAATTAACGAATAACTTGACAGGGTTAGATATTTCTGATTTTGTGACTACTAATGCTTCAAATGGTGTACTAACGCTTTCATGGCAAGAAGCTAGTGGAATTACAATAGCTGATGGCACGGTGATTTATCAAGTTTGTTTCAAATCCCTTGCAGCTTGTGGGACAGCTTCGTCAAATTTTGATTTTACGAATACACCTACGGCTATTTCAGTGACGGATGGAAATGGTGATTCAGTGAATTTGTCAAGTAATAACGGTACAATTAGTTTTTGTGATGATATAACTCCCCCACCGCCTGCACCGGATGAGTTTATGGTTGCTTCAGATCATCAACCGTTAGAAGGCGAAGACTTTTGTATGGATATAAGTGTAAATGATTTTACTAATATCGTATCTATGCAATATAGTATGAGTTTTGATCCAAATGAACTTGAGTTTCAATCAATTCAAGTTCCTGGAAACCTGGATGGTTTAGCTGTTTCAAATTTCGGTGTGAATGATGCTGGAAATGGTATAATAACGGTTTCCTGGTTAGATCCAAATGTATCCGGAATTACTTTAGCGGATGGCACGATCATTTTCCAAGTTTGTTTTAAGACATTAGGTTCCTGTGGAACGGTGACCAATTTTGAATTTACGGATT
Source organism: Bacteroidota bacterium (assembly GCA_024743405.1). GTDB lineage: Bacteria > Bacteroidota > Bacteroidia > Chitinophagales > Saprospiraceae > JANSWP01. Next base: position 1,056 of record JANSWP010000082.1, read on the forward strand.
CACCTACTGTAATAGAAATAACAGATGGCGATGGCAATATAGTAGATTTTTCGAGTGACCCTGGGATAGTTGATATTTGTGGAGCTCCGGCGATTCCTTTTATTTTGACTGCAGCACAAAATGACGTTCCAGAAGGTGAAACGGTTTGTATTCCAATAACGGCACAAGGGTTTGAGGATATTGTAAGTATGCAATACACGATTACTTTCGATCCTGCACTTTTTGAGTTCACTGGAACGCAGGCTTATAATTTAGTGGATTTAGCTGCTTCAAATTTTGGAATTTCTAATGTAAGTAATGGGGTTATCACCTTTTCTTGGTTAGATTCTACAACCGGAGGGGTTACCGTACCAGACAATACTGCGATTTATGAGATTTGTTTTAAGGCTATTGGAAATGTAGGAGATGTTAGTCCAGTTACATTTTCAAGTAATCCAACAACTATAGAAATTGGTAAACCCAATGGTACTATTGTACCTACATTAAATAATGGATCGGTTACTATTATTACTGGCTGCCCTGGTCCTATAATTTACGATCCTAATATAACTGAAATTCAAAATGTAAGTTGTAATGGAGGAACAGATGGCGTAATTGATATTACGATTGATGGAGGAGATGGAAGTTACACTTATGAATGGAAAAATAACAGTGGTGTAGTCGTAAGTACAGCTCCTAATTTTGTTGGGGGTGCTGGAACTTATTCACTTTCTGTATCAAGTTGTGGTGATAATGTTTCTATTTCAGAAACTTTTACACTTACAGAACCTGATGCAATTGATGTTATTGTGACCTCTGTTCAGGATGTAGATTGCTTTGGTGACCAGAATGGGTTCATCATGACAGACCCATCGGGTGGTACATCTTCTTATACATATGCATGGAGTAATGGAGGAGCGAATATTTCTCAATTCTCTTTAGCTGGAGGAATGTATACATTCACTGTGACTGATTCTAAAGGCTGTGAATATACTTCTGACTTTATTGAAGTACTTGAACCAGCTGAATTAATAGCAACTGCAAGCGTGGTTAACCCTCCATGTTTTGGAGATAATGGAAGTATTTCTGTTGCTGCAAATGGAGGAAGTCTTACCTACGAGTATTCAAATGATAATGGTGGAACTTGGCAAACATCAAGTTCTTTTACCAATGTGACTGAAGGAACTTATAAAGTTTTAGTAAGAGATAATAAAGGATGTGTGACGACTATTTCTCCTGATGTTGTCGTGGATGCACCAGATGAATTAAGTATTACACTAAATTCTACTTTCGATAGTGGAAATTGCATAGGTAGCGCGGCAGTACAAGTTTCCGGAGGAAATGCGATAACAGATTACTTTTGGAGTGGACCAAATTCCAATTATTTTAATTCACCAAATCAATCTGGTCTTTGTGCAGGTCAACACTGTGTCATCGTCCAAGATGTTAATGGTTGTCAGACATCTGAGTGTGTTTACGTTTCAAGACAATTGATAATAGCTGGAACGGTAACAAATGCCTGTTGGGGAATTAATAATGGAGAAATTAGTGTCCTTGCCCAAGGAGGTGTTCCTCCTAATCCAACTTATACATACGTTTGGGATCCTCAAGTTCCCAATCCTGGTAGCCCTACTCAAGTTGGCTTATCTCCAGGTACTTATTGTGTGACTGTAACTTCAATGCCTGATAATCAAATGGAGACCATGTGTTTTAATGTTTCTCAGGCAGCTGAACCCGTTCAAATTGGGAATGCGGACTTGAATGATCCGACAGGTCCTAACTTGTTCAATGGTTCTATTCAAGTTTCGGGAATAACAGGTGGTTTTGGAGGACCTTATACGTATAAATGGGATCCAAATTTAGGTTCAGGTCCCGTGTTAAATAACTTAGATGAAGGTGCTTATAACTTGACAGTTTGCGATGTGAATGGATGTAATATTAGTGCTTCTTATGTCTTAGAAATTGTACCTACTGCTTTGCAGTTTTCAACTTTTGATTTTCAAGATGCCAATTGTTCAGATTCTAATGATGGAACATTCACTTTTGCTATTTCAGGTGGACTACCTAACTATAGCGTTACAGTTACAGGTCCTAGTGGACAAGTTTATTCAAATCTATCTTTAGGTGAAAATCAAGTTATTACAATAGATAATTTACCATCTGGGAATTATACGATCAATGCAGATTTTAATGTTGCAGGATATACAGGAGATATTGATGCTAACTTCACTATAGATGCACCAGCGCCAATAGTAATTGAATCATTAAAAATTCAAAATGCGACAGAGGATGCTGCAGGTAGAATATTTATAGATATTGAAGGAGGCGATAGTCCTTATACTTATTTCTGGAACAATGCAAGTACCTCAAAAGATCTATTTGATGTACAACCAGGACCTTATTCAGTTACGGTAACTGATCAATCCAGTTGTACGGCAGAATTTGGACCTTTTGTAGTTGATTTGTTTGAGGTAGATGGCGCAACTACAGTTGATGTAGATTGCCCAAATGAAGAGACCGGTTCAATTACTCCAAATATTGTTGGAGTAGCGGGAGATCCTACTTGTGAGTGGGTTGGTCCAAATGGAGAGATTTACAATACTTGTAATTTAGTGGATTTACCTTCAGGTATTTATACATTAGTTGTGACAGATACTTGTGGGGTAGAAACACCAGAATATCAATTTGAAATTCAAGCTAATTCGGATATCAGTGTTGTACTTAACCCCACTACAAACAGCAATGGTGTAAACATTGCTTGTTTTGGAGGTAGTGATGGTGGTGCTATTGTAGTGGTGACAGGTGGATTGCCTCCGCTCGACTATATATGGAGTAATGGTGAAACAGACCAAGAGATATCTAATATACCAGCTGGAAACTATTCAGTTACGGTAATTGATGCACTCGGATGTGAAGATAACGCGGATGCTATATTAACGGAGCCCCTCGAAGCTTTATCTGCCGAATTAGGCGGAGTTGTAAGCCCAAGTTGTACGGGTGCCCAGAATGGTTCAGCGACAATAATTGTTTCTGGAGGAACACCATTCCCTGGTGCTAATCCCTATTTATATCAATGGAATGACACACAAAGTCAGACAGGACCGACAGCTATTTTGTTAAAAGCAGGAGATTATGCAGTGACAGTGACCGATAGAAATGGATGCCAGGTTATTGTTCCAGTTACGATAGCAGATCCAGATAAAATGGAAGTCACCATTACAACTACCTGCGATAATGGAGATGCAGATGGTACAGCATTAGCAAATGTATTTGGAGGGACAGGACCTTTCCAATTTACTTGGAGTAATGCGGATACCGCGCAGTTTATTACAGGGCTAACAGCTGGAACTTATTTTGTAGAAGTTAGCGATGGGAATGGATGTCAAGCAACTGATATCAATGGCGGCTTTGTTTGTCCAAACTTTGGTTGTTTTGAAGCCAGAACGGTTATTACACCTGACGGAGATGGCAGAAATGAAGAATTCATTATTGGATGTACGTCGAGATTTCCAAATAATACATTAGAAATCTTCAATCGTTGGGGACAGTTAGTTTTTGAAACAGACGATTATGTTTGTGAAGAAGCTGATTTGGATGGTTGTTGGGAAGGAACAAACGCACGAGGCGATGATTTACCAGAAGGTGTTTATTTCTATATTTTCGATTATACCGACCCAGTAACCAATGAAGAAGATCAAAAGAAAGGTTCTGTAACTATATTAAGACAGTAATGCTTTAGTTCAGAGTTCCTTATTTGATTTTGTAGGATATGGAACTCTGAACACATTTCCCTTCAACCGATAAATGATTTTGAAATGAAAAATTTTATACTAATCATAATGTTGTTTTTGGGTTTTCAGATAGCCCATGCACAAGATCAAACAGCTGTTTTTTCTCATTATCACATTACGCCGATACTTATTTCACCGGCAGCAGCGGGATTTAGCGAATCTCACCAAATTCAAATGAATGTTCGTACTCAATGGGTTGGATTCCCTGGCGCACCTAAAACCTATGGGGTGAGCTACAATGGACCGATTGGCTCAACTTTTGGATTTGGAACAGGTATTTTATCTGAGAGTATTGGAAATCTTACGAATTTCCGTTACCAAATGAATTTTGCATTAAGGGTAAAACCCCGAAATACTAAATTCAAAGGTGCATTTGGTTTTTCAACTGAATTTTTCAGGCAGAGATTGGCTAATTCAGTTGTGGAGAACGAGTTTTATGAAGATGGTGACGAAGTCATTGATCAGGCTATCGACGGCAGAAGGATTTTTGATGCTTCGATGGGTTTCTGGGGTTCTTATGGGGATGCCCGAACGGACAAAGGGTTGACTTATTTTGGATTGACTTTTTCTAATTTGATTGTGGCAAAAGTCGGTGATATAGCGACTACTGGTGACAACCAAGGTTCGTTTTTCAAATTTGTTATTTTCAATGTGGGACATATTTTCGATGTGGATGCTTACAACTTTAAATTAGAACCATCATTGATGATTAGAAGTCTTCAGAATGTCCCATTTCAAGCTGATTTTAATATAAAAGGATCCTTTTTAGAAGAGAAATTAGTGGCTGGATTATCTTATCGTTCAGGTTCTGGAGATGCGATTGGGTTACTGTTGGGAACGAAAGTTAGTTCTTTTAATTTATTCTATAGCTACGATGTTTCTTTTTCGCGGTTCCAAAAATATAATAGCGGTTCGCATGAGGTAACGATAGCCTTTGATTTTAAGAGTGGTAAGAAAAAATATGACCGTTCGAGATATTAAAATGAAAAATAATGAGCTCGCTCATTCAAGAATAGATGTCCTTTAACAATTGGTTTTTGGGATGGCCTCTTGCTAAATCGTTAGCAAGGGGCTTCTTTTTTACAAAAACCTAACTTCTACAGAATCACCCAATTTTAAGCCAAGTAAACTGCTTGCTTTTCCCATGTTTATTGCAATTTCCAAATAGTCAGAGGCATTAAAAAAGCAAAGAATTTCTCCAACTGGCACATCATAGTAGTATTCGTTTAGTTCTTTAATAGGATCGTTTCGTTTGAAGTAAAGTTCAAAATTTCTTTTGTTTTGGGTGTTCTCAAAAAGGTCTTTTCTGATATTTAGAACCACATTTTCAAAACAATCAACAAAAATAACGGAACCCCGAATTATGTTCGAGCTTATGACGGGATTAAGTGTCAATCGCTCTATGACGTTTTTAGCAGATGGGCCAATTTCAACCAATGATTTTCCAGAGGTAAAATGACCAATTGCATAAGCAAAAATGGCTTCATGTGAGAAATGAGCATTATCCAAATAATCGAATTCGTAAATTTTGGAAGGAAGTTTTTCAAAAACCAGAGAGAAAATACCGTTGTCTGGACCGATGAAAAAATGATCTTTAAATTCAATGGCAATAAATCTAAGATGGTTAGTGGAGTAATTGTTGATACTCAAAATATGAATACATCCTTTTGGAAAACTTCGCCAAGCATTTTTAAAAATAAAAGCCCCTTGTAAAATATCGTTAGGCTGAACCTGGTGAGTAATATCAATAATATTGAGCGTTGCTTCTTGTTGAAGTAATGCGCCTTTCAAAACAGCTACTGAGTAGTCACTTACTCCATAGTCTGTTGTTAAGGTGACGATTCTTTGATGTGAAGTTTTAGGCATTGGGGAATGCAAAGTTGTTTTTATAATGAACCTTTATTTCCTAAAATTGCTTTATTTCAGACCAAATTAACTTTCAGTTTCAAAAGGATAAATTTTAAGCATCTATTTGATATGAAAAAGCTAATTTTACGAACAAAAATAATCTTTTCTTTTAGAGTTTGGAATTTGCGGGTTACTTAAAACTCCTTTATTCAAAACTCAAAATTAAACATTCAGGAGGTATATTGAGCGAAATTATTTTAACCGTGGACGATATTGATTTGCTAGAGCTGTATGGGCAAAACAATGTAAAACTCAATCTTTTACGCAAAGCTTTTCCAGATATTTCTATTACTGCCAGAGGCAATAATCTCAAGCTTTCCGGAGAAAAAAAGGATACTCAAAAGGCAAAAAATAAATTTGAGGCGATGGTTCGATTGCTTAAAGAGCATAACGAATTAACGATTCAAACGATAGAAGATCTGCTAAATGGGGGAAATCCTTTCAAAGCTAGAATTAGTTCAAATGGAAATGGAAATAAAGCCATTGTCCATGGGACAGGTGGAAAAGTTATTCGTGCAAAGACCGTTAATCAAAAGATACTCATTGAATCTTCAGAGGCTAATGATGTGGTATTTGCGGTCGGACCAGCCGGGACAGGGAAAACCTATACGGCAGTCGCCTTGGCGGTTCGAGCTTTGAAAAACAAAACGGTCAAAAAAATTATCTTGACTCGACCGGCAGTAGAGGCTGGCGAAAGTTTGGGCTTTTTACCAGGTGATTTGAAAGAAAAAATAGACCCCTATTTGCGACCATTATATGATGCTTTGGATGATATGATTCCTGGCGAAAAGCTGAATCATTTTATGCAAAATCGCATCATCGAGATTGCTCCTTTGGCATTTATGCGGGGTCGAACGTTAGATAATGCATTTATTATTCTAGATGAAGCCCAGAACTCGACGAGTATGCAAATAAAAATGTTTTTAACTCGTTTAGGACCATCTGCGAAATGCATTATTACGGGAGATTTATCCCAGGTTGATTTACCTGGAAATGTGAGGTCTGGATTAAGAAGAGCTACGGAACTGTTGGGACATTTAGATGGGATAGGAGTTGTACATTTGACAGCTGATGACGTGGTGCGACATCGATTGGTAAAGGAGATTATTATCGCTTATGATCGAGCAGATTCTTATGCTAGACAAAGGAGGTTGAGGCAAGAACGAGCTTTTGATGAAGAAGAGTAAATTTCAAAGCACGTACAGGATGATCAAGCCCAAATTCAAACTTTGAACTTGGGCTTGATTATCGGAAATATCTCCATTGGCAGACATTTTCTGTTATTTAAAAATGGAAAATACCATTTATACACCTTTCCCCGTTTAATTGTAAATTTGCCAAATTTTTTAAATATCCTAAAAACAGACAATTGTGAAGAATTATATTAATATACTTATTTTCAGCTTGTTATGTCTGAATTTGTCTGCCCAAAGAGGTTGGGAGGCAGGAGGTTGGCTAGGTATGGCTCAGTACTTTGGAGATCTAAATACTGATTTCCAATTTAATGATCCTAAACTTGCCGGTGGAATTGCTTTACGATACAATTTTAACGAGAGAGTGTGCTTGAAATTTGGAGCCAATATGGGAAGTGTTGCTGCAGATGATGCCAATTCAGACAATATATTTGAAAGAGCAAGAAACTTGCATTTTCGATCTAGAATTGGAGATATTGCGGGACAGTTAGAATTTAATTTTTTACCCTACTTTCATGGTGACAAAGATTATTTTTGGACGCCCTATTTATTTGCTGGTTATAGTGTTTCCTATTTTAATCCCCAAGCTGAGATCGATGGAGATTGGGTTGACTTAAGACCTTTAGGAACGGAGGGACAATTTAAGAGTGAAGAATATTTTACTGTTTCTGGAGGGCTTTTATATGGAGGCGGTTTTAAAATTGACCTAAATTATGAGTGGAGCATTAATGTAGAAATTGGTGCTAGAAAACTTTTTACTGATTATTTGGATGATGTAAGCACGGTTTATGCGGATGTAGATGATGTGGAAGATTTGAGGGGGCCTATTGCAGCACGCTTGGTTGACCGATCGGCAGAATTATTTCAAGAAGATCCATCGTTTTTCACTTCTAATAATATTGAATATCCAATTGGAGAACCTGGACGTCAAAGAGGAAATAGTAAAACTAATGATACCTATGTGATGATAGGAATAGGTGTAATGTATTATTTTGGAGACTTAAGGTGTCCTTACGATAAGACTAGATAGGTTTTTCTCGAAAAAACATCAAAAAGCGCAATATGAAGATTGATTTATATTGCGCTTTTTTTATTGTTAGGATTTCATTTTTTTTAAAATAAAATACTGAAAAAAATGTTTAGTGCAGAAAAATATTTTTAGAATAAAGGTAATTTGCAAATTACAATTTAAATTCGACTTTGATTAATGTTTATACATTGATTCTCGAAACAAGATTTATTAACCAACTTAAACACTTTATTATGGATAAGATTACTGGACTCGGAAAGTATCTATTTGCAATTCCTTTTGCTATTTTTGGTATTATGCATTTTATGGGGCTAAAGATATGGCTGCAATGGCTCCAGGCGGTGAGATAATGGTGTATATAACAGGAGTCGCTCATTTAGCCGCCGCAGTAAGTATTTTTATGGGTAAAATGGACAAATTAGCGACTGTTCTCTTGGCAGTAATGTTGCTTATTTTTGCACTTGCTGTTCATTTTCCTGCAATGTCAGAAAACCCTATGGAAATGGGTAATATATTGAAAAATGTAGCATTGGCTGGTGGAGCCCTAATGTATGCAAACTATGCTGCTCAAGATAATGCTGTGATTGGATAAGGTGATCCTCCAATTTTATTGAAGAAAAGCACTTGTGAATACTCACAAGTGCTTTTTGTTTGGGTAGGTTATAAATTCTGAACTCTCTTAACATTTTCTATTTTTGTCAATTACAAAATAAATTGATGAGGTACTTTACAGAATTGGCATATAATGGGACAAACTATTTTGGTTGGCAAAAGCAGCCAAATCAAGTTACCGTTCAAGAAACCATAGATCATGCTTTTTCAACTATATTAAGAAAGCCAATTGAAGTGACGGGGTGTGGACGTACGGACACAGGTGTTCATGCGCGTCAATATTATATTCATTTTGATTTTGAAGGCGTATTGCCTAAAGGGTTTCTGAATCGAATTAATAAATTTTTACCGAAAGACATTTCCATAAAAAGTATTTTTGAGATTCACTCAGAGGCTCATGCCAGATTTGATGCACATCATAGAAGCTATGAGTATCATTTAGATTTTCGTAAAAATCCTTTCCAAATAAATACGACGTATTATTTTCCTTTTTCGAATCAACTAGATTTTAAGGGTATGAATGATGCGGCTATTTTATTAACCGAATTCGAAGAGTTTTTTCCTTTTTGTAAAACAAATACAGACGCCAAAACCATGAAATGCGAAATAAAAAGAGCTGAATGGGTTTTGGATGAAAAAAATCAGAAAATGATTTTTCATATTTCTGCAAACCGGTTTCTTCGAGGCATGGTGCGACTGATTGTTGGGATGTGTCTGAATATCGGATTAGAGAAAATTTCCTTGAATGAAGTTCGGAATGCTATGGAAACTCAAACTAGATTAAGTAAAAGTTTGAGTGTTCCAGCGAAAGGACTTTTTTTGACGGAAATAAAATATCCGTACCTTGATAATTCATAATTGAAACAACATGATTTTATATTTAAAAGCCTTTCATATGGTTGGCTTTGTGGCTTGGTTCGCAGGTCTTTTCTATCTTGTTCGAATGTTCGTTTATTCGGTCGAATCAATGGAGAAGTCAGAGCCAGAACGTACCATTTTAGGAAATCAATTTACCTTAATGCAATGGCGTGTTTATAAAATTATTTGCACGCCAGCAATGGTCTTTACTTGGATATGTGGTATAGGAATGTTGTTTTTGTATGGAGTAGAATGGTTGAGTGTCAATCCGTGGATGTACCTCAAATTATTGCTTTTGCTTTTGCTAACTGGTTATCATTTTTATTGTAAAATAATTATTGAAAAAATTGAAAAAGGCGAACGAACTTTTAGTTCCTTTCAATTTCGATTGATGAATGAATTGCCAACATTGTTTTTATTAAGTATCGTTCTTTTAGCGGTGTTGCGAAATAGTTTAAATTTTTTATACGCATTTTTGGGCGTTTTGGCTTTTGGTTTTTCATTATTTGTTTTTGCTAAAATGTACAAAAAACATAGAGAGAATATTGAAGACTAAGTCGGCATGAAAATCGCCGCTTTTGCTTTTGTAAGCGTTTGAAAATCATCTTGCTTCACCTAATGAGTATACGGACTCATTTCTAAAGCCCAATATTAAATGAATAGTCTCATGAATAAATTATTAATCATTGCTTTTTTTATCTCTTTTGCATCTTGTGCCTCAAGCCAAGAAGAGCACGCCAAATCGAATCAAAACCAAGCGGTGAAGGTAACTGAAAACCTCAAACCAAGATTAAATTATATTGTAGAAACGTCTCGTCCCAAAAACGAAATCAACCAAAGTTTCCCTTATGATATTGACTTAAAAATGGTGGACGGAAAGGTGTTTAATTCATCAAAAATTTTGAAGCCAAACGGAAAACCTACGGTCATTTTATTTTGGTTGACTACATGTGTGCCTTGTCGGTATGAGCTGAAAGCGATTCATGAGAAGTATGAAAATTGGACAGAAGAAGCCGATTTTAATTTAGTCGCGATCTCAACTGATTTTCAAAAAAACTATGAATCTTTTGTCAAAAAAGTAAATGAAAGTGATTGGAAATGGGAGACCTATATAGATGTTAACCGAGAGTTTCGGCATGTTATGCCTGGCCAGCTTAATGGTTTGCCCCAAACTTTCATCATAGATAAGGATGGTAATATTGTGTATCATAAAAGAAAATATAGAAGTGGAGATGAGGACTTACTTTTTGAGAAAGTAAAGACAATTGCCATGAAATAGAATTGAAAAAGTCTACTCGAAACTAACAAAATTTGAAACCAACACTTGAATATGGGCTTTAGGATCTATACACAGAAAGTAACAATTTTACTTTTTCTAATCATTCCGGTATATCTTTTTTCTCAAGATTTCAAGGTGATAGGCTATTTGCCTCATCACTATTTCGATTTAGTAGACAAAATCGACCTCTCAAAGATAACTCACCTCAATCTCGCTTTTGCGAATCCTGATAAATCAGGAAATTTGAATTTGAATGCCCACCAGATTCAACCTATCATTCAGAAGGCTCGAAAGACGAATACAAAAGTTTGTTTATCAGTAGGAGGAGGCGCACTGTTGCCTGAATGGTGGACAGCTTGGCAGTATTTATTGAAGCCTAGAAATCGCTCAACCTTCATAAATAAACTCATTCAATATATTCGAAAGAATAAGCTCCATGGAATAGATGTCGATTTGGAGTGGAGTTATGTAAATGAAGATTATAGTGGGTTTATTTTGGAGCTGAGAGACTCCCTAGATTTATATGATTTAGCATTGACGGCAGCCTTGCCAGCTATCCATCGATATCCAAACATTTCTGATGAAGCCTTAGCTGTTTACGATTGGATCAATGTCATGGCTTATGATCTAACAGGACCTTGGTCTCCAAACAAATCGGAACATCATTCACCTTATTCTTTTGCTGAAAAATCCATTGATTTTTGGAAATCACAAGGTGTTGAAAGTCGAAGATTGACATTGGGTTTACCATTTTATGGATGGAATTTTTCGAATAAAAAGGATGTTCATTCGGTCACATTTGGAGAGATGGTTGCTGAAGATCCCTCAAATAGTTTTTTAGACCAAATTGGTGCGACTTATTTTAATGGAATCCCTACGATTAAAGCTAAAACCGAATTGGCAAAAAATGAAGTCAGCGGGGTTATGTTATGGCAGTTGGGGCAAGATGCTTTTAACGAATATTCTTTATTGAAAGCGATAGATGAAGAGATAAAGGATATTATTGTAGATTACAGTCTTCAAAAAACTGATAATTCTACAATCGATTATAAAAGTGAAACAGCCTTTGAAATATATCCCAATCCCTTTCTAGGTTGGTTGCATATTCGTCCTGAAAATAATTTGCCCACACAGATTATTTTGACAGATGGGCAAGGGCGAGAAGTGCTAAACAAGGTCTTTACAAAAGAGGGCTCCATTTCTATAAATACAGGATTTCTATCAAAAGGATTTTATTATATGATCATTATTAATGATCAAAGGGTCATTTCTAATAAGTTGATAAAACACTAAATATTTATTGGCCACTTTGATGCATAAATTAACACTTGAATATATGAAACTATATTCATACATTTATGGATTAATGAAATTTAAATGAGTATTAACCAGCTAAAACCACTATTAAGATGAAATACGGTTTTGTCATAGACAACCGAAAATGTATTGGCTGCCATGCTTGTACAACTGCATGCAAATCAGAGCATCAAGTGCCTGTTGGTGTCAATCGAACTTGGGTTAAATACACGGAGAAAGGTAACTTCCCGAATACAAGGCGAATCTTTTCAGTTATGCGGTGTAATCATTGTACGGATGCACCTTGCGTTGAAATTTGTCCAGTTGAAGCATTGTATTTCAGAGAAGATGGCATTGTGGATTTCGATAATGATCGATGCATTGGTTGTAAATCTTGCATGCAAGCTTGTCCTTATGATGCGCTTTACATTGATCCTGAAACACACACAGCGGCAAAATGTAATTATTGTGCTCACCGTGTAGATATTGGACTTGAACCTGCCTGTGTTAATGTTTGTCCAGAACATGCGATTATTTCAGGTGATATGGAAAATCCAACTTCAGAAATTGCTCAACTTTTAGCGATGGAACAAGTCACTGTTCGAAAAGCGGCAAAAGGAACAAATCCAAATCTATTTTATATAGATGGTGATGAAGCTTCTTTAAATCCTATAGCAACGGAGAAATCTGACAATTATTTATGGAGTGCTCAAGAAAGAGGAGTTGGCCATTTCGCAAAAGCGGCAGAAAAATTGGCTTTTTCCAATGATGATGTTTTACAGACACTCTTAGAAAATAATGGTCAAAGTGCAAAAGCCGAAGAGGCTCAAAACGGTATGAAATCCATAGATGTAGTCATGGGTAAGGCTCGCCGAACCTATGACGTGCCCGATAAAGGTATTTTGTGGGGATGGGAAGTATCGGCTTATGTATTGACCAAAGCGATTTCGGCGGGTGCGTTTTTATTGATTTTCCTTGCTGGAATCCTAGGTAAAATGAATGCTGTTTCGTCTGAAACGATGTGGTGGGGGTTAGGCATCTCGCTAGTGTTTTTGGCAGCTACCGGATTACTATTAATAAAAGATTTGGATAGACCTGACCGATTTTTATACGTGCTTTTGAGACCCCAATGGAATAGTTGGTTGGTCAAAGGAGGTTATTCTATTACCATTTTTGGTGGTCTCTTAACGCTTTGGGGAGCTTCAATGTGGTTTGGATGGGCTGGATTGGAGAATATAATCATGTGGGGGACAGCGATTTTTGCAGCGATTACGGCGGTTTACACGGCTTTCCTTTTTGCGCAAGCAAAAGGTCGAGATTTTTGGCAAAGTCCAACTTTAGCAATTCATATGTTGGTACATAGTTTTATGGCGGGTGCTGCAGTATTTATGTTGATTGGCACATTCGTTGAAAATTCAATGGATTGGATGAATCTTTTAAGAATCGTGTTGATTTCAGGAATCGTGGTAAATCTCTTTACCATTGCAATTGAATTAATAACTACTCATCCAACGGAAGAAGCAAAAAGAACGGTGGATATGATTGTTAGCGGACGGTATAAAAATTCTTTTTGGGGCGGTGTGATTGTTTTTGGAAACGTGATTCCATTAGCACTTTTATATTTTGGAGGTATGAATGGAATGTTGATGGCAGTTGCTGGATTGATTGTTTTAATTGGAATTTATTTAACAGAAAAGATTTGGGTGGAAGCACCACAACGAATTCCTTTGAGTTAAGAGGTAATTGAATTATTTTTTGACAAAAAAACTAAAAAAATGGCTCGCAAACCTAGTATAATAGAACAAATTGCTGAAAAAATCGGCATTATTCCTGACCTCCATAAAAATACAGAAACTCCTCTTGAGTCCTTAACTAAACCTGGAGATCTAACGAATTTCCCGCCGCCTGAGCAATGGGATAATTGGACGGAATATGAAGCCAAATCTTGGCCAAAAAAGGAGAAAAAGACTTATTCAATTGTGCCGACAACTTGTTTTAATTGCGAAAGTGCGTGTGGATTGACTGCCTTTGTAGATAAAGAAACGAATGAAGTTAGAAAATTTGAAGGCAATCCATATCATCCTGGAAGTCGGGGACGAAATTGCGCGAAAGGACCTGCAACCATTAATCAGATTACTGATCCAGACCGAATTTTATATCCATTAAAAAGAGTCGGAAAACGAGGAGAAGGAAAATGGGAGAGAGTCAGTTGGGAAGATGCTATGGATGATATCGCGGGTCGTATTCGAAAAGCTTTAAAAGAAGGTCGAAATAATGAAGTAGCCTATCATGTCGGTCGTCCAGGTCATGAGGGTTATACGAACCGAGTTTTACAAGCTTGGGGAATAGATGGGCATAATTCGCACACTAATATTTGCTCATCAGGCGCCCGGTTTGGATATAATATTTGGTATGGATATGATCGACCTTCACCTGATCATGCGAATTCAAAATTCATATTATTAGTATCTGCACATTTAGAGAGTGGGCACTATTTTAATCCACATGCCCAAAGGATTATTGAGGCAAAAATGAAAGGCGCGAAATTAGCTACAATGGATCCTCGATTGTCAAATACGGCGAGTATGAGCGATTATTGGATGCCGACTTATCCGGGCTCGGAAGCATCGGCATTACTGGCTTTCGCTAAAATTATTCTAGAGGAAGGTTTGTATAATCGGGATTACATGGAAAATTGGGTAAACTGGCATGATTACCTAGAAAAACGTCACCCAAATGTTGAAGTCACTTTTGAAAATTTCATTGAAAAAATAAAAGAAGAATACGTAGAATATACTCCCGAATTTGCCGAACAAGAAACAGGTGTTCCTGCTGATACAATTAGAGAAGTAGGACGAAAAATAGGGGAAGCAGGAACTCAATTTGCTTCTCATAATTGGCGAAGTGCGGGAAGTGGGAATTTAGGAGGATGGTGTGTAAGTCGTGGACTACATTTCCTACAAGTTTTGACAGGAAGTGTGGGTACAGTCGGTGGGACTTCACCAAATAGTTGGAATAAATTTAAACCTAAATTCTTCGATACGCCTCCAGGGCAAAAATTTTGGAATGAGCTTCACTTCCCTAAAGAATACCCTCTTGGAATGTTCGAAATGAGTTTCCTTTTACCCCATTTTTTGAAGGATGGTCGTGGTAAGATGGATGTTTATTTCTCACGGGTATTCAATCCTGTTTGGACTTATCCTGACGGTTTTACATGGATGGAAGCTTACCAAGATGAAGACCTTTTTGGATGTCATATTGCGATGACCCCAACTTGGAATGAGACCGCATTTTTTGCGGATTATGTATTGCCAATGGGACATGCTTCTGAGCGACATGATCTAAATAGTTATGCGACACATTCGGGAATGTGGATTGGATTTCGACAACCTGTTTTAAGAGAGGCGGCGCGTCGTGCCGGCAAAAATGTTCAATTTACCTATGAAGTTAATCCGGGTGAAGTGTGGGAAGAGGATGAATTCTGGATTGAATTAAGTTGGAGAATTGATAAAGATGGAGATTTAGGGATTCGGAAACATTTTCTTTCACCTTATCGAAAGGGAGAAAAAATCACAGTTGAAGAATATTATCAATTCATTTTTGAAAATACAAAAGGATTGCCAGAAGCTGCTACAAAAGAAGGGCTTACAGAATTGGATTATATGCGAAAGTATGGTGCATTCGAAGTTGAAAAACATTCTTATGAAAAGAATAAGAAACAACTTTCTGAAGACGAAATGAAGGGTACGAACGTCGATTCAAAAACCAAAATCATTTCTAAGAACGGGAAAAATATCGGAGTTATGGTGGACGGAAAACCATGCGTTGGCTTTCCTACCCCAACTCGAAAAAATGAGTTTTATTCTCAAACAATGGTCGATTGGAATTGGGCAGAATATGCTACACCGACTTATATAAAGAGTCATATTCATCCTGAAAAATTGGATAAAGAAAAAGGCGAATATTGCCTAGTGCCAACTTTTCGATTGCCTACATTGATTCATTCTCGAAGTGGAAATGCGAAATGGCTCACGGAAATTGCTAACCGAAATCCGATTTGGATGCACCCTGAAGATGCTAATAAATGGGGTTTTAAATCGGGCGATTGTGTTCGATTAAATACGGATATTGGTTACTTTATTGACAAGGTTTGGGTAACAGAAGGTATGAAACCTGGGGTAATTGCTTGCTCCCATCACTTAGGTCGATGGAGGCGAAAACAGGATCAGGGTAATCGTTGGGCGACTAATACTGTCCAAATTGAAGATAATGGAAACGGAGGCTATAAAATGAAGACTTTGAGTGGAGTTATGCCTTTTGATAGCAGTGATGCGGATTCAAAACGTATCTTTTGGAGAGATGGGGGTGTTCATCAAAATATTACTCATGCTGTACATCCTGATCCAATTTCAGGGATGCATTGTTGGCATCAAAGAGTAAGGATTGAAAGGCCTCAAAAAGGCGATAATTATGGCGATATTTTTGTCGATACTAATAAATCACATGAAGTTTATAAAGAGTGGTTGAAAATGACTCGACCCGCACCTGGTCCCGATAACCTGAGGCGCCCCCTTTGGTTTAAACGACCAGTCAGACCTCAAGAAGATTTATTTTATTTGAAAGACGAATAAAAGATAAAAAAGGTGAGCGCAGAAAGCTCACCTTTTTTTATTTGAGAAAATTCCGATTTTTGTCCTAATGAAATTTAGAGATTTTTTCCCCGTATTTGAATGGCTTCCATCTTACAAGAAATCTGATTTTCGAGGTGATCTAATCGCAGGATTAACGGTTGGTGTAATGCTAGTCCCACAGGGGATGGCTTATGCATTATTGGCTGGAATGCCACCAATTTATGGATTATATGGAGGGTTAGTTCCGCTTTTTTTATATGCGATTTTAGGAACTTCTAGGCAAATGTCAATTGGACCGGTCGCTATTTCTGCATTATTAGTTTTGGCGGGAATTAGCCAACTGGCTGACCCTTTTTCAGAAGAATACATTTCATTAGTCATATTGACAGGTCTACTAATTGGAATTACACAGGTTGTTTTGAGTTTTTTGAAACTAGGTTTTCTAGTTAATTTTTTATCCCACCCTGTTGTGGCAGGCTTCACTTCGGCAGCAGCGGTAATTATTGCAATTAGCCAATTAAAATATTTATTAGGGTTCGAAATACCTCGGTTTGAACATTTTTATGAGACTGTTTTATATGCTTTTGAAAATATAAGAAGCACTAATTTTCCCTCTGTTATCATGTGTCTAGGGGGAATTATTGTAATGCTTGTTTTAAGAAAGATAAATCGGAATATTCCTGAGGCATTATTGGTCGTGATAGCTGGAATTCTCTTAGTCAATTTTTTCAATCTCAATGACAAAGGTGTTGATATCGTCGGCGAGGTTCCTAAAGGGTTACCAAGTTTTATTTTTCCAGAAATCAATTTTGCAAACATTCAAAAAGTAATGCCTACCGTTTTAACTGTTACCATCATTGGAATTGTAGAATCTATTGGCATTGCTAAAGTGTTGGAAGCAAAGCACCGGAGTTATAGAGTTCGCGCCAATCAAGAATTATTTGCATTGGGCTTTTCAAAAATAGTAGGAGCTTTCTTTCAATCGTTGCCGACTTCTGGAAGTTTTACTCGGTCAGCCGTTAATAATGATTTAGGGGCGAGATCTGGTATCGCCTCTTTTATTACGGCAAGTTTAATTGGTCTCGTACTAGTATTTTTGACAAAACTATTTTTTTACTTACCTACAGCAATATTGGCGGCAATTATTCTCTTAGCGGTTAAAAGTCTTTTTGATTTTCATGAAGCAGTTCATTTGTGGCATACTCATAGAAAGGATTTTGCAATGATGCTTATTACCTTCATTATGACATTGGCACTGGGAATTGAAATGGGGGTTTTAGTTGGAGTCATTTTATCATTAGGAATGATTATTTATAGTAGTTCCAAGCCTCATGTTGCAGTTTTGGGAAGGTTGCCAAATTCTAGACATTTTAGAAATATTTCGAGGTTTCCAAATGCAATTCAATCTGATGAGGTTTTGATTTTTAGATTTGATTCTTCCCTTTATTTCGGCAATGCCTCTTATTTCAAGGACATTATTCGTGAGTTGGTTATTGAGAAAGGGACTCAATTGAAAGTGCTAATTATTGAAGCATCTACGATTAATGAAATGGACTCAACAGGGCTCCATATTCTCGAAGATGTGATAGCGTATTTGCAGGATAACAAGGTAGAGTTATATTTGAGTGGTGTGAAAGGCCCCGTTCGAGATTTGCTTACAAAAGCTGAAATGATGGGAGAAATTGGTCCCCAAAATCAATTCATGACTATACACGATGCGCTCGAGTTTTATAAAAACAAAACACATAGGGGCGATTCAGATATTTGGTCAGAAGACGCACTGCAAACAAATGTTGATAATAGGAAAAAATAATTTATGTCCTAACACTTCTTTAATCATTTTGCTTTAGTGCATCGGGATCGTATTTTACATTTACATTAATCCAAATTGAGCGCGCTAATCTGAAAAACCAAACAAACAAGGCTGCCATAACGACTAGTAGCCAAATGAAAGACGTATCTACACTCATATCTAAAGCAAACATACAGAAGGCAACAAAGCCCAAACAAAAGAATCCTGTAATAATATAAGAAATGAACATGGCACCATAATAAAAACCTGGGCCTAAAAAGTATTTTTGTCCACATTCGGGACAATTATCAGGCATGAAAAATGATTTCTGAAAAGAAAAAGAACCTGTTTCGAACAAATCTCCTTCATTACATCTCGGACATTTGAAGTTCAAAATGCTATAGCCTTTTGAGCCTTTTTTGAATATTCCCATTTGATAGTTTTAATTTTTATAAAAACCTACATTAAGGTTTTTTCAAGAGAGTTAGTTTTTCCAATTTTTAGCTTCTTGGACTATATGTGAAAGTTCAATATTTACACCATATTTTTCTTGAATGTGATTGGCTAGACAATCAGCTGCATAAACGGATCGATGTTGCCCACCGGTACAGCCAAAATTGACCGTTAAATCAGTGAAGCTACGTTCGATATAATTCTCAACTCCTTTATCCACAATCCGATAAACATCGTTCAAAAATTCGGTCATTTTACTGTGATGCTTTAGAAAATTAATTACACCTTCATCACGACCAGTCAATTTTTTATAAGGCTCATATCTACCTGGGTTGTGGATAAAACGACAATCAAAGATGAAGCCGCCACCGTGTCCTGAAGGGTCTTTTGGAGTGCCTTTTTTGAATGAAAAACTATTGATTTTGACGGTCAAAAGTCCCGAGTTGGCTTTGATTTTATCAAATGGTTCGAATTTTTTTGAATTAATGGCCGCTCGAAGAACCCGCTTTAGTTCCGGGATTTCAATTGGAAATTGGGCATTTTCTAAAATCCACTTAACCGTACGAAGGGCAAAAGGAATATTTTTTATAAAAATTTCTTTACGCTCATATAATCCTCTAAAACCATAAGTACCAAAGGCTTGCATTCTTCTAATGAGCACATACGCATAAAAATATTCAACAAATTTTTCACGATCAACTTCAGTCAATTTATCAAGTGTATCCAAGTAGTGATTTAATAATTCCTCAATAATATCTTGTGGGATATTAGCTTTTGGTTGATATAAAAGGGAGGCTAAATCATATTGTAATGCGCCTTTTCGTCCACCTTGATAGTCTATAAAGATAGGCTCTCCATTTTTTATCATAATATTTCGAGTTTGAAAATCTCGAAACATGAAATTATCACAATCAGCTTTTAATAGATAATCGGCGAAGCGATGCATATCATTTTCTAGTGCTTGTTCGTCAAATGGAATATTAGCAAGCTTTAAAAAATAATATTTGAACGTATTAAAATCCCATAGCATGGATTGTTTGTCAAACGAAGCTCTTGGATAGCAAACGGAGTAATCTAGATCTCGACCACCTTCAACTTGAAGATAGGCCAGTTTCTCGACCACTTTTTTATAAATTTGAACAAGATAGTCTGGGAAATAGTCACCTTTTTGGATCAAATAAGAATATAAAGTAGTTGCACCTAAATCTTCTTGCAGATAAACATTCTTATCTAAATCTTCAGCATAAATTTTAGGTACAGGAAGTCCCTTTGATTTAAAATGCTTAGAAAAAGTTAGAAAAGCGATATTCTCCTTTTTGTCAGAATTGTATGCACCAACAGCAGATTTCTCGTTGGCGGAAAGACGGTAATATACTCGGTTGGAAGCCGAAGGTGCTAGGGGCAATATTAATTGTGGTGGTGTACCTGCCCATTTTTCAAATAAATCAGAAAGGATTGTTTCAATTTTATGATTAGTCATATAGCTTTTAGTCTCGTTTTTTGCAAAAGTCGCATTTCGTTTTTTATTTTCAAACGAAAATAGATATTTGTAAAGTCATTCACGCTATGAAGATACCATTCCTGAAATGTGGATATATTTATTTTGCTAACATTCTTTTTTGCCCTACTTTAGCTTTCCTTTAATTATCCAATTAACACCTAAGAACGAACCAAGAACCACACACATGCAGAAAAATTATAGGCGGTACTTATTTATTGATTTTGAAAATCTAACTAAAGTCAAGTTAAAGAAGTTAGAGAAGGTTTCTTCAAAGATTTTTGTCTTTGTTAATGCGGATAATGAGTTTATCCCTCTTTCAATGGTTCAACAAGCCCAAAAATTTGGGAGGAACTTAAGATGGGTAGTTGTCAATAAAGCCAAAAGAGAGGATTTACATTTTCATATTGCTTTTTTGATGGGCAAACTACATCAAAAAGTTAATAGAGATGTAGAGTTTGCAATTTTGACCAACAGCAAAGAACTTGATCCTCTAATTTATTATATTAATGACTCTGGACGGAGTTGTTTGAGAGTTAAAAGGAAAAAGACTTCAGAGGAAAGAGCACGAGAAAAAAGAGCTAAAGTTCGACTTGAAGAAACATTGATTAAAGATTCTATAGTAGAGGAACGCATACCTGAAGTTCCATTTGAAATCAGGTCTAATGGTGATTTTTTGGTAAAAGATGAATTGGGAATTCAAGTAATTGAACAAACAGCTGAAGAAACGATACAGCGTTTGATCCGATCTGGAAATCGACCAGCCGAGGTGAATACATTAAAAAACTATATCTTGCTTCATAATGAGGAACTATCTCTTTATGGAAATGTGGATAAAATTATTAATAAATTAGAAGAAGATAAAGAGATTGAGATTGAGTCTGGTGCGATTATATATCACTTCTAATGAATTTGAAAATTCAACAGGTAACTTTCAAATTATATTTGCGTCAAAAAATTGAACTTATCATTTGAATATTACAAAATATTAAAATTGAATTTTTAAATTCTGTATATTAAACTACACAGAACATGTCAGAAGAAGTAGAATTATTAATGGAAGAATTGAAGGAAGGGATGGATAAAGCAATTAAACACCTTCAAGACGAATTAGTCAAAATACGAACGGGTAAAGCCTCGCCTGCTATGTTAGGAGGTTTGCGTGTTGAGTATTATGGCTCGCCAACTCCATTAAGCCAAGTAGCTAATGTAGGTACCGCTGATGCCAAAACGCTTACTATACAACCATGGGAAAAAGGGATGTTAGCAAAAATTGAAAGAGCAATTTTTGAGGCAAACTTGGGATTGACGCCAATGAATAATGGAGAAATAATAATGATAAATATCCCGCCTCTTACCGAAGATCGGCGTCGAGAGTTGGTTAAGAGAGGAAAAGCATTGGGGGAAGAGGCGAAAGTAGGATTGAGAAGTTCTCGTAAAAGAGGAATGGATTTCGTAAAAGATATGGTCAAGGAAGGGTATCCAGAAGATGCAGGTAAAAAATTGGAAGGTACGGT
This sequence comes from Bacteroidota bacterium, assembly GCA_024743405.1. Lineage (GTDB taxonomy): Bacteria > Bacteroidota > Bacteroidia > Chitinophagales > Saprospiraceae > JANSWP01. The sequence continues at coordinate 22,893 of JANSWP010000082.1, forward strand.
TCAAGATATAACTAATGAATACGGTAAAAAGGTGAATAGCTTAGTTGATGCAAAAGAGAAAGATATTATGACTATATAAATTGTTGTTCGGAATCTAGGTTCCAACAGTAAGGACAATCAAACAGCTAAAATTCCGAATTTGTGAATTTTAGCTGTTTTTGTTTCAACACATTTCTTTGAGGAAATTTTGATTTGATTATCTTGCGAATCGAATTATTGTTCTAACAACCAACTTAAACCGCCTATGAAATCACGTCGAAAGTTTATCAAAAAAATATCTATTGGTGCAGCTGCTACCATCAGTGCGCCTTCCATTCTTTCTTCTAAAAATGCTCATCAAACATATTTAAAAAGCGATAAAAAAGTCAGTTGGAATGATCATATCCAAATTGCGGTCATTGGACCAGGTGGAATGGGAATGGCAGATACGACGACAGCACTTTCTGTACCTGGTGTAAAATTGGTTGGAGCTTGTGATTTATATGAACCAAGATTGAATAATGTTCGGAAAAAGTGGGGAGAAGATTTGTTCTTTACCAGAGATTATCGAGAATTATTGGCTCGGGAAGATATTGATGCGGTGATTATTGCAACACCAGATTTTTGGCATAAAGAATTATCGGTTGCAGCCTTGCGGAGTGGAAAAGCTGTTTATGTAGAAAAACCGATGGTTCATCACATAGATGAAGGTCATGCTGTCATTAATGCTCAAAAAGAGACTGGAAAAACGCTTCAAGTAGGAAGTCAAGGAATGAGTTCTTTGGGTAATGAAAAAGCAAAAAAATTATTTGAAGCGGGTGCAATTGGTACATTAAATTATGCAGAAGGTTTTTGGGCACGAAACTCTCCTGGTGGTGCTTGGCAATATTGGGTGCCTAAAGATTGCTCTCCTGAGGAAGTCATGTGGGAACATTGGTTGAGTAATACAACTAAGCGAGATTTTGATCCTTTACGATTTTTCCGATGGAGAAATTATCGAGAATATGGGACAGGTGTTTCAGGAGATTTATTTGTGCATTTATTTTCTAGTTTGCATTACATAACAAGTTCGAAAGGACCTGAAAAGATAATGGCGACGGGTGGTTTGAGGCATTGGAAAGATGGTCGCGAAGTACCGGATGTACTTATGGGGATGTTTGATTACCCTCAAAGTCAAAGTCATCCTGCTTTCAACCTTTCTCTACGAGTCAATTTTGTCGATGGGACTTCGGGAAGTACGTTTTTGAGGTTAGTGGGAAGTGAAGGGGCGATGGATGTGACCTGGAATGATGTTTACTTGAAACAAAATAAATCCTACCCAGCTTTTGATGACCCACTTTCAAAAACTGAAAAATATCCTTTTGGAAAGAGAAAAGACATTCGACCGCCAGAAGAAATTCATTATAAGGCTGAGGAAGATTACAAAGGTGCACATTATGATCATTTTGTTAATTTTTTCACGGGCGTACGAAATGGTGAAATGGTAAATGAAGATGCTGTTTTTGGATATCGTGCCGCAGCCCCGGCGATATTATGTAATGATAGTTATTTTGATGAAAAAGTGATTCGATGGAATCCAGAGGATATGAAATTAGTGAAATAAAAATTTTAAAAAATAAACTTAAAACGATGAAAATTCAACTGCTAGGTCTTTGCTTATTTATTTTTATGTGCGCGTGTAGTTCAGATAAAACTGAACATACAAATCAAGAAGAAAGCGCTGTTCCAGAAACCACCTATAATCATTTAACGGAAGTTGAAAAAGCAGAAGGATGGCAATTGCTTTTCGATGGGGAAACAACTGGCTTATGGCGTGCTTATCAAAAAGAGACTTTCCCGAATGGAGGTTGGGAAGTTAATAACGGAGAACTTCATGTTCAAAAAGGAGGCGGTGACATTATTACAAAAGAACAATTTGGAAATTTTGATTTGAAAATGGATTTCTTATTGAGCGACACAGCAAATAGTGGTATTTTTTATTTGGCAATTGAGGCACCCGAAATGGCAATTTGGCAGAATTGTCCAGAATATCAAATCCTTGATAATCAGACTTATATTGATATGAATGGCGATATGAGCACGCATTTGACAGCTGAAAATTATGACCTTCAATCCGCTCCAGAAGATTATACCAATCCTGTAGGCGAATGGAATACTGCGCGCATTATACATAATAATGGTCATGTGGAACATTGGTTAAATGGTAAAAAAACAGTTGAATATGACATTGGGTCTGAAGAATGGGAAAGCCTAGTTAAAAAAAGTAAATTCGCTGATTACCCGAAGTATGGACGTGCAAAAAAGGGACATATTGGATTGCAAGATCATGGGCATTTAGTGAAATTTAGAAATTTGAAAATCAAAAAATTATAATAATTATGAGTCGGAAAATAAGAATGGGAATGGTCGGTGGCGGTAGAGGTGCTTTTATTGGGGGAGTCCACAGAATGGCTGCAGCCTTGGATGGGCAGATTGAATTGGTTTGTGGGGCATTTAGTTCAAATGCAGAAAAGTCAAGATTATCGGGTGAAGATTTGTTTTTGCCAGCCAATAGAGTTTATGGTAGTTTTAAGGAAATGATTTTGAAAGAAAAGGAATTACCGGAAGGGGAAAGAATGGATTTTGTGAGCATTGTTACGCCTAATCATGTGCATTATGAACCTGCAAAAATGGCTTTAGAAAATGGGTTTCATGTGGTTTGTGATAAACCACTTAGTTTCAATATGGAAGAAGCACATGATTTGGAAAAAATTGTTAACGAATCAGGATTGATTTTCGCTCTGACTCATAATTATACAGGCTATCCTATGGTAAAACAAGCCCGTGCGATGGTCAAAAATGGAGATATTGGGAGTATTCGGAAAATTGTTGTTGAATATCCACAAGGTTGGCTTTCCACCAAATTGGAAGACAGTGACCAAAAGCAGGCCGCTTGGCGGACTGATCCTACCAAAAGTGGAATCGCTGGAGCTATGGGAGATATTGGTACCCATGCTGAGAACTTGGCTGAATACATTACGGGGCTTAAGATTACCGAAATGTGTGCTGACTTAAGTGCATTTGTTGATGGCCGTTTATTGGATGATGATGGGAATGTGCTTTTAAGATTTGATAATGGAGCCAAAGGGATTTTACATGCCAGTCAGATATCTGTAGGAGAAGAAAATAATTTGAACATTCGAGTTTATGGTACACTAGCAGGACTTGAATGGCATCAAATGGAACCTAATACACTTTGTGTAAAATGGCGAGACAAACCACTTGAAATTTTACGAACAGGAGTAGGAGAATTGTACCCTGAAACGCAAGCACATACTCGAATACCAGCAGGACATCCAGAGGGTTATTTGGAAGCATTTGCGAGTATCTATCGAAATTTTGCTTTTTGTGTGAGAGCTCGATTGGAAGGGAAGGAAGTTGATCCGCTTTATATGGATTTTCCTTCGGTTTCGGATGGGGTTCGGGGTATGCAATTTATTGAAAGGGTCGTAGCGTCGAGTGCGAGCGAAGAGAAATGGTTGAAATTTTAATTAGGTGAAAAAGCATCCTTATGAAAAAGTATCATTTTCTGATTTCAGTGCTAGCCTTTTTTATAGGGACTAGTATGCTTTTTTCACAAGAAGCTTTCACTGTCGAAACCGTCCCAAATCCTACTGATGGTGGGAGAGGGTATGTTAGTGATCCAAATAATTACCTATCAACTTCTGATAAGGCAACGCTAAATTCGTTGATTGCAAGTTTGGAAGATTCTTCAACAGCACAGATTGCGGTTGTTGTTTTAGAATCAATTGGATATGATAATCCTAAAGAATTTACAACTCGTCTCTTTAATCATTGGGGAATTGGCCAGGCAGATGTAGATAATGGATTGCTCATTTTGTCGGTTATGGATCAGCGACGGACGGAATTTGAGACCGGATATGGTTTAGAAGGAGTACTTCCAGACTTGATTTGTTATAGAGTTGGAATGCAAGAATTAGTGCCTCATTTTAAGTTGGGAGATTATGGTGCAGGACTTATTGCTGCGGTTTCAAGATTTAAAAAAATATTAGAAGATCCTAATTCAGTTTCCGAAATTAGAAGCCTCAAAGGTCCCGGAAGCCGAAGTCCGATACCCGGTATTCCAGTGCCTTTATTTTGGTATATTTTAGTCAATTTGATTTATCATTTAGCGATTTGTATATGGGTATTATTGACACTTTGGAATAAGGAAGATCTATATGATAAATATAAGTCGATCGAAAAGGTATATGGATGGTGGCTAGGCATTCCTTTCCCGATTCCTTATTTTTTGATAATGCCGATATTGAAAAATCAATTAAAAAAATTGCGAAATGAACCTCGGTTTAGTAACGAATCAGGGAAAGCACTTCGAAAGTTGAGCGAGGAAGAAGAGGATGAATTCTTGAAATCTGGTCAAATAATTGAAGAGGGAATTGGTTCCGTTGATTATGATGTCTGGATTTCAGCTGATCATGAAGAGATACTAATTTTACGTTATGCTCGCCGATTTTCAAAATATTCCAAATGTCCTAAATGTGAGTTTAAAACCTACTACCTAGCTCATTCTCATACGGTTCAGCATGCTACACGATACTCTAGCGGTAAGCATCTGAAACAGTACGAATGTAAAAATTGTGGTTATATAAATCAGGTGTACACTACCCTTCCGCGCATTACTCAATCAAGTGGTGGCGGTGGTTTTTCTGGCGGTGGTGGTGGCGGCAGTTCATTTGGTGGCGGTTCTTCTGGTGGTGGTGGAGCAGGGGTAAGTTGGTAAATAGGAATCCTTTTTGCATAGTACCTTTTTTAATAAGACGAACTCACCTTGTAAAGATCATTTCAAATTCCAAAATGTCTATTAATTTTGTGCGCATTTACAATGTGTGTGCTATTTTTTGGGTTGAAATATTCGATATGTAAATTCCAGCACAAATATTTATAACAAATTAAAATCACCATGAACCGGAATTCTATTATTACTTCCCTATTCCTTTTCTTTTGCTTTTTTATGTCGGCACAAGAAGAGATGAATCTTATTCCCAGGACAGAATTATTCAAGGAAAAAGATATCGTTAGTGTTCAGATTGCGAAAGACGGGAAAAACATTTTTTATCAAAAACCTGGCGCAGATGGTTTAATTTATTATCGAACGACGCAACAACCACATTTCGAAAGAGAATTAATTTATGATGGTTTTGTGCAAAGTTGGGCAACGACACATAATGGAGGAGTTATCGCTGTTGTAAGAGAAGACACAATCAGCAAAGTTTTTTATACGAATATGCGTAATCGCAAACATGTTGATATTAGCCCTTTTGCATTTTCTCAATTAAGTTTTGTGAGTCAAAGTCTAAAGTTTCCAAATAAAGTTGCTATCAATTTAACAGCAAAAGAAGATATTAAAAGTGGTTATTATTTACTTGATTTGAGTAATGGAAGAACAAAAAAATTAGGTAGGTTTTCGGCTTATAACCAAATATGGTTTGATGATATGTTTCAAGCGGTTGCAGCAATGTCCAGTAATGATTTGGGAGGAAACACTTTGTATCGAAAAGCAGAGGGACAATGGTTTGAAATCTATGGATATCCTTTTGATGTAGGCATGTTTTTAGGCGGTTTTCAAAAGGTGCTTTCTGTGAGTAATGATGGAAAAACCATTTATGCTACTGATAATTGGCAAAAGGATAAAACGACCCTTATTTCAATTGATAAAGAAACTGGCGAGATTACAGAATTAGCAAGTGATGACAGAGCTGATATTATTCCATTTGTACCCACAATTGATGTTATTACTGGAAAGGTTGCTGCTGTAGTTTCTCTGTTTGCGGATTCGAAAAGGCATGTCGTAAATGAAGATTTTCAATTAGATTTTGAATTTTTGAATAATGAAATTAAAGGTGATGTGGGTTATGTAAACATGAGTGCAGATGGCAAGTTATGGATTGTACGAAAATTGGATGGTGGTCCGATTCAATATTATTTATTTAATCGGGAACAACGGGAATTAAAAGAAATTTTCAATGATTATGCTCACTTGAAAGGGTACGAATTAGCTCAAAGAACTGCCTTTTCGGTAAAGACACGAGATGGACTAGAATTACCCGTTCATGTTTATTTGCCCCCAGGTTTGGATTATGATGGAAATGGAATTCCTTCTGTACCTATGCCAACAATTGTTTATGTTCATGGTGGACCTTGGTCTGGTATAGCTCAATGGAACCAATGGTTTCATACACGTAATTTCCAATTACTGGCAAATCGAGGATATGCGGTCATCAATATGGAATTTCGTGGCTCATCAGGGATGGGTAAATCGATGGTAGATGCAGGTGATCAACAATGGGGTGAAAATATGCACAATGATATTGTTGATGTTGCTAATTGGGCAACAAAAAACAGCATAGCTTACAAAGGAAAAATGGCGCTTTGGGGATGGTCTTATGGAGGTTATGCAACCAATTATGCGTTAGGAAAATCTCCTGATTTATTTCAGTGTGGAATATCGATGTATAGTCCAGCCGATTTGTATGAATTTTGCAAACTCGATTTTACGGATAACGATCTTTGGAGAAATAGAGTTGGCGACCCGAATACAGAAGAAGGTGCTGCGTTGCTGAAACAATATTCGGCGACTACACATATTGAATCTATACAAAGTCCAATACTATTAACCACAGGGGGTAAGGATGAAAGAGTACCTCAAAGTCATGTTGATGATTTTGCGGATGCACTCGCGGATGCGAATAAAGAGGTGATCTATTTTTATTATCCAGAAGAAGTCCATGATTATCGGTTACCTGAAAGTTGGATTTCATTTTGGGCAATTGCAGAGCGATTTCTCCAAGATAATATCGGTGGGCGTACAGAACCTCGAAAAGAGGATATTGAAAAAGGGAATTTTAAAGTGGTTTATGGCGAAGATTATATTTCTACGTTAGAGTAAATCTTAGGCAGGAATTTGTTAAAAATATAGGCAATCAACATGAGTTGGTTGCCTATATTTTTGTATAAGCTAGCTTTTTTGTATTAAATCATTAATTGCAACAGCATATCCATGATCTAATTTTTTCTTATCGGCCTCATATTTTTGTTGAATCTGAGCGACTATATTTTTTGGCAATCTTGATGCATCTAAGTTGTATTGCTCAATTATTCTCCTGACTCCGACGCTTGCTTGCCTGCGCTTATTCTGATCTACCCTTTTTGTGATTTTATCAAAGACACTTGAAGGGGCTGTCGGCACATTTGGATCTTTCGAATTGTGCTGTTTGGCAGCCTCAATGTGATTTTTGATCAAATCTAATATGCTAACCGGTGGCTTACCTTTTTCGGCTCTTTTTTGCTGTATTTTTTTATCTAGACCTCCAAGTTTATCTTTCAAAAAGTCAAAAACGGTTGGGTCAGCAGTTGGTTCTTTTGGGTTCGCAGCATTTTTCTTTTATACGTCCTCAATCGTTTTAAGAATCATGTTGAAAATCTTTCCGTTTGCCATGTGTTAAGTTGAATTATTAGGCAAGAATTTTTTGTGTTTAGGATTTTGAAATTTCTACAGTAGTTCCACAAAGTATTTCTTGCTTGCTTGAATGAATGAAATGAATATTGCTAAGACGAGAATTTTACAATTAGTAATACCCATTTTAGAATCCATTCAATTTTGCTTGCAAACTAGATTTTTTTGGATTCCAGACATTGTCATAAGATTTTTGGAAAAAGAATTCATCAAAATAAGCTCTACTCCGAACGAGTCTTAAATACCAGCCTGTATAAATCTTCATCAATGGTACATAATACCAAAGGTATCGTTCTTCTTCTTTGCGTTCTGAAAAATATCTAATGGTAGCCATTTGCATATACCCTGCAACCATATAAAGAGTGATATTCATTGGGATAACCCAATGCAAAGAATGTTAGAAATTCAGGATCAAATCAATAATGTAAATCCACCAGATAATGTCTAAAATAATATTGTAAAAAATATTTTCAAAAGAGGCAAAGAAGTTTGACCAATTAAAATTAGAGTTAGGGGCGAAAATATCCGCATGTTTTCTTACACGAAACCGAATGATAGATTTATCCCAGCGAAGGCGCTGTTTCGTTAAGACTTTCCACTTATTAGGGGCACTTGTGAGACAAACTGCCTTTGGCTCGAATACGGTTTTATAACCTGATTTTCGAATTTTGATTGTAATATCACCATCTAATCTAGGCCCAATGTCCCAGCCTCCAACTGCATTTGTTGCTTCTTTTTTGAAAGCACCAAATGCACCTGAAATGATTTTATAAATGCCTAGTTCAGAGGAAATCATTCGCCCAACAGAAATCGTTTTCAAATACTCGATCGCCTGCATACGAGCACATAAAGTGTCCTTATGGTTTCGGACTTTTACATTTCCTCCTACTGCCCCAATTCTTTGATCCATATAGAATGGAACTAAAATATTTTCAATTGCGTCTCGGTCAAAGGAACAATCTGCATCAAGGTGAACGATATATTTTCCTTTTGAATTTCGAAGCGCTAAATTGGCAGCAGAAGCTTTTCCTCCGCGCATATTATTACGTAAAAATTTCGTAATTAAACCTCTTGCTAATAAGCTCCTCACAATGATTGGGGTATCATCATCTGAGCCATCGTCAACGATTATTAGTTCGAAATTTTGATAGGTCTGTTCTTTTAGAGATAAAACTAATTTGTAGATGTTTTTGCCTTCGTTTTTACCAGGGACAATGATGGAAATTAGAGGGTTATCAGCCCTCAAAGCAGATTTTGCCAATTCCCATTATCGTTTTCGTTTTTTGTTGGTTAATTTATATTTGATGATCAACCAATACTCCGCTAGAATATATCTTGTCAATTCAAATAGGACAAAAAACCAAAATACGCGGACAAATTTTCCTAAGCCAACTTCTGTCCAGTACTGGAGATACTCAGGTAAGAAATATTCTGTTATTGGATGCATTAAAATTTTGAATTCGAATAGGGGATAAGGTCGTAAATGTGAAAAAGCCTCCCGCCTATTAATTGAGGATAGATTAAGCTGTTTTTGGTCTAACTTTTAAAGAAATAATACTTGCGGGAGGGTTCATTTTTTTTGATGAAAAGACAAAAAAGCGTGTCGCCGTAGGATAAAAATACCCGTCAAGCGACACCCGTTGTCCCCCTAAAATTATTTTTTGGTTTCTTGAGTTATCACTGTTGTTAACACGTGAACTTTTTAAGTTAATTCAGGTTTTGACCAAGCGGATTCATATCCATTTGATAGAAAATCATTTTGTTTTTTTAGCTGATTAGATAAATTAGAAGGAGCAGAAAAAAGTAGATCGTTTTGATCAGTAATACTTTTTAGTTCTGCTTTGACTAAGTTTTTTCCAAAATCGAGATTATCTCCGAGCATCGTATTTAAATTGTTTTGAATTACATCTATTATAAGTTGTGCTTCTCAATTTTTAAGAGTATGTTTTAAAATTTAATTTGGAAATCTTGATAAAATGATATCAATAAAAGCCAATTTAATAAAGGCAGCAGCAGATTCGACCGTTTTTTCAAAATCACGACTCAATCTTCGAAAATAATTGAACCATCCAAAAGGGCGTTCAACTTGCCAACGTCCAATTTGAGGAACGAATCCTTTGTGGCTTTCTGGTTTTTTGGTGACTTCAACTGTCCATTTATAATAGGCTGCATATTCTGAAAAAACGCCTTTATAATGATTGTCTCCCCGAATAATTTCCATTCGGTCGGATGCTTTTTCGATTTGCCAAAGTAAATCGAAACCTCCTTGCCCATCATGAATATCAACTGCTGAAACATGAATTGCAAGTGGCAATCCAAGGACATCTACAGCTAAATGACGTTTACGACCATTCACTTTTTTCCCACCATCAAAACCTTTGTCTAAACAGATGAAACTTCCGCTTTTGAATTTTAAAACATACTCTAAGCAGCATTAAACAAACCCAGCGTAATCCGCTACATTTTACAAAGTGACTTTGGGAAGACCGAACGGCATCTCGATAAATTCCTCGTGCTTTTATTTTGAGTCCCCAACGTCGTTCTAAGGTTTCATCAATACCAAAG
>JANSWP010000170.1 GCA_024743405.1 Bacteroidota bacterium
ACGGAGGGTCATCCAATCCTCAAATTGGGTCACGTATTGATGTTGTTTCCTTTCCATTTGCTTAATGATTGCGTATGTAATGAAATCGTTTTACGCTTGCAAATGAATAATAATACTATAACTTAATCAATTGAAAAACAAAGATTTATGTGACTTGATAACGATAAGTGTGTAATTTGTTTAGTTCAACGGTTTAGTATAACCGTCAGTTACGGGTTTAAATGTACTACATTTTGTTTAAGCACTGACCATAGCAATTCAGAGTGGATTCGTGTGTAGTCGAATCCGCCGTAATTTCGGTTATACATTGTTAAATGTAGCTCTTTTTTTATTCGTTATTTATTTAAATTTTTCAAATGTTTTACCATTAAATTTATATGCTCCATTTTCGTGAGTCCCAAGCCAAAGGTCACCATTGTTGTCCTTATAAATGCTGAACAAAGCAATCTGTTTGGATTTTTCTTGAATTGGATAATGTGTGATTTTCGTTCCATCATATTTCCAAACGCCATCAAGATAGGTTACAAACCATAAATTACCATTATCGTCTATTGCACTTGATAGATACTCGTCCAAATTGCTATCCTTTTCCCCGTCTAAACCACCTATGCTTTCGTGTCTTGTGTATAATTTATTACTATTCAATATCGCATTGTCGTAAAAACTATAACGATATTCGGTATTGAACCAAAAGTCGCCATTTTTATCTTCCGTAATTGAACGCACTCCGTTTGCACCTTCATTTCGAAATTCTGTCACATCTTCTTCAGTAATCCAATCAAATAATTTTCCATCATATCGGCAGACTCCTACAGGGTTGGTTCCAAACCAAATATTCTCTTCTTTGTCTTTGTATATACTGTAAACAGCAAAAGGGTTTGAGAGGTTTGGTGGATTTGGCAACTGCAATTCAAATAAAGTACTACCATCATAACGATATACTTTACCTATATTTTCATAAGAGTATTTAAACCACAAATCTGTGGGTTCAAGCTTCCAATTTTCACTTGGCATTGCTTTCAATGTTTCGAATGTCTTTCCGTTAAACTTTGATATTTCCGAAGTTGCGTTGGCGCTGGAAAAATAAATGTTACCAAATTTATCTTCTTTTATTTCATCAATCCTGTTGTTTAGCAAACCATGTTCTGTTGTGTAATTAAAGGTTGTTTTTCCATCGTATTTATATACTCCTGTTTTCCAACTGCCAAACCAATAATCTTTATTGCTGTCTTGAAAGATTACCATTATGCTATTACCAAGTACTGACAAATTATTTCCATTAATAATATTTTCAGTCTTAACTTGTTTATTTGAGGTCTGTCCATTACAAGATGTCAATAAAATCAATGCGTTAAAAAATAGTAGTATGTATGTTTTTGTTGTCATCTGTTTAAATGTGTTCGGTTGTTTTTGAGTTACCGCTAACGGTTGGTATATGAGCCGTTTTAATGGCTTATATACATTGTTAGCCTTTCGTTATTTTTTTTCAAGTGACTTGATTTCCTTTTCAATTAATTCTAAATAGTATTCAAGTCCAGATTTATATCTTCCATATATATAAATCTGAAGATTTCTCATTTTTAATGATTTCATAAGGGCATATAAGAACTTGTCATCTTCTAAGAAGTGTTGATAATTGATAAATTTAAAGGGTATTTCGCTCCTCCATATCCAAGAATCTTCTTCATCTAAAATTAATCGCTGACGATCTACCACTATATGCGGTTTTAACAAGACATCAAGTTCAATAATAGTTTCTGTAACTATATTTGGTTTATTTGTTTCTTGTTGTACATATAAATAAGCATCCGTAATATCCTTTCGAATAGAATCATTAGAAATGATTTCAAGACCAATAGATTTTAACGATTCAAAGGCACTCTGTTTTGCTAAAAACTCTTCTTTGATTAACATATAACTAAAATGCCGTTTTAATGAATCATTATAGCTTTCTTTGTTAAGTATTGAATTATATATAATCTCTGAGCTTCTAAGGTTTTTTTCATATCCCGCAAGGTCTTCACTTACATCTTCTAATGTCCCGGTGAATTCAGATTTGATTTCCTTTAGAATTTTGATTTCCTGTGTTTTAAGTTTTTTATTTTCGTTACTGTTATTGAGACTTAATGCAATAAGGATACCTATTACTACAAGCACAACTTCACCAATGGCATAAAGTAAATATTTACTGAACTTGTGTTCGGACAGTAATCTTTGGCGAATTTTTCTAAAGAATTTTATCATTGGTTAGCGGTTTCTGATAATGAAGCACAACGTGTTTGTGTATGATGTCGTTGCGTTTTTAAGCATCTAATTTAGCAAATAAATCACAGATAGAAAGTCCGCAAGGACTTTCGTAAGTAGGCTATAACTAGCAATGAATTATACACGTTGTTGTGCTTTCGTTATTTTTTACTCAATTCTTGGTTGATTGATTTAATAAGCGATTGCATCTCTTTTTCAAATTCAGAATAAACTATATCTTGAAGTACATTTCCAGATAAAAATAATTCGTAAAGCAAATTTTCGAATTCTTTTAATTTTATTAAATTTTTGTTGCTGCCTCTAGTACTCGATAAATCTAATTCGAACTGTTTGGACAAGCCCAAGTCCTCGGCGATAATTCTAATATCTCCAGATTTATTTATCAAATTCTTGATTTTTTCTATGACATTGTTTAATTGCTCTTCTTGTAATCTCACTACATTAATTTTACCTTCCCAAGATGCTAAAATTCCACGAATACTGTCATTCTCAATATCTTTTAGACCTCCTGAATATATTATTTGGTTCAAGGCTCCATTTTCATATTGAATAAATAAATCAGAACTAACATTTGTGGCTAAAAGTATAGATATATTACTTTCGGTTAAATCATTTAATAGATCTTCAGAATTAATTACATTCAACATATCCCGAGTAGCATTTATTATTCGGGTCAATTCAGCTGTTTCTGTAGAAAGTGAGTTAATATTACTAGTCATCTCACGTTTAACCAACATTAGATGGTTTTCTTGCTGTTTCTGAATCGTATTTTGTTGGTTTAGATTATTTAGATATAGTGCAATCAAAATCCCTATAACAACAAGTATAATTTCGCCAATTGCGTATTTAAAATACTTTCCAGTTTTATTTTCCAAAAGCAAGTTTTGACGAATTTTTCTAAAGAATTTTATCATTGGTTAACGGTTTCGGATAATGAAGCATAACATTAAGTATTGTTTGCGCCGCCTTTCCAATTCGCCCCAAAGAACTAAAGCTCACTCAGGCGTAAACAATTCAGTTGAACGGTATTCAGTTGATTAACTGCGAAAAGCTTATTTCGGAAAAATCTCAGAAGTGTGCTTTTCGGGGTTCGGACGTTTCAAAACTCACGAATGAAATTACGGTTTTGAATGAAAACAAGAAGGTTTTAAGGAGTTTTTTTGTTGGGATAGGTAAAATCAGTCTTTGAAAACACTAAGATATAATGCCAAGAAGAGTGCCTTTCTTTTTGACTAGCTGAC
>JANSWP010000102.1 GCA_024743405.1 Bacteroidota bacterium
ACATATCATAATGATTGGAAGAGATAACTTGATTTTTTCCTATAACAGATCCGATTTTTTCTACGTCATTGATTATGTCCGAATCTCTATTGTTAGGTGTCTTGAGTTTAGTTAGGCACAAGACTAATACTCCGATAACTAAGAATCCTAAGACCTTATTTAAAACAGGTATAAACCTACCTCGTTTTATCATAAATATTTGCCACCAATCATCCAATAAATGGGCTGCGAAGCCTCCAAATGCTAAGCTAAAAAATGGAATAGATGGCAATAAATAGGGTAGTGCCTGCCGAGGTGAAACTATGAGGGGTAAAGAAGCACTTAGTCCAATTAAAAAAAATACTTGAATGAGTTTTCCTTCTTTTGATTTAAAAAAGGATCCAATATGTAGATCCATCTTTTTCCAAAATCGAATCATTCCTATATTTAGAATTACCATAATTATCATTGGTAATAATACGAGTGCCAATTGCCCAAGAATATAAAAACGACTATCTCTAAAAAAATAGAGTCTTCGTTCTCCTTTTAAACTAGCCAATACTTGGATATCCCAATAATTACTTAAACTTTCGAATGCGAGTGGTTGCCACCAAAAGAGTAATCCAAGAATGCAAAGCGAAAACATGATCAAAAGAGAAGTTTGAAAAATAATTCGGAATATTGAGTTGGAGCGGAAAATCAACCAATATAGACCTAGAAAACCGATCGGAAATAAGCCAACAAGCCCTTTTGACAAAAAACAAAGTATAAGGCAAAAAGCAGCCCCAAGCAAATGAAAAAAAACATGATTATGCTCAATAACTTTCCATAACAATATAATGCTGAGTAAATCGAAAATGACCAATGAATTTTCCAATAAATTGGCTGGCAGAAAATAATAGCTTGCCAAATTGACTTGCCATAATAACAAGGGCATTATCCACCATTGTTGAATTCTTGGGCGATCCTTGAACATTTTTGTCCATAAATATGAAATCAATAAAGCAGTCACCATATATTGAACCAAACAAAACACTCGCTCTGTGAACCAATGATTGCCCAATAATTTGAAAAAATGAGATTGTAACCAAAAGACTAAGGGAGGGTGTTCATGAAAATTTTGGAAAATGGTTTCCGAAAATTGAGGTAACCAAAAGGTGCCTTTACCTACCGAAAGATTTTGGGCAATAACGGCATACCATACACCATCGATGTACATACTGTATTCCACCAATTCTGAAAAAAAGAAAACCAAAAATACAATTGCCCATATAGTCCATTGAAACCGTTCTTGCATTTTTTTATGCTGATATTCCATTATTTCAAGCTGTAGGATTTAATACTCTGTAAACTAAATATCATACTCTTTTGAAGGCTTCTTTTTTGAGATTATCTCCCTGAAAATATAAGGGAGAGCTATGGCTATTCCTGATTTTTTAGCCTCGTTCTTTCACAAAAACACCTTCCTAAAAAAAAAAGCGACCTACTTAATTTACAGTGTATTTAATTTTCAAGTTCAATATTATGGACTAAATATATGATGCCTGAGCTGTTTTCGTTTTTTGGATATTAAGCTCCTTTTTTTGGTAGAGTAATCCCTTTTTAGGATCTGCGTTTTTTCTTGAAATCTATGAGTAGGTTCGATATTGTGGTTTTGGCGCATTCTGATATATTCCCAAAAAAAGAGCAGAACTAGCCATTTTCAGTCTCAGGTGATCCAATTATCAAAAATCCAACTTACCTTATTTGATATGCCAATACCTTTGTTTTAGTTTCTCCAAAAAGAAGCTTCATGTATAGAGAATGAGGCTTATGTGTGCTTAAACAAAATCAAGTTATAGATTACTGGAGCGAGCCACTTTGGCGCTATGTTACAGTATTTAAATGCTACTTAATTCTGTCCAAGAATTTTTTCTTAATTACCTCCTAAAAATCTATTAATCATGAATAGAAATTTACTTTTCACGGTATGGACATTTTTTGTAATTACCTCCGTTTTAGAAGCTAAGGTTTATTTTGTTAAACAAAACACAACAGGCGAGGGGTCTTCCTGGGAAGATGCCGCTGGCGATTTGAATTCAATTTTGGATATAGCAAGTTTTGGCGACGAAATATGGGTCGGAAATGGCGTTTATAAGCCAACTCAAGGCACTAATAGAAATATTTCCTTTAGATTAAAGGATGGGGTAAAAATGTATGGAGGTTTTTCAGGGACGGAAAAACTGTTAATCCAACGTAATTGGCGAAAAAACAAGACCGTTTTGAGCGGAGAAATTGGAACAAAAGCCCTTTTGGATAACTCTTTCTCTGTTGTCTATATGTTGAATACTTCATCTGAAACCTTAATAGATGGATTTATTATATCTGATGGTTGTGCGAATCAAAATGGATTTATTGGGCAGTCCAGAAACTCTGGGGGCGGAATCTATATCAATGGTGCGGGAATAAAACAAATCTCTAATCCAGAGATTAAAAATTGTTTTTTCCTTAACAATTTTGCCTCCTATGGTGGGGCGATTTATAATAATGCTATGAATGGTGGAATTGCGAATCCTACCTTTATAGATTGCCTATTTAGTAATAATCAAGCGGAAATTGATGGAGGAGCATTTTTTAATGATGGACGAGTACAGGGGCAGGCAGATCCCGTATTAAGAGGTTGTAGCTTTCAATCAAATGAAGCTACTTTTGGTGGAGCATTCATGAATCAAGGAACCGGAGGAGAAGCACATCCTATATTAATTAAATGCGATTTTGAAAATAATGTAGCTTATGATAAAGGTGGAGCACTTTTTAATTTGAAAAAAAATGGAAGGGCTTACATTACGTGTGATTTGTGCAGGTTTACAGATAATATTCCTCTAATAAAAACGATTTTTGAAGAAGAGAACTTAGCTCAGTTAAAAGAAGATGATTAGAGAAAAAGTATTGTTATTCTTACCAAAAAAAATCCTTTTCTTGCCAATTTCAGAGGCATTTCTTCCAATTATCGAATCCTTGCCATATTAACGTTAATGTCCATATATCTTTGTACTGCCAAAAAAAAAGAACAAAATAAATCTGATTAGTAAACGGCAGCGGTCAGTCAAGGTTAATCGGACTACCCCTTGTACTTAAATTTGCAACAACACTATTTGATATTGGTATCGATATCCTTTCTGACTGCATTTTCATTTTAATCATTTATATACCCAAAATGGGGCAAAATTTAAATATGCTCTATGGAGAACACGCTTTTAAGGTTAGGAAATAACATTGTTCTTTCATAAAAAAGTATGATTCCAATTTACGGAATCTGTTAAGATTAATTAGGGGGGAGCGGGTCAATGTGAGTTATTATTAAACGTCAGTATATTGGGGGATTACTGACGAGGATAGGAAAGTTCAATAATCATTTTTGAGAATTTAGCAGAATATCCCAGAAGTTAACTCCTTGGCCCGTAATTTTTGAATAGCCCGAAAGAGGGCTATTTTTGTTGGTGGATATTTCATTCCTTGTAGATGAGATCCATTTGTTTTTATAAAATAAAGCACAATTTTTGTTCTAGTAGTAGCTAAATAAAAAATTCCTATTTTTTAAATAGGATATTTTGTTGTTAGACGAGGCAAAAAACGTAGGCGAAGCACCGCTTCGGCGAAGCTTTTTAACGAAGTATATCGACAAAAGAGCTATTCACAAAATGAGAAAATTATTATTTAGCCATTACTAATAATGATTTGTTCAATCCTATAAACTATATTTACAAACTAGTATATTAACTATCATAAATTATGAAAGGCATTGTTTTTACTGGATTTTTAGAAATGATCGAAAGTACCTATGGTTACGAGGTGGTCGACAAAATTCTCTCGGAGAGTGAACTTCAATCGGGTGGGATATATACTTCCGTAGGGACGTATTCTCATAGCGAAATGGTTCAATTGATAATGGGGTTAAGTGTTCATACAGGAGCAGGTGTTCCTAGTTTACTCAAAGCTTTTGGGTTATACTTTTTTGACACGTTGAAGGAAGGCTATCCGCAGTTTTTGGAGGCAGCCAATAATGCTTTTGACTTTTTGGAATCCATCGAAAATTATATTCATGTGGAGGTTCGTAAACTATATCCGGATGCTGAGTTACCTGCTTTTGAAATTAACCTTCAAGAAGGTGGTGCGCTTCAGATGATTTATTCTTCAGAGCGAAAAATGGCAGATTTTGCTGAAGGTTTGATTGAAAAAAGCTTGGAATATTATGAAGAGAAAGCAACTATTGAAAGATCTAATTTGGAGTCGGATGGTAGTAAGGTAGCTTTTGTTATCACAAAAGAATAGCTGATGAATCAATTTGAATTACTTCAAAAACGTCTTGAGCGGGAAATTAGAGCTAGAAAGCAAGCGGAGACTATTTTGGAGGAAAAAGCATTGGAACTTTACAATACGAATGAAGAACTTCGTCATGTCAATGAGAGTTTGGAACAAACTATTGCGGAGCGAACTAAAGCTTTAAAAAAAAGCGAAAAACGCTACCGTCAAATCATCGAAACGGCGACAGATTTAATATACCGATGTACATCATTAGGTAAAATTACTTATATAAATCCAGTTGGTAAATATGTTTTAGGTTATGAGGTAGAGGAGTTCATTGGTGAGCATTTCTCGAAATTTGTTAAACCCGGCTATTTAGAGCAAATAGTGTCCTTTTTCAAAGAATTTCGAAATACAAAACAACAAGAAAATTATTTTGAAATCCCATTGGTCTCCAAAAAAGGGAAAATTGTTTGGTTTGGTCAGCATATTCAAATGATTTTTGATGAAAAAGGGGAAGTTTCTGAAATTGCAGCAGTTGCTAGAAATGTGACTGAACGAAAAATTGTCGAGGATAAGCTACGATTTAGTGAGGAAAAATACCGAGGAATAATTGAAAATATGGAGTTGGGTTTGATGGAGGTAGACTTGAGTCAGAACATTGTTAGAGCGTATAAATCATTTTGCGAGATGACTGGTTATTCCGCCGAGGAATTAGTTGGGAAGAATGCTGTAGATTTGTTTTTGCCTACTGATTTTCAGAAAGTTATGGATGATCAGGACAAGCGAAGAAAATCTGGAGAAGCAAGTGTGTATGAAATTCAAATACGGAAGAAAAATGGTGAAATGATTTGGGTTTTAATAAGTGGAGCGCCAATTTTTAATCAGGAAGGAGAGGTGGCTGGTTCGATTGGAATTCATTATGATATTACGGCTCGGAAAAAATTAGAGCATGACATAAAAGAAGCCAAAATTGCAGCAGAGGAGGCACAAGAGGCAGAGAAGCACTTTTTAGCGAAAATGAGTCATGAAATTCGAACACCGCTTAATGCAGTTATTGGAATGTCTCATGTGTTATATGATACTAATCCAACGGAGGAGCAAAAGGAATATTTATCAATTTTAAAGAGCTCATCTGATATTTTGCAAGCGTTGATTTCGGATATTTTAGACTTTTCAAAAATTGAAGCTGGAGAGATTTTAGTACATGAAAAAGAATTTGATTTAGTGGGCTTGGTCAAATCTCTTCAAAAAACATTTCAACTTAAATTAGAGAATCGACCTGTCGAAGTGGAAATCGATATTGATAAACGAATTCAAAATTTACTCATAGGTGATGACCTATTATTGAATCAAGTTTTAATTAATTTGATGGGTAATGCTGCCAAATTTACAAAAGAAGGGCTGATTGGTGTTGGTGTAAGAATAATAGAAGAGGATCAAACTAATAAATGTTTAATGCTTGAATTTGAAGTATATGATACTGGAATTGGCATTGCGCCTCAAAATAGTCAATTTATTTTTCAAAAATTCAAACAAGCGAATAGTGAGGTAAGACATGATTTTGGTGGTTCAGGATTAGGACTAGCTATTGTTAGGCAAATTATAGAAATACTAAATGGTCAAATTTGGGTAGAAAGTGAATTAGGGAAAGGGACATCTTTCTTTTTTACAATTGAATATGCAGATTCGGGGATAAAAAATGAAGAAAGAACAGAGCACTTGCCATTATTTGTAAATGCTAATTTTTCATCTCACAAAATTATGGTCGCTGAGGATAATTATATGAACAGAAAATACATAGGAACGCTATTCGAAAAATGGGATATTTCTTATGTGTTTGCACATAATGGACGAGAAGCGGTAGATTTGGCACAACGAGAGAAGTTTGATTTAATTTTTATGGATATTTCTATGCCTGAAATGAATGGATATGAAGCGACTATCGAGATTAGAAATAGAGTGAATTTAAATCAGAAAACCCCAATTATTGCGCTCACTGCGTCTGCATTAGTCTCAAAAAAGAATAGGGCTTTAGAAATAGGGATGACTGATTATTTGCCAAAACCATTCAAACCATTGGCGTTATTATCTTTGATAAAACAACATACTATTGTTCATGGATTGACACAATTGGTACCGTCAGGTGATAAGAAAGTGAATAAGACGAATGATGCTAAAGAAAAAATACCTTTTTCTTTTAACCCAAAATTAGATACCGAATATTTGTCTTACTTCTATGATGGAGACCTTGAGTATGCTGCAGATATGTTTAGGATATTTTTATCCAATTCCTGTTTACAATTTTATAAATTAGAACCTTTGATGCAAACGAATGAATGGGAACTTGTCCGAAAATTGGTTCATAAGTTAAAACCCACTTTTGCGATGGTAGGTTTGACAGAATTAATGGAGAAAATGGCGGTAATTCAAAAGTTAGCAGAGGGAACCCCAAATCAACAGGACTTATTACTTCAGTTAAAAAAGATAGAATCAGAACTGGTAAGTTTTTTACCCATACTTAGGAATGATTTAAAAAAAATAGATAAGCATTTTTTGATTTAATAAATTAATTATAAACTTGTGTACCTCCTATTAACCCTTTCTTCCATCCAAATTTAATCCCTTACTTTTTTTTGGTAACATTTTTATTCAGATAAAATAAAAAGTTACAAGCTAGTAACTAATCTATTACAATTACAATAATGCTATTAGAATATTGCTGGTTTGTTTCATTATTAAAGAAAACATAACAATGATGAACTGTATGATTGTTGAGGATGATCTAATGTCTTGCAAATCTCTAGAGAGGTTATGTAAAAAAGTGGAAGATATAAATGTCGTAAGAATTTGTGAAAATGGAAAAGAAGCATTAGAGGCTGTTTCCCATGAGAGTTTAGATCTGATCTTCTTAGATATTGAAATGCCAGAACTGAATGGAATTGATTTTTTGAATAATGCAGTTTCGTTACCTCAGGTCATTTTTACTACCTCCAAAACAGAATATGCATATGATGCTTTTGAATACCAAGTGACGGATTACCTGAAAAAGCCCATCGCTTTTCCTCGTTTTCAAATCGCCGTTGAGAAAGCCATTGAAACTCACAAGAAAAATAATGCCTATCGAACTAAGGCTGATGAGGTTTATATTAGAGAAGAAGGTCGATTAGTTAGGGTGCCGTACGATGACATTTTGTATTTTGAAAATGTTGGAGATTATGTAAGAGTTAAGACGACTGCTTTCAGCCATGTTATCCATGGTACTTTGAAAGGGATTGACGCTAAATTGACCAATCCTGAATTTTTAAAAGTACATCGTTCTTTTATTGTCAATTTGAGTAAGATCAAAGATATCGAAGAAAACACCCTTGTGATTGATAAAAAAGTGATTCCTATTAGCCGCGCCAATAAGCCTATTTTGATGGGGAGGTTGAATTTATTGTAAACGAAGGGATCCCAATAAATAATAGACGTCATTCCAAAAGTATTATTTAGATAGACGTTTTGAATTTTGACGTCAATCGAGAAACGCACGGGGCCTAATAGATTTAGCTATTAAGGTGAGTACGTGACGAAGAGTGAGGTCAAAATACTAAGTTATAGCCATAGAATATTTTTAGGAATAAAGTCTAATTACTTTCCAATATTAAAGACCCCAAAGTCGACCTTCTTGGTTTTTCTGATATATTCCATCGTCCGACCAGGATAATTATTAGGAATATGGTTTCCTGATGGAGATTTATACCAGCTATTTTCGATCTGTGTCCAGATCATGTTCTGAAGTCGTTTTTGGATGGAGTGATTGTATTTTGCTTCAATTTCCTGTTTAATTTCCATTGATTTCCATTGATTACTTTTTTGTCCCTTTATACATTTTGCAATATAATTTGCCTGTGCTTCACTCATGATAATGACGGAATTGTGTCCTAGATTAGTATTCGGGCCGAACATCATATAAAGATTTGGGAAGTTAGAAACAGTAATTCCGAGATAAGCTTTTGGAGCATCTTTCCAATATTTTTGAATGGTCAATCCATTCGTTCCAGTGACTTCTAAATTCAATAAAAATGGATTGGCTATGAACCCTGTAGCGTAAATAAGTACATCTAGATTATAATCTTGACTAGATGAAGTCTGAATACCTTTTTCGTGAATCTTTGTGATAGGTTGGGTAACAACTTCCACATTTTCCTGATTTAAGGCGTCATAATAGTTATCTGAAAAAAGTACCCGTTTTGCGCCAAAAGGAAAATTTGGGATTAACTTTTCTTGAAGTTTTGAGTCGTCTATTTTTGATTTCATGTATCTCTTGCAGAGAAATTGATAAAAACTTCGGAATAGATTGTTTCCTTTTTTCATTAGAAAATACAAAGCGCCACCCATTAACCAGAGTCGAAGTCGATAAGTCCTAAGCAAAATTGGAAAGCGTTTCACTAATTTTTTTTCCCAATCTTTGTAAAGTCTATCCTGCTTAGGTAACATCCAATTAGCAGAACGCTGAAAAACGACTACTTTTTTTGCTGTTTTTGCAATTTCAGGAATGAATTGAACGGCGCTAGCTGCATTTCCTATTACACCGATTGTTTTGTGATTTAAATCAGTTTTATGATTCCATTGAGCTGAATGGAAAGAAATGCCTTCAAATTGCTCTTTGCCTTTATAGGTTGGGATTGAAGGATGATGTAGTTGTCCAATGGCGATGATCAAATTTTGAGTTTTATAATGACTATTATCTGTGCATATTACCGACCAAGAATTAGATGGTTCATTCCATTTGGCAGCGGTCATCTCTTTTTTAAAATGAATGTGTGGATTTAGGTCGTATTTGGTGGCGCAATGTTTCAAATATTCCAAAATCTGTGGTTGATGAGACCATTTATATTCCCAATAAGGATAAGGTTCAAACGAATAACTGTATAAAGCAGATGGAATATCGCACTCTGCTCCGGGATAGGTATTCTCACGCCAAGTGCCTCCAAGTTCTTCGGCTTTTTCCAAAATGATGAAGTCATGAATGCCTTGTTCTTTCAATTTTATAGCTTGACATAAGCCCGAAAATCCTGTCCCAATAATGATGGCAGTTTGCATAGATTGATATTTTTCTATTTTTTTCTAAAGATTGCGAAGGTATTGACTTTTAATTATTCTTGGCGTCAATAGACTTTATTCCAAAAAGTTTTGTTCGGTTAAAAATTAGTCTTTAGCCTTCACTCTTCGTCACGTACTCACCTTAATAGCTAAGGCTATTAGGTTCCGTGCGTTCCTCGATTGAAAACAAAATCCAAAATTTTTATCTCCTAAAACCTTTTAGAATAAAGTCTAATGCTTTTGGTACGATTTTCCCAAAAACTGTTAAAGTTTCTTTCTTCTTGAAGGTATGAACTAATTTTGTGTAAAATTTTCTTTTTTGGCGAATCGTATCCTACATATAATCCTTGCCGTTTCGGTTTTTTTCAGTACAACTGGGCTGATCGTAGTTCAGCATTATTGTAAGGAAGAATTAAAGAGTATAGGACTTTTTGTAGAGGCAGGATGTTGTGTTCCAGATTTGACCAAAAAAATTAAGTGTTGTAAATTACCCAAAGAGGAAGGAGGAAAAGGGTGTTGTGATACCAAAGCACAATATATCTACTCTGATTTTAGCACTTTTGCTATTTCTGAGAAAGAAATAGCTCTTGAAGGGTTTGATTATTTAATATCCCCACTAGTCGTTACGTCTTTCAATCCCTTTCAATTTTCTACGTTTAATTTTCCTTTCCAATATTATCAACCTCCGAAAATAGTCTCTGACTTACCGGTTTTGTTCCAGTCTTTTTTGTGTTGAAATCTAATCATTTTAATGCTGGTGTTTATGAATAATTAGGGGAGACTTTTCAAATTAGCAATATTTGAAAAATCTTCAGATCAACAAAAAAGACATAGTTTCATGAGAACAAAAACATTTTTTCTAGCAATTAATTTATTGGTAGTCAATCTGATAGGTGCCCAAAACATTATTGGGACAATAGTCAATCACGACAAAGAACCACTTTTCGGAGCTACTATTTTATGGCAAGGAACAGATCTAGGTGCGGTAGCGGATGAAAATGGAAATTTTGAATTACCCAAACAAAAGAAAGCCGCTAATTTACTCATTCGATATGTGGGGTACGATCCACTTTTTATCGAAGTCCTACCTGCAGAAGATACGGTCTATATTGAAATAGATGGTATCTCAGATTTATTAGAAATTGAAGTTGCCGCAAAGATTAGAGATAATTATACCTCGACTTTGGAATCCTTGAATATAGAAAGTATTTCTTCCAATGAATTGAAAAAAGCCGCTTGTTGCAGTTTGGCTGAAAGTTTTGAGACCAATGCGTCCGTTGATGTATCGTATACGGATGCGGTGACAGGGGCGAGAGAAATTCATATGTTAGGATTGAGAGGATTGTACGTTCAAATGTTAATTGAAAAACGACCAGCTCTTGCTGGTTTAGGGGCTCCACTGGGTATGGAGTTTTTACCAGGTACTTGGTTGCAAGGCATTCAAATATCTAAAGGTACTGGATCTGTTCAGAATGGCTATCAAGCAGTTGTTGGACAAATTAATAGTGATTTGAAAAAGCCATTTCAAGATAAAAAGGTTTTTGTCAATTTATTTGGAACACCATTGGGGCGCTTTGAAGCCAATGTGCATTTGAATAAAAAAATCAATGAACAATGGAGCACAGGGGTATTGTTACATGGTAATTATTTTCAAAATGAATTTGACAGAAATGGAGATTCTTTTATGGATATGCCGATGAAAAAACAGCTCAATGGGATGTATCGGCTTTTTTATCGCGGTGTAAATTTGAGAAGTCAATTTAATGTCCATGCCTTAACGGATGAACGTCAAGGGGGGCAAATATTTAATGACCAAATACCTCAAGGAACAGAGTTGTATACTATTTACCAAAGAAATAGACGGGTAGAAGCTTTTGGGAAAGCAGGTTATTTAGGCTTTGATAGACCTGAAACTTCTGTTGGGTTTATATATAATGCTTCTTGGCATAGATTGGACAATAGTTATGGACGAACGAAGCATACAGGGACTCAAAAGGATGCTTATGCTAACCTAATTTATAGTTCTTTTTTGGGGACAACAGAGAACAAGATCAACGCAGGAATTAGCTATTTATATGAAGATTATGAGGAAAAATTGAACGATTCTGATTTTAGTCGAATCGAAAGTGTACCTGGTATCTTTGCAGAATATTCTTTGGTTCATGCTGGAACTGATTTTGGAACTTTGGGCGAAAAAATTGGAATAGTTGCAGGAGCTAGATTAGATAAACACAATCAATTTGGGTGGCTTTTTACGCCTAGAGTTAATTTTAAATTCAACTTTAGCGAAGAAAGTGTTATCCGATTGGCTGCGGGTAAAGGGTTCCGAACGCCTAACGTAATTGCTGAGAATGTGAGTGTTTTGGCTAGTAGTCGGATTGTGGATGTAATGGATGATTTGGATATGGAAGAAGCTTGGAATTTTGGTATTAATTTCACTCAAAACTTCAATTTAGGGACTAGAGATGCTAGTATTTCTGCTGATTTATATCGAACTCAATTCAAGAATCAGGTAGTGATGGACATGGAAACAGATCGCCAAAAAGTACTCTATTATAATCTTGATGGGGAGTCTTTTTCAAATAGTTTCTTGACCATGTTTTCATATGAGTTATTGGAGAAGGTGAATATGAAAGTTGCGTATAAATTCAATGATGTAAAGACAACTTATAATGGAGATTTACGACAGAGACCATTGATTGCGAAACACAAAGGATTGGCTACTTTGGACTATGAATCGAAAGATGAAAATTGGATGATTAGCTCAAGCCTCCAATTGGTAGGCAATCAAAGATTTCCTGATAATTCAAGTGTTCCATTGGATATTCGTCAATATCATGAAGGGTTTTCTCCTGCGTATGCCACAGTTAATGCTCAACTGACTCGAAAATTCGGGAATCTTGAAATCTATATAGGTGGAGAAAATTTAACGAATTACAAACAGGAAAACCCAATCATCGATTGGGAGAATCCTTTTGGTGATTATTTTGATGCGACGCAAGTTTACGCCCCAATTTTTGGTGCCAGAGGATACATTGGATTACGTTGGGGAATTGAATAAATAATTGAGAATGAAAATCAAAATTGGAACTACTGATCTGTGTAGGTTATTAATTGCGAAGTCCCTAATTTTGATTTTCATTTTTTATGGTTTTTTGCACCCGCAATATAAAAAATGAGAAAAGTAGTACTTTATTCTGCTTGCAGTATAGATAATTATATTGCTCGAAAAGACGGAGCAATCGACTGGCTCTTTTCTGATAGCCATTATGGGTATTTTGAATTTCTGGCGACCATTGATACAACCTTAATGGGCAATAAAACCTACCAACAAATTTTATCTTTCGATGGTGAATTCCCTTATAAAGACTTGAATAATTTTGCTTTTACGAGGAAAAAGGACCAAAAGGACACCGATTATGTCAAGATCATTTCAAAGGATATTGAAGGGTTTGTTAAAGAATTGAAAGCTCAAAAAGGAAAAACGATTTGGTTAATTGGCGGTGGAGAAATTAATTCCATTCTTTTGGAAGCGGGATTGATCGATGAAATGGTTTTGTCCATTCATCCTATTATCTTAGGGGAGGGTATCCCTCTTTTTGCTGGCAATCCTTCGCAGTCTGATTTTATATTATCAGAATGCAAAACCTTTCCAAGTGGATTGGTACAACTGTTTCTTCAGAAGAAATTAAAAGAATGAAAAGAGCAAAATGTTGGAGGTGTTAGATAGTACAGGCTTAATTTATTCTGTAAAGATTTCTAATATAGAAAAGGCTGTTACCCACTTGGGCAACAGCCTTTTGTTGATGAAAAACAAAAAAAAACCTCTAAGATTAATTAATCTTCAAGAATTTCTTAGTTGTTTTTTGACCGTCTGCATTTAGAATTACTAAATTATAAACACCTTGAGGAAGGTCAGAAATATCTATATGTCCTTGCGTTTGACTTAAATTTAAAGTATTGACAAGTTGTCCCATGTTGTTAAAAATGGAGGCTTTGACTGTGTCGTTCTCAGCCCATTTTTCAGGAACGATAACATTGATATCAGACTTAGATGGATTTGGGAAGATACTTACTTCTTCTGATGTCTGACTATTTGCATATACATGTTGAGTTGGGTCATTATTACCGATTAAAGGAGCTCCATCATCATTGAGAATTGTTCCTTCACCCGTTCCATCATCAATTCCACAGTCAACTGGATTGGATAAATTGACGAAAAAATTCTCATCTGGCTCACCTTTATTATCTTTTCTAACAGCTACCCAAATTGATTTGACATCTGATCCTCCATTAGACCAATGCAAAGTACCGGTTAGCGTATTATAATCATTATCGGCTGTCGTGGCACTCCCATCTGCAGTGCTATAATCTACTGAACATGCGTCTGTAGTTTCACTTCTGGTAACATCAAATTTAAAAATAGTCACGCCCCACCAGTTGCCTTCTGCTTTTGTTACGTTATTGATTGAAATAGATGGACCTGCAGGGCATAGTGTTGCTGAGTATGGTATTCCTAAATAACCAAACCCAACAGATGCAAAGGTGACAGGTGTAGGAGCGTTACAATTTGGCGCTACAATATAGCTATCAATACCGCTTGGTGTGTTTCCGGCACATTGGTTAGGAGTTGCGACAACTATCCCTGTATTTGTTACTATTTCTACCCAAAGTTTGCTACAAGAACCGTCAATTGTCGCAGGGGAAGTGAAGGTTACGCAGACGCAGCTACCATCATCGGAAGCAGAAGATTGATAAGACTGTGAAGCAATCGGAGTGAAACCACCTCCGTCGTAAGGTACTGTTCCTCCTCCTGGATCACAGTAAAGATTTATTGTTAATAATGGACCTAAACCAGATGATTCCTGCATATAACAAATTTCAGTAACTTCATTTAAACCACCAATTCCAGATACATCAATAGGATGAATTAATTGATTTGTACCTCCAGTACAATGCAATGCATATCCACTTTGAGGATCGTCACAGGGTGCACAAAAAGACCCCGCCAATTCATAACAGCTAGAACTTTCTGCCTGTGGGGTATCGACTCGATTTGATTTTTGATTTTTGATTTTGGTGTTAGTCGGTTTAGTCAGGCTATTAGTTCCGGGCGGGTAGGGAGAAATTGTTTGAGCATTCACAAATATTGATCCTAGGAATAGACAAAAGAAGGAGCATAGGAAAAATAATTTTGATTGAGAAAAATAAATGTTTTTCATTTCTGATAGGTTTTGATAAAATACATTATCTATTGAAATTAGTTAAGATTAATATAATTTCAAAAATAATATATGTTTTTTGATTTAAAATATCTGGTTTTGGAATGAAAAAGTAAATTTTATAACCCAAAGAAGGAACCGTAATATAGTGAAAATAATCATTTATTGTTTTAATATGTGAAAATAAAACAATAAAAACACAGATTGTATTTATTAGTTGAAATGTTTTCTATTAGAATATTTGGTTTAAATGAGAGAAGGTTTTTATTTGTTTATTTTATAAAATAATGATTGTCAGTGTCTTGGGGCGATAATTGGTTTGTGTTCATATTTAATGAAGAACGTATATTAATAGTATTCAACCATAGCTCTAGCTTTGAAATAATCAAAATATAAAAATCCAAATGCCTTTCGTTTTATCAACTTTAGTTTATTATTGGTTCTTTCTAGTTTTCCATTGGAAAATCGACTAAAGAAATATTTTAATATGATTGCTTTCATTTTATTTGAACAGATAATAATTTCAAAATTATTATGAAAGGGAAAAAGAACAAGTCAGATTTAAGAGTTAGCTTGAAGAACCAATAAACCCCCATTAATCTACCAAAACCCACCGGCTGCATATCTTTCAAATACTCAAACCAACAATTTTAAAGGTTTAGGTGTCCTTTATCAGTCAAATTGGCGTAAGGTTATTACCTTCGCGCGCAAATCTTGAAAATTACATTTAAAAATCATAACCAATTTTTACTATGATTAAAAAACCCAAAGGTAAATTAGGAATTCTTACACCGGGTATGGGAGCAGTTGCTTCTACTTTTATGGCTGGAGTGATTGCTATCAATAAAGGCATTGCCGAGCCAATTGGTTCATTGACTCAAATGGGTACGATCCGTTTGGGAAAAAGAACAGAAAACAGACGTCCAAAAATTAAAGATTTTGTACCAATCACTGATTTGAAAGACATCGTTTTTGGTGGGTGGGACATCTTTAGTGATAATATGTATAAAGCAGCTTTAAATGCTGCTGTGTTGGAAAAAGACTTGTTGAAAAAGATTCGTCCTGAATTGAAGGCTATCAAACCTATGAAAGCTGTTTTTGACAAAAATTATGTCAAAAAATTGGATGGGAAGCATGTCAAAAAAGGCAAGACCAAAATGGATTTGGCGAAGCAAGTCATGCAAGACATTAAGAATTTTAAGAAAGAAAATGGCTGCGATCGATTGGTGATGGTATGGTGTGGTTCAACTGAAATTTATATTGCACCAGGTGGTAAAGTCCATTCGACTTTGAAGGCTTTTGAAAAGGGATTAAGAGAGAATCATAAAGACATTGCACCAAGTCAAATATATACATACGCGGCACTAAAAATGGGTATTCCATACGCGAATGGGGCGCCAAATTTATCTTGTGATTTCCCTGCAATGGTCGAATTGGCACATAAGACAAAAACGCCAATCGCAGGTAAAGACTTCAAAACTGGACAAACTTTGATGAAAACCATTCTTGCTCCAGGTTTGAAAGCTCGGGCAATTGGTATCAAAGGGTGGTTCTCTACCAATATTCTTGGTAATAGAGATGGAGAAGTTTTGGATGATCCAGAAAGTTTCAAGACTAAAGAGGTTTCCAAATTGAGCGTTTTAGAGGAGATTTTGGAACCAGAGCTCAATCCAACTTTATATAAAGACCTTTATCATAAAGTCCGAATTAATTATTACCCGCCACATGGCGATAATAAAGAAGGATGGGATCAGATTGATATTTTCGGTTGGTTAGGATATGGAATGCAAATCAAAATTGACTTTTTGTGTCGTGATTCTATTTTGGCTGCACCGATTGTTTTGGATTTAGCTTTATTCTTAGACTTAGCAAAACGATCCAAATTTTATGGTATACAAGAATGGTTGTCCTTCTACTTAAAATCGCCTCAGGCGAAAGAAGGTTTACAACCTCAACACGATATTTTCATCCAATTGCAAAAATTACAAAATACGCTACGC
Organism: Bacteroidota bacterium; assembly: GCA_024743405.1. Lineage (GTDB taxonomy): Bacteria > Bacteroidota > Bacteroidia > Chitinophagales > Saprospiraceae > JANSWP01. The sequence continues at coordinate 16,574 of JANSWP010000102.1, forward strand.
CATATTCAAGGCGAAGAGTTAATTACGCATTTGGGGCTTGACTACTATTATTAAAGAGAAGTTGTCAAGAGTTTTTGTTTGAAGGCGAAAATGATTCGTTTTCAACCTAATTTTTAAATTCTAGACAACTTTGGAATAAAATTCCCGGTTCACCGATTGTGAGCTGGGAATTTTTTTGATTTGATATGAAGCTTTTTTGGAAAATAATGGCGACCGGTTTTGGTGTAGGGTATTCTCCTTTTGCACCAGGTACAATGGGTGCTCTAGTCGGAGTCTTGTTTTTAGTACCAAATTTATTCATTTCAACCTGGTTTAATGGATCATATCTTATTGATCCTGTCCTTGTTTTATTAATCCTTGTTTTCTTTTTTATCGGTGTAAAAGCTACTAATGAATTGGAACCTGAGTGGGGACATGATCCTCAGAAAATAGTAATTGATGAAATTATTGGCTTTTGGATTGCTATGATTGCCGTTCCATATACTGCTTGGACTTTGTTTGTGGGCTTTGTTTTGTTCCGTATTTTTGACATATGGAAGCCATTGGGCATTCGAAGAATGGAAAAATTTAATGGAGGCTGGGGAGTTATGATGGATGATGTTTTGGCAGGTATATATGCGAATATTGTCTTGCAAATTTTAGTTTTTTCCTTTCCTAATCTTTTCTTGTAAGTAAATCCAATCTAGTGTCAGAAAAAACACCCTTCTGGAAATCCTTTTACCGTTCTCAGTTTGCTTCTATAGTTGCTACTGCCGCGGATTTTATCATCACTATTTTTTTAACACAAGTATCTGGTGTTTGGTATGTAATATCGAATTATTGCGGCGCCCTAACAGGAGCGATTATCAGTTTTTTATTAGGTCGAAATTGGGCTTTTAATCGTACAGGTAAGAAATGGGAATGGCAAGCTCTAAGATATGGAATTACCTCCTTTATGAGTGTCAATCTCAACACATATGGTGTTTGGTTGTTAACAGAAAACCTTGATTTACATTATACTATTTCAAAAATAATCATAGCAATACTAATCGGCGTTTGTTTTAATTTTCCAATGTTTCGATACTTTGTATTCAAGTAATTCACATAAGTAACGAGTAAAAAATAATGTATTAAGTAATGAGTAAAGAACATTAGATGATCATTAGACTTTATTCCATAAGGATTTAGGAGTTAGAAATTTTGGATTTTGTCCTCAATTGAGAAACGCACGGAGCCTAATAGCCATAGCTATTAAGGTGAGTACGTGACGAAGAGCGAGGACAAAAGACTAATTTCTAGCTATACAATCTTTTTTGGAATAAAGTTTATTATCGCATTGCCAACTTTACCCTTTTTTTCAAAACATAGATTCAATGAAATACAGTTTGACTTTTTTCCTCTCCATTTCCATTTTTCTGATTTTTAGCTGTGGCGAAACAGCTTCTGAATCAGCATCAGAACCAAAAAATAACCCCTATTCAATATCTGGTCAAGTCGAAAATCCAGTCGATAGTGGGATCGTTACCCTATCATTATTTGATCCGGTTACTCAAAAAAAGACTGAATTGAGTACCAATATGATGGACACATCAGGTCATTATCAACTTTCGTTCGATTTCACAGAGCCTGATTTATTTAGGTTGGATTTTCCAAATAGACAAAGCGTGATGTTGGTCATTGGTGAAGGGCAAAAGGACATAAAAGTGAATGTTGAAGGTAAGCGAAATGGTAATGTCGAAATTATTGGTTCTGAAGATTCTGAAAAACTTTTAGGCTATGATATTTTTAGGAATGATTCCAATAAAAGACTAATAAAACCTGCATATGACGCTATGCGTGCTGCTACAGATAAAGGCGATACACAAGGAGAGGTTGAAGCCGTTCAGGCTTATGGAAAAGCCAGTTATGAGCATAGAAAGGAATTAATTGATTATTCAATGGATAACATCGGGAATTCTATTGCTTTGTACGGAACTATGCTTCGATGGACAGGTGATGATGAAGTAGAAAAACTGGAAAAATTGGTTAAAGATTTTGAAAAGGCACACCCGAATTTGACTATGACTTCTGTAATGGTCGATAAAGTTGCCAGATATAAAAAAGTGGCAATCGGAGCTATTGCACCTGACTTTACTTTGGCAGATACATCTGGGAATAATTTGAATTTAAACGATTTGAAAGGTAAATATACGTTGTTAGATTTTTGGGCATCTTGGTGTAGTCCTTGTCTTTTACAAGTGCCAGATTTAAAAGAAGCTTATGGAATGTATCATGAAAAAGGATTCGAAATTGTAGGTGTTTCTGTGGATTCGAAGGGGGATCGATGGAAAAAAGCGATCAATAAATATGAGATGAATTGGCCTCATGTTTCTGATTTGAAGGGATGGGGTTCAGAAATTGCTGCCGATTATAATGTGACTTTCATTCCATTCAACATGCTGATTGATTCCGAAGGAAAGATCATTGCTAAAAACTTGCACAGTAAAGAATTACAAGGAAAGTTAGCAGAATTATTTTCGGAAGGATAAGAGGTGAATTTAGATAAAAACCCGAATTTTCAATAATTGGAAATTCGGGTTTTTATAGTTGCAATATCAAGCTTTAATATTGACCATCCTGAAAATATAATAGTAGGTTATGCCAAGTGTTCCCAGCAAAAACAACGTTGTAAAAGCGGAGCCAAGACCTTGTTGATTTCCTAAACCTGTTTGGACAATTGCCCAAATAATATAAACTAAGGCAATCTGAAAAAAACCATTTAAGGCGCGTATCATTTCAATACCAACCAATTTTTGTGCTTCCGCCTGTTCCAGCGTTTGACCAGGTTTTAGTTTAACTTTATGGGTCTCCGAAAATCGACTCAACCCTTCCAAAATAATAAACAGTACTAATCCGACCATAGGTAAAAATCAGATACCGCTTTTATTACTATAGGCATCTGCTTCGCCACTCCCATTAAAATGGCTAGGAAGTTTGGTTGGCAATTCATCTAAATAAAAGGCAGGGATGAAAAAAAGTAGGATAACTGAGCAAACTGCAACGAGCAACATTATTTGTTCAAATGGTTTTTCGTTCATAACTACTTTATTGGATATATGCCTTAATAAGTGGTCTCTCTTCAAAATGTGTTTTCAAAAGTCGTTCTAAATAGTGTTTATCAATTTCATCAAAGGAGTAGGTCTCTGAACTATCTAGATCAAAAACGGCAATCAATCTTTTATCCTTATCGAAGACGGGTAATACTATTTCCGATTGTGAATTAGGGTCACAAGCGATGTGCTCAGATCCTTGATCCAATGCGTGAACTTCACCTACAATTTGGGTTTTTTGTTCTCTAGCGGTCTTTCCACATACTCCTTTTGAAAAATCAATATGTAAACAACCTAATGTACCTTGGTAAGGTCCCACAATTAATTTTCCATCATTTACAATATAGAATCCTACCCAGTAACAATAGGGTAGACGAGTCTTTAGAATACAATTGAATGTCGCCATTTTCATGATCATATTGGATTCCTCATTCAAAATGGCATCAATTTCTGCAACGGCTATTTCGTATGCTTCTTTTTTGGCTTCCGAATTCATATTCACGGAAGGCTTAATAAAATAAGGCATTTCGGCGCTTGCACTCATTGGCTTGGTACTTAGGTTATTTGAAAATTGAAATAAGGGAGCAGAAAACAAATAACTTACCCATTTCACTTGCTCTTTTTCCTTCATTTTTCGTTAAAAATACTCACTATACCTATGGGTATGTCTGCGTTTTTTGCCTTTGATGCTATTGCATCAAGCAAACCCAGTAAAGAAAAAATAGCTGTGCAAAATTTGGGTACCTTATTTATTTCCTGCTCTCTAAATGTAATAAGTAAAAGTTTTAATATTGAAAATCTAAAAAGATTTTTATTGTAAACGCTTCCTACATTTATCCGCCTATCTGAAAATGGATAATTTCTTTCAATTGAGCTATTCGATCTAAACTGTATTGCCTGAATTTTTTATCCTTTGTATCAAGGTATTTTTGGTACCAACGCATACAGATTTTTTTATCTCGGTAATAATTGTCCGAGTTTTTAGCAATATGAAATAGGTACTCAGGTTTAGGGTTGAAGTCGTATGCTTTTTTATAAGATTCAATTGCTTTTTTGTATTGTTTTTTATCCTCAAAAAGGGAGGCAAGATTACTATAATAAACAGGAATATTGATAGAAATACCTGCCTTTATGGCTAAGTGATAATGTTCTTCTGCTCTCAAAAAATCTTCTAAACCATTGTAAGCAGCAGCTAAATAATAGTGGACAATTTCTTTATCTTTTACTTTTGAAAGTGCTGGTATTAGAACTTCAACAGCTGCTTCATATTTGTCAAGATTAACCAAAGAATAGCCTAATAACTTTAAGAAATAAACAGTGCTGTCACCATATTCCATCATTCTTTGAACAAATTGGCTGGTGGCCTCAAAATTCTTTAAATCGTATTTTAATTGAGCAGTTGATTGTAATATTTTGATATTTGTCGAATCTACTTGCAATGCCCAATTGAGTATTTCTTCGGCTTGGGCTAAGTCCTTTAACTGTAAGTATAATTTACTCAACTCAAATAGGGTAACAATATCAAAGCGATTGATTTTTCGGGCCTTTTCAAAATAGTAAACGGCCCATAATGGACGCCCGGTTCTGACAGCCATGAAAGCATTTTGCTTAAAATAATAACTATTGGTAGAGTCTATTTGAATGAGTTGTTCGTAATAGTTTTGAGCTTTGGAAAAGTCGTATTCCTTCTCTGAAATTAGACCTAGATAATTAATGGCACTGGCGTTGATTGTATCTAATTTGAGCACATGATTAAAGAAAATTTTGGCGTCTTTATAGTTACCTAATTGATAGTAACAAAAGGCCATTTTGGAGGCATAGTCTATATTTTTTTCATCTTTGATATAACAAAAACTTAAGGATTTTAAAGCCTGATCAAATTTGAAGTTTCCTATATATTGAATAGCTTCATTGTATTTTTCTTGAGTGTCATATTCTATTTTTTCTTGACCAAAAATGTAGATAGATAATGACAGAAAAAGGAATACTAAATAATAAGTTTTCATGAAAATAGATTTGTTGAATGACAAAGGTAAATTAAAATCAACTTATTATTTAGTCAATCAACGTATTATTACGTTTTGTGATTAGCCAATCTTCTATTTTTGTGCCCAATACTCTTCCATGACCTTCTTTACTTTCGTAGGACCAACCCGCAATATGAGGCGATAAAACGACATTTTCTGCTTCCAAAAGATAAGCAAATGGGGTTGGAGGTTTTTCAAAATCAAAAACCTCGAATGCCTGTTCTTCATACTCCAAAACATCCAAAGCTGCCCCACGTACCTTGCCAGATTTTAGGTTTTTGACAAGATCTGCTGTGTTCAAGACCAACCCTCGCGCTGTATTGATTATGAAAAGGTCTTTTTTGAAATTTTGTATAAAATTATGATTTACAAAGTGATGATTATCAGGTTCGTAGAATATATGAAGGCTCAAAATGTCGGTTTCGGAAAGTAGGGTTTTTAAGTCGACTTCTTGGGCAAAATCATCTCCATAATTGGTTTTGTATTTATCATAAGCAATGACTTTTACACCGAATCCAGAAAGCCTTTTGGCTACGGCTTGTCCCATATTTCCATACCCTAAAATACCGACTGTTTTGCCTTTGATTTCAATGCCTCGATTGGGTTCTCGAAGCCATTTTTTATTTCTTATCTGTCGATCCGCTCGGCTCAAATTATTTAATAAACAAAGCAGCAAACCCATAGTATGTTCGGCAACGGTATCACGACTTCCTTCAGGTGAATAAATTACAGTTATTTCCTTCTTTTTAGCAAATTCGACATCAATATGTTCTAACCCAACGCCTTCTCTTGCTACAAATTTCAAGTTGGTAGCGGCTTCTAAAAATGATTGATCTATATCAATTCGGCTTCGTAAAATGACCCCAAAGTAGTTGTGTATTTTAGCTTCAATCTCTTCTTTTGAGGAAGTAAAATCAGACTCACAATGGAAGCCAATTTCTGTCAATTTGGCTTCTAATACACGGTGAGCTTGATTAATGAATAATACTTTTTTCATTGGTTGGATAATTTTCACAAAAAAAATGTGATTTTCACGTTCAAAAAATAAAATAATGACCAGAGACAAAGCTCGTGATATACTTTTCGAATTAACAAAAACAGAATCTCTTCGCCGCCATGCTCGGACTGTTGAATTGGTCATGGAGGCAATGGCCAAACATTTTGGCGAAGATGTTGAAAAATTTGCGATTACAGGACTTTTGCATGATGCGGATTATGAAAAATTTCCTGATCAACATCCTAATGTTATTGTAGAGAAATTGAATGGAATGGGAGAGGCGGAGCTCGCTCATGCGATAGCGGGTCATTATACAAAATGGAATGTGCCGCGCAATTCTCTACTGGATAAATGTATTGTTGCTGCTGATGAATTGACGGGGTTTATTGTTGCTTCTGCATTAGTTCGTCCAACTAGAATAGTGGGTTTGGGAGCCAAATCTGTGATGAAAAAATTTAAAACCAAAACATTTGCCGCGTCTGTGGATAGAGATGAAGTCCGAAAAGGGGCTGAATTGATTGGTTGGGAATTGAGGGATTTAATAACTTTTATAATTACAGTACTGGAAGAGAACAAAGAGGAATTGGAGTTAGAAAGTGTAGGATAATAAAATCTGCAAGCAGATTTTACTATCCTGAATTCCTTAAAGAGTTTTTATAGCTTGAAACCAACGGTTAAGAATAGTTTAGTTGGATTAAAAGTATCGAACGTCTTGTCTAAGTAATCTGGTTCATTGGTTAAAAAGTTATTGCCATATAAAAAGACCTTATCAATGGTTTTGAATTGGAATAAACGGTAGCCTAAGTTAATATTCCACCGACCAATATTGGT
>JANSWP010000041.1 GCA_024743405.1 Bacteroidota bacterium
ATAAGAGGCGTTTAAGTTTTTATTTTCATCAATAAAAAGGGAATATAAATCGATATAGGTCAGGTCATTTATTGAAGCTATATTCTGTAGCTCATTATTTAAATCTATTATAGTTTTATTATCCAAAGTGGTCTCTTTCACGTTATTATTAATAGGCAAAACACTTTGAATGAATAATTTGGTTTGGGGAGATTCATTATTAATTCGGGTTACTATTTTCCTATAGTTTTCTATTATATGGGGCAAGTCATGAAAAAAGAGATCATTGACTCCAATCATCAAAAATATCTTTTGGGGATTATTTTTTAAAATATTAGATAACCTTTTTAGAACCCCATCTGTAGCATCTCCAGGAATACCTCGATTAATTATATTGGAATTATCAAACATTTCTGACCACTCGCATTGAGCAGTGATACTGTCACCCAAAAATACAATTGAGCTATCTTTTTCAGGCAACACTTCAAATAAATTTATTCTGTGCATATATGTTCCAGCCAACCCCCTATTTTGAATCTTATAAATAAGGTGCTGTATTCCTCCCATTTTTTGAATGGCAAATATTCCAGCTATAAGAAACAGTACATTCAGTAAAATTGAAAGTAAGAACATTCTATTTTTCATCATTCAAATTACCGTCCCAAAACATCATCAATGGAAACATTGACCTTGTGTTCAGTATGTTTGAAATTTTTATTTGGATTTGTCATCTTAAAGAGGGCAAATACCTGTTTAACTACAAACAAAGGAATACTCCAAATTCCCCTCCAAACTGATTTAGGTACTTTACTCAACCACAAGGTTAAAAAAATATTTCCTGCAAAGACACTAAGAGAAATTAATATTAATACCGACATCCAAGGAGCAACTATCAAGCCTAAGATTGCCAAAAGAATGGCTCCAAATAATTGAATAAACATAGGTGGAGCAATAGTTATCAGCCCAAATAAGACTTGATTCCAACTCACATTTTGAATGCCTCTTCGAATGATCCCAATGGAATTAGGCATATTTTGAAAATAGGAATATAACCACCGACTTCGTTGAGTTTCAATCTCCTCCCCTGTTGTCACTTTTTCATCATAAATAACGGCATCCCAGGCAAACGAGATTTTTTCATTTCGGCGAAGTAAAAAATTCTGTAAGATCTTGTCTTCTTGCAGCATCTTTTTCCAAAGATGTTTGCCATGATCAATTTCAGGACTTTTCAAATAAGCTTTATATAGTTCCGTTTCTACCGCCATGCCAGACCCTGAGATCACAGAAGAAGCCTTCAATAAATAAGGGACATATCTTTCTATATAATTTTTGTAAAACTCGCCAATTGCATCTGCACATGCATAGAATGTATCAAGATTTTTGGCAGTTCTTTGTCCTTGAATAGCAAGATAACCAGCATTGGCGTATTTATTCATCAACCTCAAAAAATTTGGATGTGCTAGGTTATCAGCATCAAAAATAGCAATATATTCATGTGTTCTTGTAAAATGCTCAATGCCATGAATTATTGATTTTGCCTTTAAATTAAGAGGTTCTTGAGGACGTAAAAGCGTCAGTTTTTCATGATTTATATCCCAATTCGAAACATCACAATGATCAGCAATTAGGTATATTCTATAATTATCGTAGGTCTGATTTAACAAAGAATGAATCAACCCCTTTGTAATATTTACGTTTTTGTAAGCAGTAATAATGATTCCAAAATCGTATTCTTTTGGATTTTCTGATTCCGGAAGTTCCTCTTTATTAATAAGAGAAATGAATACATTAAAAAATGGTTGAATCAGGAAGAATATCAATACAAAACTTATAAAAAGATATATAGCGATTAGAACCTGCATTTTCTCAAATTATTAATTAGTAGTTAAGGGAGTATGAAATAAATAACCTACCCATTTTACTTGCTCTTTTGCCCTCATTTTTCGTTAAAAATACTCGCCATACCTTTGGGTATGTCTGTGTTTTTGACCTCAACTGGAGAAAAATTAGCTGTGCAAAATTTGGGTATCTTATTTATTCCATGCTCCCTAAGGTTATATTTCCGTTTTTCATAGATCTAAATATCTATTTTATCGAGTTGTAACTTTAAAGATTTGGAGGGATTGTTCGGTTGTTTTCTGGGTTTTAGGTTATTTCTATTTTGGTGGAGACGATCCTTAATATTCCAAAAAATTGATTTGTAAAAGGCTTGGATATTTAAAAAATCACCTTTTAATAAAAATACGATAGTATTTTTAGGTACGGTTAAAAAAAGGAAAAACAGACAAAAACCGATCATTTGCCATATATGTCGATTACGTCTCATGAATAAAATCCGATTGCGATTTATATAAAATGTTTTTAACCCACTCGTTTTTTTGACCGACCAAGACTCTTTATGATAGACTTTTGCCTTTGGTTGAATGTATATTTCAAAACCAATTCTACGAATTTGTTCACACCAATCCAATTCTTCATAATAAAGAAAAAAAGCTTCCGGCATCATCCCCACTTTTTCAATTACAGATCGACTGACCATCATTGCAGCTCCATGAGCATAGGCGGTAGGTTTGGCAGTTTGGTATTGTCCCAAATCACTTTCTAAATAACCAATTGTACGGTTCCTTGCGGTAAGATTATGGACTTCGGTAGAACCTACATATTGTAAAATATCAGGAGAATATGGGTCAGATTTTTTGTCCGACCCAGTCTTATAAAAACAAATTTTCGGACTGACAATTCCAAGTTTTGGAACTTGTTCAAAAAGCTCCAACATCGATTCTATCGCACCATTAGTCAACTCTGCATCGTTATTTAAAAAAAAGAGATAATCTCCATTGCTTTCTTTAATTCCAAGATTATTCCCACCTGCAAAACCTAGATTTTTCGAGCTCTCTATAACTTTAACCTCCTTATAGTTTTCATTTAAGTATGCCTTAGGACTTATTTTCGAAGCGTTATCCACCACAATGATTTCGATATTCGAATAAGAATTATTTCGAATGGAGTCAATCATTTCGCTCGTTACTTTTTGTCCGTTATAATTGACCGCAATTATGGATACCAATGGCTTCATAAATAGTAATATTGTAATTGCCTAATATAAAGAGGGGAACAAGTCTATTATACATCTTCTTCCTGAAATAGGGCAAAGGGAGTTTTTAAAATGATTATTAAATCAAACCAAAAAGAATATTTATTTAAATACTGTATATCTAAGTCAATTCGCTCTTCTGCAGACATTTTATCCTTTCCTCTTTTAGAAATTTGCCATAATCCAGTCAAGCCGGCAGGCGCTCTAAATCTTTGTGCCCATGCATCACTCGTTAACAATTCTGCCTCATATAAAGGCAGTGGTCGATTGCCCACAATAGACATTTCGCCACGTAAAACATTAAATAATTGTGGTAACTCGTCAATACTTGTTTTTCTAATAAGCCGACCTATACTAGTAACTCGAGGATCATTTTTAAATTTTTGGAATAACACCTTTTTCTTTTTTCTTTTTTCTCTTTTTCCATTATCTGAATTATTATTTTCACCATCTTTAGCCACCATTTCATCTGAATATTGATTAAGATCTTTTAATTCATCTAACCTTTTATCAGCATCAACATACATGGATCTAAACTTAAAAAAATCAAATACTTGATAACCTGTTCCTACTCTTTGTGATCGATAGATAATAGGACCTTTTGAAGTCAATTTAATAATCAATGAAACTAATAGAATCAGTGGGCTCAAAAACAAAATCGCTAAGGAAGAAATTAAAATGTCTACAGCTCTTTTCGGCCATGGCATTTGGAAGATATGATCTTCCCTTTCTTTTTCACTTTCTTTGGAAAATTGTGGTTTGTATTTGAATAAAAAGTCAATACGATCAAGGAAGGATTCCTTATCTAAAGGAACATTATAACAATCATCCACTTTCCATTTTAATGCTTCTTTTCTGACATCTTCTTGGCTAGTATTGATAACAATAAATGGAATATTTTTTATTTCGGGATGATTAGTAAGGTTTTTAAAAAAGAGAAACTGTTCTTCTTTTAAAAAAGAAAAATCACAGATAATGGCTTTTGGTAATCTGTGTTTATGGACAGGTTTTGAGCAATAAACCAACCACCTATAAGCTGGAAATGAGTTATCAAAGGTTCTAATATTAATAAACGAATTAATTGAAAAATCTTCAGCGAAATAATTTTTGATACCCCGTTGAAGCCCTACAGTTAATATTTCTTTCGCCTTAATTATATTATTTTCCGTAATGATTTGGTCAATATGCACAATTGTTTAATGTTAGTAATTTCCATTAGAGGTTCCTTAGAATCTCAACTTTCCAATGCAAATGAGTCTCGCTTTAAATTTGATTCTTTATCTATTATCAGGTTCTATTTAGATATTCGAATGATCAGTAAAAATTAATTAGTCATTTGAGGAACCTGATTAAAAACAGTACTAATTTTTTGGTTAAGCTGAATGGGACTAAATGGCTTTTGTACAAACTCAGCAGCCCCCATTCTATAACATAAATCTACCTCTCGATCACTTTCATTTCCGGACAAAATAATAACAGGAATGTCTTTAAAGAAACCACTGTTTTTTATATTTTTCAAGAATTTATTTCCATTAATCCGAGGCATATTGAGATCTAGCAAAATTAAGTCAGGCATGTTGCCTTCCCACAACCATGACATAGCATCTAAGCCATCTTTCTTGGTGGTAACATTATGCTTTTTACTCAAAAATTTCCCTAATAACCAACGAATACTGTCGTGATCCTCAATCACGAGAATGTTTTTTCTAGAAGTAATAGCAATCACAATAGTGTTATTTTTTGTTTAGTGTTCTTATTAAAAAGTATAATTTCTGTTCAATATATCGAATACATTAACTTTCGTAATGATGCCATCTGCATAAGAATTAACTATGTCATTTCATAACAGCTATATGTGTCATTACAAAGTCGGATATACTAACATTAGGGGGAGTTACGGTCTTAGAAACATCAATGTGAGTTTCTTTACCTATTTGAGGGGGAAGAATTTAGTAAATTAGTAATTGAGACCTAAGTTTAGATAGTTTGATCAAATATTTTTATTACCTTTTTTCTACTTTTTGTCAGCTACCCGATGCGAAATTAAAGGAAAGAATAAGGTATTCCGAGAAATATCAAAAACAAAATTTAGTCACAAATAATCCATTAAAACACTTTTAATGTTTTTCATGAATTAATCATTATCATCTTTATCCTGTCACAAAAAAAGACATGTTAACATTTTTATTGTAAAATATTAATTTTTTTATAAGTGAAAAAACTTAAATCAATCCTCACTAAACACCTACATTTTTTTTGATTTTTAAAAAAACAATTAAAAAAGCGAAAGATTCTTTAATTTTCGGACGTAAAACTGAGAGCATGTTTAATTTTTTCCTCCATGAAAACGATTCAGCTGGGGAAATTTCCTAAACAAACTCTAATTGACATACCATTCTGAGATGATTAAACGCTCCCCCAAATCTATCTCGTCATTATCCATTTAGTAATTATGTATATTTATATCCTAAAAGTTCTTTTTTGGGTTTCTCTGTTTGTGGTTTTTTATGCTTACGTGGGATATGGGACTTTATTATATATCCTCATTAAATTAAAGCGTCTTTTTAATGGGCAACCTAAGCTACCCATTCCAAGCGATCTTCCTGAAGTTACGTTTTTGGTGGCAGCCTACAATGAAGAAGACTGGATTGAGGAAAAAATTAAAAATGGGCTTTCGTTTAATTATCCAATTGAAAAAATCCATTTCTTTTATGTTACAGATGGCTCGAATGATCGAACACCTCAATTAATTGAGGACTATAAAATTCCAAAAGGTGTCAATCTTAAATTATTTCACCAACCACAACGCCAGGGGAAAATTGCCGCTGTTGAAAGAGTGATGAAATTCGTTGAAACCCCTATTGTAATATATACCGATGCCAATACTATTGTCAATCCTGATGCGATCTATAATATTGTAAGGCATTATGAAGACGAGAAAGTTGGAGGTGTAGCGGGTGAAAAAAGGATACACGTAGGGAGCACAGGAGATGCAACTGGTGCCGGAGAGGGTTTTTATTGGAAATATGAATCTCAATTGAAAAGTTGGGATTCAGAACTAAACTCAGTTGTTGGAGCAGCTGGTGAGTTATTTTCTATTCGAACCGAATTATACGAGCATGTCCCGTCCAATACTGTCATAGAAGATTTTGTGATGACCATGAAAATTGCCCAAAAAGGATACCGCATAGTTTATGAACCAAATGCCTATGCTACAGAAGGACAATCTGCCTCAATCAAGGAAGAATTAAAGCGAAAAATCAGGATAGCTGCAGGCGGCTTTCAAGCAATTTCTAGATTGGTTGAATTGTTGAATCCATTCAAATACGGGGTATTAACTTTCCAATATATTTCACATCGAGTTTTAAGATGGACACTTGCGCCATTGTGCCTTCCTCTAATTTTGTTTTCAAATATCTTGTTAGCCATATTTAGCGGAGGTATCTTTCAAATCCTTCTCATCTGTCAAATATCATTTTATCTGTTCGCCATGCTCGGATTCATCTTGGAAAGGAAAAAGTTGAAAATTAAAGCTTTCTTCATCCCGTACTACTTCTGTATTATGAATTATGCGGTATATCGAGGTTTTTTCAGAAACTTAGCAGGTAAACAATCCTCCCTTTGGGAAAGAGCAAAAAGAGCATAAGTTATTTAGTTTCAGTATAAACAAAGTTAAAATTTTATAAGAAAGAAAACATTAACTGAGTAAAATACAACCCATATAAAAACCATAATGTTTTTATATTAAAAATATTTGTTTTTTACGATTGCTCCACTTATTTTTGTAAAAAATTGATACTCAATGAAAAAACAAAGTAGCAACCGTAAACACAACTTTCCTGATGCTGATCTTTATTTGCAGTGTATTGAGCGAATCCGATATGCACATCGGGATGCCGATTTTTTCCAACAATATGGATATGATTTAGAAAGATTGAAAAAATTTAAGGTGATGTGCGACAAATTTCGAGAGTTGCCTGATGACGATGAATTGATTGGGGAACAAATGATGATGACGGATAAAAAGTACAAAGCTGCAGAAAAGATCAGGTCAGCTATTCGAAGTTTGATGACAAGAGTAGCCATGAAATTTAGTAATCGTACGGGAAGATACCGAAAGTTCGGCACTGCCAAATTGGGTGATATGACAGATGCCCAATTGATATTTTGTGCTCGCCGAGTGATCCGAGTAGCTAGACAACAAATTGACTTTTTAGCGGATGTAGGTGTTAATGAAAACGTTCTTAGAAGAATCTCTGAGTCTTGCCAAGATTTTGAAAGAGCTGTAAATATTCAACAAGATAGGATTGCCGATCGAGATATTGCCGTAGAAAGAAGAGTAGAAAAAGGAAATGATTTATATGAAGAGTTGGTGACTTTATGCAATATCGGGAAAGATATCTGGGAAGAGAAAGACCCGGTTAAATATGAAAATTATTGCATTTATGAAAGTAACAATGATCAGAAAATAGCAAGAAAAGCTCGCTTAACAGCAGAAGAAAAGAAGAATTAGTTTTCATGAAATATTAGAACCAAAGCCTATGAGCACTATAATAAAATGCGGCATCAATGATAAAGGTGCCGCATTTTTCCATTTAGGCTATTTCTCAATAAATTTCAAAGAAACTGAATTCATGCAATATCGCAATCCAGTTGGTTGTGGTCCATCATCAAAAACATGCCCAAGGTGTCCGTCGCATTTAGCACATAGTATCTCTACCCTATTCCAACCGAACTTCGAGTCTGTCTTCTCAGCTACACTGTATTTTTTCAAAGGCTTATAAAAGCTAGGCCAACCTGTACCAGACTTAAACTTTGTTTTTGAATCAAATAATTCAAAATCGCAAGCCCGACAAACATAAGTACCCTTCTTTTTATTATCCCAATATTCACCCGAAAAAGCTCTTTCAGTTCCTGCTTCCCGAAGTACATGATATTCTAATTCAGACAACTCAGATTTCCAATCTTCCGGTGACTTTTGGATTTTCCAAATCGTATCTTTTTTAGGGGTTAATATAAACCCAGATTCTGGAACATTGGTCTCACCAGTTTGATGAGTATGTTGTGCTTGGTTACAGGCAATAAAAACGAAAAAGCCCATCGCTAAAGGAAATAACAATTTGATTTTCATAGATTTATTCTTTGTAAGCTCCTAGATAAAACTTGATAAAGAAGTTTTGCCTTGGCACTATTTATTAAATGGAGGGGTAAATTGTTATCGATATTTATTTATTGCAAAATTAAAAAATGCAAATAAGTGTAGTTGTTACAGAAGTAACAAGATTATTTTTTCTTGTCCCTTTTTCCTTTCTTTCTAATTCTAGGACTATTCCACTCTTCTTTTTGTGCAAAATCTACGATATTCCGCATTGCCCCCATTATGGAAATAAAAACTAAATAACCAATTGTTAAAACAATATAAATCCATTTATAGGAACCAGCTTCTTCCATCGGAATTCCAGAAAATAAATAAGCTGCCCCAGCAGAAATAGCCGCTAAAGCAACAAAACTTAGCATGGAACGAGTCCAATATCTATCCATATTTTGAGTGGTCAAACTAAACAATGAGTTGAATATGGCAAAGAAAAGTATAAAGGTAGCAGCAAGGGTCCAATAGGTTCTGGGGTCATTTTCGAAAATCCCTATTTCCTCGAATAATTTGGAAAAAATCATAAAACCAATCGAAAGACCTAATACAATTAGGACTTGTTTTATTGGATCAATTTCTTTAGTAAAAATAGAATCTGTTGATGGTTCCATATAATCATGCGTTTTAAAGACAATAGCATACGAACAGAATCGAATTTAATTGGTTCAGATTATTTTCCCATATAGGTCATAATCTTCGGCTCGTGTTATTTCAACTGTTGCAAAATCTCCAATACGAGCATAATTCTCCTTTGCATCTACCAAAACCTCATTATCAACCTCCGGTGAATCATACTCGGTTCTCCCAATAAAAAAGCCGCCTTCTTTTCGATCAAATAGTACCTTCATTTTTTCCCCTGCTTTCAATTGATTTTTTGCAAAAGAAATTTCTTGCTGAATTTCCATAATACGACTCGCCCGCTCTGTTTTTACTTCATCAGGAATATCATCTTCCAAATCATAAGCAATGGTATTTTCCTCGTGAGAATACTGAAAAACCCCTACCCGCTCAAATTTCATTTCTCGTACGAAATCACACAATTCTTCAAACTCTTTCTCTGATTCTCCTGGAAAGCCAACCAAAAGTGTCGTTCTAATAGCTAAATTGGGTACTTTTTGTCGAGCCAAATTCACTAATTCAGTAGTCTCTTTCCGCGTTATTTGTCTGCGCATTCGCTTCAATACGGTATCACTTGCATGCTGAAGTGGCATGTCTAAATAATTACAAACTTTTGGCTTGCGAGCCATTACATCAAAGATTTCAACCGGAAATCGACTTGGATATGCATAATGTAGTCTAATCCATTCTATACCATCAATATCTGAGAGAGCATCTAAAAGCTCCGGTAATGCTCTTTTCTTATAAATATCCAAACCATAATAAGTCAACTCCTGGGCAATTAACATCAATTCTTTAACGCCACGTTTAGCTAAACTCTTAGCTTGTTCAACCAATGCCTCAATAGGTTGTGAAATGTGTTTGCCTCTCATTAATGGAATCGCACAAAAAGAACAGGTTCTATTGCAGCCCTCCGAAATTTTCAAATAAGCATAATGTTGAGGAGTCGTAATCGCTCGTTCCCCAATTAACTCATGTTTATAGTCCGCATCTAATTTGGCTAATAAACCCGGCAATTCTAGTGTTCCAAAATAAGCATCAACTTCGGGAATTTCTTCCTCTAAACTGTCCTTGTATCGTTGAGATAAACAACCAGTTACATACAATTTGTCAATACGACCATTTGATTTATGATCGGCATATTCTAAAATTGTATTGATACTTTCTTCTTTTGCTAAATCAATAAAACCACAGGTATTCACAATGACGACATTGGCATCTTCGTCATTTGAATCATGAACAACTTGATAATCATTGCCTCTTAACTGAGTAATAATGTTTTCGGAATCCACCAAATTTTTGGAACATCCCAAAGTGATTACATTAACCTTGTCTTTCTTAAGTGTACGTACTTTCATAAAGTCTCCTCGTTTTCTAAATTTTCGCGAAGATAGAAAGTTTCAGGGTTATGATTTCCATAGATTCAAATAAGTCTTTTTAAATAATCAATATTCATAAGTTACTTTTGTAGTGTAAAACGAATCCATGAAAAATAATCGTCTCGCAGTTAATATATTTTTTTTTGGGAACGGATTTCTATATACAAATTGGATCTCTCGTCTTCCAAAATTACAAGAGCTCTATAGTCTTGACTATTCTTTGACTGGAATCGTTCTGCTAATAGCTGCAATTGGGGCATTAATAGCTATGCCGTTCACTGGATATCTTATTATCAAAAATGGCAGCAAAAAAATTACGATTCTTTCAGGATTAATATTCTGTTTAACAATTCCATTTATTCCTGTCTTCCACGAAATTTGGCAATTAGGCATTCTGTTCTTTTTGATGGGATTATCAACTGGTACTATGGATGTAGCCATGAATGCTCAGGCTGTCTTAGTGGAAAACGCCTATCAAAAACCGATCATGTCTTCCTTTCATGCGGTTTTTAGTTTGGGTTGTACACTAGGAGCCGGTAGCGGGGCATTATTTACCTATCTTCAAACACCATTTTTCTATCATTTAGGTCTAAATACAATTATTGTTTTGCTAGCTGTTTTTTGGGCGATTAACAACTTAGTTCCTGACAAAATTTTAAAAATGTCAAAAGCCGAAGACCCCTCCTTTCGCCTGCCAGATAAAAAATTACTCGCCCTTGGGATTATTGCATTTTGCTGCATGCTGGGTGAAGGTGCAATGGCTGATTGGGGAACCAATTATATGAAGTACATCGTCTTTTCCGAACCAGGCTTTGCTCCATTAGGATTAGCTTCTTTTAATTTAACCATGATGATAGGCAGATTCTTAGGAGATAAAGGAAGAGTTTTATTTGGAGATCATAAACTCCTGTTAATCAATAGCCTAATTGCTATTATTGGAATGGTCATCGTTTTATTCCCTGTCCATGAAATTTCTGTAATTATTGGTTTTGCCATGGTTGGTTTTGGGCTTTCTGTAATTGTACCAATTGCTTATTCAAAATCTGGAACCATGGAAGGATTATCTCCCGGTGTTGGAATCGCAATGGTCACAACCATCGGATATGCAGGCTTTATTATAGGACCTCCTATTATTGGATTTATCGCAGATTGGACGACATTAAGAATTGCTCTTTTTTTCGTATTTGGTTTATTTCTAATTATGGGATGGTTAAGTTTTATTCAAGCAAAAAAGGCTCAATTTTCAAATTTATAATACCTATCCAAAACACGCTCTTCATTCAAAAATTCTTTAACAAATTTAAGCCTAGATTTATCCAAGATTTTTACTGAACCAATATTACGAACATCAACTGTCGCAAAAACGGATTTCATTTTCAAAATATCAATACAATAATCTAAAAGTTCATTACAAATTTCATTGCCATATCCATTTCCCCAATATTTTTCCAAAAAACGGTACCCGATTTCATTACTTTTTTCATCCTCATCACCTATAACTGCACAGGTGCCAATAAATTCATTATCTGATTTTCTAATGATAGCCCATACCCAAAAATCATTATTAGGTATGCTATATTTATCAATACACCCTACTAATTGTTTTCTATTTTCTTCCTCCGTATATCCTCTACCAATTACAAATCTTAAAACCTTTGGATTGTTTTGCATTTCATGAAAGGGAAGGAAATCATCTTTTGTTAATTTCCTTACCACCAGGCGTTTAGTTTCAAAAATCATGAGTGTTTATTTTTCAATTTAAATTCAAAAATATCAGGTCTAGCATAATGACCAATAACGTCGTAATCAAGTTTACTTTCGATTATTTGGTTCATTTCAAGGTCTGCAATCAAAACACCTTCCTTTTCCCAGAGAGGACCTTCTATAATTTCACCTAATGGAGAAACAATCACACTTCCTCCTCTGCATAAAATTTCCCAATCCAACTCTAAATATTTCAAGTATTCTTCAGGATAATCTTCTCTTCGAAAAAATTGATTACACCCCAAAACAAAACACCTTCCTTCACAAGCGATGTGCTGCATAGTAGAAATCCAAGTTTCTCGTGAATCAGCGGTTGGTGCTAGATATATTTGAACGCCTTTCTTATATAGAGCCATACGGGCTAAAGGCATATAATTCTCCCAACAAATTAAGCCTCCAATTTTCCCAAATGCTGTATCATAAGTATTCAAAGTGGAGCCATCTCCCTCTGCCCAAACTAGTCTTTCAACACCAGTTGGTTTCAATTTTCTATGCTTACCAATTAATATTCCTTGAGGAGAAAAAAATAAAATAGAACAATATAAGGAACCATTATTTTCATCCTTTTCAGTCACTCCAATTACTAAATAAACTTTATTCTCCTTGGCAATTTTTCCTAAAAAATCACCTGCTTTGCCTTTAACGGAAACACTGCTTTCCCAATATTTCTGATACAAAACTCTTCCCTCATTATCTCTGTTTCCAATCACACTACCAAATGACAAACCACGGGGATAACCCGGTAGAAACGTTTCAGGAAATAGTAATAGTTCACAGCCTTGCCTTGCATATTTCTGAGTTAAATCAGCTGTTTTTTGAAGAGATGCTTCAATGTCAAAAAAAACAGGAGTAGCCTGTATGACAGCAACTCGAACAGTATCTTTCATTTTTTTGTGGAAAGGTAAGTACGATTTTTCTTCCTCAATAATTTTGGAATTCTTTATCTTTAAAAATTCCTTTTTTGACAAAGCTATCGCATCAATTCAATGAATCCTCGTTGAACATTGGTTTTTCCGGTATCATCAATCCATTCTAACAAATAATAGTAAGTTCCATCGGGTAAGTCTTTTTCATTATCAAAGGTACCTGGCCAGCTATTGATGTTATTATTTCGATAGTCACGAGATTCAAAAACGAGATTACCCCATCTATTAAATATCTGAACATGATGATCAAAGTTTTCTATTTGGGAAATATAAAATATATCATTCACATCATCACCATTTGGGGAAATAGCGTTAAATACCGTTAACTCTACACATTCTATCCAAATCACCACGGTTGCTGTATCACAACCAATTTCATTACAAATGACGTATGTAAACTCGTCAAAACGTTCACAGAAAGGATCATCGGGAGTATATCCAGCCGAACAATCTAAAAAGATAATTGCCTCGCCATATAACGGAGGATCCAATATATAAACATCCTGGATATTTCCGTAAATCGTGTCATTTTGCTTGATATCAATGACTATTGGCGTATTGGTAGTTGTCGTATCAATACCATCATCTTGTAGATTGGGAGGATCAAAATTTTCGACTACATCAAAACAAAAATAAGTGGTATCACAAATATCAAATTCGTCACAAATAACCCAACAAGCCGTATCTCGTCCTAGTTCTCGACCGATATAATCTATACAAATCGGGTCGGTCATATTTTGAGTGATCTCTACATTTGGAGTGCCTTCATCGGGACAAAGGTCTTCAACCGTTTCCCAATCTCCCCCTAATTCTGATAAGTCTAGACAATATTGTCTATCCATATTAATTAGAATAGTATCACAAAATAAATCAGTCTGGGTTTCAATCGCTGTTATCCCCATATTTGTAAGCCAAACATTTCCCAAATCATCCATCAATCTAATACAAATAGTGTCAGTACCATCCGCGATACCCCAATAGGTAATGCACAATTCAGAGGTGTCAATTTCGTATAAAATTTCTTGCCCATTCTTTTCAGGACAGATATCTTCAATTTCGATGATAGTTCCAGTTAAGGTACTGGTTTCGAAAGAATATTTAATGGGTTGTCCGAATACAGGGATCGTATCTGTATACATTTCTCCAGGAACTACGGTAATGAAAAAATTGACCTCATCACAATTTCCAAACACATCACAAAATTGGACGCAAGCGGTATCTGTACCCAATTCTAATCCTTCATAAATTATACAATTAGTAGAGTCCACCAAGGTAAAATCAACAGATTCAAAACCTAGTGTTGGACATAAATTCATCATTGTATCGATTGGATCCTCTAAATAATTCAACCCAGACATATCAAAACAGACCTCAACAGACTGGGTTAATAAAATCGTGTCAGTTATGTTGTAATTAGGCAATACAGTTATATTTACATAAGTTGTATCACAGATATCAAATTCATCACAAACCACAATACAAGCCGTCTCCATCCCTTCAATTAGACCTGTAAAAACGACACATGAGTCTTCGATGATTTCATAACCAACAAAAGAACCGTCTTCGCAGTCATTGAACAAGGTATCTATATCTCCCACCAACTCTAACCCATTAAAACATAAAGTATCCATTTGTAGGACTTCTATTACCAAGTTTAATGAATCTGGCTGAGTACAAACGACGGTAGCATAAATTGTATCCTGACATCCCGTTATGGTGTCTGTCGCTATGATCTCATGAAAACCTAAATCTAAATCAATGGCAAAGGCGGTCGGTGTAAATTGAGCATTGAATCCTAAAATGGTGTTTTGACCACTCAAAATTACTTCAACTTCCATAGGTTCATAATTAACTCCATCTACTCCACCAATAATGAATGGCCCACCATTACTATCCAACATCCAATTGCCGTTCACATCCCAAACATTCATAGAATCAACTAAGTCTGATATAGTATTGAAAACACCTGAATAGGATTGATTTCCAGCATTCCAGTTAACAACATTGTAAGGTCCATTTTGACCCAATCCAGGCAATGTAGCATAGGTATAAACACCAAAGAAATCAAAATCACAATGAATAAAGTAGCCATCATACAACTGCCCATTATCTTTAATTACATATTTTGGGAAATCGTCATTTTGAATTTGAAGACATAATTGTGCTGTTGAATCGCAATTTAGTGCTTGCAAATTAACAGAATCAGCAGGAAAAACATCACATAATATACAGGTATCGATCTCTATTGAGTCTAGATTAAATAGGCAATTATTATCATCTTGAATGACTAAATTGTAAAAACCTGCCGAAAGATTAAATTGGTCTTCCTGGTTCGGATTTCCAGGAACATTTTCCCAAAAATATTGAAATGGAGGCGTACCACCATTTACAGTGATATCAATCATCCCAGCATCCTCACATCCTTGATTGGATAGATAAGAAATCGTGATTGGATCAGGTGCTAATATTTCAAAACAAGTACTGGCATTCACACAATTATTCGCATCAATAATTTCTAAACAATAATTCCCAGCAGGCAAACTGCCATTTTGGAACGACCCTAAACCATTGGTAATCAATGTATCTGCAGGAAATTGAAAATTATTATCGTAATTTATTTGAAATGATACTCCTCCATTATTAGACCCAAAACAAGTATTAGATAAAGTGTCTAAAATATTAATTTGAGCATTTTGAAGTTCATTTTCCAATGTGAATGTTAGTGGAAATTCGCACAAATTGGTTAAATCTGTCACTGTTACATTATAAATTCCAGCTGATAAATCAGTTTGAATATTTGTTAAACTTGGCCAACTAAATCCGTAATTTCCAGAACCTCCATTTACGGTCAATTGAACCGCTCCATTTGCCTGATCACAATCAGGTTGTTGCTCGACAATATAATCAACCTCAAGAGGGTTTTCAGATTCTATTTCGACTAAAATCACATTGTTGCAATTTGCAATAGTATCCGTAACTGTCACAAAATACTCCCCAGCTAAAAGATCATTTTGAATTGAACCAATTTGCTGATTCGACCAAGTATATATTAATGAGTCTGGCGATAAAATCGCTTCCCCATTGTTTGATTGACAAGTTGCCAGATTCGTAGAAATAATTTCAGCAAAAGGACCATCTTCATTTGTAATAATGAAATTAGTGACAACTACACAAGTAGGATTTTCATTATTGATAATTTCAACTGAATATCCCCCAGCAGGTAAATTTTCTTTGATATTTCCATCTCCAAAAGTCATCCCCAAATTAGGTGTCCAGTTAAAAGTGAAGTTTGACTCGGGTTCATTTAGGGTTATGATGGCAGTACCATTAGATATTCCGCATTTAGCCTCTGTTATACCAATACTGGTTACAATTGGGTTTTCGCAGTCGCATGGTTCAACATTCGTTGAAACAGAAATGGAACATCCACTTTGATCAGAAATGAGTAACTCATAAAAACCCTCCTGTAAATCTGTTCGGTTTTGGGGATCATCTACTCCTATAATATCTTGCCAGTCAAAACTAAACGGAGGAATTCCACCCTCTACATCCACCTCAATGGCACCTCCATTACCACAAGCTTTTGAAGCAATCAAATTGGCTAGCATAGATGGGGTTTCATTAATTTCAAAGCAAGCTCCTCCCGCAAGGCATCCATCTCCGTCATTAATTACAACGCATATATTACCAGTCGGGAAACTTCCATTTTGAAAGGTTTGATAACCATTTGAATAGATTGTATCCGCTGGGAAAACAAAACCACTTTCATAATCAACATCAAAAACTACACTTCCATCATTTGCCCCGGCGCAACTAACATCTATCGTATCTGTAATCGTTACATTTGCCATGGGAACATTATCTGGCAAAACAAAAACCAAATTTATTTCACACCCTGTTGCGTCATTATCCGTAATCGTAATGTCATAAATACCAGAAGCGAGGTTATCTTGAATATTTGTATTGCTAGGCCAACTAAAATTATAGTCACCACTCCCTCCATTAACATTAAGCTGAATTTCACCATTTGCTAAACCACAATCTGGATTTTGAAGGATTTCAAAATCAGCCGTTAATGGATTATTACTTCCAATTTCTACCTCGATTACATTTGGACAATCAGGTACTAAAGGATTAGTAACCGTAACGAAATAAGTTCCAGGAACAAGGTCATTTCTGCTAGAGGAGTTCTGATTATCAGGCCATAGATAGTCTAGTGTATTTGGAGAAAAAGTAGCAGAACCGGAAGTGGCTTGGCAAGCTGCTGGTGTTGTAACGACAGAGGCTAAAGGGCCATCTTCATTTTCTATAGTAAACTCAACAATTACAAAGCAGTCTGGATTTGAGACGTCTGAAACCGTTACAAAATAACCTCCATAAGGCAGATTAATCCTTTCATTATCAAAGTTTTGAACGTCTCCTACATTTGGACTCCATGTATAATTGTAGTTGGATATATTTCCTTGAGGTTGGATGGATGCTGTTCCTACTGAAAGGTCACAAAGTGCAGCACTTGTATTTACACTTAATATTAAAGCTGGTTCGCAAGAACAATCTTCAACACTCACTAAAATCGCATCCGTACTAGTACATCCATTATCATCTGTTATCGTTAATGTATATAAAGTAGTTTCAGAAGGGAGTGCAATTGGCGTGGCAGTACCTTGTCCAAATAAAACCTGAGGAGACCAATTGAAGGAATAGTCATTTGAGGCAGTGCCACCAAAACCGCTACCTTCTAATTGTATTTGATCTCCCAAACAAGTATTAATATCATTACCAGCATTAGCAGTGGGACTTTCAAAAACCGTAATCACAACATTAGCTGTATCCGGAAAATCCGGAAAATCCTCTAACCAAACAATTACCTCAAATTGATAAATGCCATTGGGTGTACCATTGGTGAAAATTGGATTAGGGATCGTTAAATCGTTCAAATTACCACTAGTTGGATTATTTGAATGTTCAACCCATAAATAATTGTCCCCTCCAGAAGCTGAGAATTGGATATTTTCCCCTTCACAAATCATTGTATCTTGAGGAGAAACTACTGCATTAACAGGCGTAATTACCTGAATTTCAAAAAGGGTATTGTCCTCGCATCCATTGGAATCAGAAATAGTAACGGAATAATTTGTATCGGTATCAGGATTAGCAGTAGGATTTGTACTTAAAGGATCATTCAAGAAATCTGAAGGACTCCAACTATAAGAATATGGAGCAACACCTCCAGTAAAATTGGGCGTTAATACCGTATCTAGACCTACAATTAATACAATGGGTTGATTTGGTGAAATATCAATTTGTGGAGTCAAAATGATAGAAACAGTATCTATGCTAGTCAGACCACAATTGGGTCTTTGAGTAGCCAAAATATAAGTCAAAGTATCAACTCCTGTACCTTGATAGTTTATCGTTAAAGTTGGATTGGACTCCTTAAAGTTACTTAAATCAGAAGTCAAGGCTGGGGGAATCGCTGCCCATGTAAAATCATATTCATTTGATGAGGAACAATTTGTATCACCTAATTGGGTAGTAAATACAGTATCGGTTGGAACACAAATTATTTGACTTAAACCTGCATTTTGCATGTCAGGTATAGGTAAACTCATGGTCACCCCTTCGCATAAATCTAAATTTTCAGCGGTTAATTGGGCTATCAAATTACAAATTTGAGCACCTTCCACTTCAAAACTTAAATCAACAGACATAGAAACACCAGCTTCAAGGCTCACTGAAAATTGCTGTTGATTGACTATTGTTTCGTTGCTATCTATTTGTCCATTTTGATTTTCATCAACAAAAATCATTAATGAATAATTATCATTTAGAAGGTTATTTAAGCTGGTCAAGGTTATTTGCCCCTGAAGCAATTCCATATTTGCATTAGAGCAAGAGCTTACCAAATTTTGGAAACCTACCATAATTTCTTGCCCTATTGGCAAAATGGTCAAAGCTGGACCATTGGTGGAAGTGATGGTTTGAACAGTACAGTTAATATCTGCTGATTCGCAGTATAATTCATTATTTGTAGTCGTTACCAATTCTACTTGAAAATCTTCAGTATCACAATTAAACGAAGGACTTTGAACTTCAAAAGAAAAAACAGCCTCCTCATTCAACCCTAATCCCGCAGGCATTGACCAAGTCAGCATTTGAAAATTAGCTGGCATTTCAATAGTAGGATCAGTAATTTGCCAATTTGCCGGAATTATGGTAGCGGAGGTAGCAGAGATGTAGTTAAAATTGGGAGGAAGAGATAAGCTAATTTTGTCATCAGTCGAACTTGGAGTATTGGTAAGGTTCTTTACTGATATTTCAATGGTTGTATTCGCATTAGAGACCACAAAACTTTGAGGGGAAAAGGCAATTTCAAATACCTTTGTTAAGTCTGGTTCTGCTCCATTAATAACTAAAGGAAAGGATTCACCGGATTCAAAATTAGTCTCTGCGCCACAACCTTTCAATCCTTTAAAATTATAAAAAGCTAAATCTCCACTTCTAAAATTACAATCAGTCTCAAAGGCAAACCTGATTTTCACCTCATTAGAATCTGTTGGATTCGAAGGATTAAAGCCAGCTAATCCATTATCATTCAAAAAATCACTGATCAAGGAAAAATCATCATATTGGAAAACTTGACCTTGAAGTGTTGTATTCATAAAAGATGGATCTCCCAAAGCAGGTTCAAAGTTACTGCCAGAAGGATAAGCAAATTCGAAACTTCCCGGAATTAAGGTAGCTCCTTGAATGGGTAAAATAATTTGAGTTTGCACATCAAAAGCGACCCCTCTATCAATATTTCGCAACAAAATAGTGATAGAGGAGGTATCACATATCTCAGGATTTTCAGATGGTTGGTCTGTAACATTCGCATCTAAAAAAGGATCCAAAATAGTTAATGAAAGGTCTTGCGTTACTTCTTGACAGGGGTGATAATCTTCAGGTGTCCAATTCGGGTCACCATAAGGCTGACAATTCCACCCAGTTCTAACTGCGAAGTTCGCATTTAAACATTGATTAGCAATCGCTTTTATTCGGATAAAATTACATATCTCTTCAAGGCTATTCGTCCCATTTGCTTGTAGTAATGATCCAGTATAGGCAAAGCTTTTTGAAGAGGAATTACCAAAATTCTGGAAGGATAAATTGATAGGATTATTCGAGTCTGTAATATCCTCAATAGATACAATTTGGACTGTCCCAGAAGTATCCTCAATGGAAATCCAAGTTAATCCTGCATCTGAAACGAATGAATTATTACAATGTTGAACCGTCCATACAGCAGTATCTCCTTCTAAGGTAAAATTGGTATTTGACAATGGCGTCAAAGAAAAAGTTGGTGGATCCTCGTAAGCTATAATGCTATTAACGGAATCTACTTCTGGAACCATACAACTTCCATCACCAATAAAACTAGCATAATAACGATCTTGATAAAAAATGGTCGCATCAAAATTGTATAAGTTATCATCCTTCTGGCTGCTGACTACAGCGCTGCAATTTGGAATTAAATGAACTCTTAGGTTAAAAGTATATGTTTGTACTTCATTTAAGGTCGGTGCACTAAGTAATGTGTCAAAACTGGCAGAATACTTTCCATCTGGAAAATCAGATAAAGGTGGTAAATCGAAAAAATCATTTCCGAACAAGGGATGACCAGGGATCGACACATCAACATTAGATTGATCGAATGCGGTTAATATATTTGGGTCAAAATCAAAGATTATAGAATCTACTCTTGAGGATGGTCTTAATTCATCTCCGAAAAAGTTTGAAAACCCATTGTTAACGATGATTAATCGATACTGAAGGGTTGTTTCTTCACATCCTTGAGGAAAATTATTGGAGTTAGGAAAATCAAAAGCAATTTGATTTTTTGAAAGTGTAAATATTTCACCAAAATTATCGCAGGACTCTTTCAATCCATTCTCAATATAGAAACCAAAAGCTCTAAAATCAGGAACTTCCTTGAATTGAACAGAAAAAGGTCCAGTCGGATTAACACTAAATTGTCCAATAAATTCTATAGTATCATTTTCAGTAAGTGTTAAACCAAGATTAATCAGGCACTCATTTAAATCAAATGTTAAACGCTTAAAACTTGTGTCTGTTTCCAATATTAAATCATTGGACGTAACATCACAAAAGAATTCACTGCCATTATTTGTAAATCTAACTTGCCCGCTTTCAAATATAAAAATCTCTTCTGGGGAATTAGTTAGATCCGGATTCGAATAAGTGATAGTAACACCAATGCTATCAAAAATTGGTGTTTCCCCAACGATATTCATCACTTTCATCTCAACCGAATCACAAGAAATCGCTACTTTTTTATTGGCTAACTCTTTATCAAAT
Organism: Bacteroidota bacterium; assembly: GCA_024743405.1. Classification (GTDB taxonomy): domain Bacteria; phylum Bacteroidota; class Bacteroidia; order Chitinophagales; family Saprospiraceae; genus JANSWP01. The sequence goes on from JANSWP010000041.1 coordinate 21,268, forward strand.
GGTTCTTGAAATAATGGATCTTGAAACCCAAAAGTGGTTCTATCAACCTCAAATGAAGTGGTTTGTAAACCAATATTACATTCAAATATATCAGGCGGACATGGTGGGCTAGTTGCATGTAATTGAGGCCCTTCTAACTCCCCACAATACCACACATGCTCGCAGTTACATGGTGGGCACTCAAAAGCAAATAAAACGGATAAGTTCGTTTTCCCTAAAGAAGCGGAACAATCTGCTTCTAGGGCTAATTTCAGATTATAATCTCCATTTAAAAACGGTGAAAAGCTAGCATCAAACACCAAAGACAAAGTGTCATTAGATTGTGAACTAGAAAGCATTTCTATCGAAGTAAAGTCATTTTTCAAAAGTACTGTTTGATCAATAGATGGCGTTATACCTTGTGGCAAAACAACTTTGACATTAAAAATTTCATCCCCATTGCAGGTATGTTCAAAAAACCGTATGCTTCTTGTTTGATCAAAATTTACAAAGAAAACACCACCCTCTACAAAAGCATCCGCATCAGAGGTGTTTTCAACAGAAGAGCTGGTATTAGCGGGTCTGAAGAAATTACTTTGTAGTCGAATGAGTCGTTCTTGGCAAGCGTTTGTATAATCAATTCTAGCATTAAAGCTAGTCGAGAAATTATTTTCACAATTGGCATTTGTATCCAATAAATTGGCATTGGAACAATCGAATTCATAAAAAACAGTAATTTCGAAAGATTCATTAATCGCTAAATCATCAAAATAACCATCTCCATCTTCATCAGAAAGTCCTCCTATTCCATCCGGATCACTACTAAACTGGGGATTTCCATGCAATAAATTAAAGGCATCAAAAGCCGTTAAATCTATTCCCGCTATCCGAACATTAGTTATTGAAAAACCACTGTGATTTAATTGAAATAAATTACCTAGTCCTATGCCAGCTTCAATATCTAACATTGAGGCAAAGCCGTCATCAAACTCTACCCCACCATTCGTAAAGGTGACTGTTGTTTGTCCAAGTTCACAGTAACCTGCAAATTCATTTGGCAAACTTCCAAAAGTTTTAACATCTACATTAGCTGCACCTTCTCCAATTTCAACAAAATCAGACTGTGAATTCTCCAAACAAAATTCACCGGAACAACCCCAACTAGTTTTGTGCGTGCTGCCTGTAAAACCATTACAATTCACCAAACAATAACTTTCTAAAACGGTTAGGGCTTCATTAGGATCGAAAAGTCCATCTCCATCTCCGAATTGATTAGCTTGAAAATAAGGTGCATCAATAATTGCAGTAATTATTGTGTCCCCATTTGAATCTAAGGTTTTGGTCACATCGATTGAAATTCCATTTACTTGGAGATCCTGAACCCAAATCCCTGAACCTTGAATATTTGTATATGTTAGAGAATCTACAAAACCATCCAATGCTGAATTGCTGATTTTTATTTCTCTATCAAAACAGTCATTAACTCGAGCAGGTGGATTATCATTCTCAATATCCATGGTGAAAAATGGGACTGCGAATGCATCCCGATATTCTGAGGTTATATCTTGTTCACTTAAACCAGTATTACTTCCTAAATCATAAGAAAAAGACCAATTATCAAAAACTTGGATTTGATCGTTTTGAAGGAGGGTATCTACATATTCACAATTTGCTTTGATTGTCATCCAAATTTGGATTGAAGTCGTCCCTGTTGGGCTTAAATCTGGCAATATAAATTCAGGTTGGTTTGGGTTATTAGAGTTAGTTAAAATAACTCCATTTGAAGATTGATTTATATCAAATTCAACTAATTCAACACCCTTAAAAAAGTTAAGACCTGCTAAAATATTCGAGCGTGTTAATGGAGATGAACCATCTAGGCTAACCGTCACTGCTATTTGGTCGGTATCACCACATATATTTAGAAAATCAGGCAATGTGTTAAGATTGGAATAAGCAACAGAAAGATTGTTCTGCGCTAAAATCTCAGAAGTAGTCCAGAAAAAAAGAGAAAGGAAAAAAAAGAGAATATGTCCAGGTTTATTCATTCCATGTGTTTGTTTCAAACTCTATCGGATCGTTCTCTAGTGACATGTACCCTAGTTCACATTTGGGCTAATGTGGTAAGAAGACCAAAACCATACCAAAAAAGGGAGGAAGTTTGGTAAACGACCAAACTTCCTCCCCTTTGTAAAAGTATCTTTAATAAATATTTAGATTTTAAACCTGCTCTAATATTGATTAAGATTATGTCTAATTATTTGCATCTTGAACTCGTCTTACAAATGCTTGCGCGCGGGCAGCTTCTGCAGGTCGAATTTCAAAATTTTCTCCGTCGTCCATTTTAAAAATTCTTTCTTTATCCTTTAGATCTGCAAGCTCTTCATTGAATTTTGTATTATTAGAAACAACCTCTAAAACCCCTTGTTTGTATCCAAAATAATACCACAGCTGACTTGGAGATTTGATATACATGTACACACGATCATCTTCATTAGTAGGCATAATGAACTCAATGTAAGTGGTAATCATAGAATTAATACTTTCTCCATCAATCGTCGCTAATCCAATTTTATCTTTTGTTGAAATAAAGGATTGATTTTGAGTATTCCAAGTCATCGGAATTTTTGCGAATAAAAAATTATAAGGATTGTGTTTTTTTGGTAAGACTAAACTACCCTGATTCACCTGGCTTATTGATTTTCTTACATCTTCATTATCTGGGAATATTTCTCTGACTGATCGTTTATAGAACAAAATATCCTTAGCATAGACAACTGGGCTTGTTTCAAAAGTACTTGATTTAAAATCATTAGAAATTATTTTTAACAGATTGTCAGGCAATCTTAACTTCAGCCCAGCCATAACTTCCATTTCTAATTCTGAATCCATAGCCGCAGTACCCATAAGTGTATCGACAACCATTTGACCAAATTCTGTTTTCAATTCTCCTGCTGCCTCAACATCGATATATTTCAAGGCAGAACCTATATCGAGTTTACCTTCCATATTGATTTTCCCGGATTTCTCGTCATAAATCAATTGATTGCCTTTTTGAGCAGTTGATTCAGTCATCACTTTTAGAGAATCTCCAAAAATAAATTTATCCAATTTATCATCATATTGAAATAAGCCTTCCACAGGCAAGATAGCCCGGTCTTTTCTGAAAAACAGAGGATTCATAACTCTAGGATAAACGGTAGCAGTCTCCTTACTTAAGAACAATCCAGTATAGAGTGATTCCCCTTGAAAATTCTTAGGCGTCTCAAATGGAATCGCTAAGTCATTTTTGTCCGCCTCACAATTAATTGAAAACCAATGTAAAGCAGGTAGTGTTTTTGAAGCTAACCTAGCAAATCCTTCAAAATTTAGATTAGATTTTTCCGCACTCAAACTAATTGTCCCCTGAAACTTAGTCTTATAATCAATAAAAAATTTGTCTCTAGGTCCAATTTCCCCCGTTGCCCTTGTAACCGATCGTTTAGTCGAATGATCTCCCTTTCCGACTCTTGTACCAACGATTTCGGCAAACTCAATCTCTTGTTTTTTGTTGCCGATATTGTATTCATAAAATCCATTGGCTCTATACTCTTTACCACCCAAAACTTTAACATTTGCTCTATTTATAACATGATATTTATTGATAGTATCTGCTAAAATTCTAGCATTAGTCAACTCTGTCATAACACCGCCTGGCCGAACTTCCACTTTGCCATCACTTGGGTAAATAAAGGCATCAGACGTGACAATAAATGGAACCCCACCTATTTGCAATAAATTTGTTCGCAGGTTGTAAAAAGCAGTTTCTCCTCTAAAGAACAAAGAATCTTGATCAGGATGAATTGATAGGAATGAACCCAATTTCCCTTCTATAGCTTTAAAAGTTACTGTTTCTTCTTTCATGTCCCAATCAAATTCATTAAAAGAAGTTTCGTATTGATTGTAGGGTAAGGTGGAAGTCGAAAACTCAGCATTCGCTTTGAATGCACCTTTCTGTTCATCAAAGTCTACATTTCCATTCAAATTGGAAGTTTGAAGTGCTAGTGCATCTGCATCAAAGGCTCTAATTTTCAAATCTGTTGTATCAGCCGTTGCAGAAAAAGCATTTAAATTAAATAACCTTGACTCCATACTTGCCTTATCCCAATCTAACAATCCATCGCCTTTCAAACCACCAGGTGTCAAAATCAACAATCCTTTTAATGTATGTAACCCAGCTTTAAATAATTCAAAGGGAGCTTCTTTCGAACGGACATACATCGAATCTTTGTAGGGTCTCCAATCAATCGTCACATCATAACCACGTACCTGTGGAACTTCAATTTCACTTGCTCTATCTTCCTCCAAGTCAAATCTCTCTGCAGATCCTGTTGTTTGTTTTGGTTTAAAAATCAAATCTTCTGAGTCAATGTCAGCCCCTAAATAACTCAATCGGCCTTGACCTTGAAATCCATTATTACTTAGGTCAATATTCCCTCTATAAGTCCCTTTCCCAAGGTAAGTGTCATATCCATCATCAGGAGTTTTGGTTTGAAAACCCAATGATTCATCTTCTTGAAGAACCAATGTTTCTTCAAAATCTGGGAAAATATTAGCAGATACCATTTTCCCATCAAAATGAATATCATCTCTGGAGTATCTATCTAGGCTATTAAAACTAAAAGGATCTAATTGAAAGTAAAAGGAATCTCGACTATAAGCTCCACCTTGCGTTTCTGCATAATCATAATAGACAAATGAATTTTCCTTAGATTGAAGAGATGGAAAAATGGCAATATCTTCTCTCCCTGACTTATTTAAGGGGGCATCAACCAATAGGACCCCCGTTAAATACTCAATTCTTGATCCGATTGAAAGTGCTTCTGGTTTTCCATTCTTATCTACATTTCCTGTTGGGATAAACATATCAAAGTATCGAATGGAATCCATCCCAATATGAAATTTATCGTAATCAAACTTATTACCCCTTCCTAACATGGTTGTAAACCCAGCAAAAATCTTCCCTTTGAATTCCATGTCTCGATTTTTCAGTAGCTTCACTTGCTCCAAATCTGGTAAAAAACCAACCTTTTGAAGGGCACTTAACTCAATTTTCTTAACCCCATTTATAGAAATTTTTTGATCTTTTAAATCATAAATCGCATTAGTACCCTTTGTCTCCGAATTGACTCTTAAGACATCAAAATCGACCTTCTTCTGTGCCGCATCTGCATAATGAAATATTTTGTCTTTTAATTCTACTTTTTGCTCATCTGCATCATAATTGATGAAACCTTTCGATACCAAATCATAAAGCAAGGATTTTATATTTTCAACCGTAAACCTAGAATTCAATCTTTCTGCAAGCATATTGGCATCCAATATTCTTGCGTTGTCATTCTCCCTAGATGCAATTTTCATTAGGGCGATAGGGTTTGTAGTAGAGATATTTTGGATTCTTTGATAATCTCCTATTTCAAAATACTTCAAAGATTCAAAGGAAATTGGTGTTGCTGATTTTTGAAAACCTAAATTTTTTCGACCCAAAAACATAGAGTCGGACTCCATAAAATAGTCAATATTATCTGAATCTATATTAACTTGGTGCATAGAATGGTAAAAAGGATTCCGGTCTGACCCCCGTTGACCTCTTGATAATCCAAGCTTTTTGGTGGGAATTTCAAACCGTATATTTACCGAAGGATGATAAAGTGAATCTTGATCAAAATAAATGGTAGATTGAACCCTTTCGCCTACAATTCGTTCTTCCCGCCTAATTGTAAATAAATCTGCTTTTCCTCGATAGGATAATGCTTCTTTGTCATTAAAAATTTCAATCTCTGCTTTATTTTCTTTAGTACCAAACCCATATACGGTCATGCCATGCAACCTGAAACCTCCCGTGTATTTAATACCTTTTCCGAAATTCTTAATCTCCAAAATATCTTCATGAGACTCAAATCGAGGATAAGATCCTTCAGAAGCTTTGTTGGAAGTAGATATTTTATCTCTAAAACTACCCGGTACAGCTACACTACCAAAATAAAGTGGGTAATGCATTTTTACACTTTTGACTTCATATAAACTCTTTTTGACTTCCAATTCATATTCGCCTAATTCGGCATAAACGCCTGCTTCTAAATCAAACCTTTCCCAGGTTACTTTCCCTCCAATTCCCTTCCAAACTTGTTCTACAGGAATATATTGACCTTTAGTTTCATAGATAATAATCGAGTCTTTTCCTCTGACCCCGATTAGGTTCATCTTCTCATATTCTACGACCGGTTCATTTTCTACAAATTTAAAATCATATCTCGATGCATCCGCGATCCATGTAGTTCCCGTTTTTGAATAACGAAAAGCATTTCGTTCAAAAAAGGAAATACTGAAATCAAGAAACTTTTCATAAGGTTTTAGTCTACGATTCTGAACGTTAGACAACATTTGGTCTAACACTTCATGCCATTTTTTAAAACGAGATTCCCCTAGTTCACTATTTTTCACGAAGGTTAACCCCGTCAAGTATTTACTAAAATATGGACTGGCGGTCATCCGTTGCACTAACATTAAATTACTCGTCTTCAATATTTGGTCAAATTCTTCAGGTGAAAATCGACCACTTTTATAAAGCTTCTCAAAATTCTCAAAAACTTCCTCCATGACTTTCCGCTTACTGGATGTCATAAATACTTCTAATTCTTTAATATAATCATTGCTATTGGGAGAGAATTCTGTAATTCTTTGTCCAAAAGAAAGGGATGAAAAAAAGATCAAAAAGGTAAAACAAATAAAAAATCTTTTCATTTCAGTCAATATAATAAAATGGCTCCTTGGTTATTTTGATCATTGAATAAGACACCATGAAAAAGATAACATGGAAGCGATTAATTTAGAGTATGTCAAAAAATTTTACAAATTGAGAATCAATGATTTATGGTTCTGGCGATAAATTATTAAGGGAGTTTGCCCAGGCAAATGACCGCAATAATTTGAAAGGCAGGTTCATAAAGCGTTGGTTTTTAGGAAGTAAAAATTTAGACATACTCTTACTTTTGAATTTGAAAACAAAGCCAATTATTTCGTTCTTTTATTTTTTGTATTACAAATTTTTCTTGCTCGCAAGCTTCCTGCATCAAATCCTTATCCTCCGTAACAAACCCAGAAATCACCAAAACACCTCCAACATTCAATTTAGTATATAACTCTTTCAATGATTTAAGAATTACATTCCGATTGATATTAGCTAAGATAATATCATAACCATTATCAACGACCGATGCTAAAGTTCCATGATAAGTTTGCACATTATTAACGTTATTAATTTCACAATTTTCAATGGTATTTTCAAAGGAAGGTTCTTCAATATCAACCGCATCTATATGTGTTGCACCAAGCATTGAGCCTAATATGGCTAAAACACCTGTACCACAACCATAATCTAAGACCTTCTTTTTTTCAAAAGATAATGACTTCATGATTTGAATGACAAGAAAAGTAGTAGCATGGTGACCTGTTCCAAAAGCCATTTTGGGATTTATATTGACTTGGTATTGAACATTATCAAAATCAGGATGAAAATCAGCTCTAATACCGCAAAAATCCCCTATTTGAATAGGTTGAAAATTAGACTCCCATTTTTTATTCCAATTTTGTGCTTTTATATATTGTTTGTTTATCTGAAAATCAAACTGTTCCTTTAGTTTATGGATTAAATCTTGCACCACACTAAAATCCTCTTTTATTGGAATATAGGCATTAAACCCAGTTTCGTGTTCCTCAAAAGTATCAAAAGGAACTTCACTAAAAAGGGCCATTAAAATTTCTGAAAAATTTGGCTGGCAGGTTATCTCGTATTTGTAATAATCCATTTTTGATTTTTTCTTACGGCAGGATACTCAGGAACGTATAAAGAATAAGTTATAAAGGTTTGGGGAGATTATTTTGGTTTTAGCCGAGGCAAAAAACAAAGGCATAGCCTCGCTACGGCGAGTATTTTTAACGAAAGATAAAATCAAAAGAATCCGCCTAATGTTATAAGTTATTCTTTATATGTTCCTTAACATACATGGTAATCTTAGAAGTGTCCAATCTACGTTTTTCGTTTCCAAGGTATTTGAACTAATATAATGTAAATAACTAAACATGAATATCGACACTTTAAATGAGGTTATTTTTCGGATAGTCGAGACAAAAAATATTTAAATAGCAGCGTTATTAAAATATTTTTTAATGAATAGTATCGCAAAAAGAGTCCGTTTAGAGTGGCGATATTCATGTGTTCAGTTACTTAAGTTCTACTCAAGAGGAAGCCTTTTTCCCTTTCCAATGTTTTAAAGTAGATGGAGCGACACCAACCTTTTCATCAACTTGAATATTTGGAAATGCAACTCTGATTCCCATCTTTATCATTGCCAAATGATGCACAGCATGATCATAGGCATACATCATTTCTCGACCGATTGAAGATTTCACTATAGGTCTCTCCACACCTAACTCAGAGGTAAAATCAACTCTAACATCAATTATTTTTTCTTCATCACAATATGTAATCTCATCAAGAATATTTCCCATAACTCCTTTGGCAAAGGCGGTTTCCATTTCAATTAAATGATTCCGTTCTCTTTTGGAATAGTCAATTAAGCCTTCATTAAACCCACTAATAAAACAGGTATAGAAATCAGTAATATGGCGTATATGCTGTCCGATGGAAGATCCTTTAAAAATAGGAAGGTGGGTTCGATAATTTTCATCACCTACAACATCTAAAAGATCTACCATTTGAGTGATGATAAATTTAGTCCCTTGTTTACAATTCATCTAATGCTAATTATTAGTTGTTTAAAACCGGATTAAAGATGTAAATCAATATTTTGTACATCTTTATCTATTTGGTTTGCAATACTTTGATACGTAAATTCAAATGCATCTTTGGTCTTTTCAATTTTGTTCATTTCAGCTTGAATTAGCGAATCAGCGTTATCAATTGTATTTTGAGATTTCTCTACTTGGGCAACTAATTTCGCAATTTGAGCCTTCCATTTTTCGATTTGTACTTTCAATTTTTCAACCTCTTGTTGCTTCCCCTTCACTCGTTTATTCAATTGATTTTGAAGTGCTTGTTCAAATTGGGTTCGTTCGTTAGACAATACTTCTTTGTAGTGTTTCGCCGATTGAATTAATTTTTCTTTTGTCAAACCAACTGTAGCAGCAGTTGCAAAAGCCGACTTTATTGCCGTATCCTCAGCCATATCCATATCAGACAAAGCCCTTAATGATTGAACAAATTCTAGGTAATCAAACCCAGGTAAGTTATTTTTTGAAAGTGCTTTCGTCAAGAATTCTACACTTTTATCGTCTAACCCATGAACCGTTCCGAAGACATCTTTTAAGTTTTTTTGCATATTGTTTTCGATATATAATTTTGAAAAAAAAATTGCTTTTCAAAAAGTTTGCAAATATATGAAATCTTGTTTGTTGGCTATCTAGGATTAGACAAAAGCTAAACTTACTTTGTTCAAATACCTAATTGTTGTCCTATAAACCACAATTGGAAGGAATAATTGCATACCACTTAACTAATTTATTTATTAAAAAATGATTCCTTTTAAAGAACATATATCAAAACAAAAAGGAAATCTATCTTTGCCTCCAAAAATTCAAATTATCTATAATTATGGAAAATAATAAGACATTGCCCGGAGATCCAACGCTTCCATCATCTTCAGAAGAACTCCAAAAACTAATCGCTGAAGAATATGGAAACTTTAAGTATAGTGTTGAAGATTTTTTCAAAAAACCAGACAAAACTAGATATCAACTTTCAAAGAAAGGAACCCATTTTTCTTTTATGGGTCCTTACAAAAATCGTCAAAATATTTTTACCCAAAAAATAGGGACATCAGATATCACCCAAATAACTTTTGAAACTGACCGAGATCTCGCTTGGTATTTTTGGGCCAATAACTCTCGGATTATTTATGGCAAGGATGATGGTGGAAATGAAAATTTTCATTTGTATGCTGTAAATGCAGATGGTTCTGACCTTATTGAATTAACACCATTTAAAGGAGTCAGAATCGATATTATTGATACGCTAGAAGATTTCGATGATGAAATAATTATCGGAATGAACAAAAATAATCCGCAACTATTCGAGCCTTACCGGCTAAATATTATAAATGGGAAATTGACACAATTAGCAGAAAATAATAACCCTGTTGAGCCAATCAGTGAGTGGATGACTGATCATGATGGAAAACTGCGGGTCGCAATAAAAGTGCAAAACGGAACCAATTCTGTGATTATGTATCGTAAAACAGAAAATGAACCGTTCAAAGAAGTTTTAACGACTGATTTTCGAGTCACTCTCTCTCCCCTCTTTTTTGAATTCGACAATGGCAATATAGTTTATGCCTCTTCCAATCTTGGTCGAGATAAAAGCGCTATAGTGAAATTTGATTTGGAAGCTGGTAAAGAATATGGCGCGCCCCTTTTTGAGCATGAAGAAGTCGACGTTTCCCAATTATCCTTTTCTAGAAAAAGAAAAGTGCTCACATCAATTCTTTATACCACAGACTTAAGGCATCGACATTTTTTAGATGCAGAAACGGAATCTATTTATAAAAGATTAAAAAAGAGTCTTGGAGATTATGAAATATTCGTGACTAGCCACAATAAAGCGGAGGACAAATTTATGGTTCGAACTTTTAGTGATCGGTCATTAGGAGCCTATTATTTTTATGACAAAACAAAAGATGAACTGACAAAAATTGTTGAAGTGAGTCCATGGATTAAGGAGGAGGATATGTCAGAGATGCATCCGATTAAATATACCTCGAGAGATGGGTTGACCATCAATGGATATTTGACTTTACCCAAAGGAAAAATACCTAAAAACCTGCCAGTCGTTGTGAATCCTCATGGAGGACCTTGGGCACGAGACGAATGGGGTTATAATCCGGAAATTCAATTGATGGCTAGCCGTGGGTATGCTATTTTACAAATGAACTTTCGATCAAGTACTGGTTACGGCCGTGAATTTTGGGAAAAAGGATTTAAGAAATGGGGAGATACCATGCAAAATGACATCACAGATGGTGTAAATTATTTGATTGAACAAGGTATTGCAAATCCAAAAAGAATAGCCATTTATGGAGGAAGCTATGGTGGTTATGCGACTTTAGCTGGCGTTACTTATACTCCAGATTTGTATGCGTGCGCAATTGATTATGTGGGTGTTTCAAATTTATTTTCATTTATGAAGACCATTCCTCCTTATTGGGAACCCTATTTGAAAATGATGTACGAAATGGTTGGAAATCCTGATGAAGAAAAAGAAAGAATGCATAAATATTCACCCGTTTTTCATGTCGATAAAATCAAAGCACCTTTATTCGTGGTGCAAGGAGCAAACGACCCTAGAGTCAATATCGATGAAGCGGATCAAATTGTAAAAGCGCTTAGAAATAATGGAATTGAAGTACCATACCTAGTTAAATACAATGAAGGGCATGGATTCGGAAACCAAGAAAATCAGTTTGAATTTTATAAAGCAATGATTGGGTTTTTAGGCAAATATTTGAGTTAAGGAATGTGTAAAGAATAACTTATAACATTAGGAGTTGGGTTAACATCAATAGGTTCCTCAATTATCAATAATTGCGGAACCTATTTGTTCATCTGCCTTTACAATCTGAAATTCAATTAAACCGGCGTCTATCTCTGCTTTGGATAAAAACCCATTCTCATAATAGTATTTGTTGATTCTTCCTTTAGGATCCGTTTTTTCATAAACACTATTACCAATGTGCTTTACAGTGTGAAAGTTACCTTGTTTTTCGGAAAAGGCAGTCAATTCATTCTTAGGCTCAAAAAAGACAAACATACTTCCGCAAAAGGTTATTGGAAATTCCTTTATTATGAATTCATCTCCATCATTCTCCATTACATATTCATTTCCACGCCGATTTGTAATGGTCTTTCCATAATTTTTTTTATTTACAGAAACACTCATATCTGAATATTCCAACTGTCCATTCTCAACTCTCAAATTATTATCAAAAACAATCTTAAAGTCCATTATCAAACTTAGAGTCGTTTTTGTCTGACTTGAATAAATAACCTGGTTAGCAGATCTAGTCTGCTTTGCCTCCAATACCCCAACTTCTTTACCTCTATGAATAATGTTAAAGTTGAAATTTTGAGTTTGAGCAATTCCAGAGTTTACAATACATAAAAGAAAAAACAAAATAGCTAAGAGTCGCATTTATGTTATTATTGATTATAAAAAAATAGAACGATTGAAATCCAAGATTATGCGAAAGTTAATTAAAAATAAATTAGAATTGAAATGATCGTAAGTTTGCATTTTTTGTCACGCGATGAAATGGAATACTAACAACCCAACTTTTTCATTTCAAACCTTTAATAGAAATTAATGTCTAAGTTACCCAAACAATATCAATTTATTGATTTATCAGATTATGGTAGAATTGTAGCAAGATGGATAGCCAATTCCTTGAAAAACACTTCAATCACACCAATTCACGTAACTTCTTGGTTTATTGTTTCAGGTTTTTTGGCTATTTTATGTATGCTTTATGATTACAAAGTTTCTGCCGCTTTTTTCCTGATTCTGAAGTCCATTTTAGATGCTGCCGATGGAGAGTTGTCTAGGGTTAAGAATACCCCTTCCTATATTGGTCGTTATTATGATTCCATTGCAGATATCATTTTGAATTTCTTATTTTTTATTACTCTTTGGTACATTACAAATACTTCCATTGTCTTAGTAATCCTTGCATTCCTAGGTGTTCAGTTGCAAGGCACCTTGTACAATTATTATTATGTCATATTAAGGAATAACGTAAACGGAGACACTACTAGTCGAATTTTTGAGGATTCAGCGCCCAAAGCCATGAAGGGAGAAAAGCAACAAACCGTCAATATTTTTTATAAAATTTATGATTTACTCTATATTACTTTTGATAAAACCATTTATATAATTGATAAAGATGCAATGAACAGTAAGCCTTTTCCTAGGTGGTTCATGACCCTATTATCTACTTTCGGGCTAGGATTTCAACTATTGGTTATGGCGATTATGTTGGTATTTAATCTAGAAATGTATGTAGTCCCATTTTTTATCGGATATTCTATTATGATATTGGTTTTTGTAGGAATAAGACGATATATTTTGGTTTGAACCTTTTGCAGGCATAGGATAACTTTTTGTTTTGATTCAAAAAAAAAGGAAGCCACTACTTGTTTATAAAAATAGTGGCTTCCTTTGTCATTTAACTAATGATACAAAACTGCTAATTATTTACTCTTGAAAAATACAGTTATGCTCACCTGCAGGCGAACACACCAAGCGAACTAGGCTATTTTTTCGGATGTTAAAACAATCCAATTTACATATAAGATATTCCATCATCTACTCACATTTCGAGAATTCCTCATATCATGTGCATAAGATGGCCATCCACCACTTTGACTTAAAGTTGCATCAGCTTGTAATGCAGCAATGGTATTGTTCGCCCTTACAATAAGTTTATTGCCAGGGATGAGAAGGAACAATCGATGATCAATACCTGGATAAGGGATATTTTGGGCTTGACTACCATCCATTTCGTAGCTTACTAAATTGGTTTCGAAACCAATGTTATGAACCATTGCAAAGCGATTTTTACTATCAATTTTCACTCCATCCATAAAATGAGGATCAATAAGTTTATTTTTAATTCCATTACCTCCAATGGTTAGGGTGTAAATTCCATATGGAGCATCAAAAAATACGACCCCATTATGATTCATTATTTTGTTAAGGTAACCCACTTCGTCAATACTACTCCATAGTACATCACCAGAAGAACAATCAATCTCATGTAGCCTTCTTGCCTCACCATTTAAACCTACTGCACAAATTAAAGAATTGTTATCTGTAATCAAGATGTTGTTGGCAGAAGAAGTTATTAAATCAATTTCCTTGGTCCAAAGGACACTACCGTTTGCAATATCCAAAGCATAAATCACATCCTTACCATTCAATGAAGAATAGTAATAAGCAATATTATCTTTATTAATCACTAATGAAGTTGCCCCCCATTCATTCGCAGTCAAATTATGCCAACGTTTGGTGCCACTTTTATCAATACCATAAATACCACGATGATAAACTCCAGAACCAATACTTCCTAATACTAAGGAACCATCTTTTGCAATAGCTAAAGAACCAATTTGACCAAAGGTATATAATTCTCCACCATCAGAATTGGTTATTGTTTCTGGCACCTTCCATGTCCAAAGAAATTCTCCATTGTTTGGATCTATAGCATATAAAGTATAAAATCCAATTGCATAGATAACTCCACCATCCCCGATGACAATATCACTTGATAGATCCATATGGTCTAATTCGGCAGAACTCCATTTTAATTCACCTGTTTCAGCATTGACCGCATTAATTCTTGTAGGCGTCCAAATCACCGTTCCCCCACCCTGGGCATAATAAATGGTGTTGTTATCATAAGCCATTGAGTTCAGAATAAAATACTTGTCCTGATCAAAAGCTTTATGTTCCCATAGTACATCGCCAATTTCTGATTCATCAACAGGTGGATCATCATTATCAAATAGATCACAACTTGGAATCATTACGAAGGAAAAAAGAAAAATAAATACTTTCAGGAAAGGATTTAGGGCTTTCATAATATGATATTTTAGTTTTTAAATTCCGTATTCCAAAATATTTGATGAAGCTTAAAAGTCCTCTTTATTAAATAATAATATTGAAACATGACCAATTAATTGCCTGCATAAGCATTTTGGAATACAGTCAAATTATCAAGAATTATCTTAAGGAAAATTGCTAAAATAAATTATGATTTCTATTGTGAATAGGTATGATTTTCATCAGTAAACAACGGTTCCAAACTATTAGATATAGAGTGCTTGAACTCAAAACACCAATTGAAATCAGGTAAAAGAAGTCAGTTTTTAATACAGCTTCTTAAATTATTCTAGAGTGAAAGTTTAGCAGTTCTTTTTGTCAGAATTTCAATAAAACCATTGGCAACTCGCAAACAGTTTGATAATTTTGGAGCATGCTTAAATGTATCACTCCCTATAGCAAGGAGATAGTTTTTACATCAGAGCGATGTAGTTGAATCAGGCATAAAACGACTAATATGCTTTTGTTAAGGCATCAAAAAAAGAATAATAAAACCCCTAAAATTAAGACCAACAAGTTTAAAAGAATACCTTGATTTCTGAATCTTTCTAAAAAGAACTATGAAAAAAAAAATTTACTTACTAATTGTTTTGGTATTATTTCAATGTAAGTATGAGCCCATTGAAAAAAACCCAAATATTCAGGAGCAACCTAATATTTTATTTTTTCTAGTCGATGATCAACGAAATGATACTATTTCTTGTGCAGGGCATCCAATTATTCAAACCCCAACCCTTGATTTTCTTGCTACAAATGGCATTAGATTTATTAACACCTATGTCACCTCTGCTATTTGTGCGGCAAGTAGAGCATCCATTCTTACCGGGTTATATGAAAATAAGCACAATTATACCTTTGGCAAGCCACCTTTAAAAACAGAATTTAGTACTAGTTCCTATCCTTATTTATTAAAAAAATTGGGCTACAAAAC
Organism: Bacteroidota bacterium; assembly: GCA_024743405.1. Classification (GTDB taxonomy): domain Bacteria; phylum Bacteroidota; class Bacteroidia; order Chitinophagales; family Saprospiraceae; genus JANSWP01. The sequence continues at coordinate 36,888 of JANSWP010000041.1, forward strand.
TGGATTTATAGGCAAATTTGGTGTAAAACTTGAAAAGCGAGATAGCATTATAAATCAGTTATTTGATTTTTATAAACCATCTCCCAGGAACGCCCCTCATTTTGTAACATTAGAGGATGGCACTAAACGACATTCAGCTGAAATTTGCGGAGATGAAGCAATAACATTTATTAAAAACCAAAGTACGGATACGCCTTTTTGTCTTTCTATTAGTTTTAATTCTGTCCATGCCGTTGATAGTGACTTAACTCCAGGAAACAAGGGTCATTATCCTTATCCTCAATCCGTTGCTAGTTTGTATGAAAATGTGGAAATTCCAGAACCAAAATTATCGGATCCTCAAATCTACGAAAATCATCCAGACTTCATTAAAAACTCACTAAACAGAGAACGTTTTTTTTGGCGGTGGGATACCAAGGAAAAATATCAAATAAACATGAGGGCCTATTACAGAATGATTTCTGGTTATGACAAAGTAATGGAGCGAGTCATTAATGTTCTATATGAAAAGGGGTTTGATAAAAATACGATTATTATTTTTTCGGCAGACAATGGTTATTATATGGGAAATAGAGGTTTCGCTGGGAAGTGGACACATTATGAGGAGTCTCTAAGAGTTCCTCTAATAATTTATGACCCTCGAAAGCCTAAAAAAGACACTCATTTAACTTCTGATAAAATCGCTCTTAATATTGATATTGCTCCAACCATACTTGATTATGTGGGATTAACTCCACCAAATGGATATCAGGGGCAAAGTCTTTTACCGCTAATAAACAATCAAAATCCAACTACTTGGCGTGAAGATTTTATTTGTGAACATCGGATGAATCACCCTAAAATTCCGAAGTATGTTGGTGTCCACGGAAAACGTTATGTCTATGCTAACTATTATGAACAAAACCCACCGTATGAATATTTACACGATTTGGCAATTGATCCAAATCAATTAAAAAATCTGGTTGAGAGGGCTGATTACCAAGAGATCTTGAAAAAAATAAGAGCAAAAAATGTAAGACAAATTAAGAGAGTTGGAAAAAATTAACTACCCGAAATTGAATAGTTACTTTCAGATTGAAAAACCCACCTATTTTAAGCATATATAAAACATATCTTTATGTAAATCACCAAATAGTAATACCACTGTTGGGATTGTTGTGAAATTTATATTATTCACGGGTTAGTTTCCATTAATGCTGAAAGTGAACTTCTTTTAAGATGAGAAAAAAAGGAATCCACCAGATAAAGTCATTGGTAAATAGAGTATAAATAAATTCAAAAGGTATGATGCCTTGCAGGTAATTAAAAAGGAATCCAAGCAGACCAAAAAATTTTCCCAGAATCCCTACCGCTACAATCGGCCAATGCCTCATCGGGTCATAAGATACCCACCAATAACCAAGTCCATAAACGCCAATGACCATTACAATACCTTCCCATACCATCGGATGATTAAGCGGATCCATACCTACTAACTCAAAAAAGTGGTTGGCGAAAAGAACTACCCACGCTCCCCAGAGAAGATTGTAGATGGCAGCGAGACGCAAGGTAAGTGCTTGGACAGAAATAACTCACACATATTATGACGGACTATTTTTTCACCATATTTCGTTAAAAATAATCACCATATCTAAGGATATGCCTGTGCTTTTTGCCTCGTCTGGCAAATAAATAGTTTTCGTCAAATATGGAACTTATTTCTGTCCAAGCGCTTAATTTCCAAAAAATAATATTTGAATTATAAATTGTAATTAATACGATTAAATTGTTATCAACTTCATGAAACAAATTCTTTCAGATTTTACTAAAGTACTTTTTGTAAATTTTTTTACGGGGATAAAATCCCAGATAAATGGCTGGATACAATAGCCATGAAAGAAAAAATACAGGACCTTTGAAAGTGATATCATCTATTATGTATGAAGTGCTATCCGTTATTTTTCGTACGATATGTTTATGTTTCCAGTAAGACATTGGAAAAGGTAGTTTCAAGCCTTCATCAATAAAGAAAGATTCTTTTTCGTTTTCTCCATCATCGGTTATATGACTTATCCAATCTGCTTTTATGGGGCTATGGAATCGCAAATGTACTTTGTCACCTTTTTTAGAACCTGTGAATACAATGATTTTCATATCAGCGTGACTGGGCTTTAAAGCTTCAAATAATTTCTTGTCAAACTGCCGCATGATATCCTTGTAGTTGCCATTAACCTTAGTTTTTATTTCAATATTCATTTATGATGTGTGAGTTATTTATTCAAATAAGCAGAATACATCCAAACCAATTTCTCCTGTTCGCGGATGTAATCGCTCATGAGAGCGTTGGTTCCTTCGTCGTTAATCTCAGCGGAGAGACTGAGTACATTTCGTTGCTTAGAAAGGATAATTTTGTAAGAGGTGAGAATTTCTTCTATAGCTGTTTCACCATCTGTTAATTCATTACTTTCTTGTATGGTTGATTGACGGAAATAATCGGTGTATTTATGTCCTGGTGCATGGCCCAACGTTAGAATCCGCTCAGCTATCTCATCAATTTTCAGAAAAAGATTGTTATAGAGTTCTTCAAACTTAAGGTGTAGTTCAAAGAACTTATCCCCTTTAATGTTCCAATGATAACCTCTTGCGTTCTGATAAAGAATCGAATAATTTGCTAATAAGTCACTTAAAAGGATAACCAGCTTTTTACTTTTCTGTGCATCAAGTCCTATTCTGTTTGTATTTTTCATATAAAATTACGTTTTAATTGAATTTATTTCAAAAAAGATTGTTTGATCAAAAATTAGTCTTTCGCCCTCACTATTCGTCACATACTCGCCTCAGCAACTATGGATATCAGGCTCCGTGTTTTCCTCGGTTGAGTATGAAATCTAAAATTTTTACTTCCTAAATCCTTTCAAAAAAAACTCTATTAAGTGGGCTGATAAATTCACAAGGAATATTTCATCCAACTTTTGTTTTTGTACAAAAGGTGAGTTTACCCAACCAATAATTTGAAATCTACAATAACTTAAAATACTGATTTTGATTGATGTACACGAGTATGAATGGCTTTAGATTATTGGACTAAGAATTGTTTAAACTTGCACCTAGATTTGATGGAGGTGCACCTTTGTTTGCCCATACATCGAAGAAAAGGCTAACCTTTCACAAGACTTGATAAGTATTGTTTCAATTGTATATGCATTTTTCAATGTGTGTAACTTTTATGTTATATTATCTTCATCAACCAGATTATTATTGATAATATGCTGATTTTTTTCTTTAGTCGTTGAACTGTATTCTCAATTATTCATCTCTACGATCTAGTTTTTTAAACTCCTGTAATCCTAAATAAAATCCAAATCCAAATAAAAGAGTGACTACGCCAGCGAAATAAGGGATGAGTTCGGTCATTTTTTGTCGATTTTAAGAAGTTTGAAATAAATGGCAAAACCAAGAATTGAAGGAACCCAAAGACCAACAAAAATAGCTGATTCTTTTTCGCCTTTGAACCACGAAAGTTCAGCAAAAATTAAACTTAAAAACGCTAAGAAAAGCATGATCATGTCTGTTTTTGTAAGTTGTTTTAGCATGATTTTTTACGTTATTGATTGAAATATTTGAGTAAGATTACAAAATTACAATTAAGCTGTTTTTGCACTCTTAAAAACAATTATGAGGTTGAATATTTGCAAGTAATTAGTTGCTTTTCGGAATATAAGTGCTTGGTCAGAAATAATTTAAACACATTATGACGGACTTTTTTTTTGCCATATTTCGTTAAAAATGCTCGCCATATCTAAGGATATGCCTGTGATTTTTGCCTGGTCTGGCAAAAAAAATAGTTTTCGTCAAATCTGGAACTTATTTCTGTTCAAGCGCTTACTAGAAAAAGATAATTTTTAAATAACTACGTACACCATAAAATTGATATCTAATTTACTGTACCGAAAAGGCGTGTATTGAATATTATAATCAAACACAACGATCATGGTTTTGTTTAATTTTTTTGCTAAAAAGTTAAACAAAATAATTTATTTTGAGGATTAAACGCATTACAAATGCAAACGTTTTCTACTTTTAACTAAAACGTTAACACTTTATGGATAACAAAACAAGCAACAGTTTTTTGCTGTGAGAATCACAATAATCCATTTCTTTAACTTAATTCCTGTCGAACTAACTCCGATACTTTTCTACACGCCTTCATCTACGCATTAATAGAACCATTCATTTGAAAATCGCCACAGGCATAAAGTCGGTCTTTTATTTTTAATTGATCTTTTGAACTTATGTTTTATTCCTTCGTTTGATCTGGAAGCGCATAATGTATTGCACGAGTATGGAGATCTTGGCAGTCTTGTGTCTCTTTTCTAAACCACAATTCCAGTTCTTTTAGTACCTTTTTATTAATTCAGAGGTAGGAATATTTACTGGGTCAACAATTAAAATGGAAACTAAATGTTTATCCGCCAGGGCATATGCTTTAGCAATATTACTTTTTGCGCAAATATTGTTTGATATTCGAGTTGAAAGAGTGTTCAAAGCGATTAAAGGTAGATTCCAAAATCATCGCTCTTTTTGACTTGAAATTTCAGGAGGAATTACATGTCAATACCCTTAATGGATGTATCTTTTTGAGTCTCCAATTGTTACTGGCTTAACGAAACGAAAAAACTAATGCAAGCTGCATAGCTTCTGTATGCATTAAACCTAAACTTCTTAGATTTAAACTACTGCTTATATTCTCCGAATTTGTAAGAAACTCTGCTTTTTTCAAACATTCCTTTCTACCTATTCTTCGAAAAATTTCTGCAACTTTTTAGATGTTCCAAGTGCTATTAGTTTGTGTAAGAAGCTAAGGTTAGTATTTGGAGCGTAGCCTGATGGCGGCTATAATTCCATATACATTGTTATGCTTTCGTTATTTTCAACGTAAATAAATTAATCACTCTAATTCCAACTTAGAATTTAGAAGTGTTATCGTTATGTTTAGATTGTCTTCCGCTTTTTTGAGATATGCTAGTCTGACCTCAACTAACTTTCCTAATTGGATGAGTGTATTCTTAAGTTCGACATTTTCAGTTAAAGAATAATAATCTATGGGTACAAAAAGATCAGTGGCAACTTCATCGAATTCATTAAATTTTATATTTAATTTATTGTCTGCTTTTACAAATAGTTTGTTCACAAAATTACTTTGAATAAAGTCAATGCTTTCTTTCATATCATTTTGTCTCGCTATAATATCTGGAAAATCATTTTCGTAGAGAGAAAGGACAGGTTTTAAAACAGCTTCATCTGAAATAAGAGATGCTTTACCACTTTGCATCAAATTATAACCAGAACTTGCATTATTGAAATCACTTTTTCTTAAAGCCTGAGATATAAAAACAGGAACCATTATATCATAATGCTTTTTGTTTAACCTTACGATAAGGCTATCTATACCTTGTTTGTTAATATAAAGTCGATTATTTAATTCAACTACTTCATTTAAGTTGCTATTGACGTCTAACTGTAACTGACTAAGAAGAAGCAATTCTTGTTGATGGGTTTTGCGTTGTTCATTCCAGTTATTAATTGTTAAAGCTATTAGAATTCCTATGACTACAAGGACAATTTCTCCAATAGCGTAAATCAAATACTTGCTGAATTTATTTTCAGTGAGCAACTTCTGTCTAATTTTTCTATAGAGTTTTATCATTGTTTATTAGTCTATAATAACGAAGTACAACGTATATATGCTTGTGCTTTTTACCTCGTCTGGCAAAAAAATAGTTTTCGTTAAATATGGAACTTATTTCTGTCCAAACACTTACTTATAAGCTTTTTTAGTAATTCTAAGTTTTTTCTAATTTTGATTTTACTTGTTTTTCCATTGTAGCAAGAAGCGGCAAAAGTACGACATTCAAAATTCAAGCAATTAATTATCAATGATTTAATCTTTAAATCAATACGATAATTTTAAAGATAATATCAGAAATGAAAAAATTACCTTTACTATTTTTATTCTTTGTTTTGTTTTCTTGTTCGGAAAGTGACATAGAGCATTTTGAAACTGGAGAGACTGGAGATACTGGAGTTCAAAATATTGTAACAGATGTATACGGAGTACAATATCCTAGTCTGGATCCATTGGTGATATACTGTGGTCCAGGTTGGGGAACAAAGATGTGTCATTTTTTACATAAATATGATGGGATAATCTGGGCAGATGCAGAAAATTATTATAACGACTTTTCAGATGTAAAATTTTCAAACTTTTGGGATCCATATTTTATATCCTTCTGAAAGAAATTATTCAGAAGATTTACTTGACACAGACGAAATAATTGAATTAAAAGGATGTATATTTTACTAATTTTTCCACTGTAATGGCTCATCTTCTTTTTGATACACATTTTGGACTTTAGGCATTATGTAAGGTAATAGTTTAATAGGTAGTTTATGATATTAGAATTGCCAAATATTGAATAACGTACCTTGAGAGATGCAATGTCCAAATAAGTCATCTACCAACTGTCAAACAGGCACAATAGTGTTCTAAAATCCCCATGCCTTAACTCAATCTTTTGACCCCCAAAATGGCTTTTTTTGAAATTTTGAACTGCCCTTCTCTACTCCAAAAAACACAGATCCCTTTATAACAAAAAAAGCCAGCCTGCTAACTGACCTTCCGTTTTTCTGTTACCCACTAAATTTTATTTGCTTTACTCCATAGACAACTCTGAAATCGTCAATGTCGGGTTTCGTTCAACAGGGAAGTTAGATCGAAGAGGGTGCCCAGCACCCCGTCGTATAACTCACTATTTATTGGCAGTAGTTTTTATTTTTATATAGAAAATCATTCATGAAAACTGAATTGTTGAGATTGTCTCCATCCTTCCGATGTTTTTTTCCAGACCGTAATCATTCTTGCAGGAGCAGTCCATTCAGGATTTTCATTATCACGAAAACGCTGATATGAAAATTGAATAGCACCATAATTCGGAATTTCATAAACTTCATTTGTACCATCTACAGTTTCTCCTTTGAAATTGAGATTTTTAATTTTCTTAAAATAATTACTCACGAGAGGTGCAAATTTCTTTTTGGAAAATACGGTACCGATTTCATCATGAAATAATTTAAAATCTTCTGTCACATAACTTACTATTATCGAATCGTTTCCTTTGTTATAGGCTTCCCATAAAAATTTATCTAGAAAATTAATTGTATCGTAAAGATTTTGATTCGCGGGAATATATTTTGCCATCATTAGCTTATTTGAATCAGTTTTTGATATTGGTGGGGATTCTATTTTTCCATGATTACAAGAGTTGAAAATTGAAATCCCTATCATTGTAATTATAATTCTTTTCATATTGTTTTAATTGCTGCCAACGGTCTCGTATAACCGTTAGTTAGGCGTTAATACGCGTTAATTTTAGGTTTGACACAGACTTTAGTAATTCCCAGTGGATTTGGACGTGGTCGAATCCGCCACAGTTTCTGCTAAAAATTGTTAGAAAAAGCTTTTTATTCATTCCTCATAAATTCAGTCACAACAGAACTTTTTTCAGATTCCATTTCGCACGTCCAACTGTCTATAAACCATCTTCCATCTTCGAAATGAAGTTGAACGCTATTCAGTCCTCGAATATTAGATTTAGTTTCTGGTTCAGTTCGTATTTCGAATGCACTCCAAACCTGCGCAATATTTCCAAACTTGCTAACAATTCTTTTAAGTTCATTTTCGTAAAAATCCTCTTTTGGTGATAATCCGATTGGTATATATTCCGCTTCAAGAGTATGCGATTCCGCTTTTCCATTTTCGTCCAGTCTTGTGATTACAGCTCTTTCTGAATGAATAAATTTATCTCTTTCGAATTCCCAAGGATCACTACTCGATCCTGAAACAACATCATAATATGCATTAATTATCGCATCTATTGATTTCACATCTTCCGCATATTTTTCTTCGTTAATTTGTCCGAAAATTGAATTACAAGCAAAAATTATGCTTATTAATGTTAGAATTATTTTGTTCATTTAGGTTGATTTTAATTTTTTGCTGACGGTCTTGTGTATGGCTCGTTGCTGGAAATCAGCTATGATTTTCCTCCATAACCTGAAGATAGCAAATTCTTCAAAATCCAAAGTCTGAAGTAAGCGGGACTACAAGAGTTGGAATGCACGAAATAATTCTATTCTAGAAAAGGTACCCCATACCTTTTCTAGAAGAGTGAATAGGAGGCATCTGGGCCGTGGTCAAGGTAGCACAACATACCGCTGGCTAGTCATATCTATCCTCACAAACCAAAGCACTCAGATTTAGATGCGAGCAGCTTTAACGGAAAGAATGAACCAAGTGGTGCGCAGCAAAAAAGGTCTTAGAGACCTTTTTAACAAAGAGAACCGCTAGCGGATGTGATGAATGGAAGCGTCCGAAACGGCGACTTCGCGCGTTTCTTCAATTGAGCGTCGAAAAAAGTTGGGCACGCCGATTTGCTTATTCAAAAATCGTTGGTTGGCGTATTGCCTGTAGTCCAATTATGGGTACAACGGTTACAGAAATTCGGCTTCTAAAACGAGATTATATTCCATTTTTGGAGTATTATCTTAAGGTCAAACATGCTGAACCGAAATCCAAATCTAGAAAGAAAAAAAAACTAAACTGTTCTGTGAACCACCTGCTACGTGATTCGTTCAGCAGGTGATGCGAGAGATCTGAAGTGGAGATTATTCGTCACTTCTTGCCACTCGATTAGGTACAGCATTATTTTCAAATTTGTTATGAATTAGTAGGATTAAAAAACCAAACAATAGAGCTCCAATTATTAAAGTATTATTCACTAACCCTTCAGTAGAAAATGAAATTTTAATTAAGATAGTTGATATTACAAATCCAGAATTTCTAATTATTTTGTGAAATTTATCAGAGTAATAGAAAGAAGCTAGTAATAACAAAACATCAACTATGATTAAAATTGTAAAAAATTCATCAAAAAATATATTGTTGATGTTTTTAAATGAAATAACCTCATTTCCATTACTATTTATTGATGAGTTTACCCAGATTACAAAAGTATACATAGCTACAGCTAATAAAATTGGAACTAAAAGTATAGCAATTGTTTTCTTTAAGTTAATAAAAGTTTGTTTGTTTTTTACTCGTTTTTGTTGAGTGTCTGAATTAGAATCATCCCTTTTTTTGATGTTTTGGTAGAAGAAATATATTAAGAAAAAGAGTATTAATGATGTTAATACATCATATGTAAATTGTAAATCACTCTTTGATTTGAACCAATTTGAAGTAAGCTCCAGGTTTGCGATATCTTTGAATATCCTCCTTATTACAATAAGTGTTATGATTTCATATTGCTTTCCTATATAAAACGAAATTGATTTAGGCAGAAAAAATATAAGTAAATAAACTTCATATACGAGAATAAAGGAAAAGGGAGTATAAATTGCAGCAATTGGATTTTTAAGCAATTTTGATTCGATTTGAATTACTTCAAAGTTAGCTAAAACTATTAATATCAAATGTATCAAGTAACTGATTATGGCGATTGACAGAATAATCCTTTCACCTTGTTCTTTAACTTTGAGTGAAAGTAGTTTATTGAATACATTATTAATAATCAGTTCTTTCTCCATTTCTTATTGTTTTACCTACCGTTGTGGCTCAACCCAGTAGCCCATCAATGGGGCTATTGCCGTCTTAGCCTTTGTGTGTGCCTTGAATGGGCATCGCAGATGACCAATTCAAGTTTTGTGTAAATATAAAAAGAACTGGACATTTGCTATTCATTATTAAGTGAATACTCTAGGGAGATGGAAGTGCTCCTTTCGCAGAAAGTAGGTGACTCCGATTAGCAAGCCGCAAGGGTGTTTGGGGTGACCAATAGCCTGAAGTAAGCGGGACTGCAAAATTTGGAATGCCCGAATAATTGAATTCTAAAAAAGGTATGGGGTACCTTTTTTAGAAGAGTACATAGTAGGCATCTGGGCGGTGGTCAAGGTAGCACAACATACCGAAGGCTAGTCATCTATCGTAACAACCCAAAGCAACTAGATGCAGATGCAAGCAGCTTTAACGGAAAGAATGAACTTAGTGGTGCGCATCAAAAAAGGTCTGTGAGACCTTTATAACAAAGAGAACCGCTAGCGGATGTGATGATTGGAAGCGTCCGAAACGGCGACTTCGCGCGTTTCTTCAATTGGGCGTTGAGAAAAGTTGGGCACGCCGATTTACTTATTCAAGAATGGGCGGTTGGCGAATTGCCTGTGGTCCAATTATGGCTACAACGGTTACGGAATTTCGGCTTCTACGAGGAGGGTATATTCCATTTTTGGAATACTATCTCAAAGCCAAAAATGGTGACGCTTCCACATCAAAGTCCAAAAGAAAAAGGTATAGTTGTTCTGACAACCGCGAAGTACGCGATCCGTAAGCTTCGTGGTGTGAGGGCTCTCCGACGAGGCTAGTTTTTAGTCTCGTTGGTTGCCACTCGATTAGCCCTTCGTTTATTTTTTACTATATACTCTACTTTATAATGATCTTATAACCATTTTAGACTTTACTAGGTAGAGATCCAAATTTTTCTTTAAAGCTTTTAGCGAAATATGATAAATTTGAATAACCAACTGCATATGCAATTTCTGAAACACTTCCTATTTTAGACTTTAACATCTTATGGGCTTTATTTAATCGCATTTCCGTAATAAGCTGGTTAGCTGATTTACCAGAAAGAGCTTTTAATTTGCGATGTAACTGTGATCGACTAAACCCTACAGCTCTGGCAATATTTTCGACTCCAAACTTCTCATTACCAATATTCTGCTTTATCGTTTGGAAAACATCTTGTAAAAATCTATCATCTATAGAGCTCACATCGATATCATCAACTAACAACATGTCCAAAGTCTTGAAATGTTCCCAGAAATGTTTTCTTGTTTCAATCAGGTTTTTCATACGAATGAGCAACTCTTTTTCATTAAACGGTTTAGTTAGGTATGCATCTGCGCCTTTTGTCAATCCTCCAATTCTATTGGCTGTTCCTGCTTTTGCAGTTAGCATGATTATAGGAATATGGCTAGTCTTTGAGTCACTCTTTAAAGAATGACAAAGCTCATATCCATCTTTTTTAGGCATCATGATGTCAGTAATAATTATGTCTGGTGTATGTTCAAAAGCTAATCGTTCACCTTCAACACCATTTTCTGCAATTAAGATTGAGTAAGTATCCATTAAAACCTCACCAATGAAGTATTGTAAGTCAGGATTATCTTCAACAATAAGCGCCAATGGATGATCCTCAGATTGTGGATATGATTTATGATTAAGTAAAGATATTGATTCGGTAAATTTTTCTTTAAATGGCTGCTCACTTTGATCTTTAAATGATTTCCCAACGGATATTGATTGGGGTAATTTTTTTAAGGAAATAGGTAATTTGATTTTAAATGTAGTCCCAATATTTTTGATGCTATCCACACTTATTTTGCCATTGAGTAAGTCAATTAATTCTTTCGTCAATGCAAGTCCTATTCCTGAACCTTTTTCTCGGGTGCCCTCCACTCGGTAAAATCGATCAAAAATACGCTTTAAATCATCCTTGTTAATCCCTTTACCCGTGTCAGTAATTTCTATATATAGATAATCAGAATTGTATTCGACACTAAAATTTATGGAACCATTTTTAGGAGTATACTTAAATGCGTTTGATAGAAGGTTCGTTATAATTTTTTCAAGTTTATCTTTATCAAAATATGCATCATCATTTTCATTGGGAAAACTTGTATTTATACTAATATTATCTAGCTCCGAAATATTTTCAAATGAAAATATCAATGAACGGATAAATCTTATAATTCCACCTTGGTTTAAGGATAGGTATACTTGTCCACTTTCAATTTTAGAAATATCCAACAATTGGTCGATAAGATGCTGTAGGCGAATCGAGTTCTTTTTTATTATATTAAAATCCTTTTTGTTGATAGTTACAGTTTCATCCTTACTATCTGAATTTAACAACGCTTTTTTCAAGGGTCCCAATATCAAGGTTAACGGTGTTCTGAATTCATGGCTGATATTGGTAAAAAAGCGTGTTTTGACCTCATCTAAATCTTTGATGCGTTCCATTTCTCCCTTTGTGACCTGAGCTGCTATACGTTCTTCAGAAATTTGATTTTGGATAACTTGTCTTCTGTATGCTATTCCAAAAGAATATATTATTATTTGAAGAAACATGCCGGTAGAATAAGGGTCAACAAAGCTTGAAATAGCATTTATGAATCCCATTGACCATAAAGTACCTATCAACAAAAAAATTGTTGCAATCATCGAACCTAAACCAAAATACTTTGCAAACTTCTCTTTTTGTAATATCAATACAAAAGATAGTACAATACTTAGTAGGCAATAAATAAATAGGATGTAAAAGTGAATACCAACTCCAGTAAAAAAAGGTTGAACATTGAATATTGGTACATATATAGACACAAAAAGGCTTTCAAGTAAAACAAAACTCGCCAGTCCAATCATCATTTTGTCTAGTCTCGGAAACTTCTCTTTGGATTCAATAAAGGACCGTCCAAAAAACCAAAATGAATAGAAAACACCGTTTGTAATTATTATAAAAAGTGAATATCGAAAGTTAGTTAATGATCCTATTATTAAACCAACTGTCATTGCTTGAATTAACATTATGAAAAGCAGCCAAACTGAAAACCATAACATGACTTTTTCTCTCAAATAAAAAAATTGTAAAATGTGGTACAGAAATATTATGAAGGTTACACCAAACATAAAAATGTTAAAGCTATTGTTGAATTGGTAGATTTGATGATAATTGGCTTTATCTGGTCGACGCACACTCAAATTGAAATAGGCAGGATAACCAATATCATTTCCTTCTACCTTGATAAGTACAGAAATGATTTGGTCTATAGGTAGAGAACCTAAATCAATCTGATTCAAAACCCAATGACTAGAAGTGCTGCGCTCATTACTGGGATACTGAACTCCTGTTTTCTCGTGAAATACTAATTCATTATCAATGAAACCATAAACATCCACCTTTCCGTTACTTTTGGTCCAGGCAGGCGGTCCAATCATTTTATCTTCAAAATTCAAACTCCATCCTTTCAATGAGTCTTTAGTTAATAAATCAATCTTGCCCCAATAGGTAAATCCAATATTTAGGTATCTACCAAAGTTTGATCTCGATTGAAAATTTAGGCTTGTGTCATTTAAAAGATCTTTAAAAGTGAGACTTCCTTCAGGATCTTCTAGAATTGACAAGTCTGGCATTAAATCATGCACTGGATACTTATTGTCAATAATATATAATTCTTGAGATTGGGCTTGCCCTATTAAGAAAAAGAAAAAGATTGTGACCAGTTTATTCATAAAACCAAATACTTCTTAAGTAGATAAGCAAGTAAATAGACATGATATTTTACTAATTATGTCTAGATACTCAGAATTTGAGAGCAAAAAAATGATCTCATCCTATTTGATAATTCATTTTGATTGTAAAGATCTAAACTTTGGTAATTCATGATTAACAGAAAATAATCATCTATTAACACTATTGTTGCAAGCACTTTCTCGTGACACAAATATGCTAAAAATCAGCAGGATAGAGGTATTATAAATTCTAATTCAAGTATAATTTTACACAAACAAATAATTAAATAATCTAAATTTAGTACTATGAATCGAAAAGATTTTCTCAAATCAGCAACTCTAAGTGCTGGAGCTTTGGCAGTTTCATCCGTGTCACTAGCTAAATCTAACAACCAGAATTCTTTAGTCAAGTCTGACAAATCGAATCAGTTAGAACCAAGAATTATAAGAATCAAAGAAGGAAAAAAACAAATAGTTCTTGGTGATCACCAAACTATTAAACTAAGCGGAAAAGACACAAATGGGCAATTCACATTAATAGAAGAATATAACAACCCAGGTGTAGAAATACCAATGCACGTGCACGCCAATGAAGATGAGGTGTTTCATGTCCTCTCAGGTGAATTGCAAATTAAAGTTGGTAATGAAACCAAACTTTTAAAAGCTGGTGACATGGGATTCTGTCCAAGAGGTATTCCGCATTCATGGAAAGTTGTAGGAGATAAAAAAGCAAAGGTCATGCTAAGCATTTTTCCAGCAGGTTTAGAAGTGATGTTTCGCGAATTAGCAGTATTGCCAGCAGGGCCACCGGACTTTGAAAAAATTGCAAAAATTTGCTCTAACTATAATATTCAATTTGTTTAAAAAAAATAAAATCATGAAAGTTAAAATATTTTTTGTTGCAGTTGTATTCCTATCCTTTATGAGTTGTAGTAGTGATGAAGATTTCAATCAATCAGAAATCGAAGTTTGGGAAATGGAAATTGAACAAGCAAGAGCCGCTACGGCAAATTATTTAGATTTTGATGTAGCATGGAGTGAGGGCAGAATAGATGCTTCTGGATATGTGCCAAATATGGGACATCATTATCTCAATCCCCAACTGGCAGATGAAACTTTTGAACTTCTTAAACCTGAATTTATTTTGTATGTACCCGATGAGGAAGGAAACATGCAAATGGTTGCCATCGAATATGGTATAGTACCATCTGATCCTGAAAACCCCGGAAATCCACCTGAAGGATATACAGGAGATGAAGACGAATGGCACTTCAATGAAATGATTGGCATGTGGACCTTACATGTATGGTTGCAATTGGAAAACCCAGATGGTATATTTGCAGCACATAATACTGCCATAGGTGACTAATCATATTTGATAATTATAAATGCAAAAATACTACTTTGAAACCAAAAACAGCCAGTCTCATCTTTATGGTTTATACATATTACAATTTTAAGGATAGTCTGGCTATTTTTATTTCCTACCCTACCGTTTGTTTATTAAAATAAAAGGAAGTTAGAGTGAGGATTTCTGTAAACTCTGATACGAGAATATATCTCCAACATGAAAAAACCATTTTTATCGATAAATTCCTTTTGTTGTAATGAGGCTAACGGTGTGGGCCAGTGCTGTTTATTTTAACACAGCCCCATGCCTGATGTTGTCTGATAGTTTGAGCCTAGCGTTAAATTACATCAAAAATCAGCAACTAGCTATACCATTTTCCTCACCATCGAACAATCTAGTAACATCAGGTAAAGGATGTGGGCTCCCAAGTCCTGATATTCTTCCAGTGCCGAAAACAGTACCGGTCCACAACGTTGATCTGCAAGACGAGCGAAGCGAGGATTGCAGATCAACATCTTTGTATCCGTTATTTTATTACAGATATACAGCCATATCTATATCAGATGTACACCCAAATTTAAACTAATTCCAAAAACATATTAAAAAAACAACAAAAGTATTTATTGCAAGGACTGGAATCAACAAATGCCTATAAACATTTGTATGAGTTGGACGGAATGATTTAATTGGGTTTAAGAAAATTAAAAGTTGATTATCCTAACTACTCTCTGAAAAGCTAATTAGCCGGCTTTTCTTTTTCAACCTCCATTTTCTTTTGCCCTACCATTGCTTTTTCAAAGTCCTTATCATCACTAATAGCGTTCAGCATTTCGAGTATGTTGGCAATTAAAATGATAAATATCAAATGCATAGCAAGGTTAATAATACATGTAAATTTCACATGGTAAGATGATCTTTAATATCTACCCTAAATTTATTATCCACCTTCAGCCGCTTTAGTTTCTCAATTAAAAACTGAATCGTATCCCATCAGTCGCCCTCCGCACTTTTAACAGCTACCCTCGAGGCGTCTTTTTCTATTAATTGAACCGTAAAGAATTCAAATGCATCATAATAAGACATACAAGTCGCTCCTGTTCCGCTGGTTTTCCAAAAGCCAGCAAAACTTTATTTGAGACCGGATGGTGGTCATTATTAATCTTCTTTATAATTTTTGTTCAACGTGTTTGTATATGAATAGTAGCGAGGTTGTATACGTTACTTTTGGAGAATATATCATAAAAAAAGAATAGCGATTTGAAACTCAATTCAAGTCGCTATTGCTTATACACGATGTTTGCAATAGTTATTGGAAAACTACCTGATTCCAAATTCCGGTTTTAGTAGTTTCTTGAGCATATTGCGAAAATGTTTTTGCTTTTCTACCCAGAATTCGCTCAATGTCATTAACTATTAGTTGATTTTTTGGATTGGTTAAAACATGGCTAAATAAATACTCAATTAACCACACTAAATCATTAGGTATTTGCATTTGTTTCATTCCTTCTATATAGTGTTCCAGACTGATTTCAATAAAATTCAAATCTCTTTTACTTACCTTTGAAATAATGTCGACAACATCCCTAAAAGTGATTAATTCTGGACCAGTTAATTCAATAATCTCACCATTATAAGTGTCCTCTAATAAAACCTTTGAGGCAACTTCTGCAATATCATCGGCGTCAACAAAAGGAATCAATACATCAGACATTGGTAATACCACCTCACCAGAAACAATAGGATCCAAAAAGAAGCTTTCACTCCAATTTTGATTAAACCAAGATGCTCTTATAATATTATAATCCATTCCAGAATTAATAACAATATTCTCACAAGCCTCTGCTTCGGTTTCACCTTTTCCAGAGAGTAATACCATTTTTTTAACACCTAACTCTTTAGCTAAATAAGTTAAACTTTCAATGGCCTCTTTGGCTCCTGGAATTGCCAAATCAGGATAATAGGTTACGTAAATTTTTTCAATACCATTTAAAGCATTTACCCAAGTATCTTTATTGCCCCAATCAAAAATTGGTGATGCATTTCTAGAACCAATTCTAGGTTCAATCCCTCTCTTTTTTAGTTGTTCCACTACACGGCGACCGGTTTTTCCAGTTCCTCCTATTACTAAAATATTTTGTTTGTTCATTTTTACTAATTTTAAATTGATATTATTTATGCTTCAAATTCTTGAAGCTTAATTAGTTTACTTTTTTTAATTAATCCCTTGATTAGTCCAATAAACCATGGCACACTATAACCTTTTTTATACAAATGGTTTGCCCCAAAATGGTAAATAGCTTTATTACCTTTTACTCCGTGACCATCAAGTAAACGATTATAAAAATTAAAAAGACAACCAATAAGGATTACCTCTTGTAGATCTTCTTCACTCCAACCTGCATTAAATACCTCGTCAGCATCTTTCTGTGAAAGTTTACTAGCTGATAGAGTCAGTTTTTTGAGAAAATTAAATAGTGGTTTTTCATCATTATTTACAGGTGCTGATGAAATATCTTCTAATAGTGATTCTACTATTTTTGGGGAAACCCCAAAGTTTTCTGCTACAGCTACATGAGAACCATAACAAAAGCTACAAGCATTAAGACCAGAAACATAAGCTGCAAAAAGCTCTTTTTGAGCGTGAGTAAAATTCGATTTTCCACGCATAATTTGTTGAGAGGCCTTATCTAACGGACCTAACCTTTTTCGGTCATTCCAAGTGATATCTGTAATATCTGATAGTTCGTTTAAATGTTTAAAAAATGACATATTTTTTTATTGAATTTTTTTCTATTAGATTTTAATCAAGTTTTATTTTGAAAATAGCATTCCTAAGATTAAGAGCACAAAAGATGTAAATGATGACAATGTTCTTATAGCATGCCAACTGCTCCAAGGCTGTTCAAATTTATTTCTGAGTTCTTGCAGTTCTATTTTTGTCAATGATTCTAAATTTGAATTATCCAAAATCTCATTTAAAGGAACATTCCCAAAAATGGTAACCAAACCAATCCCAACTAGGAAAAGTATTGCTGCAATAAGAAATAGCCAAAATTCTATTCCGTTATTTCTAAATAAATAAGTATTTAAAAATAATAGTACGATTGGGCCCATAAATACAAGCATAAATTGACCATTAATGATTACTCTGTTCATGGATTGAAAAGCTTTTAAGAAACTAATATTATCTAGTTGACCAATCCCAGGTGTTACAGCATTAGACCATGTAAAACACAATCCTGCAGTTAATCCTGTAAATAAGATACTTAGGATTAATATGATAATTTTAAAGTCTATTTCCATTTTATTTATTTTTTGTGGATGATATCCAGATTGATAATTCTTGATATTCATTAGGGCTAAGTTTTATTTTTTCACCCCTAGGCATTCTTTTTTTTACAAAAACTTGCTTGTAAATATCATTGGCATAAGTGTTCATATTTTCTATAGTGAATATTCTTCTTTTGTTTCGTCTACGATGGCAAACATTGCATTTATTATCTAAAATTTGAAAGGCTTTTATGTCATAGTATTTAATTAAATAGCCTGAAGTATAAAATTCAGTTAGTGCCTTATTTGCCTCTATTGATTCATAAGTATCTGTTGAATTAATTGAAAGTGTTGCAATAATTACTATTAAAATATTAACTAATTTTACCATCATAAATATGTTTTTGGCCTTGACTTTTTTTGATTAAATAATTACTGAAATACAGAACAATGAAGTAAAATTCTACTACTATTATATAAAACATAGGATCTCCAAAAAACTCTGAATAACTACCTCCATTTGGAATTATAAATACAGGAACTGTTATCAGCGCATCCAAAATAGTAGTGACTATTATGAATCTAAGTGCCAATGAAGACGGTCTTATATAATTTTTTCTGTAAAACAGATATGTGCCAAAACAGGAACTTGGTATAATGGCTAACACAAGTACAATATTAGATTGAAGATCAGGATTTTCTAAAATTGGTACATAAAGCGATAAGAGGTATAAGCTAACGCCCAAAATCCAAACTAAAACGCCGCATACTATGCTATATATATATTTACTGATCATAATTTTTTGACTTTGAATTATGATACAAATATATAGCGGTTTTGCACCGTCGAGTTATTCAAAAAGGATTACGATTTATTCGAAAAGAATTTTATACCTGGCTAGGTCTGTAGCCAAACTTTTTTTCAAAAGCATTTGAGAACGAACCTAAACTTTCGTAACCTACTGCCCAAGCAGCTTCTTGAACTGTTTTGTGTTCGTTCTTAATTAAGTTATAAGCTTGTGTTAAACGTTGATTCTGTAGATACTTAAAAACAGGAACACCAAACTGTGCTTTGAATTCTATTTTAAGTCTATTGGTGTTGATTCCAACTCTATGAGCAAGTTCTGTTAATGATGGAGGATTTTCTAAATCGGATAATAAAATTTCTTGAGCTAAATTGATTTTTTCAAGCTGCGAAGTATTGAGTTTAGCATTTTGTAGTTTGGTAAGTTGACCGAAATAGTGAGAGAGCAAAGCGGTTATATGGCTTTTGTAGAACATTATTTTAATCTCACCTTGGTAAGTATTGCTAAAAAATTGTTCCACTAATTGAAACATTTCTGGGCTCATATTAAATACAGGTCCTTCGACAAAATGGTCTTCTGGATGTATTAAATGGTGCAGAAATTTCCCAAAAATTTGCCCCTCTCCGTTTGGTAATTGATCTATGTTTCTGATGGTAGTTGCTATTACTAAACATTGAAGTGATTTTAATCTAGAGACATGGTGTTCAAACTCTACTTTATTATTAGCGTAAAATGATAAAACCATACCTTTAGTATGATGGAATTCTTTGCCCTTTCCATCAAATTTAACCTTAAGACCAACATCGCCAGCACCGTAAAATGCGATAGCTATTACAGGTTCGTCAAAAAAACATGAATCGATTAAATGATTATTGGAAGAAGCTTCTTCCAATAAAATTGTATAATCATTAATGTCAATTATTTCACGGTTCATTCCTTTGCTTGTCTTAATTAAGTTTAAATTATTGTTATCGCTATACTTCCCAATTTACCAAAAATACAATTCGTCCCAATGTCTGAGGTCTGAGCTAACCCCAATTCACAAGGCCACTTAACAATAATCCTTCATGAATAAATTATTTATCAAAACTGTCCTTTTTTTTAGGCAGTTCTCTTTTTATGGTTTTTGAAATCATAAGCCACCCATGAGTATTATTTGAAATACCAATTAGTCCATTTTCATAAACCTCTTTAGGTCGTTTTTTATTCATGGAGGAATGCCTTCGATTATTGTATTTTGGAAAATAATCATCCATTACCCTTATCATTTTCAGTCCATCGGTATATTCTGAAAAACAGACATTTTCATATTTCACCGTTCGCCATAATCTTTCAATAAAAGCATTGTCGGTGGCTCTTCCTACTCCATCCATACTCAATTTACAGCCCGAATCAAGGATAAACTAACTAAAAATTTTACTTGAATATTGAACGCCTTGGTCGGTGTTCACAATTTCAGGAACACCATATTTTTCCATTCCATGCTCCATCAATTCCTGACACCATTTTGCTTCCATCGTATTCGATACCTACCAATGAATAACAAATCGACTATACAAATCAATGATCGCTGTAAGATACATAAATCCCTTGGGCAATGGCATATAAGTAATGTCTGTAGCCCATACCTGATTGGGTCGAATGATCTCCAAACCCCTCAATAAATAAGGGTAAACTGAATGCTCCTTATTCCTTTTTGAAGTATAAGGACTAGGAATAATTGCTCGCAATCCCATCACTTCGTAGTATAATC
>JANSWP010000113.1 GCA_024743405.1 Bacteroidota bacterium
CGCTCGTTTGAATGTTCCCCGAACATTCACCCTGCGGGATTACTCGCTCCCCCAAATGTTCGCAAAGCTCATGTGGGTAGTTTTTTTGCTAACGCTAAATTGAATTTAGTAAACCCACCCGCTTTGCGGTTCACTCACTTGAATATCCAATGGATATTCATCAAAGAATCGTTCGCTCATGTCAAAATCTCCAATGCCATTGCAAAACCCCAAATATCTCTTTTCAGAGCAGCAAAAAATTATCGACAACATGTTGATTTTGAGTTTTGCCTAAGAGTCTAAGAGTCTAAATAAAAAGAGCCATCCCGTATTCTCGAGATGACTCCTACTATCATTTTTCCTTCTTAATCTTAAAAACTGTTTTGAAATAGGGTGAAAAATTATTTGCTCGTTACTGAATTCAAAACAGTTTTATTAATGCGGTTTTGTTTTTTAGTTTTGTTTCAAGTTAAATCTTGCGCAAACATGGCAAGAAATCCTATGAAACCCATTCGGCATTGGAGGTTTTGGCGTTAAGAAATTCAATTTGGCGTTTGCGAAAAGACTATCCACGCGAGCATTGCGAGCATTTGGATCGTCTGTGTGAGGGCATTGAATTTTAGCCAAAATATCCACAGCCTTGATTTTTTTGCTTCGTTTTTCATTAAGGAAAAATGAAGATGTATAAATTGAAAATTCATTTTACTGGCTCTGCCAGGTTAGGGGTTTCGAAGTCTAAATCAAAAAAGAACAAATTAAATTGGTTCTTATCTTCGAAACCCCTTATGAAAATTAGCCTGAATGACTATTTAGTACATTATCCACCAGCTTTTTGGGGATCCCAAGTGATATTGCTTTTTTCCTTGCTAGCACTTTTAGTACTCCCACTATTGCGGTGATCGCGGACGATTGCTTTTTTCCCAGTTCGATGATCCCGAACAATTGGTCTACTATTAGTTCGATGATCCCGAACATTAGGGTTGGTTTTGGTTCGATGATCCCGAACAGTTACTTTTTTGGAGGCTGCTTTTCTTCGTGCTTCTTCTTCTCTTCGTTGCTTTTCAATTTCCGCTAGTCTCCGACGAGTAATTTCTTCTTTGTCAAAACAATTACTTGCTTTCGTTTCATAGATCACTCCTAATTTAGAAATAGATTGGCATGAGTTTCCTGTAAACCCAATAACACGGGCATTCTTAGGTAATTTGAAACTAAATTCTTTTCCTCTAGCAGTACCAAATGGTCCGAATTTTCGGCGTTTATTGGTATAAAAAGTAAGTTGAGTTATATGGACTCCTGATGCTGCTTTTACATAAACAATATGCTCATCTTCGGCAAGGTGGAAGTGACTCCATCTGTTTGATTTTCCGCCACCTGTCGATTGGAAGTTGTACTTTCCATTTTTACTCATCCATTCTACTTGCATCTTTTCTACATACTGTCCATGTTTGATTGATATTCTTTTAATCTGGCGAACCCCGCTAATTCCCTGCCTGCTTTTTGGAAGAACAAAAGCTTCTCCCTTTGTCAATCCAAATTTTTCGGAAAAACGGATTTCAGCCTGTAAGTTGATTGTGAAAGAAATGATTGTTAATAAAGCTGTGAAAATTTTTATTGCCGTTTTCATAAGAGTTGTTTTTAAGAAGTGAAGGATAAAAAGTTGATTAATAATTATGGTACAAAGATGCCTTGATTAAGACCTTCAAACATCCACCCTTATGAGGGTTCTTATAATATCCTCATAAATGAGGAGGAAAATAAAAATACGAGTCATCCGAATTTTCTAGAATTTAATGTTTAGAGATTAAGAAGACAAGATTTTCGCTTAAGAAATTGATTGTCAGTTGATTAATTTGACCTTTTTTTATTTTGGGTAACAATTCTTAGCGAAGATTTTGAGCGAAGAGTTGTGAGAGCATCCATGTTTGAGGAGAAGGAACGACGACGAGTTTGGATGCGAGGCTAAATCGAGGATAGAATTGTCCAAAATAAAAACCAGTCTTGACTTTTTTGTTTCTTTTTTTGTTAAGAAAAAAAGAAAATAAATAATTGGTAATCAATGAGTTGAGGTGTTTATTTGAAATAAAAATCCCGAATTTTCTAGAATCAGAAAATTCGGGATGACTCATGTTTTACAGAATAGAAAAGAAGAAAAGCATTCCTATTTAATCATTTAACAATCCAAACTCAAAAGCTTTTTTGACTAATCCAGCAACATTTTTTGCATTCAGCTTTCTTAATAAACTTTTACGGTGCGTAATTACGGTGGTAGAAGAGATGAAAAGTTTACCCGCAATTTCATCAGTTGTATATTCTTCAGTGATTAATTGAAGTATTTCTTTTTCTCGTCGGGTTAGCTTTTGTATAAAATCGGATGATTTTGGCTGCTTGGTTGGTTGTGCACCCGCAACCAGTGTATCTGTGACTTCTTTACTAAAATAACGCTCTCCTTTCATAATTGAATCAATCGCTTTTAATAACTCTTCCCGACCTGTATTTTTTAAAAGGTAGCCATCGACCCCTGCCTTTATCATCTTGTTGATATAACCTGCATTTCCATACATCGTCAATGCAATTATTTTTGGACAATCATCTGATTGGGATTTTAATTCCTTACAAATATCAAAGCCGCTTTTATCTGGTAAATTTATATCTAGTAAAATAAGATCAACGGCTTCCTCCGTAGCGATTTTTATAGTCTCTGCTCCATTTTGGGCTTCATGCAAAACACCGATATTTTCCTCTCCTTCCAAAAGTCTTCGAAGTCCATCAATGATAATTTGGTGATCATCAACCAATAAAATATTTGTCATAGCCTTTATTTTTTATGCTTGATTTAATGGAATTTGGATAGTGAAAGTGCTTCCTCGTCCAATTTCAGATTCGATATCAAGACGCCCATTTAAATAAGTGACCCTGGATTGAATATTTTCTAAGCCAATACCTTTATGAGGTTTAGAATTATCAAAGCCTTTTCCGTCATCTTCTACTACTAACATTAATGCTGTTGCTTCAATCGTTAATTGCACAATTACTTCTTTTGCCTGTGCATGTTTGAGAATATTTTTCATTAATTCCTGAGTAATTCTAAATACGCTTGTTTTTATTACATCGCTCAATAACTGCTCATTCCCAAAATATATGAAGTCAAAAGTAATGTCGTTATTATTCGATAGCGTCTGACACAAATCATCTATCGCAAATTCCAATCCCTGCTGCTCTAAAACATGAGGCATTAACGCGTGTGATATTTCCCGAACAGTTCGACAGGCATCATCTATTAGTAACTCAGTTTCTTGATAAGTCTGTAATGATTGAACATTTGGGAGTTTGTGACCGATACTGCTAATAGACATCTTTACGGTAGCAAGCACGGCTCCCAAACCATCATGCAATTCTTCAGCGACTCGTTTGCGTTCTTTTTCCTCTCCTTCAATAACCGCTTTTAAATGTTGCGTTTCCTGTTCTTTTTTTAAAACCTCAATTTTCTGCTGATTGAGTTGTTTGTTTTTTCGATTAATAAAAAACAAAAGTGTCGCTAACAAACCGATTAATGCCAACCCTCCTGCGAGCATCAAGAGCTGATTATTTCTTATTTGAATTTCTACCCGTTGTTTTTCGATTTCTACTTTTTGTTGAGCAATTTCCTTGTCCTTCTTTTCTGTTTCATAGCGCATTTCAAGTTCATTAATAGCTTTCGTCCGCTCTATAGAGGTTAGACTATCGTTGGCGATGTTAAATTGCTGATAGTATTGATATGCCTTTTCAAAGTCATTGGATTTAGCATAGGCATCAGCCAATAACAAATAACATTGTCGCAAGCCATCTTTATCTTTCATCTTCTGGCAAATACCTAAACACTCTTCAACAATAGTGATCCCTTTTGAAAGACTTCCATGATTAATTTCTATTTCCGACAAGGCCATTTTTATAGCGATGGTGCTCATTTTATCCTGAGAATGGCTTCTGGCAGCGAGCGCTTCCATTAGCAAGGCTTTTGCTTTTACAAACTGATTGCCTTCTTGGTATACTTTACTTAGGCTGATTAACACATCTGCTGCATTTATTTTACTATTGAGTTGTTCATATATTTTTAAAGATGCTTCATAATATTCAACGGAGGTATTTTCATTATTTTGTAAGTAGTATATTTTGCCAAGGTTTTTTAAACAACCTGCTTCGGCAAAGCGGCTATTCTTTAATTGAGCTAATTGTAATGCTTGGTTATAGTATTTTTCAGCAAGGTTCCAAACCATTTGAGCGGCATAGACATCACCAATTTCAGCGTAAATAGTCGTAATCGAAAAGGTATCCTGTTCAGCTTCTGCTATTTCTAAGGCTGCGATTAAGTTTTTTTGAGCTGCTTCATAATTTCCACGTTCTCGAAACAAATTACCTAAAGCACTATAATCACTAATCAGTCCATCCATATCTTTCATTTCCTGCTTTAAAAGAAGTCCTTTTTGAAAGTAAAAAATAGCAGAATCTAACTGCCCCGTTGCATGGTAGTTCGTAGAGATTTGATTTAAAATGTTCTTACTTTGGTTTTGGTCTCTTTTTAGGTGAGCATATTTGAGCGCAGTTTTTAGTGCATTAATAGCAGCTTCATGATCTTGATAGTTATTATAAATAGCTGATTTGTTTTGAAAAGCATCGATCAAAATTTCATACAAATTCAATTTTTTGGCGTAACGAATAGATTGATTATAAAATGTATCTGCCTTTAAAAGGATCCTTTGATTATAATATACATCTCCCTTTTTGCAGTAAACCATTGCTAGACCTTTTTCAAAGTCAATCCTTTCGAAGATTTCAAGAGCATTTTGAAAAGAAGTATTAGCTAAACTATAATTGTTCATCAATGCCACAATCTGACCTTTATAAAAATAGGCAATCCCTTTTATTTTAGGGTCGGATTCTTTGTTTAGTATGAATGTACATAAAGTTAATGCAGAGTCGAATTCCTCCTGTTCTAATTGATTTTCAAGTCTTGAGAAGACTGAGGGGAATTCATCTATTACGTATGGCATAGATTGGCTAGACAAGTTACTTGCCAAAAAGGTAATTAATGAACAGACATAAAAAATAAGTTTATTTTCCAAACCCCTAAATTTAATAATGAGCCGTCAATACAACTCGAAGCGTACGTTGTGTTTTATCCCAGTTTTTATTATCAACCTGTTGAGTAGATACGGATATTCGCGCCAAAATATGTTGGTTAATATGATAACCAATAGCTATTGAATGTCGAAGCACTTTATTATCCCAGGTTGGATCATTGTCATCATCCAATTTGCCAAAATCCAAATGGTCGATTCTATAAACAATATAACTTCCTTGCAAGACTGGCGGTTCGTATTTTATATCTAGATATGCTGCAATATTGTTTAAGTTTCTTGTATCACTGCCTGTTACAAATAAATAATCTTCCCCATTAAATTCAGGCACTTTATAGAAAACCCCCATGACCTCTCCTGAAAACTCGAAAAACCCGAATCCAAGCTTATAATCTAATCCAATAATCGTTTGTGTGAAATCTTTTAAGTCAGTTAACTGGGGGCTGACTTCAGACTCTTGAAAAAAGGTACCATGGCTGATAGAAATGCCTTGTTCCCAAAAATAGGTAGGTTGAATTTTTAATCTAGAAATAACCCCAAAATTTAACGGTGAAGTAAAGCGTTTTTGGAGGTTGGAGGCACCACTAACCAATGCTACTTTCCAATTTACTTTTGATGGTTTAATATTCCAGCTAAACATAGCTCCTGTGGTATAACCTCCATAATAAATATTGGATGTTCCCCATTGGATAGAACCATCAATATTTATTTTCTCAATATCGCCCATCCCTTCTAAGAAGCCTATTTTATCAGAGA
This sequence comes from Bacteroidota bacterium, assembly GCA_024743405.1. Classification (GTDB taxonomy): domain Bacteria; phylum Bacteroidota; class Bacteroidia; order Chitinophagales; family Saprospiraceae; genus JANSWP01. The sequence continues at coordinate 5,850 of JANSWP010000113.1, forward strand.
TATTATTGTGGAAAGAATAAGCCAAAGGAAGCCCGATAAAATTCCTATCAATTGATAATTGCTTCTTGTTAAAAGAGCCAAAAGGATTGGTAAAGCTTCCTATGGTAAGCCCCACTTTTCGATCCTTGGAAAGCCATTGAATGTTAAGCTGAGGAATTACAAAATTTTCAAATTTTTGACCTTTATCTCTTTCCAAAAGAAGCCGGGTATTAAAAATCCATTGTTTCCCAAAATTAATTTGTCCTACCAAATTCAACTGAGCTATTCCAATGCGCAAATCAGTATGATTTTGATCTATCTCATTATAGTAATAATGCGAGCTACTCCCTCCTTTTGAGATTTCTACATCGGCTAATCCATTGATTTTGAAAGTGGTTTGAGCATTTAAATGGCTGCTAACTCCCACAAATAGAAATATCAGAAATAAGCTATTCTTGACCCTTTTAAATACATTCGACAACTGGATTTGTAAACGCATTTTTATGGTTTTATGGATAAATCATAATTAAAGTTGAATACTTTCCCCCCAAGTAACTCGACTTGATCAGTGATCTTATCACAATGGGGATGAAATATTTCAATTCTATATTTTCCGTCAGGTAAATTTTTTAAAGAATAACTTCCATCTGCATTGATTCGGCTAAAATAAGGCGTATCAAAAGAAAGAATCCGCGCATTCATATGAGAATGAATATCGCATAAAAGATTAATCACCCCCACCTTTTTAATGTTGACACTATAGGAAATACCAGGTGCTCGCCTTCCTATACTAAATCTAGACTTTGGCGTATAAGATTGAACATTATGAAAAAACTCATCTTCATTCAAGAAATGAACTTTAGAACCAACTGTCACCGGCAATACATTGGGAATAAAGGTTTGTTCTGTTTGCGTCATATAGGCATCTTGAGTTAAACTCAATTGAGGTTTAAAATTAAGTGGATGCAAACTGATTATGACATTCATTTCTGGTTTTGCCATCCTATCATTGGAATGCATGATTTCCGTACCATCTTCATTATAACCATCTCCTTTAACAACTACTTTTGGACAATTGGAGATGCTTATTTCGCCCATTATTTCATTCTGTTCGTTATCATGCGGATGGCTGACAAGAGTAAGTATGGAAAAAACACAGGATAGCAGTAATAATTTTTTCATTGGTCTTTATGATTAGTGGTACAAATTATTGGGAACATTGCTAGTGTGAGAGATTTGACCGGAAGTTACTAAATTTGGAGTTATTTTAGGCTTTTTGTATAGGATCATAAAGTTAAACTCTTTAAGACAATACTAAAAAACTAACTTAAAATTTATACCAAGCTTAAAAATTTTCTAAAAACATCATTTTTAGTGATTTTTACCGCAAAACGGTAGAATTCACATGAGAAAAACATATGGAAATACTTGGTGGGGAAAACAGTGGCTCAATGCCCTAAATGATATAGATTACTCCAATCGACTTCCACGAGGGCGAACCTATGCTAACAAGGGTATGGCATTTGACATCAAAATCGATGAAAATCGAATTACGGCCAAGGTTCGAGGAAGTCGCCGAACACCTTACCGAGTAGATTTTAAAATTCCACTTTTTGGTGCCAATTCAAAGGCGAAAATCATAGAAATTGTTACAGGTAACCCCCTCTTTTTATCCCAATTATTAAACCGTGAATTACCAAAACAACTCAAAGAAACCTGTGAACGAGCTGGCATCAATCTTTTTCCGAAAACATGGAAAGATATTACAGGAGGTTGTTCCTGCCCTGATTGGGCAGTCCCTTGCAAGCACATGGCTTCGGTGCTTTATTTAGTGGCGAATGAAATTGATATGAATCCTTTTTTGGTTTTTGATTTGCACGGGTTTGATTTGTTTAAAGGGTTAGAAGGAATTGGTTATACGGCTTCGGGGCAAAAAGGGGTTTCAATCTTATCCATCGATACTTTATGGCAGCCTTATTCTTCTGTGAAACCTGAAAGAAGGGAGAATTTAACGGAGAAAACAAAAGACCTCGATTTTACTCAAATCCCCAACACCCAGGAGGCTCTTTTAACTTTACTCTCCGAAAAACCAGTTTTCTATCCAAATGGCGATTTCAAAAAAATACTTACTAAGGCTTATTCCTCTATTTCAAAATCGTTGACCCGTATTTCTAAAAAGGAGGAAATTCAAGAAGAAAGCACGCTCCTAATGGATTCGGCAGAGGACATAGAATTCATCTTAGATGAAGAATTAGATTTTTTGGGCGTAACAATGCGAGATGCAAAAGGGAAGTCTTTGATTACCTTTGAAAATCTAGAAGAATTGATAATATGGCTCGATAAGATTCCAATAGGACGGTTAGATCAATATTCGGACAGTCTGAGCGGCTTGTATTTTGTCTACCGTTTTGCATTGAAATTGGCGAAACAATCCGCTTTTTTACCTCAATTATTACGTGTTGGAACAAAACACTACCGTGTTCGTTGGTTGGCAGCGACATTGAATGAGGAAGTCCGAAAAGTGTTTTCGCTTTTAGAGGAATTAGTACCGCAGGAGTTGATTTATTATAAGGTGAAAAAGGAGATAAACCAGCCTGTCGAATCTGACAGGCTTCAATCTTTAGTTTCGACTTTTTTGAATCACCTGGTACAAACACATTATAAAATTGATTGGAAACTGCAAGAATATGCTATTCCAAGAATATTTTTTAATGGCTCTATGGAACAATTTAGAGAATTTGAAACTAAAGAGTTTCCATCGGCGATTCAGCTATGGTTGAATAAATTTTTCATTGTTGAAAAGGATTTTGTTCCTGTTTTACAAGTAGATGATTTGGAGGGCGAATTTGAAGTAAGTATTGCCATCGAAAACCGTAGTAAACCACTCGAACCACCTATTCCATTAAAAGATCTTTTTGCGAAAGATGTTTTTAACCATGCTCGACTTGATATTTTGCGAGATATGGCCATGTTGTCTGAATATTTTCCGCGGATTAGTCATCTTATTGCTTCGAAAGGCGCCGAAAAACTATTCTTTAATTCGAAAGAATTTGTAAATGTCCTTTTCAAAATATTGCCGACCATTCGTCTTTTTGGAATTAAGATTTTATTACCAAAAGCTCTTCGAAAATTATTGCGTCCACAGATGTCGATGGCTTTAGAGTCAGACGAAAATGCCATTGTTGCACAAAGCGGTATTATCAGTATGGAAAATATGCTTCGCTTTCGTTGGCAAGTGGCAATTGGAGACCAACAAATGTCTCCTGAGGAATTTTTAAAGATTTTGCACCAATATTCAGGCATTGTTAAGATGAATGATCAATACGTTTATTTTGATGAAAATGAGGTTCGAAAGCTCATTGATAAACTCGAAAACCCACCTGAATTAACGGCGCAACAATTACTACAAGTTGCTCTGACCGAATCCTATCAAGGCGCAAAAATAACTTTGGATAAGCACACTCAAAAATTGATGAATTCGCTCCGAAGTTCCGATAAAATTGAAATACCAAAAGGATTGAAGGCGACGCTTCGTCCCTATCAACAAGCAGGTTTTGAGTGGTTGTATAAAAATTCCAAATTGGGCTTCGGAAGCCTTCTAGCAGATGATATGGGATTGGGGAAAACCCTTCAAGTCATTACCATTTTATTGAAATTAAAGGAGGAAGGGGAACTCGAAAAAAAGAAGGCCTTGATCATTGTGCCCACTACTTTATTGACCAATTGGCAAAAGGAGATTTTGAAATTTGCGCCTGACTTAGTACCTGCTGTTTATCATGGTTCCAATCGGAATTTAGGTTTATTAAAGGGGGCTGATTTGATTATTACTTCTTATGGTGTAGTGCGGTCTGATACGACTAAATTAAATAAACATAAGTGGCTCACAATCATCATAGATGAGGCACAAAACATCAAAAACCCATCAACGGCACAGACGAAGGCTGTCAAAAAAATTAAAGCACCCGTCAAGATTGCCATGTCAGGAACACCGGTCGAAAATCGCTTAACCGAGTACTGGAGTATTTTTGATTTCGCGAATAAAAGTTATCTGGGTAACCTCAATAAATTTAAAGAAAATTACGCCAAACCCATCGAAATTGACCGCGACCAAATTCAATTGGATCACTTTCGTAAAGTTACCCAGCCCTTTATTTTGCGACGTATCAAAACAGACAAAAGTATTATTAAAGACCTACCTGATAAAATCGAAAAAGATCAATTTTGTGAACTTACTTCCGAGCAGAACGCAATTTATCAAAATGTGATTGATACGACGATGAAGGACATTGAAAAAATGGATGGAATCTCTCGACGAGGCAATGTCTTAAAACTCATCACAGCCCTCAAACAAATCTGTAATCACCCTCGTCATTTTCTAAAAAAAGGAGATGTTTCTCCAAGTTTATCAGGTAAGACTGTTTTATTACTTCAACTTATCCGAACCCTTTTGGACAACGACGAAAAAGCACTCATTTTTACCCAATATCAAGAAATGGGCAAAATGTTGGTCAAAATGCTGGAAACAGAGTTTGGATTCGAAGTACCCTTCTTACATGGCGGTGTTTCTAGAAAAGGTCGCGACGAAATGGTGGAGGATTTTCAAAATAATCGGGCTACAAAAGTACTTATTCTTTCACTCAAGGCTGGTGGTACAGGTTTGAATTTGACGGCAGCTTCAAATGTTATACATTATGATTTATGGTGGAATCCAGCTGTAGAAGCCCAAGCTACTGACCGTGCTTATAGGATAGGGCAAACACGAAATGTGATGGTTCATCGATTCATTACAAAAGGAACCTTTGAGGAAAAAATCAATGAATTATTATTGAGCAAAAAAGAACTCGCCAATCTAACTGTTTCGACTGGCGAAAAGTGGATTGGCGAGTTCTCGAATGCCGAGTTGAGAGAATTAATAAAGTTAGGATGGTGAGTGTTATCCTTTATGTCTAATATTTGCTTGAGCCGCAGCTAATCTAGCAATTGGGACTCGATAAGGAGAACAACTCACATAGTTTAAACCAATTCGGTGGCAGAAGTCAATCGATTCTGGGTTTCCGCCATGCTCTCCACAAATACCTAGTTTGATATCAGGGCGAGTCTCTCTTCCTTTTCGAACGGCAAACTCCACTAATTTCCCTACTCCGTTTTCATCAATTCTTTTAAATGGATCATACTCCATAATCCCTTTTTCGATGTAGACTGGAAGGAATTTTCCAATGTCGTCTCTTGAAAATCCAAAGGTCATCTGAGTAAGGTCATTTGTTCCGAAAGAGAAGAATTCTGCTCTTTCTGCAATCAAATCAGCGGTTAAGGCAGCCCTTGGAATCTCTATCATCGTTCCGACTCTGTATTCAATTTGTTCGCCACGTTCCTCAAAAACTTTTTCAGTAGTGGCACGAATAATCTCTTCTTGTTGAATAAACTCTTTTGATCTTCCAATCAATGGAATCATCAATTCAACACATACTTTGATTCCTTTTTGTTTATTGTTCAAAGCAGCTTCAATAATAGCACGTGTTTGCATTTCTGTAATCTCAGGATAGGTAATTCCTAATCGACAGCCTCGGTGACCCAACATTGGATTTGTTTCATCCAATGAATCTATTTTTTCTTGAATTTCATTGACAGGGACACCCATTTTCTCCGCCATTTCTTCTTGACTTTCCAAACTATGAGGCAAGAATTCATGTAAAGGCGGATCCAATAACCTCACTGTCACAGGCAAGTCATGCATTGATTCAAAAATGCCTTCAAAATCAGCTCTTTGGATCGGTAGTAATTTGTCAAGTGCTTTTCGTCGACCTTTTTCATCATCCGCTAAAATCATTTCCCGAATGGCAAGGATTCGTTCTCCCTTAAAAAACATATGTTCTGTTCGACATAAACCAATACCACTTGCCCCAAAATTTCGGGCAACCGCCGCATCTTCGGGTGTATCGGCGTTGGTTCGAACTTTCATTTTGGTATGTTTATTTGAAAGATCCATCAATTTTCCAAAATTGCCACTTAGTTCAGGCAATTCGGTCTCAATTTTTCCTTCATATACTTCTCCTGTTGAACCATTCAAAGAAATCCAATCTCCTTCGCGATATACCTTTTCGTCTACCGTCATGGTACGCAGTTTATAATCGACATGAATGGCTCCGGCACCAGAGACACAACATTTTCCCATACCCCGAGCGACCACAGCGGCATGCGAAGTCATCCCTCCTCGGGCAGTCAAAATACCATTGGCAACACTCATTCCGCGTAAGTCTTCAGGAGAAGTCTCTGTTCGAATTAAAATGGTCTCTTTTCCATTTTCTGTCCATTCTTCCGCCTCATCTGCAAAGAAAACAATCTGTCCGGTGGCAGCACCTGGCGAAGCTGGTAAACCTTGAGTCACCACTTTTGTATTTTTAAGGGCTGATTTTTTAAAAACAGGATGTAATAAATCATCCAATCGGATAGGATCAACCCTCATCAAAGCCGTTTCTTCGTCGATCCTTCCTTCCTCTAACATCTCCATTGCAATATTGACCATTGCCGTTCCTGTCCTTTTTCCATTTCTTGTTTGTAAAATCCACAACTTACCTTCCTGAATAGTGAACTCAATATCTTGCATATCTTTGTAATGATCTTCAAGCCTTGTTTCATATTCAGATAATTCTTTGAAAATTTCAGGCATCATTTCTTCCAATGATGGAAAGTTCTCCCTTCTTTCTTTTTCGGATACACTTGCTAATTTTGCCCATCTTCTGGAACCTTCCAACGTAATTTGTTGTGGTGTTCTAATACCCGCTACTACATCCTCCCCTTGGGCATTAAATAAAAATTCACCGTTGAAAATATCTTCTCCTGTTCCGGCATCTCTCGTAAAAGCGACACCTGTTGCACAGTTTTTACTCAAATTTCCATAAACCATCGCCTGAACATTAACCGCAGTTCCCCAATGATTTGGGATATTATTCAACTTACGATATACATTTGCCCGATCATTATTCCAGCTTTCAAAAACAGCAAAAATACCGCCCCATAGTTGTTCCCACGGATCACTCGGGAATTCTTTCCCCGTTTTATTTTTAATAACTTTTTTAAATCGGAAAGAGAGTTCTTTTAAATCTTCGGCCATTAATTCGGTGTCATTGATTACCCCTTTTTCTTTTTTCAATTCGTCAATAACCACTTCAAAAGGATCTTCATCCTCTTTTGATTCTGGTTTCAGTCCCATAACAACATTGCCATACATTTGTAGTAATCTTCTATAAGAATCCCATGCGAAACGCTGTTTTCCCCATTTTTTTGCGATACCTACAACACTAGCTTCATTCAATCCCAAATTCAAAACGGTATCCATCATTCCTGGCATAGAAGTCCGTGCACCTGAGCGAACCGAAAGCAATAATGGATTGTCAGGGTTTCCAAATTCGGTTCCCATTATTTCTTCCAAATAGTGAACGGCATCTATTACTTGTTCTTTTATTAATTCAAATACCGCCTTTTTACCTTTTACATTATTAAGGCTACAGACTTCTGTGGTTAGGGTAAAACCTGCTGGGACTGGAATGCCCACCAAGTTCATTTCGGCAAGATTTGCGCCTTTCCCTCCAAGGAGGTTTTTCATTTTGGTATTTCCCTCTGCACGTCCATTACCAAAGGTGAAGACATACTTTTGGGTTTCTGTGATTTTACTGTTTTTTTGAAGTGTGGCTACCATGAATTTGTATTTTTATTATGGGGTTAACGCCTGCAAAGTAAGGGCTAATGCCTGCTAAAATGATTGATCGTTGTCACCATCAAACATTGATTTATCTCACTAATTTGGAATGAACTAAAAGGGTTGATTTTTATGATTTACCTGATAGAAGAGGAGCCAGATGGTTTGATATCATTTCAAATTACTAATTTTAAAACTCAATAATTATTTTATGACTAGTCAGCCAATCATTGTAGAGAAGACTTATCCGGCAAGGATTGAAAAAGTTTGGAGAGCAATTACCGAAGTTGATCAAATGCGGCAATGGTTTTTTGATAATATTCCCTTATTCAAAGCTGAGGTTGGTTTTGAGACTCAATTTTTGGTTCAAACACCCAATCGAGGATTCCTTCACGTTTGGAAAGTAACGGAGGTAATTCCAAATCAAAAGTTGGTTTATGATTGGACTTATAAAGATATCTCTGGAAATTCATTTGTTATCTTTGAATTGTTTGAAGAAGGTGACGAAACCAGACTCAAATTGACTGCGATAGGGCTAGAAACTTTTCCCCAGGGAATACCTGAATTTAAGCGCGAAAGTTGTGAGGCTGGCTGGGAATATTTTCTTGGAGAATCATTAAAAACATTTTTTTCAAAATAATTTAAAGTAAAAACTCAACTCATTCGTCTTCCTAAAAAAAAGCTGAATGTCCGCAACACCTGCAAAACAAGGCAGACAAAATGTAACTGGAGTTGTCAAAGAATATGGCAATCGATTATTTGGATTTATCCGAGGTAGAGTACCGACCACGGCTGATGCGGAAGATATTTTGCAGGAAGTATGGTATCAATTCAGTAAGGTTGTTGATACAGAACCAATAGAACAGGTGAGTGGCTGGTTGTTTCGAGTTGCTCGTAATCGAATTACGGATCAATACCGGAAAAAGAAAGACGAGTTGTTGGAAGATTATGCCTACGAAGACGAGGAAGGCGATATTTCTTTTAAAGATATTTTACCGCCAGACGATAATACGCCGGAGACCGAAATGTTTCGACAAATTTTTTGGGAGACTTTATTTGAAGCGTTAGAGGAATTGCCAGAGAAGCAGCGTGATGTTTTTGTTTGGAACGAACTTGAAGATCAAACTTTTCAGGAAATCTCTGACCGAACAGGTATTAATATAAAGACTTTGATTTCTAGAAAGAGATATGCTGTTAAGCATTTACGCCAACAGCTTCAAACACTTTATGAAGAATTTTTCAACTAAAAAATCACCTGCTTTGATGAGGAAACTTATCAAATGGGCAAAAATCATTAAATCATGTTTCGCAATCAATCAAATAAACGAAGAATTCCCAAACCTCTAAAAGGATTATTTTTCTTGGCAATGGCTGCCCTGTTTGTGTTTATTTTAGGGAATGTGATTATGTTCCTTTGGAATGAAATTCTAGTTTCAGTGACAAGCGTCAAAGTCATCAGTTTTTGGGAAGCTATTGGTTTATTTGTTTTGTTTAGGATTCTTTTTGGTGGGTTTCGATTTGGTCCAAAGCAAAGACACTGGCGAAACCGACGAAAAGCTTGGAAAGAAAAATGGGTGAATATGAGTGATGAAGATAAGCAGGAATTTAAACAAAAATGGAAGGATAGATGTAATCTGAAAAATAACTAAATGTTACATCATGTTGATTATCAAAATTTTATAAAAAATTTCAAAAAAAGCCATTTTATTTAAAGTAATTTCAAAACTCATCCGTCTTCTATAATGTAAGTACTCTGAAAACTAAATATCTTATTCTTTTGAAGGCTTCTTTTTTTATTCAATTCGACTGCCCTCCAAGACCACCGTTATTGCAACGGGCGCTTTGGGCGCGATGTTAAAGTAAATAAAGTGTAAGTCATTGTTGTTCAAGCACTTACTTATTTTCATCCGATTGTTTCACTTAAAATTTTAAAACATGAGACCTAGACCTTTTAAGTTTTTTTTTGGCCTTTCATTGGGCGTTATTTTGTTCTTTTTCTTGGCTAGATTTGTTGTTTTGGCATTTTTCTTCGCCGCTGCCATGAGTGTCGTTTTCTTCTTAGGTCGAAAAATCAAAAACTTTTTCCGCCGAATGCAATGGGAAGATGAATATGATTACGAGTATGAAGGAAACAAGGCTTTCGCTCAACAAGCACCTGTTTGGAAAGGTGATATGTTATTGCACTATCCTACACGACGCAAAGCATTTATGACCGATCACAGAACAATTAAAGTGCTCTAAAAAAACTTCTTTTTAGGTGATTTCCATTTTGAAATTACCAACTTATTGCTAACTAAATTATTAAAATCATTTATCCAAGTTGCGTAAAATCGGAACACTTGGAGTGGGAAATCCTTACGCAATTTGGAAATCAAAACCATTTAAATTATGTGTTTATCAGCAGCTTATCATCCTCGAAGAGGAAGATCCCATCACAGACATCATGCAAAAAGAGTATGGAAAAACAATATGATTGCAAGATTTGGATATCCGCCTGTCAATATCCAAGAATTGGATGACAAATACGAAATTCAACTCTTTGCAGCAGGTTATTCGAAGGAAGATTTTAAAGTCAATTTAAAAGATCATTTATTAGTCGTTTCGGTTGATAAATTCGAAAAGGAAGATTGGAATCGAGGCTTTTTACAGTATCAACCTGGAAACTTTGAAAGACGATTTGAATTGAATGATAAAATTGACAAAGAAAGTATTTCCGCCAAATATGAAAATGGTGTTTTAACGTTGAGTTTAGAAAAGTTAGAAGGAATGGAAACGCTTCGCAAAGACATTGAGATCAATTAGAATAATGGTGTTTTCTTAAATAACAGTCAATTTTCGAAACAGCCTTGCTAGCGCAGGGCTGTTTTTCTATTTGGAACGCGAGTTTCTTACTTGGTAACGGCAAAATCAAGTTATAGATTACTGGAGCATTGCCGCCAAGCGGCTCGCTCCAGTAAGTGGTGGTTTTGGAGGGGAGTCCAATTTAAAAAGCTGAAATTCAGCTTTTTAAATTGGACTCCCCTCCAAGCCTCCTCAACTGCAATGGGCGCCTTTGGCGCGATGTTGCAGTATTTAAGTGCAACTTAATTCTGTTCAAGCTCTTACTTGCTACTTTAGGCTTGATGGAAAGAACTAAAATTAAGACTGATTTTTTTTCTTGGGGGGCGAAAAGATAGAGGCTAATATACCCACACTCAAAGCTGCCAAAACAACGACTAAAGAAGTCCATTCTGGCAAATGAATGTAATGACTCAAAAGCATTTTCATACCCACAAAAAATAGAATGAAAACTAAGGCTGATTTTAAATACGGGAATTTGTTCATCACAGAAGCCAGCACAAAGTACAAAGACCGTAAACCTAATATGGCGAAAATATTGGATGTAAAGACGATAAATGGATCTGTAGTAATTGCAAAAATGGCAGGAATACTGTCAAAGGCAAACATAATATCCGTCGTCTCTACCACCATCAATGCTACAAATAAAGGCGTAGCTGCTCGAATATTCATCCGCTTAATAAAAAAGTGCTCTCCATCAAATTGAGTGGTGACCGGAAAAAAGCGGCGAATTAATTTAATGGTTCCATTGTTTTTTAAATCAATGGATTCCTCACCACTTTTGAGCATTTTCCAGGCAGAGTACAAAAGCAAAATACCAAAGGCATAAATTATCCACGAAAATTGATTGATCAAAACAACACCGATACCGATCATTAACCCTCTAAAGACAACTGCCCCTAAAATACCCCAAAATAGCACCCGATGTTGAAATTTGGGTGGAATTTGGAAATAATTGAAAATGAGGGCAATGACAAAAATATTATCCATACTCAAAGACTGCTCCACCAAATAACCAGTTAGAAATTTAATAGTCGCCTCTTTTCCTGATAATTCATTAACATTGGCGATCATGCCATTTTCATAAGAAAAATAGATAAATCCACTAAATAAAAAAGCTAAGGAAACCCAACCTGCTGTCCATCCAAGTGCTTCTTTGGTTGAGGGGACATGTGCATTTTTATTAAGAACACCCAAATCAAGGGCAAGCAACAAAACAATCAAAATACAAAAGGCTATCCAAATAAACATAATCGATCGTTAGTAATTGAAGCCGCAAATTAGTAACTTCAATTCAATACCAACTTAACTTCGATTAAATTTTCTCAAAAGGAATGACTCCAAAATGTCCATCACTTTCTAATCTTATCATATAATGTCCCGAAGGCAAATGACCAATATTGGCTTTCCAATGGAGTTGATTTCCAAGAGCTTGTATGGTATGCTGTTCGAATATTTGACCAGAGACATTGATCAAGCTCAAGTTGATCGACTCATTTTTTGTAATTACTTCCGATTGAAGGGAAATAAAATCAGAGGTTGGATTTGGTCCAAATGTCAAAGTTGATTCTTTTAATAAATCATTGGTGGCGTTGATGATTGATGTATTTTCATAATAAAGTATTTCATGTGTATAATCATAGTTTTGTTTCCCAAAAAAAAGATCAATATCCCCATCATTATCAAAGTCTACCAGGTTAGGAGCGGCGATAATTCCTAAATTGGTAATACTGAATGGATTACTAACAGGTTCTCCAAAATTAGGCTGGGTTGGAGTTCCTAAATTTTCTTGATAGACTAGTATAATTGGGTCTCCAGTTGAGGCCGTTTGAAGTAAATCCTGATCGCCGTCGCCATCCATATCAGCAAAGTCAAAAAAGGAAAAATAAGCGTATGTAGTCTGAATACCAAAGGGATTCGCAATCGGGTTGGCAAAAGCAGGACTTTCTGGGGTGCCTATATTTTCAAAAAACTGACTAGTTCCTAAATACTCAGTGATGAATAAATCAAGATCCCCATCATCATCAATATCGACCATTTTAGGAATTAAACCATCCAAGGTTATTCCAAAAGGATTGCTTACAACAGGCGCAAAAGTTTGGGCAGTAGAGGTATTCGAAGAGGCAAGCCCTAATAAAAAAGCCGCTCAAGCGAGTACTTTTTTCAGTCGAAAGGTAGAGATGACACCGTTCAAAGAGCTATATAAGTTCTTTAAACGGGTCAATACTTTTCGTTTTTTTGACTCCGTTAATAATTGAAACGAGCCATCTTTTAATGACTGATTCAACTTTTTTGACAGCAAACGAAGCTGTCTTAGATTTCTTGAGAAGGGTACAGATACTTTCATATTTGTGGTTCAATGAAAAATGTAAGATGATTGGAATTTCGTTAAAGTTAAAAAATAAAAAGAACCAACTCGAGAGGCTCAGTTAGGACTGAAGGGTAGAGATTGTGATTTCACAACATTTTTTTATAAATGAATTAAGTGCCATTTTGCGCGCCGTCGCCTACGGCTAAGCGCGCTAAGGAGGTTTGGAGGGGAGTCGAATTTAATAAACTGAAAATCAGGTTATTAAATTAGACTCCACTACAAAACCACCAATTAATGGATCGAGCCGCGTTGCGGCAAAGCTCCAGTAAACTATA
>JANSWP010000057.1 GCA_024743405.1 Bacteroidota bacterium
TCATATATCAAGGCAATTGCTTGAACCACCGCCTGATTCTCTGGTGGTAAAGTCTTGATTAAGTCTTGTATTTCTTGTGGAAGAAGCATCACACAAATTAAAAATTTTATTCAAATTGCACCTTGGGTGCTGAATAGTTACGTTAATTTTTAGGTTTTTTGGGAACTGGATCATATCCATGAGGACCCCAAGGATGACATTTTCCAATCCGTTTTATTCCTAACCAAAGTCCTTTTAATACACCCCATTCTTCAATTGATTGTACCATATAATAAGAACAAGTTGGCTGAAATCGGCAATTAGGCCCAATCATGGGAGAAATGAATTTTTGGTAAAAACGAATTGGAAGGATGAATAATTTCTTGAACATATTCAGCGTATTGTCATTTTTTGAAAGTACCAACTTTTGAAATACAAACTTAGGCGATTTTTCATTGAGATTAGTTTTTATTGTTTCAAACTATTGTCATTTGTTGATGTTTATAGCGGAACTATAAATTGAAAACTACGTATCCTTAACACATCATTCACAAGGTTTCAAACTTGTTAACAACAAACTTGTCCTAAAATAAGGAAGTTTGTACCCCATAGTGGGTTCAGAATGTGAATAACTCTGAACTCTGGGTAGGGAACTACGAACTGTTACTTATATTTACGCGAAATTTAAAAAGGGTTTATGAGCCCATTTTTTTCAAATAATAATAATAGAAATGACACTTGGTACAATTGTATTATATGTTGCTATCGCAGCGTTAATTTTGACAGCTATTGTGGGTTTTTATATGAAAGGTCACAAAAGTTGGTTAATGACTTATTTGCAAAATTTTTGTGGATCGCTTTTTATATTTTCTGGTTGGGTAAAAGCAGTTGATCCATTAGGAACGGCTTATAAGTTAGAACAATATTTTGCAGAATTTGAAGCGACTTTTTCGGAAACTTGGTTGTCTTTTATTGCACCCGTTTTTCCTTGGTTCTCAGAGTATGGAGTGGCGCTTTCTGTTACTGTAATCGTGTTTGAGATTGTTTTAGGGATCATGTTGCTGCTTGGAGCAAAGTCCAAATTTACCAGTTGGGCTTTTTTTCTTTTAGTGGTCTTTTTCACCTTTTTAACCGGCTTTACTTATTTGACAGGATATGTCCCTGAAGGTGTGAATTTTTTCGAATTCGGAAAATGGGGATCTTACGTCGAAACGAACATGAAAGTGACCGATTGTGGATGTTTTGGGGATTTTATTAAGTTGAAACCTTTTATCTCTTTTCAGAAAGATGTATTTCTATTATTTCCCGCTCTTTTCTTTGTTTTTCGGCACAAGGATATGCATCAATTATTCTCTGGGACCATCCGTAATATTATTACTTGGGGGGCAACGATAGGATTACTCATTTATAGTTTAAGTAATTATGTTTGGGATATTCCTCATGCAGATTTTCGTCCTTTCCAAGTGACTGAAAATATCGGAATTAGAAAAGCTATTGAGGCTTCTTCTGAATCAAATATTCCAGTGATTGCTTACAAAATGACGAATAAAGAGAGTGGTGAAGTTCGGGAGATACCTTATGCGCAATATTTGAAAGAATTCAAAAATTACCCCAAAGAAGAGTGGAGCTCTGAGCAAATAAAAGGGGCACAATTGATAAAAATCGTAAAGGATGCCAATGGAAATGCAACCATATTAGATTTTTATGAAGATATCCCTGGAGATCAAATGAATGCTTATTTGAATGCTAAATACAATTTGAAGGACGATACGACCATTGTCATTATTGAAAGTGGGAAAATTAGCGATTTTGATATTTCAGATGTAGAAGGAAACGAGAAGACCTGGGAGTTACTTCAAAATCCAAAGTATAGCTTTTTAGTTGTTGCATACAAATTGTATTTTGATGAAACTAAATCCAATCAGACTGTTTACGATACTACTTATACCGTTGATACTATCTTAATTAATCCAGACTCCGTTGTATATGAGCAAAAGGTGGCTGATGTTCAATCGAGAACTGTATCGAAAAGTGTTTATAGTTTTGATAATGATTACAGTGCGTTGTATTCCTCTGTTATCAATCCAGTTATGGATGCTGCTCAAAGTGCCGGTTTTGAAGTCAATGCTATCACGGCATACAATGACCCTGGCTTGATTGATGATTTTCGGCATCATACTCAAAGTGCCTATCCATTTCATTTGGCGGACGACATTTTGCTAAAAACTATCGTCCGATCTAATCCAGGAGTGGTTTTATTAAAGAATGGAGAAGTCATTCAGAAGTGGCATCATAAAAAATTACCTTCTTTTGAAGAAATAAAATCCCAATATATGGAATAGGCAATTGAAGGTTGGCAGTCGTTTGAAAGAGGTATATGGACAACTGACTGCCAACCTCCAATTTAAACTTTAGAAATTCCTTTCCTTTTTCCGCTCATTTACCAAAAAATTATATTTCTTTGCGTTAGAAATTCATTTACTGATTTCAATATTCTTTGTGGCTTTAAGCGGGTCTTTATTCAAATAAGCAGTTATTATAATAAATAGAATATAATACCCCATCAGCACAAAAAACTACTTGAAAGATTTATTGAAAGTATGTTAAGCAGACGAAATATTCGTGTTAAGGTAATGCAAGTGCTCTACGCAATGAGTAGAGATGAAAAATTAACTTATAATGCTGCGTTGACCCGTTATCAAGAAGGTATTCGGAAGTCATATGAGTTGTATCTATTTAATTTCCTTTCTTTTATTAAGATTGCGGAGTATGCAAAAAATGCTGCGCTTAAAAAGCAATCTAAACTTCGTCCAACCGAAGAAGATAAAGTCTTTACACCTAAAATATACGATAATCCTATTACACAATCCGTTGTGTTAAATGCTAATTTTCAGGCACTTGTTAAACGACACAAGATTGAAGATAAAATTAGCACGGACAATATTCGATCCTTATATTTAGACTTTGCAAAAACGGAGGTTTATAAAAACTATCTTAACAACCCAAAAGATGATATAGATGCGCATCGACAAGCTCTTTTGGGACTTTATAAATTTTGTCAATCAAGTGAACTTTTTAATGAAACATTAGAAGACAACTTCCTTTCTTATGCTGATGATAAATCTTTGGTGGTAGGCGCGATGAAAAAGACATTGAAAGCGTTACCGACTGAAAATGATTTCCATGAAGAATACCGACCTTCAGGGGAAGCTACTAAGGATTTTGGTGAAGTGTTATTAGATAAGGTTTCAAATAATGACAAGGAATTATTAGACTTGATTGAGCCAACACTAAAAAACTGGGATGCGGAAAGGGTTGCTATTATCGATATGATTATATTGAAAATGGCTTTGTGTGAATTGATGAACTTTCCAACGATTCCTACTAAAGTTACTTTAAACGAATTTGTTGAGATATCGAAACTGTATAGCACGGACAAAAGCAAAGATTTTATTAATGGAATCTTAGATAGATTATTGAAAAAGCTTCATAAAGAAGGAAAAATCGAGAAAGAAGGTCGGGGCTTAATTGAATAAAAAGCCAGATACTTTTTAAATACCCACAAGAACATCCAGTTCGAATTTTTATAATTCATTCCTTGAAAAAAATCGTCAAATATTAAGTTTCAGCTTGACGATTACAGTTTTTGAGTCTTTATTCGTGTGAATAGAATATAACTTATAAAATAATATTCAAACTTCTCATTTATCCTCAAGGTCTGTAATACTCAAATTGAAAATAAAACCTAAATTCTCCCCTATGAAAAGGATTGTTATTTATACTATTTTAGTTTCTATTTTGACTATTGGGGCTGTTTCCGCTCAAACTGAAAATGCTCCTAATGCGCTTAGTTTTCGTTATACCTTATCTAATTTTCAATTACCATTAAATGATTTTGACAATTGGGATGCAGAGGATTATACTCCTGGAGTTGAATTGACCTATGGGCGCTACCTCAATAATAGATTGAATTTGGCTATTCCATTGAAATTAGCAAAAGCCGACCTACCCATTGACGAAACGAATGTAAGGTCAGATGATTTTATGGTCAGTTTAGATGCCTTGCTTCAGTTGAAATTAGCAGATGCTTCTGGAGCTGTTTATCCATATATTTTTGCTGGGGTAGGGGGTATGTTAGAAGCAGATAATGACAACGCTTTTAATTTTGAAATACCAGCTGGTTTAGGATTGAATTTCCGTCTTTCCCCACAGTTTTATTTGAGTTTACAAAGTCAATATCGATTTGATTTTACAGAGAATAGAAATCAATTGCAACACGGGTTAGGGTTTACGGCTCAAATTGGACCTGGCGAAGCACCAGAACCTCCAATTGCGGATAAAGACCTAGATGGAGTGGCAGATAAAGATGATCAATGTCCTGATGTACCTGGAAGCCCAGAGTTGATGGGCTGCCCTGATACGGATGGAGATGGGGTTGTTGATAAGTATGATGAGTGTCCTGATGCGGCAGGTTTGGCAAGTCTCAAAGGTTGTCCAGATGGAGATAGTGATGGGATAGTTGACAAAGATGACGAATGTCCTGAAATCGCTGGCACAGCGGCACTTAATGGCTGCCCTGACACAGATGGAGATGGAGTAGGGGATGCTGATGATGAATGTCCAAATGTTGCCGGAACCCTTAATGGTTGTCCAGATGGAGATGGAGATGGTTTTAAAGATGCTGATGATGAATGTCCTGAGGTAGCAGGAAAAGTCAATGGCTGCCCTGACACAGATGGAGACGGTATCTTGGATAAAAACGATAAATGTCCAAATACGGCTGGACCAGGTACGACAAACGGTTGTCCTGAACTTAAAAAAGAAGATGTTGAGATTTTGACCTTTGCTACTCAAGCAGTTCAATTTGAAACTGGAAGCGGTACTTTAAAGCCAGCATCTTTTTCTATTTTAGATCAAGTGGCGGATGTGTTGGGTCGATACCCTGATTATAAATGCACAATTGGTGGACATACGGATAGTATAGGTAGCGCAGAATCAAATATGACATTGTCTCAGAATAGAGCTAAAACTTGTTATGATTATTTGATTAATAAAGGCGTTAGTAGTGTTCGGTTAAGTTATACTGGGTACGGTGAAACGCGACCGATTGAGAATAATAAATATAAAGATGGTCGAGAAAAGAATCGTCGAGTAGAGTTTGATATTTATCACGATTAAGAAATAATAGATCTTTCTTTTTGGAAGTTGTAAAAAAGGCAGTCAAAGTCTCTCTCCAAAAGAAATTTTCGCGCCTTAGGCGCGTGGATTTCATAAGTGTACGGTAGAGAATTCGACCTTAAGATTAGTGCAAAAAAAAGCCCTTCTGAAGAAATTCAGTAGGGCTTTTAAAGTATTAGGAATTCAATGCATCATTTCTTAAGCAATTGCTAATGCTGCATTACGAGCGCGTTTGCGATCATGTTCTTTCAATAATACCTTCCGTAACCTAATTGACTTAGGTGTCACTTCTACGTATTCATCTTCTTGGATGTATTCCAAAGCTTCTTCCAATGTAAATTGAACAGGCGGAATCAATTTGATTTTATCATCTGCACCTGAAGAACGAATATTAGATAATTTTTTTGATTTAATCACGTTAATCACTAAATCCATTGGACGACCTCTTTCTCCCAAAATTTGTCCTTCATAGACATCGACATTGGCTTGGATAAAGAATTTTCCACGTTCTTGCAATTGGAACATACTGTAAGGAATTGCTTTTCCAGTGTACATCCCAATCATAGATCCATTTTGACGACTTGGAATTTCACCCTTATAAGGTTGAAATTCTTTAAATCGATGTGTCATGATCGCCTCACCTTGAGTATTAGTCAACATTTGGCTTCTCAAACCGATAATTCCTCGTGAAGGAATTTCAAATTCAAGTACTACTCGATCACCTTTTGCTTCCATTGACAACATAATTCCTTTTCGACGGGTGACCATTTCTATTGCTTTACCTGAAACGGCTTCTGGTAAATCTATAGTCATCTCCTCAATAGGCTCAGATTTGACGCCATCTATGTCTTTAATAATAACCTGTGGTTGTCCAATTTGTAATTCATAACCCTCACGTCTCATTGTCTCAATCAAAACAGATAAATGCAGAACGCCACGACCAAAGACTTTGAAACCGTCTGTTGTTTCAGAAGGCTCAACTCGCAAAGCAAGATTTTTTTCTAACTCTTTTTCTAATCTATCTTTAATGTGCCGAGAGGTTACAAATTTGCCTTCTTGACCAAAAAATGGTGAGTCATTAATCGTAAACAACATACTCATTGTTGGTTCATCAATAGCAATCGTAGGTAATGCTTCTGGATTGTCTATGTGGGTAATAGAATCGCCAATTTCAAAACCTTCAACCCCTTGAATGGCACAAATATCACCTGCTTGAACCTCATCCACTTTTACTTTTCCTAATCCTTCAAAAGTAAATAAACCTCGAATTGGAAAATTTGCAATGGAACCATCTCTTTTGACTAAGGAAACCCGCTGACCTGTTTTGAATGTTCCTCTGTGTACTCGACCTACCGCAATTCGACCGATATAAGCAGAATAGTCTAATGAAGTGACTAACATCTGAGATGTCCCTTCTTCTGTCTTCGGTTCTGGTATATGTTCCAAAATGGTATCCAAAAGGGGGAAAATATCTTCTGTTGGTTCCATCCAGTCTTCTGCCATCCAACCATTTTTGGCAGAACCATATAAAGTAGGAAACTCTAACTGTTCTTCTGTAGCGTCTAGGTTGAACATCAAATCAAAAACTGATTCGTGAACCTCCTCAGGTGTACAATTTTCTTTATCCACTTTATTTACAACAACAATGGGCTTTAAACCTAACTCCAGTGCTTTTTGTAAAACAAATCGAGTTTGAGGCATAGGACCTTCAAATGCATCTACCAAGAGCAATACCCCATCTGCCATGTTCAAAACACGCTCAACCTCACCACCAAAATCACTGTGACCAGGGGTATCGATGATATTGATTTTTACTCCTTTATAAGTAATAGAAACATTTTTGGAAAGTATGGTGATACCACGCTCACGCTCCAAATCATTGTTGTCCATGATTAAGGTGCCCGGCTTTTCGTGATCATCGAAAAGTTTTCCAGCGAGCAACATCTTATCAACCAAAGTGGTTTTTCCGTGATCAACGTGGGCGATTATCGCCACATTTCGTATTTGCATTTTTATCATTTTTTTGAAAAAGAGCGCAAAAGTACGATTAAAGTTTGGGAGTTGGGCTCTTTCTGTGTTTAGATTATGTTAATACTTCTGGAATTTCCTTTACAAATACAACACCATTTCTAGCAGAGGTCGGTTTCTGAGGTTAACTTAATGTTAAAAATACACTTACTATACATTTGTTTACCTTTTATCAAGCATCAACCTTAAAAAAGCCGTACCTTTGCGCTCGTTTTGAAAAAAAGAGTAAAAATCGTAATGAATTAGGCATTTGAGAGTATTACTAAATATTGGTTATTCGTTTCATTAATAATAAAATGTATACCAATTAATAATTGATTATCACCTCTTTAACCCTATTCAAGATATGAAAACTAATAAGATAATAAAGATACATTGTGATTTATTTGTAAGTGTAAATTGCTTTTTATCAAAAATATATAGAGATTTGGATAGATTTTTGAATAATACATACAGCTTAGAACATAGAACTGAACATATACAAAAAGTTAATCCTCTAAAAGGATTCCAAAAAACTATTAAACCAAATACTCCCATGAACATGATTAATAAAACTCTGCCCATGGCAATACTATTTTTGTTTGCTACTGGGTGCCAAAACCAGGAGGAAATACAAAGTCCTGAGCCGACCGAATCAATTGGTCAAAATAAAATTCCTCGCTCTTTATACGAACGCAAATCAAATGGCAAAATAAGATTTGCCAAACTCCAATCTGAGGTTTTGTCTGAATCTTCATTGGATTCTCTTGATTTCCCTGAATTTGATGATAAACTAGTTAATGCACTCGAATCTCAATTGAAGGTTTTGAGATTGCGAAAACAGAGAAAAAATCAAAGCATTGCAGGGGTTGATATTTCGATTGAGAAATTGGAAAGTACCATTGATATTTTACTTCAGAATATTCAAGAAGGAAAGGATCATTATGGGAAAAACCTAACGGCCTATCAAACATGGGGAAAAGATAAAAAGGGGCATGTAAAATATACAGGCTACTTTACGCCAGAAATTTCTGTAAAGAAAAATCGCGACTCAATTTATAAATACCCCATTTACAAAAAACCTTCGGAATGGGAAGGTCCTTTACCAAGTCGAGCCGAGATAGACGGTGAAGGAGCTTTCGAAGGATTCGATCTGGAATTAGCCTATGCCAAAGATCTTGTTGACATCTATTATATGCAAGTGCAGGGTTCTGGCTATGTAAGATTTAAAGAAACGGGTAAAAAAGTTTTATTTCGATTCGGTGGAGGAAACCGCATGAAATACCGCAGTATCGAAAATTATATTTTGAAGAATGATCATATAGAAGTAAAGAGGTTGACATTGGATGGCATCAAAAAATATTTGAATGCGAATCCACATCAAATGGAGGAGGTTTTGTTTGCTAACCCATCTTATACTTTTTTCAAACCTTCTAAATCTTCTGTAAAAGGTGCAGGTGGAGTTAGACTAGTAGAGGGTGTTTCCATTGCTGTTGATACCAAATACTTTCCACTGGGTAGTGTGATATTAGCCTCTGTTCCTGTCTTCAATAAAAAGGGAAAAATTACAGATCATGAATTCAAAATCCTCTTACCTCAAGATACGGGAGCTGCTATTAATGGACCTGGGCATGTTGATATTTATTCTGGTGTAGGTAATAGAGGTAAACGAATTGCTAGTGCCCACCATCATTATGGAAATATGTGGATTTTGCTGCCTAAAGAAAATGACCAATTGGCGATGAATTATTGAGCGAAATATAGCAATTGATAAACTTAAAAGTGCTTAACGTCAAATGATGTTAAGCACTTTTTGTATTTCAGAATGAGCTTATTCTATTTATTATTTCTCTACCGTACACTTTTAGACAGTTGTGTAAAACGCCGTCAAAGACGGCGAAAGAATAATTTGGAGAGAGACTTTTGATGAAAAAATCTTCGATTTTTTCATCAAAAGTCTCTCTCCAGAAGAAATTTTCGCGCCGTAGGCGCGTGGGTTTCATAAGTGTACGGTAGAGAATTTATTCTTAAAATGTTTCTATCAAAGAACTGCTACTCTTCCGGTTTCAAAATTTTAATTTCTACTCGCTGATTCCGTTTACGTCCTTTTAAAGATTTATTAGGCGCTTGGGGTTTGGAGCTTCCAAATACTTTTTCCTTTAACTTTTCTTCTAAAATTCCTTTTGAGCGAAGGTAGGTCAATACGGATTGTGCACGTTTTTCTGCCAAGAAATTACAGTATTCATTTCTTGGAATATTATTCGTGTGACCTTCCACATGCAATACATGTTCGGGACTTTTACTTAACCAAGTAATGGCTTCATCAATAAAGGGTAAATGGTCTTGTTTTAAATTGAATGAATCCGCATCGTAATACAATTTATAAACATGAAGTACATCATAATATACAATATTGGTATCGACTCTTGATTGTTTAGGCTTTTGGGGTGGAGTCGAAAAATTTGGTTCTTTTTTAGGTTCTAGATCAATGATGTTTTCACCAGTATTCGCTTGGTAATCAGTCTCTTCTTTCGAGTCATTATTGTTTCCAGAAGGTGATTCTTCTTGAATGTTTGTTGTAATTAAAGGAGGTTCTTCCTTAGGTTTTGGAGGAGGATTAATAATGGTTAAATCACGAACTTTTGTAACGATACAACCCCTATCTGTCTCAACTGTCAAGGAGATCGACTTTTTTCCAGTTGATTTATATTTCACTTGAGGAGCTTTCCATCCAATATGTTTTTTGGGATTAGCATCTACTCCAAAGTCCCATTCGTATTTGACAATTTTACCGTTGTATTTTGAAACATTCCAAATGGTTAAGGAGGAATCGACGGGCAATTTTAACTTGGAAACTTTAAAATGAGGTTTTGGTCCTTCAAAAGTGGTTGTTCCTCCGAATTCGATGGAAAATCCATTTCCAGTATTGTGAAAATTATTAATTAATAATGCAAAACTTTGTCCTTTTTGCATCTGTAGAGGGGCTACATAATTATCATCTGTCCAAGCACAACCTTCTAATTCTTGGAAATCGCTAGCACTTTCTCTTAGACCAGTAGAGCCGGTACATTGAACCCATTCGCTCAAAGGTCGACCGCCTTGTTCGCCAGAAGCCATGCACCTTACAGGAATTTTTAATGAACAATCTTCCAATCCATTGGGCAATAAAAAAAGAGCAAAATCTATATCGTCAGAAGGATTTATCGGTTTTAGATTAAAAATTAAGGCGCCAGACTCTTCACAAGTCCATTTATACCAAACAGAACTACTTTCGCCTCCACGGAGGCAGGTATTTCCGATAGGGTCTTGATACTTTCCATAGCCAACAACTTCGGGCACAGTGAATGCAGATTCATCACACAAGACAACTGCTGAGGAACAATCGCCAGAAGGAGAAGGAACCGCATTATAGTTATTTAAACACAATTGAAAAGTACCTGTTTTGTTATATTTCCCATCTACTCGAATATAATATGTTTCGCCAATGGTAAGACTAGCAAATAACTCGGCGATGTGAAATCCTTGAGCATCTGAAAAACAACCAACCTCAGACATTTCTCCTGAACAAGAACCTCTATAAAGTACAATTTGAGGATATTGTAAAGTGCCTTTCGGATTTTTAGTTATTGCCCCAATCACACTTACATTGACCATATTCCCTATGGCTCTAAATTTGAACCAAACATCATTGTCAATATCGCCAGACCCAAAAAAGCAAAGAGCTCTGTCAAACCCACTTGGCGTAGCATAATTGGTAGAAAATTGCTTAGGAGAAGAACACCAGTTTGTAACATCAGACAGGGTGATTGCGGATTGGCAATCATCATTTTTCGGTTGGGCAGTGACCGAAAAATGAAAAATCGTAATCATAAAAAGAATAAAAGTTTGTCTGATCATAAAATGGGTGACTTAGATTTTTTGCTAAAACGAATTTCTGTGTTGCGTTTATTTTTAAAAGACAATAAAATTATTGAAAGTTTGACTCATACGCTAAAAAGAATGTTCAAAACGGCAAATTGTTGAATGTAATTGGAATTTAAAAATATACAATTACAATTAACTAATTCAACAATTTGACAAGTCGGAAAAATTGAAGTTCTTCGTGTCAAATAACGAAAATCAAAAAATATGAAACATCTTTTCTTGATAGTTTTTTTACTGGTTGGCTCAAATTTGCTTTTTGGACAATCTTCTAAATCTGATGAAGACCTCCGAAAACTCGCTGATAAATTAGCCCATAAGTACATAATAGTAGATGGTCATGTTGATTTACCTTCTCGATTGCGTGTCAAAAATTTTCAATTGACTAGAGAATATTTGGGCATCCCAATTGAAACGGATGCAGGTGATTTTGATTATGTAAGAGCAAAAAAAGGCGGTTTAGATGCGCCATTTATGTCTATTTTTATTTCTGCAAAATATCAAAAAGATGGGGGCGCAAAGGAATTTGCGGATACTTTGATTAATATGATGGAAGGAATCGCGGAAGCACACCCGGATAAATTTGCAATTGCGACTACACCCAAACAAGTGAAGAGAAACTTTAAAAAAGGCATTATTTCACTTCCGATGGGGATGGAAAATGGAGCGCCAATTGAAGACAAACTCGAAAATGTCGCCTATTTTCAAAAGCGAGGAATTCGATATATTACACTGACTCATTCAAAAGATAATTTGATTTGTGATTCGAGTTATGATACGACAGGGACTCATAAAGGATTAAGTCTCTTTGGAAGAGATGTTGTCAAAGAGATGAATAAGGTGGGAATTATGGTAGATATCTCCCACGTTTCCGATAATACTTTTTGGCAAGTGATGGATATGACAGATGTACCTTGTATTGCTTCTCACTCTTCCTGTCGGAAATTTACACCAGGTTTTGAAAGAAATATGAATGATGAGATGATTAAGCGAATGGGAGAAGAAGGAGGGGTTATTCAAATCAATTTTGGTTCTAATTTCTTAGATGGAGAGATATCTAAAAATAGAGATCGGTTGAGAGCGGAACTCAATAGTTATTTAAAGGAAAAAGGCTTGAAAAGAAGTGATGAAGAAGCTAAAAAGATTATTGCAGATTTTAATTTAAAGCACCGAGATGAATTTTATGCAGATCTAGATATTGTGGCGGATCATATTGACAATGTCGTAAAAATTGCTGGAGTTAAGCATGTGGGGTTTGGTTCCGATTATGATGGAGTCGGGGATTCACTCCCTAAAGGATTGAAAGATGTGTCGGCTTATCCAAATTTGATTTATACGCTTTTAAAAAGAGGATATTCGAAAAAAGATATTAAGAAAATATGTTATACCAACGTTTTCAGAGTTTGGAAACAAGTAGAAAAAACAGCAAAAAGATCTAGTTAAGGAACTCGGGGCAAATAAAGTGTTCAATTTGGGAAATTATATTTCGTCATAGATTTTCTTTTAAAGACGGAATATTGTTGATATTATGTCGGATTTTAATGGAAAAAAGAATCATTCATATTGGTCAATTTATTTTCTCCGAGTTCTTAATCTGGCAGAGCCAATACCATAAAATTTCAATTTATACAACTTCATTTTTCCTTAATGAAAAAGGTATCATAAGGTGCAAATGCACCTTTGATGAAAAAAATCAAGGCTGTGGATATTTTGGCTAAAATTCAATTCCTTTTGCACTCGCACCCAAACTCGCCGACTCTTTTTGCTCGAACCTTTGAGCCCTTTTGGCTCAAGCAAACGCAGAAGCTCAAACATGGGTGCTCTTTTAGGCTTAACTCAATTGAATTTCTTAACACCAAAATCTCCAATGCCAACAAGTATTCCATACAAACTCTTGCCACATTTGCACAAAAGTTTATTGAATAGAACCTAAAATCAATTGAATGATGAGTTGGGTTTAGTTAGTTTAGAACACAACAATTTTCAAATAATTAAGCTAAGATATGACATCTAAAACAAGACTTTACGACGCTTTTGGAGAATTGATTTATGCGGTGGCCCTTGCTGATGGACTCATCCAACAGGAGGAATTAGATAAGATAGATGAAGTATTAAAAAATCACCCATGGGGTAAAGATGTAAAATGGTCATTTGATTATGAAGCCAGAAAAGGTAATGATCCAAAGGATGCTTTTGAAAAAGCGTTGGATTTATTTAAGGAAAATGGACCCGATCCTGATTATTACAATTTAATTGATATTATTGAAAGAATTGCCGTCTCTAGTCAAGGTATGGATACAGATGAAAAGGAAGTTATTGAGGGTTTTCAAACTTCCTTACGAAACCATTTCTTGGAATTTTTGGATCAAAATGGCTTGATGAAAACATAATATTTAGAGTTTTGTCATTTAGAATGTCCTTGAAAAAATTCCCATAGGTTACCTTTAAAGCCATGAATACTAGACTATTTCTTGTACTAATATTTTCGATATTTTTTACCTCCCTTTCATACACTCAAGAGTCAGATGGCACCGTTCAGTTTCGAGGGAAGGTTAAAGAATTTGAAACCAATATTCCTCTTTTGGGGGTCAATGTTTATGTGGCTGATGATCCTACCAACGGAACTTCGACCAGCAAAACAGGGAGCTTTAAACTTCAAGTAAAGAGCTTACCCGCACAAATAGTCGTTTCTTTTATCGGTTATGAAACGGATACGATTGTTTTTGATAATCCAAATCGGTCCTTCAAAACGATTATTTTGAATCCTGATGTTTTTACACTTCCAGGAATTGAGATTACGGCCAAGTTGAAATTGGACAGACTTTCGGATCGACTATTTTCCATACGCGATTTTTTAATGTTAGAGCATGAACAGATTCTTTACTTAAAAAAGGAAGGAGATTTTAGAGGGTGGGAATTGATTTTGGCTACTTTAGATGGGGTAGTTTTGGATACATTTTCTTTAAGAAAACAGTTTATAAGAAGTCCTGAATCCTTACATCTGAGTTGTTTTGGGAACATACATTTACTTACCGACTATGGAGCTTTTCAAATGAATATTGAGGAGAATCAAATCGTTTTAGGGGAAGGCGTCTCTCTTCGAAAATTCGACAGATTAGTCCTCCCTTGTGTCGGGGCGAGTGATAAATTTGTTTATTTTGAACGGAAATTATATCGAGGAATGTCTTCACAGTTTGAGATCGCGGACAAAGCAGGCACTTTTCGCCGTCCTTTTGCGGTCATTTCAGATGATGAACAATTGGGAAGATACGAAGAAGACCAGTTTTATGCCTCTCTTTATGAGGAATTGGAAACGGCGAAGATAGATTTTCAAATGGATAATAAACTTCGGAATACGCACCGACAATTTCAGCTAGAAATGAAATTTCGGAATCGCCTTTTTCAAGAAGGTATGGACATTCCATTCTTTCATATTGGTGATTCTTTGGTGCTTTTAAATTATTACGATCATATTATCCAGTTTTTTGATGAAGCAGGAAATTATGATTCAAAGAAGGAACAACGCATTGATTTTCATTTAAATAAAAAATGGGAAAAAGTCATTTATGACGAAATATCTCGAAAACTCTATGCTGTTTTTAATTCATCTAAAGGAAAATATATTTCAGAGATTAGCCTCCACACTGGAGAAGTGATGAATCCTTTACATTTTGAATGTGTCTTTATACGAAAGATTATTGTTCATGATGATTTTTTATATTTATTACATGGAGAAACCTATGAACGAAATTGGGTTTTATATAAGGTGAAGTTTTAATTTATGTAACCTCGCGACACTTCGTTTAACCTAACAAATACAGCCTTTAACTTTTTGTATTATTGCATGTCGAGTTTTGAATGAGTTCAATACTCACGACTAAATCAACTTAAAATAATTCTAGTATGCGTCCAATTATACTTTTTCTTCTCTTTTTTGCGTCCATTTCCCTTTCGGCGCAGCAATTTTCAAGGGTTAAAATCCTTTTAGATGAAAATCATACTCTCCAAGATTTGGGTAGTTTAGGTTTAGAAGTTGACCATGGAAATTATGCTCCATTTAAGCATTTTATTCATGAATTTTCAAGTTCAGAAATCGACCAAATCAAAGCTGCAGGATTTAAAACAAAGGTCTTGATTGCTGACTTAGAAGCGCATTATGTAAATCAGAATCATTTTCCGGAGACTGCAAACTTCCGAAATGATCATTGTGATGCCGGAGATGCCACAAAATATGATTATCCAACTCCCGTAAATTATACATATGGTTCTATGGGCGGATATTTTACCTATCAAGAAATGTTGGATATTTTGGATGATATGGTTGCTAAATATCCGGATTTGATTACGCAAAGAGCACAAGTTGGTGATATTGTGACACATGAAGGTCGTCCAGTTTATTGGTTGAGAGTTTCTGATAACCCGAATATGGATGAACCGGAACCGGAAGTGCTTTACACTGCAGTACATCATGCTCGCGAACCTAATAGCTTATCTCAGATGATTTTTTATTTATGGCATTTATTGGAAAATTATGATACAGATGAGGAAGTAAAATATCTTTTAGATAATACAGAATTGTACTTCATGCCTTGCATCAATCCTGATGGGTATGTTTATAATGAGTTTACTAATCCTGATGGAGGTGGTTTCTGGAGAAAGAACCGACGAAATAATTTGGATGGTACTTTTGGTGTCGATTTGAATCGAAATTATGGTTACGAATGGGGGTATGACAATCAAGGTTCTTCACCTATCACTGACTCTCAAACTTACCGTGGACCTTCGGGATTCTCTGAACCAGAGACACAGGCCGTAAAATTCCTTTGTGAAGCACATGAATTCCAGATCGCATTAAACTATCATACTTATGGCAACTTGTTGATATATCCTTGGGGTTTTTCCGATATGATTACGGATGAGCACGAAACCTTTGAGGCTTTGGCAGGTGCGATGAATCGAGAGAATAACTATTTTACTGGAACCGGTACTCAAACAGTAGGGTATACTGTAAATGGAGATTCGGATGACTGGATGTATGGCGAGAATATTACCAAAAATGCTATTTATGCAATGACCCCTGAAGTAGGACCAGGCAGTTTTGGATTTTGGCCACCACAAAGCGAAATTGATGAATTCAATAAATCAACCTTATTGATGAATTTGACGACGGCACATTTGGTGCATAATTATGGTTTGGCTAAAGACTTAAGCCCTGAGTTAATTAATGAAACAAGTAGTGAGCTGGATTATAGCTTGACAAAATATGGCTTGAAAAATGGACTACTAACGGTTTCAATTGAGCCCGTGAGTAATAATATTGCTTGGGTAGGTTCGCCTCAAAATTATGGTTTGGTGGCTTATGAAACGACTGAAAATTCCATTCCTTTTGTCTTAAATGCAGACATTCAAAACAATGAAGAGGTGGTATTCAATCTAGTCGTTGATAATGGAATCTATGCTCATAAGGAAACGATCACGAAAGTTTATTCTGACGGGACAGGTATAGGCACAACAGAGATTTTTGGTGACAATGCCGATGACCTTTCTAATTGGAGCACTGGGACTAATTGGGGAGTTACGCCTACTTATTTTTTCTCAGCGCCTAGTAGTATAACGGACTCTCCATTTGGGAGTTATAATGCCAATGAAAATAACCAAATACTTCTTGAAAATAGTATTGATTTAGTGGATTTAGAATCGGCTAATCTTAGTTTTTGGGCATCATGGGATATTGAAAATGATTATGACTATGTGCTGGTTCAGTTATCAGTTAATGGAGGATCATTTACCAATATGTGTGGAAAATATACCAACCTTGGTAGCGAAGATCAAATTATCGATGAACCGCTTTATGATGGGTTACAATTGGATTGGGTGAAAGAAGAAATTGATTTGGGCGAATTTGTTGATTTTTCAACCAACCCGACTATTGATATTCGCTTTGTTCTTATTTCTGATGGATTTATAGAAAATGAGGGGTTTTTCTTTGATGATATGTCGATTGGTGTGGTGGAAGAAGGTGCAACAGCAACTAAATTTATTCCTTTAGATAATTTCGAATATAAGTCTCAACCTAATCCAGCAAGAGATTTTACTATCCTAAAATTTTCTGATGATGTGAGTGAATATGATGATGCAAAAGTTATGATTTTCAATGCTTTAGGTCAACAGGTTTATGAAACGGATGTATCTGGTACTGAGTTGAGAGTTTCTACAAAAAACTGGGAAACGGGTGTTTATTTTTATCAGTTGATGTTGAATAGTAAGGTGTTGGAAGCGAAGAGATTGAGTGTTGCTAGGTAAGTAATATATCTGAAAACTAAATTCATATGGGCTGTATCAGCAGGGCAAGCTCTTCCAGAATTTTGTATTTTGGAAGAGCTTGGCAGAAATCAATGGTTTTTCTTTTGATACAGCCCTTCCTACTATTCTACTTTCAATTAAAAAAAGACTTCTTGAGCCAACCGAAATGTATTAGCATGAGCCTCAATAATCGTTGAGATTTTTTCAGAATAACCTCCACCCATACTTACCGCAACTGGAATTTCATTTTTATGGGAAGCCTCTAAAACGATTCGATCTCTTTCCTTGCAGCCTTCCAAAGTCATATGAAGTCGACCCAATTTATCTGATTTTAAAACATCTACCCCAGATAGGTAAAATATAAAGTCAGGTTGAACATTTTCTATCAACGCAGGTATAGTATTTCGTAAAATTTTCAGGTAAAAATCATCTTCCGTTTTGTCAGGAAGTCCTATGTCTAGGTCTGATTTTTCCTTTCTGATTGGATAGTTTTTTGCGCCATGCATACTAAAAGTGAAGACCTTTGGATTATTACGGAAAATTTGGGCAGTTCCATTTCCTTGGTGGACGTCCAAATCAATGACTAATATTTTATTGCTTAAATTGTTATTTATGAGGTGATTGGATGCGATTCCAATGTCATTTAGGAGGCAAAAACCTTCCCCTCGATTGGTGAAAGAATGGTGTGTCCCACCGGCTATGTTCATCGCAATTCCGAATTCCTGAGCAAAAAGAGCAGCTTGCAAGGTGCCATTGGCAATATGGGTACCCCGGCGAACTAGATTTTCAGATAGTGGAAAACCAATAGCTCTAATCTCCTTTCGAGAGAGGGTTAGATTTTTTAGTTTATCCCAAAAAGTCTTTTCGTGGGTTTGTAAAATGATTTCTTCGGAAACGGGTTTGGGGTGAAAGAAATTTTGTTCAGAAACGGTTCCTTCATAGATCAATTGCTCAGGCAAGAGTTCATATTTGATCATCGGAAATCGATGATTCTCGGGCAGCTCATATTTGTATATGGGGGACCAAGCGATCTTAAGCATTCCTTTCAGAAATTAGTAATACAATATTTTTTCTTTTCTCTTATGATATTGCTTGATTTTTATCGTATCAAAACAAAATCACCTTTAAATATTTCGGTATGTCCATCTACGAATAATATTTCGGCAAAAAAGACATAAACACCAGCATCCATTTTTTCACCGTTAAAGTTACCGTCCCAACCAAAGCTGATATCATTAGGTGTAAAGTCTCTTGCTTCGAATAAAGATTCTCCCCAGCGGCTATATACCTGCAAAGTATTGACTTTGTCAACGTTTTGACCAGCGAATACGGTAAAGAAGTCGTTGCTTCCATCGTTATTTGGACTAAAGGCATTTGGGGTGTAGATGGAACGAACCTTCTGAACGAAAAGCTCAATTTCATCTGAACCTGTACATCCATTTTCATCAGTGATAATTAGTTCATAAACAATGTCCTCTGTCGGCGTCGAAATGGCTGGAAAACAATTATTGCAATTGAGATAATCGCCAGGTGACCAAAGAATAGAGTCTGGATTTACATTGAGTTGAGGTGTTAAGATATAACTTTCA
Organism: Bacteroidota bacterium; assembly: GCA_024743405.1. Classification (GTDB taxonomy): domain Bacteria; phylum Bacteroidota; class Bacteroidia; order Chitinophagales; family Saprospiraceae; genus JANSWP01. Next base: position 18,978 of record JANSWP010000057.1, read on the forward strand.
CCTAAAATCACCGTTTGGTCGTCACCCAATTCCACAACAATCTGAACGGCATTGGCGACCTCTGCATTTAGGGTTTTGTTTTCACCAAACTCATCCGTAACGACGACTGGGTAAACACCAGATTGTAGATCAGAAAAGACAATTGGAAATTGATTCAAGTCATAAAAGAAAGGTGGCTGCCCCTCAATATTTACAAAGTAACCCATTCCTGAACCACCATAAATGGTATCAATTTGAATAAACCCATCTTCGTCTCCAAAGCAAGTTGGCGCTTGAGTAAACCATTCAATAGTCAATTCCTCATAAAACTCTAAAAAAATGGAAATAATCGAATCACAACCATTGGAGGCTCCATTTTGGAGGACTTCCGTTCCGGTTGGATTATTGACATCATAGGTAGTCCCATTTATGATAATAGATTGTCCCACTTGTAAGGTTTCCATCACCTCACTTGTTTGGTTATTCAAAAAGGTCAAATTTATATTTAAGGTAGAATCGCAGCCATTAAAGCTTCCGTTAGGGAAAAACGTTTGTCCTGTAGGGTTATTTTCATCATAAATGACTCCATTCACATCGAGAAACTCACCTTCACAAAGTGTTGGTTGAAGGTTACCAATGGCATCTGGATAAAAGAAAAGGTCAATAATAATGATGGAATCACAGCCATTCAAACTTTGGTTAGGTAAGATCTCAAAACCAGATGGATTATTTTGGTCATAAACAGTATTGTTAATAATTATGGACTCTCCTGGGCAGAGTTCATCTGTCACTTGAAATTCAGAGGGCAAGAAAAAGTCCAAATCAATATTGATGATGGAATCACAGCCCAAATAATTTCCGCCAGGGATAGTTTCCGCTCCTGTGGGCATATTGATATCATAAATATTACCTTCTACGATGACAAAGTCATTGATGCAAATTGTGGGGTTAAATTCAAATATAGACGTCTGAAGGAAGGTTAGACTGATGTTAATGATCGAATCACATCCATTTGTAGAGACACCTGGTAAAATTTCCGTTCCGGCAGGGTTATCGATATCATAATTGACACCGTTAACTATTATGTTGCCTCCTTCACAGAGTGTGTCTAATAAAAAGAATTCAGCCGCTGTAAAGAAGGATAAAGAAATGTTTACAATTGAGTCACAGCCTAAAAAGCTACCGTTCACGAAAGTTTCAGAACCGTTAGGGTTGTTTTGGTTGTAAACGGTACCATTTACTTCAATCGAATCTCCCTGACAAAGCGTTTCCATTAAAACAAAAACGACTTCATTGGTGAATCCTAAATTGATATTAACGATCGAATCGCAACCACTTTGGCTTGCATTATCGAGGGTTTCTGTTCCAGTCGGATTGGTTTCATTATAGATGTTTCCATTAACAATTATTGAGCTTCCTGCACAGAGTGTTTGGTTTAAATCGAAAATGGAGGGAGGAATAAATGTCAATGAAATTTCGACTGTTGAATCACAGCCTAGATAACTGCCATCTTGAAATGTCTCAAAACCACTCGGGTTGTTGATATCATAAATAGTCCCATTGACATCCAAGAAATCATCCTCACAAAGTGATTGTGTGATATTTCCTGTTGGAATAGAATAGAAATCCAACTGTATGTTTACGGTCGAATCACAACCATTTAGAGTTGAATTGGAGAATATTTCCGTTCCAGTTGGATTAGATTGATCATATACAACTCCGTTTACTGTGATAAAGTCTTCATCGCAAAGGGTCTCTTGTAAGCTGAAACTAACTGGGGTATAAAAATCTAGTTGTATAAAAACCGTTGAATCGCAACCATTTTGGCTGTCGCCAGCAAAAATTTCCGTTCCAATGGGGTTGGCAAAATCATAAACCGTTCCGTTGACGATGACCGATTCTGTTTCACATAAGGTTGGGTTCAATGTTGTTTCTGGATTTTCAAAAAAGGTCAAATCGATGAATATGGTGGAGTCGCATCCGTTTTCGCTTGCGTTCATTAATACTTCCGTACCAAATGGATTGTCTATATCAAAAACTATCCCATTGATAATTATACTTTCATCTTCACACAGTGAGTCTGTTATTGTTAATTCAGAGGGAAGAAAATACACCAAATTTACTTCAATAATACTATCACAGTTCTGAGCACTTCCCCCTTGAATAATCTCTGTTCCAATTGGGTTGCTTTCATCATAAATAGTTCCATTAACAATTTCAGTTTCACCAGGACAAAGAGCAGGGGTGTATTGATTTATTGGAATTGAGTCTACTGTGACTATCTGGACAATGGAGTTTTGAGTGAAATTATCACAGTTAATATCATTTAAGGAAGTAGGAAAAACTTCTATATCACCACTCTTTATATTTAATTCTGAGGGACAAATATTAATGGTTGTAAAATTAGAATTGGACGTTAAGGTATCTAGAAAATTATTCTGGGCGGTGGATACAGAATAGATGAAATCAAAAGGCGGTGTTCCAGTAAAGGTGACTGAAAATTCGAAACAATCATTTTCACAAACCGTTCCTCCCGTCCCAAGCTGAACACCTAGTTGATAAAACGAAACAGGTACACCTTGGGAAACAGATAAACAGCCATCATTAAAATCAATATTTCCAGTGCCATCATCCGTACCCGCGACAGCTGATACATAATAGGTTTGACCGAAAATAATACCAGCCGGGAAATCAAAATCAGGAGTGGTATTAGTGGCAATGATATTTCCTAATTGAGTTCCTGCTTCATCATGTAAAACAAAAATGAAGAGGTCATCCAAATCCAAGTTTTCATTCCCATTATGGAAAACTACAAACCCATTTCCATCACAAACTTGCAATGGTGAATTTGTGAAATCCATGGATCCTGCATTGGTTTCGCAATCACAGTTGAAACTTCCATTTACAGTTACTGGACCACATCCATTGGCATCGTCAATGTCAAAGCTGTACGCGTCTCCATTAATTATTGGACCTGAGGTGAAAATGGTTCCGTTGACTGGATTTCCATCCACAGTATAAGTGGTAGAATCCCCTCCTGTTATTTCGAAAGTTATGGTATAAGTGGGATCTCCAGGCATACAATTCTCAACTAAGTTAATAAAGCTTGGAGCTGAATTTATATTAATAGAAGTGTTGGAAGGTGCTTGACAATCACCGGAAGGAGTGAAAGTTAAAAGAATAGAGCCATCGAGACCCGTTGGGTCGAAATTATTTCCAGACACATTTTGACCCGACCAAGTTCCATTTGGAAAATTGGGGTCTTGAAGAGTTAATAAATCAAAAATTCCATCTTCTTCACAAATGTCAGCCGAAGATAAATCGGGCGAAATTAAGGTGTCAACTGTGATAATAGTATTGGCGGGATTGACGCAATCTTGATCGGACTGGAAGGTTAGTGTAATCATTCCATTTTGTCCAGCGGGGATAAAATTATTTCCAGCCACTCCAATTCCAGACCAACTTCCAGTTGTGAAATTCGGATCTAAAAGGGTATTTAGGTTTAGGGTGTCATCGTTTTCGCACAACATAGCCGTCTGTAAGACAGGTGTTTCGGAAGCACTAACCGTAATTTGGGTTGTCGATGTATCTACACAATTTTGATCAGAAGTAAAGGTCAAAATAACGATTCCTGAATTACCGTTTGGATCAAAATCATTTCCATTGACCCCCGTACCCGACCAGGTTCCTGTAGTATAGAGTGTATCTAATAATTGAGTAAGATCATACAATCCACTGTTTTCACAAATACTATCTTGACCTAAAACAGGCATGTCAGGAATTAAAACCTCAATTGTTGTGAAGGCATCAGTTTGGCAACTTTCAGTTGAAATAAAATCAATTGTAATGATCCCTGTATTTCCGTCTGGATCGAAGAAATTTCCTGTTACACCAGGGCCAGACCAAGTACCGTTTGGATAATTTGGATCTAATAAAATGGAAAGATCGTATAGTCCATTATTTTCGCAAATTTGGTCGGTTCCAAGGTTGGGTGTTGCAATGGTATTGACGGTTATTATTGTGGTAACTTCTGCTACACAAACTTGGTCGGAAGTAAACGTTATATCAATATTTCCACTTAATCCACTTGGGTCAAAGAAGATCCCAGTGACGCCATTCCCAGACCATGTTCCCGATGGGAAATTTGAATCACCAATAACGGTTAAGTCATATAATCCATTGTCTTCACAAATCTCATCCGTGCCCAAAGTAGGTATGGCGGCCATATTAACGGTAATGGTCGTTGTAGTCATTTGAACGCAAGATTGATTTGGATCATAGGTCAACGTTATGGGACCACTTAATCCGGTTGGATCAAAGTCGGTTCCAGTAACACCCATTCCAGACCAGGTTCCTCCAGTATAAGCTAAATCTTCCAGTAGCGTTAAATCATAAATACCATTGTCTTCACAGATAATATCTATACCTAAAGTTGGTGTAGCCGCAGTATTGACTGTAATGGTCGTAGTCGTAATTTCGACACAATTTTCAGTTGGAACCCAAGTTAAGGTTATAGGACCATTCAGTCCTGTAGGGTCAAAATTGCTACCAGTTACCCCCATTCCAGACCAACTTCCCAATGAGTAATTTGGATCTTGTAATAATGTCAAATCGTATATGCCATTGTCATCACAAATACTAGCAAGTCCCAATATTGGTGTCGCAGGTTCATTTACTTGAATAATGGTATTTGCTGGTAAAACACAGTCATCAGACGAAATAAACGTTAGGTTAACCGGACCACTTAACCCAACAGGATTAAAAAGATTAGGTGGTATAACTCCTGGTCCTTGCCAAAAGCCAATTGAATAGGCTGGATCTTGTAAAAGCGTTAAGTCATATGGAGGATCATTCGCGCAAAGGGTTATCCCAGTCAAAATAGGCGTAGCTGGAAGATTAACCATCACCGTAGTGGTCGCGATATTAGCACATTGTCCCGGGTTTGGGGTAAAGGTTAAAGTATAGGTGCCGCCTAATCCAGCAGGGTTAAAAGTATTTCCTGAAATGCCAATTCCAGACCAAGTACCTGGAATTCCATTGGGAGCAGGATTTAAAACTGCGGGTGGATCTGTATTGCAAAGTGGATCAAGAGGTAACAAAGTAATTGTTGTAGCTGTATTGACCGTAACCATCATACTGGTTGGTAGCGCACACTGTCCTGGGTTTGGTGTGAAGTTAATCGTCACCACTTGTCCTCCTTGACCAGCAGGATTAAAAACTGGCCCCACATCCCAAGTACCTGTAATACCTTCATTAGAAACAGAAGGCAAGGCGGTAGGCGGATCTGTTTCGCAAAGTGGTCCAATGGGCGCAAAAGTAGGGGTAGGAGGTACAAGACCATTCACGACAATATTATCTAGATAATAAAATTCTGCATTGGCTTTATTGGCAATCGTGATCCTTATTTGGAGGGTATTTCCATTTAATGGAGGAGAATTAATAGGTCCTAATCCAACATTTCCGCATACATACCCAAATTGGACAAACCCACCGCCATTCAGATTGTATTCTAATATGATTTGGTCATGACTATTATCTGGTGGGGAAACTCCTTGACAACCTAAAACGGGTACACCTGGCGAATCACATTCTAATCCACCCATACCCGATACATCGACTGAAATGGTAACATCGCAATTATTGGATATATCAATCGACTCTGAATTCCATTCGTTTTGTCCACCACCACCGCCGCCAGCACAACATGGAAATCCTTCTATGTCATTACAGGTAAATTGTCCAGCATAGACTCCCCATTGACTAATACCAGGCCCCCCATTGATATTACCCCCATCGTCGCAATCTGTAGCTGTCGTTGTCCATTTTGGAGGGGCATTGAAAGTACCTGGTCCATAACTATTGAAGTCTTCTGACCATATTTGTGCATTAATAGATATTTGAGAAATAAAAAGCAGTAAAAAGAAAAGAACTTTTTTCATTGATCGTCTAGTGTTTGTGATAGGGCATTTTCTCCTAGGAGAAGTATGGAGTGCAAAATTAGTTTATTCTTATCGCCTCACCTTTATTTGTTAGCTAAGATTTAATGATTTTGTTTGGAAATTTGGGAACAAATCGTGAAATAATTTGCTTTTATCTCTTTTGAATTTAAAAATGGCTAAAGAAAATACTATGATTCCTTATCAACTTTTCCACATTTCAAAGTTAATCCCCTATAAATGACCCTTTTTAGGAGGGAAATGCTTCTTTTCCTGCCTTTCTTTTTTATGAAAAATCTATTTTTGCGCGAATTTTGAAAATGATGTGTTTACCATATAGAACACATATGAGGTTTTCACATAGAGAACATAGAAATCTCAGTTTAGCTTTTCACATTGTTTAATTTGTCTGATAATTTGAAATTATCAGACAAAAAGACGGAAGGGGCTCCATCATCATATAATTTCAAATTATCTGATGATTTTATTGTGCTTTTATCTAAGTTGGAATTTCGGTAAAAAACCTAGTTTTTTAAAACTATAATTTCTATATGTGTCCTATGTGAAAATCTATATATGTCCTATTTGGTAAAAAACACGATACAATTAAAAAACTCAAGATGCAACTCAGCGAACAGGAAATCGTTCGACGCGATAATTTACAAAAAATCAAAGATTTAGGCTTTGATCCTTATCCTGCTAATGAAGTAGATATTGATTTTAAGTCTACAGATATAACGACCGAAATATTCCACAAGAATTTGGTCAAAAAATTAGAGGAGATAAAAGGTTTAGGTTCAGTTGGTGCCGAAAAGCTAAAGACTGCTTTATTTGAAAATCGGTATCGAGTTGCTCAGGTTTTAAAGAATGAGGAATTAGTCAATGAATTGAAACTAACTGAAAATGTTGAGTTTGATGCAGGGGTCAATCGAGAGCCTATGTCGTTAGAGGGTTTTTGTGCCATTGCAAAAGAGGAAGCTTTAGGTCGTTTTGGAGGTGAAAATGCTCCCATAATAAAAATTGCAGGTCGATTTATGGGGCAGCGTGGACCTTTCGCTAAATTGCAAGATTCGTACGGTCGAATACAATTATACATAGGCAAAAAAGATTTGGGTAACACCGAAGAGGAAGTAGAGCGCTATAAAAAACTGGTCAAATTACTGGACATAGGTGATTTTATTCATGTTAAAGGATTAGTTTTCGCAACAGGTACTGGGGAAATCTCCATTAAAGTGAAAGAACTGACTTTCCTTTCGAAAGCATTGAAACCACTTCCGATTGTGAAAGTAGATAAAGAAGGAAATGTTCATGATGCTTTTACTGATCCTGAATTGCGATACCGAATGCGGTATGTTGATTTAACAGTCAACCCAAAAGTCAGAGAAACCTTTGTAAAAAGAACAAAAATCATTCAATCTATGCGTCGATTTTTCGATGACAAAGGATGGATGGAAGTGGAAACGCCTATTCTACAACCTATACATGGAGGCGCTGCGGCAGCACCTTTTGCGACGCATCACAATTCTTTGGATATGCCGCTTTACATGCGAATTGCGAATGAATTGTACTTGAAAAGATTGATTGTAGGTGGCTTTGAAGGCGTTTATGAAATTGGAAAGATGTTTCGAAATGAAGGAATGGATAGGACGCACAATCCTGAATTTACTTCTATGGAAATCTATGTTGCCTATAAAGACTATAATTGGATGATGGAGATGGTAGAACAATGCATTGAAAAAATTGCAATTGATGTGAATGGAGAAACCAAAGCTCAATTTGGTGACAATTTGGTTGATTTTAAGGCGCCTTATAAAAGGCTTCCAATGTTTGAAGCTATTGAAGAATATACAGGTATTGATGTGAGTAAAATGGATGAAGATGAGCTTAGAGGCGTCTGCAAAAAGCTTCACATTCAGGTTGAACCATCTATGGGGAAAGGTAAATTGATAGACGAAATCTTTGGTGAAAAGGTGGAAGGGAATTTAATCCAACCAACCTATATCACAGATTATCCGATAGAAATGACGCCATTAGCAAAAAAACATCGAAGCAAAGAAGGATTGGTTGAACGATTTGAGTTGTTTGTCAATGGAAAAGAGGTCGCTAATGCTTATTCGGAATTGAATGATCCAATTGATCAACGAGAAAGATTTGAGGATCAACTCAAATTAGCAGCTCGGGGTGATGAAGATGCGATGGTCTTGGATGAAGATTTCTTGCGAGCATTGGAGTATGGAATGCCACCTACGAGTGGATTGGGAATTGGTATTGATCGTTTGACGATGATGTTGACCAACCAAGAATCAATTCAAGAAGTGTTGTTTTTCCCTCAAATGAAGGTAGAGAAGTAATTGCTTTTTCAAAAGAATCCAATAAGAAAAGCCCATCTTTCAAAAGACGGGCTTTTTTTCCTCCTCCCTAACATCAAAAAAATAGGCTCATTTTGATTACTGGACTAGTGTTTTCTACCGCACTCTAATCATCTTCAAACATTTATCTTCTTCTTGCTCGATTTTTTTTCTTTGGTTTAAATTTTGAATTTTTCTTTGCTTTAATAATCTCCCGCTTGGCAAATTTTTTCTTCTCCCCAATTAACTTTTCAATTAAATCTTCTCTATCAATTTTCTTTAATTTATCGCGGATAATATTGTGATTTTCGCGCTTATGCCAGAAGAAGAAAAGGTGCTGATTTCGCTTTTCTTGTTTTGTTTTTGCTGTATAAACTGGCTTTAAGGTATAAGGATGAAGCCCCGTATAATAGATAATGGTGGCAACAGTCATAGGCGTTGGCGTGAAATCCTGAACTTGTTCAAGGCGGAAACCCATGTCTTTGGTTTCAGCAGCCAAGTTTGCCATTTCCTCTTCCGTACTACCGGGGTGGCTTGAAATAAAATAGGGGATCAAAGGCTGATTCAATCCATGTTTTTTATTATAAAAATCATACTTCTTTTTAAACTCATGGAAATGTTTAAAAGATGGCTTTCTCATGATTTTCAAAGTGCCATCTGAGGTATGTTCTGGCGCCACTTTCAAACGACCACTAATATGACACGTTACGACTTGTTCCATGTATTCGTCGATGCTGCCGTCATTATTTTTGTTGTAAGAATCTGTCAATAAATCATATCTAATACCGCTACCTACAAATGCTTTTTTTACCTCAGGGTGCGCATCCACTTTTTTGTACAATTCCGTCATTGGTTTGTGGCTCGTATCTAAGTTCGAACAAACCACAGGATGGATACAAGAAGGCGCAACACATCGATCACAAATCGACTGAACTTTGCCTTTCATTTTGTACATATTTGCAGAAGGACCTCCTAAATCACTAATGTACCCTTTGAAGTCAGGCATTTTTGTGACAATATCCACTTCTTTTAAAATCGATTCTTCCGAACGACTTGCGATAAACTTTCCTTGATGGGCTGATATGGTACAAAAACTACATCCTCCAAAACAACCTCGATGCATATTGACCGAAAATCGAATCATCTCATATGCAGGCATTGAGCCTCTTTTTTTGTACTTCGGATGCGGCATTCGGGTATAAGGCAAATCAAAAGAGGTATCAATTTCATTTTCCGTCATTGGCGGATAAGGTGGGTTGATAACCAACGTATTATCATCTACATTTTGTAAGATTCGCCGAGCTTTCGCTTTGTTTGATTCCTGTTCAATGACTTTAAAATTGGCCGCAAAAGATCGTTTATCGCGCAAACATTTTTCATGAGAACTAATCTCTATGTCTTCCCAATTTTTATTTTTTGGTAAGTTATCTGATTTTGGATTGAGGTAAGCCGTTTGGGGAATAGTTTTCAAAGAAGAAAAAGGAACTCCTCGACGCACTAATCGAATGATTTCTCTCAGTGGCATCTCACCCATTCCGTAAACCAATAAATCTGCACCACTCATCGATAAAATATTTGGAAATAGCTTGTCATCCCAATAATCGTAGTGCGTCACTCTTCTTAATGACGCCTCAATCCCACCAATCAAAACAGGTACATCAGGATATAATTTTTTTAGAATTTGAGTATAAACCTTGGCCGCATAATCAGGGCGAAAACCCGCTGTTCCACCAGGTGTATAAGCATCCGTTGAGCGTTTTCGTTTTCCGGCTGTATAATGATTGACCATTGAGTCCATACAACCTGAAGTCACGCCAAAAAATAGTTTTGGCCGTCCAAATTTTTTGAAGTCTCGCAGGTCATCTTGCCAATTGGGTTGTGGGACAATGCCGACTTTAAGTCCTTCACTTTCCATAATTCGACCAATAACTGCTGTCCCAAAAGCAGGATGGTCAACATAGGCATCACCCGAAATAATGATAACATCGAGTTGTTCCCACCCACGATTTTCGACTTCTTTTTTTGTTATCGGTAGCCAGTCTGTTAAAGGTCTATTGTCAACCATTTTTGACATAAAGATATTGTTTTTTACTGATTTTTAGTTAATAAGTTGAGGGTACGATACTCTTCAAAATCTCTAACTTATTATGCTAATGAACTATATTGATCCATTCAAAACAATGAAGTTGTTTTAAAAAGAAAAGTATGAATTTTAGGTAAGTTGATAAAAAAAGTTGCAAAACCAATAAATTGTAGTTGCGAAAAAACAATAACTAAAGCTTTTGCAACATGTAAGTAAGCGAGCAATATTAAGTTTAGAATAAATTTTTGAATTATTTTTTCCTCTCACAAGGCAAAAAATACAGTCATAGCCTAGCTCTCTGGGCTGGCTTGTGCCAGTGGCACAAAGGCATAGCCAAAAGTATTTTTAACAAAGTGAGTGAAAAAAAGAAACTAAAATTTGCTATTGATAATATTGCTCTCTTCCTTAAATCTACCAAAAAAGTTTATTATTTAAAACCTGTTCTGTGATTTAAGCTAAACGAAGCTTGGACGAAAGTGTAAAATTCCTTCATGGCGAATTGTCAAAGCGGTTATTTATTGGTTTAAATCGGGTTCTCAATAGAGAGGAATTCCCGTTCGATGTTTTTGTGATAAAACGTTAATTGGTTGGCAATCAATTTATTATAGTTTTAGAGGATGGAGAAAAGACGGCAGTTGAGAAAAAATGTGGACAACATTACTATCATCGAATAAAGATTGCCTTGACATGTCAAGTATCCAATTATATGGTTCTCCTACTTCCACCAAAAGAGGCGGAGAGGCAGTCGATTACCAAGGGCGAAAAAAAATCAAAGAGGACCAACGCTTTATTTTTAACTGACAAGGTGGGTTTACCATTAGCCATATCAAACCCTGTTGGTGGCGATCATAAATACCTGTTTGAAATAGAAAAAGCATTCCTGAAAATTCTGTCAGATTTGAGTTTATCGGGCATTGATTCAAATGGGTTGTTTATGAATGCAGATCTAGGTTTTGACAGTGAAGGCTTTCGAAGAATTTGTTTTACTAACGATATTATTGCCAATATGGATGTCAACAAACGGAATTCAAAAAACATTGATAATCAACCGCTTTTGGATGACGAGCTTTACAAGAACGATTTTCTGTTGAAAGAATAAATGCTTGGATTGATGCATTAAAAGCCCTTTTGATAAGGTTTGAAATAAAGGTAGAAACTTGGATGAGTCTACTTTCTTTAGCATTCGTCCTCGTCTTAATCAGATTTAAAACAAATCATTCTTAAACAACTTCAGTGAAATATAGTAGTTATTTTAAAATAACTAAACTTTTTTTCTAAATTTGAATAGCCATTAATTAACAGGGGTTTTGCAAAAGAATAAAACTGTTCAAAATCCGTCCAAAAATTTAAAATCTGCTAAAGTTCACCTCAATCGTAAAGTAATTTTTAGTGGTTTTTTACTCTCTCCCTTTAGTATTTTGGGGTGAAAAAAGTTTGAAAATCACTTAAAATGATTTTCGTGATAAAACCCTTGATTAATTAATATTTAGTTAGTCTTAGTTCAAAGCTTCAATTTAGAGCTGGGTGAATTCACCTATTTTCTCAATTTTGTTAACATTACCCTGAAAGCAAATTTTACAACAAATATTATGGCTAATTCATTAAGTCCTGCAAATCAAGATCACTACCAACTTTTGATTGAAACAGCCCGTGAGGTAATTTATAGAATAAATATGGAAGGTATTATTGTTTTTGTTAATAATACTGTGAAGGATGTATTGGGTTACAATAAGGAGGAGATAATTGGTAAGCATTTTATGAATTTTATTCCTCCTTCTTTCCAATTCGAGATGAAGGAATTATTTAAGAGGCTTCTTGTTGAAGTAGAAACTACTAACCATTACCTAGAGGCACCGATTGCTTCCAAATCGGGTAAAGATATCTGGATGGGACAGAGTATTATTATTCATGATCTACCAAATGGGGAAAGAGTTTTTTTGATTGTTTCAAGAAATATACAAAGTAGAATAGTCGCAGAGGAGCAAATGAGATTGAATGAACAAAAACATCGTATTATAAATTATTTTGCCACTTCTTTGCTTGGTTCAAATAGTATGGAAGAGATATTATGGGATATAACTTATAATTGTATTTCGACACTTAGTTTTGAAGATTGCATAGTTTATTTATTTAATGAGAATCGAACTCATCTAGTTCAAACAGCAGCCTATGGAAAAGGAAAAGAAGATAATTATAAAATTATTAACCCAATACAAATTAAGTTGGGACATGGAATTGTAGGAACAGTCGCCTTGACTGGAATACCAGAAGTTATAGATGATGTAACAACTGATGATAGATATATAGTGGATGATATATCAAGGAGTTCAGAGATCACAGTTCCTATCGTTTATGAAAATAAAGTGATTGGTGTTATTGATTCTGAGCACTCTCAAAAAGGGTTCTTTCAGCCATATCACTTGGAAACCCTTCAAATCATCGCTTCACTGTGTTCAAATAAATTGATGCGTGCCATTTCTCTCAAAGAAAGACAAATAAATGAGAATAAGTATAAAAATATAATTGAAAATATGCCTTGTGGTCTGATTGAGCTTAATAATAATTTTGAAATTACTAAAGCCTATCCTCGTTTTTGTGATCTTTTGGGTTTTTGTGAAAATGAATTAGTCGGTCAAACTCCGAATTTATTCTTATTAAATAAGGAAGACTATAAAACTAGTAGTAAAAAAGCTTCCTTTTCTCAGAGTAACAACATGGATACGGGTATTCAACAGTTACAACTAAAAAAGAAGGACAATGCAATTATTTGGGCAATAGTCAATGTCTCACCAATACATAATAATAAAGGAGAGGTCAATGGTTTTATTCAGATGTATCTTGAAACTACTAAGGAGAAGGAGCTGCAAATCGAACTTGAAAAAGCCAAATCTATAGCGGAGTCGGCCCGAGATGCTGAGAAAGAGTTTCTTGCAAATATGAGTCATGAAATTCGTAACCCCATAACCTCTATTCTTGGTATGACTAACCTTATGTTTGATACTAATGTTTCTTCTGAACAATCAGAATTTCTTAATAACATTAAAACTTCCTCTGAAATATTACTTTCCTTGGTCAATGATATACTTGATTTGAACAAGATTGATAAAGAAAAAATAACCTTAAATCCAATAGTTTTTGATCCTATCAGCCTTGTTAGGTCTCATGCTAGGAACATATCTTTGAATCTTCACAATCAAAAGGTAAAGGTTAGAACATACTTTGACAATGATATACCAAAGAGGCTTTTAGGTGACGTTACTATTATTAATCAGATTCTGCTTAATATCTTGGGAAATGCTTCAAAGTTTACTCACTATGGTACGATCTCTATCCAAGTAAAACTCTTGAGTAGAGATCATAAATTAATTTGGCTTAAATTTCAAATTGATGATACGGGTATTGGTATCAGTAAAGATGAGTTAGAGCAAATTTTTGAACGTTTTAATCAGGCAGGGAAGGCTACCAATGAAAAGTATGGTGGTACTGGTTTAGGTCTTCATATCACTAAGAAATTAACCGAATTTCTTGGCGGACGTATCTATGTAGAAAGTACTCTGAATATTGGATCATCTTTTACTGTCGAAATTCCTTTTCAGGTAACAGATTTTAATGTGAATTATATAGATCAGCCACGTAAAACAGAAGATTACAAAAATAAATTATCTGCACAGATTCTAATAGTTGAAGATAACGAAATTAATCGTAAGTATTTAGAAAAGCTTTTACTCAAATGGAATTTCCCTTTTCAATCTGCAAAAAACGGATTAGAAGCTCTAAGTAAACTGGAAACGCATCAGTTTGATCTTGTTTTAATGGATATTCGTATGCCAATAATGGATGGTTATGAAACCTCAATAAAGCTAAGAAAAATGAAAGGGAACTGTAACCAGAATATTCCTATTATTGCATTGACTGCCTCGGCATTAGCAGATGAGAAAAAAAGAGCCTTAGCAGCTGGAATGAACCATCATGTAACGAAACCTTATAGACAAGAGCAATTATTAGGAGCGATACAAAAGTATTTATTGTTGGAGAAACCTAATATGATAGAAAAGAATCACTTTCAATTTACTCCGTCAATTAATCAGACAGAACTCTCGGAATTATACGATAATGATCTCATCCAAGTGGTTGAAATGTTTGATTTATTTATTAAAAATATGCCGCATGAATTATCATTACTTCATAAATTGCTTGAAAAAGGAAATTCTCAAGAAATAAAAGATCAATTACATAAAATTAAACCTAACTTTACCTACACCGGATTTAACAATATTAGTACACAGATTAAGCAGTTAGAGCAACAAGTTTTAAGTACGTCCATTGATGAACTTGGAACTGAAATGTCCAGTACCTTAAAAATGATGGAGGAATCCTTGAGAATTGTCAAAGTAGAATACAAAAGACTTTCTCAATTTCTGCAAAAAAAATAAGTTCCCGATATTATGTTGAATTATTTTTTTCTTTAACAAGGCAAAAAACGCAGTCATAGCAACGCTACGAAGAGTATTTTTAACGCAGTTAAAGGAGAAAATAATAAGCAGAAAACGAGTAATTATTGTTTTACCATTAAGTGCTTGGACAGAAATAACTCACACATATTATGACGGACTATTTTTTTACCATATTTCGTTAAAAATACTCGCCATATCTATGGATATGCCTGTGCTTTTTGCCTCGTCTGGAAAAAAAATAGTTTTCGTCAAATATGGAACTTATTTCTGTCCAAGCACTTACTTACCAATTTTATTATTAAAAATAAGTCTGATACTCTCTTGACTAAATATTTTCTTCTTTTGAAAGTTTATTTTTAAAATTTCTTCGTTGAAAATACTCTTCAGAGCTTGGTCTATAATTAGGCTTTTCGTCTCGTATTTACAAAAAATAAAAACTGTCCCCGGAACAAGCTACTTAATTGGCACAGTAAAGTGGTTAAAAGAAAAAATACCCGTCACCAAAGGCAACGGATATTCGAAAAGCGTGTTTTTTATTAAGAACTTAACTAAGAGTATTTTTGAATTTTGATTTTGGTGATTTTTCGGCAAATATCATTTTGCACAGCGTTATTTTTTCTCCTCAAATTGCCCGCATTTGACTGCGAAAAATGCCTCCTTCAAAATAATATTTCCTCAAAAAAGCACTCAAACATAAATTCCAAACATACTCTAATGAACAACCAATTTTAATTGTCTAGTTCGTCCTTCTTCATCTTGTATTTGTATAAAGAATAAACCTCCATTTTTAGGAGCAGTCAAAGAGATTGTATTTTCTCCAGAGGTCAAATTCGCTGCTCCAGTTTGAATTTCCATACCAGAGATATTAACCATCCGGTATTGAATATTCGTACTGTTTTCAGCCTTGATAATTAGGTTGATTGCTGAATTAGAATAAGTTAAATTAGGTCGCAATTGAGCAGTTAAACCAGCTAATTCGAGGTCATTTGTACTACTTAATAAATTGATTGGAGTATTGGTGAAATTGAAAGCACCACCTGCCAAATCACAGAAATTGGCAACGACCAACTTAGGCATAATACTATTATCGGCGAATGCAACTTCTGTATTTCCGAGTTCTAATACATTAAATGTCAGACGTAAAAGAGCGGTTCCGTTAGGGAATGTCAAACCATCATTTGACAAATATTCTTGGAAAACTAACCTCAATTTATCATCTACAATATTGAAATCCCAATTAAGGTTGATTCCTGAGCTTGGATTTGCTAATTGCTCTAATTCAGCAAACTCTAATAGATCTGTATCCCATTCGAGTGCAAACTGAATTCCTCGAATATTTTCGAAATCTTTAACGGTCAAGTCTAGAATTACTTGTTGATTATTGACCGTCACTTCATTCAAGTTAAAGGATGGATTGTAGGCTGCACTAGGATTAGTTTCTGGAACAATATCACCAGCTTTTAAGGCAGTGAAGTCTTGATCGACAGCATCATCCATTAAATTGTCAAGCGTAATGTTTGTTTCATATACATCTAATGCCGAGAAATCATTTGGTAAATCGTCATAATTACCGATAAAGTGCCAGATGGAGATTCCAGAAGGTACATCTTGTCCAAGAATGAATTTACGCATACTCACTAAATCAAAAGCGGTATTGGTTTGAGATTGATTGACATCAAAAGCAATGAATTCATCTGCATTTTGGAGCGGATTCATACCCAGAATATGGCAGGCTCCTTTTGCGATATCAAAAATCGTCACTCCTTCTTCGGGGTTTTCATCAGAAAAAGCAGAGATATCAAATGATTCGCCTTCAGGTAGATTTGTAAACTCGTAATTTCCATCACTATCCGTAGTCGTTTCAATAGAATATACGTCGAATTGGCAAGTTATTTCGATGTCTTGCATTGGGTTCCCATTCTTATCCAAAACTTTTCCGCCAATAGAAATATCGCCTGAAGGAATATTGGTGTTGAATAAGCCACCTGCTAATTCACAATTATTGGCGACAATAACTTTAGGCATAACAGAATCATCTGCAAAAGCTAATTGATAATCACCGGATTGTAAAATGTTGAAAGTCAATTCTGCGACCACTTCATCATCATCGATAGTTACTGGATCAGATGCCATTGTAGCGAATGTTACTCTTAAATCATCATTGACAAGATTTTGGTAAAATGTAAAGGGCGTTCCATTTGGCGTTAATGCTAGATCCACAAATTCTAAGACATTATTGTCCCATTGAATTGCAAATTGTCCAGCAGAAATATTCATGAAATCTTTAACTGTCAAACCTACTGTTAATTCTTGACCGTTTTGAGTTATTTCATCCAAACTAAAGATCGGATTCACATTCGCGGTAGGATTGGTTTCTGGTGCCAAATCACCGGTTTTAACTGCAGTGAAATCATGCCCAACTGTATTATTTATCAAGTTTGGTAAAACAATCGCCTGCATTTGGTCTTGGTATGCTGTTTGGTCTGGATCTAAGTCATCATAATTTGAAATAAACTGCCAAACTGGATAGTCTAAAGATATCGCTTCGCCAAGGATTATTTTTTGCATCATGACTAAGTCAAATGTAGAATAACCTCCACTTTTATTGACGTCTAATGCTATTATTGCCGCAGGTGTAGATAAGAGATCTAGCCATAAAATTTGACATCTTCCTAACATGACGTCATACATGGTCACCCCTTTTTCTGGATCTACTTCAGAGAAGGCAGTGATAGTGAAAGTCTCTCCAGCCGGTAAATCAAGGAAGGTATATTCACCATTTGAATCGGTTTGTGTGTTTACATTAAATCCTGAAAATGAACAGGTTACAACTGTGTTTGGCAAAGGGGTGCCATCTACTTCTGAGATATTACCACTTATGGAGATATCGCCAGAAGGTTGGTCGCAAAGGTTTAAATTATCTTGAATTATTACTGTCGTTGTACAATAGTCCTGATCACCTGAGGAAGTACAGGTAGCCCACATTTCTATTGTATTAATTCCTAGTTCATCACAAGTGAAAATTCTAGAAATATCATTGATGTCCGGAGAAAAAGAGACGGTTACGTCACCTCCACCCGAACAAAAACTTCCATCGTCAATATCTGATGCCCAAATTTCAATAATGCCATTTGACGATACTTCAACGACAAGTCCATTTTTACAATAAGGAACGGCAGTATCATTTCCAGGCTCTTCGATCAAAATTTCTTGAGTGTAAGTAATATAGCCATCCCATGTATCGGATATGCCACTTGGGAAATCGACTCCATCCCAACTATCACGGAAGGTACGCTCATCTGAGTCACCATCACCATCTAAATCATTATTTGGAATGGCTAAAACATTTTCAGGGACTTCAATAATTTCATCGTCAATAAATGCGCCTACCACACACCAGTTAATAGCAGTCCATTTTCTAACGACTTTTTTGTCAAATCCAGGTTCATTAAATACATTATCTTCATAAGAAACTGCAGTCAATTCGCAGGTCTCATTAAAAAATTGAGGCGTTCCCGCAAATGCACCATCAATTGGTGTACCGAAGGGTAATATTCGATCTTCGGGAAATTCTACCACAAAGTCTGAAATATGATTCAAGAAAACGATTTGAGAACACCATGCCGTATTTCCGTTTGGATTATTCAAATCCATCGCTGTCCAGCTTCTCACGATATTACCTTGTTTACATTGATCTAAGTCAATGGCAACATCATGATCAATTCCAAAATCACAAGGTAAATCGAATTCGGGCTTTCCAAAATAAGCATTTAATGCATGATTTTGAGCTGCTTGATTACCGTTCAAACTGGCGATAAGGTTGGCCAAATCATCAGTGAAATCATCACAGCTTACGGTTTGAGGTGAAGGACAAGTTACTGCAACAGGAACAGGTGCATTACAAACTTTAATGCTTGACTGGCAAATATCATAATTAATAGAGGCAAATCCATCGGTTAGGAATAGCCCTGGTGTGCCATTACATCCAAGAGAAGAAGAATTTATACTTGTAAACAATGGTGTTGGATCTTCATCCAAAACAAGGAAATAAACCTCCACCTCATCTGCCTCAAAATCACAATATTCTAGAGACGGATAATAACATCGATCGAATTCATCAGAGCTGATTGAATTATCTGCCTTGGCAACTAAATAGTATAATTGGTTATTGTCATCTGAACTTCCTGAATTGAATTTCTCTGCCTCAACAGTGACACATCCAGTTGGTGCTTCTACATAATGATTATCACAAGATGCATAAGGCGCAGCTGATATGGAAGGACAAACGTTTAGCATATCATCAATTTGAACCTCAGAATAACAGACATTTTGGTCGCCAGATTCATTAGTCACCCACATTTGAAGGAGTTGTAGTCCTAAGTCATCACAAGTGAAAACGCGACTTTGATCTGTTATATCCGAAGAAAAAGAGAAGGTCAAATCTTCATTACAAAGGCAATAACTCCCATCATCAATATCTGTTGCCCAGATTGTCGCTTCAGCTGGATTTGTGTTAGCCAAACTAACATTAATTCCAATATCACAAATGGCTACGATATCATTATTGCCATTTCCGCCAATACATTGACTATTAAAGAAATTTAGATTTACCAATTGAAAGTCACTATTTGTAATTTCAATTGCAGTTGGATTATTGGTGATACTTAATGCAGGGCTAGTTGTTGAAAAAACATCAAAGTAAAGGGTGAAAATAGATTCACAATCATTTACGTTTACCCCTTGGGTCTGAGTGTCAAACCAAGCAAAAGTAACAGTACCATTGCTAGAGTTAAAGGTTCCAAAGTTACTAGCAGTCAAATCTTGCAAACCGAAAGCACCTACATCTGAAAAGGATAACTGGTTTGGATTCCAATTCATCGAAAACTGCATAGACATAAGGTCATCGAAGTTTTTGACATTAAAATCTACCTCTAAAATATTGGTTTGTTGATTTAATGTTGGGACTGCATAAATCTCAAGCGGATCAGCTTTTAAGTAAAAGAAGTTGATGGCAAAAAGCATGATAAAACTCCATCGGAGCGTGTTTTTTGATAAGTTCATTTTCAATAGAGATTAATTCGTTGAGAGATTAGGTTTGTTTGAGCGTTTTGTGTTCGATATTAAAAAACGTTCAGACAAAGACCTCAATTAATAATAATTTTTCCGGTACTCACTAATCCTTTCTCTGAAAGGATTTGAAAAACGTAAAGTCCAGATGGCAGGTTATTTTTATAGAAATAAAATTGGTTGCCATCAAAATTCAATTGTTGGGATAGCCTTCCTGTTTGGTCGAAAAGCCTAAAAGTACTTTGTAGCAAGGTCGCACCTTCGAGTTGAAAAAGAGCCTTATCTGCAACTGGGTTTGGAGCGATTGTTAATGCCAATCCAGGTATAAAATAGGATACGGTTCCATCTAGAATTTCTAAGAAATTTTTACCGATGGTGTGGAAGACCTTAGGTGTAGAAATTGGATCTTTGAGGTCAAAATAAATAGAAAAGCTGTTTTCGATTCTCGTGTTTAAAGGCAAATCAGGAACTTGCGCAATTCGGAATTTTACAAATCCTTGAGAAGCAACATTGTTGGTCATGCTATCGGGTAATGAAATATTTTGGAAATAAAACTGAATGATGTTCTCTTCCAACATTTCAAATCGATACGGATGGCTTGCCGCGCCAGGCTGAATGGATCCAGGATTCAGTTCCGGTGGCAAGGTGTCCAAGATGACCAAATTGAGAGCGGTATCTGTGCCGGTATTTTGAAAGCGTATTAAATATTCTATTTCTGTATTAGGGTTGATTAAATGATCAGAATACAAACCTCTAGGGAATGCAATGGCGTAATTAGGGTTTGATTGAGCAATATTTTCTTGACAATCGAAATCACGAAAACGATCTCCATCGTCTTGTGAAAAGGGTGTAATGTAACCCAAACTAAAATCACCCATTACGTCTGTCCCACAACCTTCTACCGTGGTAATCGGAGTAGATTGCCCTGGATGAAAGTCTACTTGGTCTGTAGTCAGTCGCCACGTAACACCATTCGCAGGTTTGAGAAATGTAATTTCTTCACCAGCGTTTAACTGAAAATCACCTGTTGCATCCCCAGCATCTAAATGCATAACCACATCTTCAATTACAATAAAATTTAGGGCTTTTTGCATGTCAAAATTCCCACTGTTTTTTATGGTAAATTCTACTTCATTACCCAGACATTCACTACTAACTTCAACCTTTGCTCCAGACCAATTTGGTGAAGCATCACAAAAATCATTAGGGAAAATCTCAGCCTTGGTACAATGTGTTTGACCTTCAATGACATCACAGTCTAAACTAACTAGGACCTCAAAAGAACCGCAAAAGCCACTTTCAATATTTCCTAAGGGAAATGTGTAAATGTTATTGTTTGACGAAGACCATGGAATGGAGCTATCTAGGATCGTTAATAGGTTGTCAAATTCAATTTCAATATAAGCATTGGAAGCATTTAGCGTTCCTTTATTACAGTAACTTATTTGGAAACGACTATTCGTACATGGGCTTAAGTAATCGGTACTCAAATTGACTTCTAATTTTGGACATTCAACCTTTTTTTGAATCGGAATATCTAATGGTAAAGGCAATGCTCCTTGCTCCAAAATAAGTTTATAAGATGGCTGGCAACTTTCCCAATATCCTAATTCTGAAGAAACTAAAGAGAAATCATATTCTCCAGATTTTAGAGGCATTGCAAACTGTCCTTCTGCATTTGTTCTAGCGTAAAAGGTTCTTCCATTTCCAATAGCCTTTACTGTCCAATTGGTTTGTCTAAGTTCACCAAAATTATATAAGCAATCATCATTTTCGTCTTCAAATACGGCACCGCTTAGGAGAGAAGAAAATTGGACATTATTAATCTTTAAGTTTACAGGATTCCCATTGGCGTCATAAATTTCTGCAATAAAAGGTAAGTTGGTGATAGAGATCATGGCTTCGACTTCCGCAATTTTTTCGAAAGTAACGGAGAATAACAACTCCCCATCAGGCAAACTTATGCCCTCTACATTTTGATCATACCACAAAAAGGGAAGTCTTCCATTATCTGTATTGTTTGGAACTGCCCCAAAATTGGAAGCTCCAAGAAAAGGCAAACCACTAAAATCTACATCAACTTTTTCAAATGAAACGGCTGCTAAATTCCAGTGAATGGAGAATTGCATGGAAAGAATATCATCAAACCCATCTTCAACCATGAAAAAAACGACTTTTTTATCTTGTGCTGCATCAGAAACAATTGGAGTCAACACTAAATCTGTCGCTTTTATGGAAGACACTCCCAAAAAGCAAAGTATCAAAAAGACCCAACTCTTTTTTTGATGGTATGATAGTCGTGTATCTAAATTTTCATTCATGGGTACAAATTAATTGTCCGTTTACTATTCTAGATGTCGTTAAAATTTGCTCTTTGTTTACATAAATATTCCTTCGACGATACAAATGTGGGTATCAAATAGAGAGAATTCAAAAACAATTTAGTCTATTTGTATTTATATTTTTTGTTTTTTTAGTTATAATAATATGATAATGAGTTGATTAATGTATTTTTTTGTATTTAAAAATTAACTTAATTAAAATTTTTTTTATTTGAAATTTTTAATTTTGCTTCAAAAAAGATGGAGCATACCCGTTTGTTTGAATTTTATAGTCGCTTTTCACCAAAGCAAATGAGGGAATTCAATGACTTTGTTCGGTCTCCTTTTTTTAATAAACGCCCTTATCTTATCTCATTAAGCGATTTTTTGGAGGCATTCAACAAAAAAAAGAGTAAGGCAAAGTCCAAAGAAAAGGCTTTTCAAAAGATGTTTCCTAAGGAAATTTATGATGATCAAAAATTTCGCCTAGCTACCAGTAATTTATTGAAACTAATGGAAGAGTTTGTCGCCCATCGTTCTTTTGCTGAAGACACTTTCGAAAAGAAATTAAGGTTAGTGAAATTTTATAGAGAAGCAAAATTGCCTAAACACTATGAAACAGCTCTAAAAAAGATTTCTTTTTTGGAAGAAAATCAATCGGAACGAAATGCTGAATTTTTTGATACACAGGTACAATTATTACAAGAAACCTATATTCATAGTGGTGGTGGAAAAGGAACACCTGGTGATTTAAGGGAAGCATCTTCAAGTCTTGATTTAGCATATCTTTCAAAAAAATTACGCCTAACCTGCCAGTTATTGAATATTCAGGCAGTTAGGAAAGTTGAATTTGATGTGGGTTTACAAAAGGAGTTTCTCTATTTGATTGGACAAAAAGATTTGAAGGAGGAACCAGCTATTGCCGTTTATTTTCAAGTTTATCGTTTTTTATCAAAGCCTGATGATGAAGCCGCTTTTCAAACTTTTAAAGCATTAATTAATGTGCACAAGGATAAATTTCCTTCCTGGGAAATACGGGATTTGATTTTATTCGCACTCAATTTTTGCATTCGGAGAGGAAATGATGGTCATCAAAACTATTTTAAAGAAGGACAAGACCTCTACAAAATGGGCATTGAGAAAGGCTATTTATTACAAAATGGGGAACTATCTCGTTTCACCTATATCAATGCAGTAATGATGAGTTTGAAAATGAAAGACTTCCGCTGGTCAGAAAATTTCATTCAGGAATTTGAAAAACTATTGAACCGAAAAGAGCGTGAAAGCACTTTCAGTTATTGTCTTGCAGAATTGGAGTATGCCCGAAAAAATTACAATGAAGCGTTGCCATTATTGCAAAAGGTAGATTACAAAAATATTTTTGTTCACCTTAATGCGAAAACCATCCAGTTAAAAATATATTATGAGTTAGATGAATATGATCTTTTACAAGCACACCTTGATGCCATGCGTATTTTTCTTCGACGAAAAAAAGTAATCGGTTATCATCGAACTAATTACGAGAACATTATTAAATATGCTCAAAAGCTAATCACCCTCAATCCAAACAACAAATCAGCCATGCAAAATCTAAAATCGAAAATTGAACAAGAGGAGGTTTTGTCAACGAGAGGTTGGTTTTTGGAGCAAGTTGATTTTTTGTTGTAGATATTAGGTTTCAAGCCATAGAATAATTTTTGAAATAAAGCCTAATAAGGAATGGAACAGCAATAAAGTATACATCTTGACTTGCCCTTTTCCCCTATAGAATCTTTAAAAAATGAGTCCATATTACCACTCTGCACTAATTTTTTAAAGATTCTAAAGAAAAAAATACAGACTCAATTTTGTATTCTTTTATTATTCTCTCATTCCTACTGGCGAAGTCCCTAAACTGCTGCAATTACCTGAACTTCTATCTTCAATCCATAATGCAAATTTGAAACAGGCACTGCCGCACGAGCAGGTTTATGGTCGCCCATAATTCTAGAATAAGTTTGATTAAAGGAACCCCAATCGTCACCGTCAGCCAGGTAGATGGTCATTTGTATTACTTTAGCTAGGCTGCTTCCTGCTTCTTCCAAAATGGCTTCAATGTTTTGTAAAACACATGCTGTTTGTTCTTCAATGGAAGCGTCCACTAATTTTTCACCCTTCTTGGTTATTGGCAATATTCCAGAAATATAAACGGTGTCATTGTGAACAACTGCTTGAGAATAATGCCCTCCTGGTGGACAAGCCTTTTCTGTGAAGATTTTTTTGATTTCTGACATGTTAGCTTAGTTTTGTTTTGTCCACAAAACTAAGTCTTTTCTTAAAGTGAATTAACTTTTCCGGATCCTTCTTCTTAATTTCGTTATCATCATTCAAACAAAACTTAGCAATATGAGAATTTTATCAACTTTAGTTCTTTCCTTTTTTTCTACTTTCCTTTTTTCTCAGACCAATATTTTAACGACTAATCCACTCGCTAAGGAAATTATGCTTGGCAATTATAACCCAGCTGATTATGCTGCGGGGATCGTTATCGACCAACCAGAGGATATTAAAAATATTATCAATAATGAATTGAATACGGATTCTTTGACATCCTATTTGTTCAAATTGTCCACCTTCGAAAATAGAAATACTTGTTCAGATACAGTGTCTAATACCTTTGGAATTGGGGCTGCTCGTCGATGGACGAATTCTATGTTTGAAAAATTTAGTGGGCAAAATGAAGGTCGACTGATTCCTTTTTATCTTCAGTTTGACCAAAATTTGAATGCCCAATGTTCAATGAATCGTTTCCGAAATTCTTGTGCGATTTTACCTGGATCAGATCCAGAAAGTTCAGGAATTATTATCATCGAGGCACACATGGATAGCCGATGCGAAAATGTATGGGATGGAAATTGTGAAGCTCACGGAATGGAGGACAATGGAAGTGGAACAGCTTTGGTTCTTGAGTTAGCACGCATTATGAGCCAGTTTACCTACAAACACTCCATCGTTTTTATGGAAACGATAGGGGAGGAACAAGGACTTTATGGAGCAAATGCATTTGCTCAATATTGCCTAAATGAAGGAATTGAAGTAAAAGGAGTTTTGAATAATGACGTGATTGGTGGAATCGTTTGTGGTGAGACTTCCTCTGCACCAAGTTGCCCAGGTTTGAATCATATTGATAGTACGCAAGTTCGATTATTTTCATCGGGCGGCTTAAATAAACAATTGTCCCGCTTCAATAAATTGCAATATCAAGAGGAATTGTTAGACATAGTATCAGTGCCAATGATGTTGACAATTATGTCATCCGAGGATCGGCAGGGTAGAGGTGGAGACCATATTCCATTTCGACAAAAAGGATTTCCGGCAATGCGTTTTACTTGTGCCAATGAGCATGGAAATGCAAATGTGAGCGATCCAGATTATCATGACAGACAACACACTACAGGGGACAAATTGGGTGCTGACACAAATGGTGACGGAGTGGTAGACAGCTTCTTTGTTGATATGAACTACCTGGCTCGAAATGCGGTAATTAATGGAGTAAGTGCCTCGTTTTTAGCCATTGGACCAGATCCGGTTGATTTTTCAGGAGAGAAATTCGCCGATTCTTTGCGCATAACCATCGATGACCCAAATGACTATAATCATTACCGAATTTTTACTCGCACAAATATGCAAGATTTTGATACCATTTATACTTTGGTCAATTCCAAAGAAATTACCATAAAAAGAGTCACTGGCGGAGCGGTTTTGTTTCAAGTAAGTGTTGCTTCTGTTGATGAAAATGGTATCGAGAGCTGTTTCTCTAAAGAACAATTTGCTTTCCCAACTATCAATTCAGATGGAGAAATTATTGAAGCGCCCGAAGAAGAAATCAAGCGAAAAAGCCCAATTGAACTTTTCCAAAATCGTCCAAATCCATTTGATGAGGCAACTATGATCAATTATCTAATTCATGAAAAAATTGATCATTCAGAAGCTTGGATGGTGGTAACAGATATGAATGGCCGCGAAATTCAAAGATTGCCTGCACCTATGAAAGTTGGGTTGAATGAAGTCCTATATACGCATGGATATAATACGGTTGGGACTTTTATTTATAGTTTAGTAGTGGATGGAAAAGTAATTCATTCGCGGCAGATGGTTTTTGCAAATTAGAGCATGTATAGATTTTAATTTGCTGATAACCAGTTTTTTATATAGCTATTTGTTTGTGGCTACTTAAGTAAGAGAGCAATATTATCTATAGCAAATTTTAGTTTCTTTTTCCACTCACTTTGTTAAAAATACTTTTGGCTATGCCTTTGTGCCACTGGCACAAGCCAGCCCAGAGAGCTAAGGCTATGACTGCGTTTTTTGCCTTGTGAGAGAAAAAAATAATTCAAAAATTTATTCTAAACTTAATATTACTCTCTTAAGTGCTTGGACAGAAATAACTCACACATATTATGACGGACTATTTTTTCACCATATTTCGTTAAAAATACTCGCCATATCTAAGGATATGCCTGTGCTTTTTGCCTCGTCTGGCAA
>JANSWP010000039.1 GCA_024743405.1 Bacteroidota bacterium
CACATATTATGACGGACTATTTTTTCACCATATTTCGTTAAAAATACTCGCCATATCTAAGGATATGCCTGTGCTTTTTGCCTCGTCTGGCAAAAAAATAGTTTTCGTCAAATATGGAACTTATTTCTGTCCAAGCACTTAAATAATACTGATAAAATGCAAAAATATCTCTTAGAGGAAGAACATATCATGTTCCAAGAAGCTGTTCGAGCTTTTATGAAAAAAGAAGTTGAACCCTATAATGAAGAATGGGAAAAGCAAGGTCATGTTTCTCATGAACTTTGGCGAAAAGCTGGAGAGCAAGGTATGTTATGTATGGATTTTCCTGAAGAATATGGTGGAATGGGACTAAAGGATTTTCGATATAATGCCATTGTAGTTGAAGAATTAGTTAGAGTGAATGCCTCTGGTCCGGGATTCGGATTGCATAATGACGTCATGGCGCCTTATTTTATCGAATATTTTAATGAAGAACAAAAGAAAAGGTTCATGCCGAAAATGGCTTCGGGAGAATTGATTACCGCCATTGGAATGACAGAGCCTGGTACTGGGAGTGATTTGGCGAATATTAAAACGACTGCCGTCAAAAAAGGAGATAAGTATATTTTGAATGGTGCAAAAACCTTTATTACCAATGGAATAATGAGCGGTTTGGTCATAGTTGTCGCTAAAACAAATCCAGAGTTAAAACATAAAGGGATATCTCTTTTATTGGTCGAAGAAGGAATGAAAGGATTTACTAGAGGTAAAAACTTGGATAAGATTGGTTTAAAAGCGCAAGACACTGCCGAGTTGTTCTTCGAAGATGTGGAAGTGCCTGTAGAGAATTTACTGGGTGAAGAAGGTCGAGGATTTTATTATCTAATGCACAATTTACCGCAAGAACGGCTTTCGATTGCAGTTACTGGAATAGCCTCCGCAGAAATTGCTTTAGAATGGACTATCCAATATTGTAATGACAGAAAAGCTTTTGGACAATCGATTGGGAAGTTTCAAAATTCGCGGTTCAAATTAGCTGAAATGCAAACAGAGACGACTATCGGAAGAACTTTTGTAGATAAATGTATCGAAGAATTAAATGCGGGGACATTAACCGCCGAAAAAGCCGCAATGGCTAAATATTGGATTACAGATTTGCAAGGCAAGGTCATTGATCAATGTTTACAATTGCATGGTGGGTATGGATATATGCGTGAATTTCCGATTGCAAAAGCATTTACGGATGCGCGCGTACAAAGAATTTATGGTGGAACTAATGAAATTATGAAGGAAATTATAGGTCGGTCAATGGGATTTTAAACGCCAACCATTTTGCGCTTTTCTGTATCCCAAACTTTCAATTGAAAACAACGAAAAATCTCTATAGGACTAAGAGAGGTTTCCTTCGCGTTTTGTAATTCGGGAAGTTTCTGATAAGCTTCAGGGAGTCGATAAAAGGGAATTCTAGCATTCACATGATGAATGTGGTGATATCCAATATTAGCAGTAAACCATTTCATAACTGGATTCATCTTCATATAACTCGAAGATTGAAGTGCTGCTTTTATATAAGTCCAACCATTTTTATCTTCAAAAGTAACACCTGGGAAATTATGTTGCGCATAAAATAAATAAGAGCCCAAAGCATGCGCGATCACAATAGGAAGCAAAAACCCTAAAACAGTCAACTGCCAACCTATTGTCAAGAACAATCCAATTATTAACCCATAATGAAGCACTAATGCGATCAAGGAATCCCAATGCCTTGTTGGGCTAGCAATAAATGAACGAATGCAGGTGCCAAAAATGAATGCAAAGAGATAAGAAAAGAGGATACTAAGTGGGTGCCGGATGAAAAGATAAATCCTTTTTTCAGTCGAACTTAAGGTTTGGAACTTTTTTTTGGTGACAATTGGGAAAGAACCGATACTTGAACCATATAACTTAGAGTTGTGATTGTGATGATGGTCATGTGAACGTTTCCAAATGCTTTTTGGAATTAAAACATATAGCCCGAAAACGATGAATAAAAGATCCGCTAAACTTGACTTTCGTAAGATCGATTCATGCATGAAATCGTGATAAATAACAAAAAATCGAACCAAAGACAAGCCCGAAAGAATACTAAAAAGGAGTTGTAATATTAATGTATCACTCCAGAAAACTAAACTATGAAATAGCAAAACGACAATGAAAGTACTCAGCGTGAGTAACCAACTTTTTGCACGATTTTCCTGTGCAAAAGGCTTAGTTGCCATAATTAATGCTGTTTCTTCTTTCATATCACAATGATAGGGAGATTTTTGAATTTTAATGACTGAAAATCAAGAATTGACATTCAAATTACTGAGGTCGTTTATGTTTCCATCTACGATGTGACCAAAGCCAGATTTCGGGTTGTTCGCGAATATCTTTTTCTAATTGCCGAGTATGTATTTCTGAAATTTCATTTTCAGAAGTTTGTTCAGGGTGGTCGAAAAGGAGTGTTGAATGGATTGTGTAAAATCCTCTTTTGGGTCGCTTGACTGTAATGTAAATGACAGGGTATTTTAGCTTCTTAGCAATTTTTTCGGTACCTAAAAAAACAGGAGTGTCTTGATGTAAAAATTCCATCCAATGAGCTGCCTGAGGAGAAGGTGTTTGGTCAGCGATGAAAGCAGTAGCAGTCACTTTTTTTCGATCGCTTAACATTCCTCTTAATGCATTTTTCATAGAATATAATCCATTTCCTAAACGAGTTCGCGCTTTAACGATTAGACTTTCAAAATGCGGGTTTTTGAGTGGATGATAGATCACATATAGTTGATGAATAGGCTCTAATGCAAAGCGGGCACCAGCCAATTCCCAGTTTCCAAAATGTCCCATAACAACGATTACGCTTTGTCCTGCTTCATAATATTTTCTGAATAGATTTGTATCTTCAAAAAGCACTCTTTTTTGCAATGTCTTAGGGTTTATAGTCAGCGTTTTTAGAACTTCGAAAATTAAATCGCAAAAATATCGGTAGTATTTTCGGCGAATTTCGAAGATTTCTTTTTCGCTTTTTTCTGGAAAAGCATTTTTTAAATTTGTCGTAATTACCTTTTTTCGGTATCCGATCAGATAGTGCATGATAAGAAAAACAAAATCAGATACACGATATAATATCCAAAATGGAAGCGCTGAGAATGCATAGAGAAAAGGAAGAGATATATAGTATAAAATCGTACTCATTTGATAGGGCAAAATTAGGAATGTTTTTCTCGGACAAAATTAGCTAATTACTTATCAATTTCTCAAAATGCCAGTAAATGAGTCTCGTTTATATTTTTATTTGGAAGGAAAGATTGAATCCTCTACAATTGGGAATTTTTTTTACAATAAGGGAGTAGGAAATAAATAACCTACCCATTTTACTTGCTCTTTTGCCTTCATTTTTCGTTAAAAATACTCGCCATACCTATGGGTATGTCTGTGTTTTTTGCCTCAACTGAAGAAAAATTAGCTGTGCAAAATTTGGGTATCTTATTTATTCCCTACTCCCTAAAGTGTTTTTTAGCCATAAAAATATAATCATACTTTATTCAGGTGAAAGCTTTTTGAAATTGAATAAATAAATCATGAAAAAGGAAATTTTAGCACTGCTCGAAAAAGTTGAAAAAGAAAAAAATATTGAGATCCTTTACGCTTGTGAATCTGGTAGCCGCGCTTGGGGTTTTCCCTCACCTGATAGCGATTATGATGTCCGATTCATCTATCGTCATCCGAGTGATTGGTATCTGACGGTGAATGAAAAAACGGATCATATTCAATTTATGGAAGGCGAATTATTGGATGTAAGTGGTTGGGACATTCGGAAGGTTTTGAGATTACTTTTTAAGTCGAATAATTCTATTTACTCGTGGTTGTATTCTCCAATGATTTATCGTCAAAATACTAGTTTTATAAAAGGATTTAGAGCTTTAGCTGAGCCTTATTTTTTACCTAAAAGTGTAATTTTCCATTTCCTTGGAATTGCGACAGGGATGCTTCAAAAAGAGTTTCAAACGGACGAGGTGAAAATCAAAAAATACTTTTACGTTTTACGTCCTGTATTAGCGGCAAAGTGGATTTGTGAATTCAAGTCGCCACCTCCAATTTTGTTTGATAAGCTATTATTTTTAGTAAAAGATGAGTCTGTTTTGAATCAAATTCGAGACCTTTTAAAACGAAAGGAAACAGCAAATGAAGCACAGAAAGTGAAGCGGATTTCAATTTTAGATGAATTCGTAAAAATGGAAATGAAGTATTGCGAAATAGTTGCGAAAGAATTGCCTAAAAAGGTGAATGACTATGAGAACATTAATCATTTTTACCGAAAAATATTAGGTGCTTGAGAGACTACAAACCAAAAAAATGACAATCGAATTCCTAAAACAAAATAACTTGATCATCTTTGAAACTGTAAGCGGAAGTCGCGCTTATGGAACGGATTTGCCAACTTCGGATGAAGACCGAAGAGGGGTATTTATTTTGCCAAAAAATGATTTTTTTGGATTGACTAAAATAGATCAAGTCAGTGATGAAAAGAATGATAATGTTTATTATGAATTGGGGCGTTTTGTTGAATTATTATCGAAGAGTAATCCCAATATGCTTGAGATGTTGGCAATGCCTGAAGATTGTATTTTGGTAAAAGAACCGCTTTTTGAAAAATTCAAACCTGAAATTTTTCTTTCCAAGCAATGCAAGAAAACCTTTGCAGGATATGCCATGACGCAAGTTCAAAAAGCTCGAGGTTTAAATAAGAAAATCATGAATCCCGTTGGTAAAGAGCGAAAATCTATCTTAGATTTTTGTTTTGTGATTCAAGATTATGGCTCTATTCCATTGAAGAAATGGTTGGTGAAAAAAGGTCTTGAACAACGGAAGTGTGGCTTGGTCAACATTGCTCACTTTCAAGATACGTATGCTATTTTTTATGACGAAAATGACGACTTAGGTTTTAAAGGAATTGAAAATAAACCAACGGCAAATATGGTTTCATTGAGTTCCATTCCCGAAGGAATTGACTCAATTGGATATATGTCATTCAATATAAATGGCTATCAGAAATATTGTAAAGACTATAGAGATTACTGGCGTTGGGTCAAAAAACGGAATGAGGTTCGTTATGAAAATACCGTCTCGCATGGTAAAAATTATGACGCAAAAAACATGCTGCATACTTTTCGATTATTAGATATGGCAGAAGAAATTGCTCAATTTGGTGAAATTCGAGTATGCCGCCCCAATCGGGAATTTTTATTACAGATACGAAAAGGTGATTTTGAGTATGAAGATTTATTGAAGCAAGCAGAACAAAAAATTGAGAGAATTGAAGATTTGTATGCAAAAAGCGATTTGCCTGAAAAACTGAATTTGCGTCAAATCAACAATATTTTAGTAGAAATTAGAGAACTATGGTACCAATGAAAGAAAAAGATCCGAATCTAAGTTTTGCTCAAAGCTCCATAAGAGAGCTTTTTTACGGAATGATGTGGTTGTCGGGAATCTTGTTTTTGAGGTTCTCTGAAAATCTTCCCATTCCAATGAATCTCAAAACTGCTTTTACCGCAATTTGCTTCATTGCACTCGCTTCAAAAGGATTTAAGGGATTAGAGTTTATTATCAAAAGTTGGAAAAATAAGGAGCCTAATACTCCTGAGAAATATATCGGAACTATCGGAAATACACTGATCTCATTCTTTTTTGTTGCCGCAATTTTGTGGGCATTTTTAGGGAAGTTTTTGGGCTAGTACATTGTAAAACTAAATATCTTACTCTTTTGAAGGCTTCTTTTTTGAGATTACATCGTTGAAAAAATAAGCAAGAGCTAAGGCTATTCCTGATTTTTTCGCCTCGTTCTCTCAAAAAATCACCTTCTTCAAAAAAGGCAATCTACGTAATTTACAGTGTACGAGCATCCGCCACTAATTTTCTATCCTTTTTCAAAAATAATAATACTTCACTTGCGAAAGTGAAAAACATGCCTATCTTTGAAACAAATTGTTTCTATTTTTAATTTTATTAATTATTTTTGAAATATTATGTTTGATAGAGCGATTCTACATCTTGATCTCGATGCCTTTTTTGCTTCTGTGGAGCAATTGAAAAATAGTTCCTTAAAAAACAAACCACTCATCATCGGAGGTTCAAGTCGGCGGGGTGTTGTTGCTTCATGTAGTTATGAAGCGCGAAGGTTTGGTATTCATTCTGCAATGCCGATGAAAGTGGCTTTACATCGTTGCCCTGATGCCATTATTTTGAAGGGTGACATGGAAGAATATTCCAAGCATTCGAAAATTATCACGGAAATAATTGAGGAAGAATCTCCTCTTTTTGAGAAAGCTAGTATCGACGAATTTTATGTCGATATGACAGGAATGGATAAGCATATTGGCTGTTGGAAATGGTCAAATGAATTGCGTGAAAAAGTTATTAAAGAGAGTGGCTTGCCGATTTCAATTGGACTTTCTGTAAATAAATTAGTTTCTAAAGTTAGCACCGGTCAAGCTAAACCCAATGGTGCAAAAATGATTGAAAGTGGTAATGAAAAAGCTTTTCTTGCGCCACTTTCCACACGAAAATTGCCTGGGCTTGGTCGTACGACTTATCAGAAATTAAGCTTTATGGGCGTACGTACAATTAAAGTTTTGGCAAAAATTCCACCTCAACTTTTACAACGCGAATTTGGTAAACATGGTACCTCCCTTTGGCGTAAAGCAAATGGTATTGATAATAGTCCAGTCGTCCCATTTCATGATCAAAAAAGTATGTCTACGGAACGTACTTTTCATGTCGATACGATTGACGTTCGTTGGCTCAATGATCGCCTAATTGATATGACTACACGCCTCGCATTCGAATTGCGAAATCAACAAAAATTAACCTCTTGCATTACTGTCAAAATTCGATATTCGGACTTCAATACTTACACCCAACAAAGAAAAATTGCGTACACCGCTAATGATAAATCACTATTGTTTCATGTCAAAGAATTATTCAAAAAATTGTATGAACGCCGCCAGTTGGTTCGATTAATTGGCGTTCGTTTTAGTGGCTTGGTTCACGGGAATTATCAAATCAATTTGTTTGAAGATACGGTCGAAGAATCCCAATTATTAAAAGAAATGGATCATATTCGGAAGCGATTTGGTGCAAAAGCAATTCGGAAAGCGACGTCTTTTTAGTTTAGAGTTTGTCCGTCAACCGTTTGGATTATGTCGAATTTCAAAGAGAAAACTATTGAAACACTAAAGGCAAGAAGCGGAAAATGTACTTAAATTGTCATAGTTATTTTAGCCTTCGATATGGTACTTTGTCCCCCAAACAACTTGTGGAAACTGCCAAGAAATGGGGTATTTCAGCATTGGTACTAACGGATATTAATAATACTTCGTGTGCGGGTGAGTTTGTCCGGCTTTGTAAAAAAGAAGGGATCAAACCCATCCTAGGCATTGATTTTCGAGATTCGAAAGGGCAAAGGTTATATATCGGAATTGCCAAAAATGAAGAGGGTTTTTATGAGTTGAATAAACTTTTGACAGACTGCTCTTTGGATAGAAAATTCCTACCTGCGTCGCCATCTTTGATGGAAAATACATTCATCATCTTCCCAAGGTTAATCAAGCCCATTCAAGAATTTAAAGAAAATGAATTTTTAGGCATTCGACCCGAGCATATTCATCGACTTTTTTCAGCTGAGGTTCGCCATTTTCCACAAAAATTAGTCATTCTCAGTCCACTCACTTTTTTGAATGAAGAAGGCTATAAAACCCACCAATTATTAAGAGCGATTGATTTGAATATTGTGTTGAGTAAATTGACTAAAAAAGATATCGCTAAGAAAACAGAAGCTTTCAATCCACCCGATGTTTTACTTAAATTTTATCAGATTTATCCAAAGATTATTCAGAATACAAAACGATTAATCGATACCTGTTCAATTAATCTGGAATCAGGTTTACATAATAATCGAAAGACTTTTACAGGAGACAAAGAGAGTGATTTTAAGTTATTAGAAAAACTAGCATTGGGTGGTTGTAAAAAACGATATGATATACATGATTTAAAGGCATTGGAGCGGGTGAAACGTGAATTAAAGGTTATTTATGAATTGGGTTTTTGCGCTTATTTCCTAATCACTTGGGATATTATTAGATACGCGCAAAGCGTTGGTTATCATCATGTTGGACGTGGAAGTGGTGCGAATTCGATTGTCGCTTTTTGCTTGCGCATTACTGATGTTGATCCATTGGAATTAGATTTATATTTTGAACGTTTTATTAATCCTCACCGAACTTCTCCACCTGATTTTGACATCGATTTTTCTTGGGACGAACGCGACGATGTCACTGATTATATATTCAAAAGATATGGTCGCGAATACACCGCTTTATTAGCAACTTACAGCACTTTTAAAGGCAAATCAATTATTCGGGAATTAGGCAAAGTATTTGGTTTGCCAAAGGCAGAAATCGACAAAATAATTGACGATCCTTTGGCGACAAATAATCATGAAATTGCCGATCAGGTTTTCAAATTTGGAAAACTTATCGAAGGGTTTCCAAATTATCTTTCCATTCATGCAGGGGGAGTTGTAATTACAGAGAAACCGATTAATTATTTCACGGCCTTACAGCTCATGCCGAAGGGCTTTCCGATTACTCATTTTGATATGTATCATGGTGAAGATTTTGGATTTCATAAGTATGATATTTTAAGTCAACGAGGTTTGGGTCATATAAAGGATGCGGTTGATTTGGTGAAAATGAATCAAGGAAGAGCAGTCGATATTCATGAAATTGAGAAAATAAAAGAAGATTCTAAGGTCAAAGCTCAATTGCGCTCGGGACATTGTATTGGGTGTTTTTATATTGAAAGTCCAGCAATGAGAGGGCTTTTGTCCAAATTGAACTGCGATAATTATGTGCATTTGGTAGCGGCGAGTTCGATTATTCGACCAGGGGTTTCGAAGTCAGGCATGATGCGGGAGTATATTCGGCGGTTTCATAATCCCAATAGCTTTGAATATCTCCATCCTGTTTTTGAGAAAAATTTGGGTGAGACTTTTGGAGTCATGGTTTATCAAGAGGATGTGATGAAAATTGTGCATCATTTTGCAGGGTTGGATTTAGATGAAAGTGATGTTTTGAGGCGAATTATGACAGGCAAGAAATATAAGGGAGACACCTTCAAAATTTTGCAAAAAAAATATTTCGATAATTGTAAACAAAGAGGCTACCCGGATGAATTGATAAAAGAAGTTTGGCGGCAGATAGAAAGTTTTAGTGGCTATTCTTTTTGTAAAGCACATTCAGCAAGTTTTGCAGTTGAGAGTTTTCAAAGTTTGTATTTGAAGGCTTATTATCCATTAGAATTTATGGTTGCTGTTATCAATAATTTTGGTGGGTTTTATCGGACAGAATACTATTTTCATGAGGCTCGTATGGCGGGAGCAGAAATTCATGCACCTTGCGTCAATCAAAGCCAATACCTTACTTCTATTTCTGGAAAAAATATCTATGTAGGTTTTGTTCATGTTCATTCTTTAGAGCGAAAAACAGCACATCGAATAGTTTTCCAAAGAGCAAAAGGAGGCGTATTCCGAAGTTTGGCGGACTTCGTCAATCGGGTAGAAATTTCAGCGGAACAATTGGAGTTGCTTATTCGAATAGGCGCATTTCGATTTACAGAGATGAATAAATATGAATTAATGTGGGAAAAAAATGCGGTTTTTAACCCAAAAGAAAAATTTGAATCAACAGGTTTGCTTTTTGAAGATATGACCAAAAATTTTCAATTACCCGAATTAAAAGAAGGCGAATTTGATCAGACTTTTGATGAGATTGAATTGTTGGGTTTTTCCGTAAAGTCTCCGTTTGAATTATTAATGGAACCTAATCATTATGATTGCTTCTTGGCGAAAGATTTAAAAGGGTGTATCGGTCGAATAGTGAAAGTTTTAGGTTATTATGTGTGCAAAAAAAATGTGCGGACTATTAAGAATCAACTGATGAATTTTGGTACTTGGCTCGATAGTGAAGGGCATTTTTTTGATACAACGCATTTTCCAAATTTCTTAAAAATGTCACCGTTTCGAGGTAAGGGCATTTATAAAATTGAAGGGAAAGTAGTGGAGGAATATGGTTTTCCGAGTATTGAAGTAATTAAAATGGAAAGACTGCCTTTTGTTCAAGATGAGCGGTATGTGGAAGACTAGAAAAGCCCTCCGAGTAACTCAGAGGGCTATATGTAATAATATATAATATTTTAAAAATTGGATTATCCCATTTCAGAAACGACTTTCTGAACTTCAGGCACCATTCTTTTCATCATACCTTCAATTCCAGATTGTAAAGTTACCGTTGAAGATGGACATCCACTACATGCGCCTTGCATAATCACGGTTACAACGCCCGCATTAAATGACTTAAATTCAATATTTCCGCCATCCATTTCGACTGCAGGTTTGACGTAAGTTTCAATCAAATCTTTAATTTTTGTTACAATCTCAG
Organism: Bacteroidota bacterium; assembly: GCA_024743405.1. GTDB lineage: Bacteria > Bacteroidota > Bacteroidia > Chitinophagales > Saprospiraceae > JANSWP01. Next base: position 10,497 of record JANSWP010000039.1, read on the forward strand.
CATCTTCTTCTGAGTATTCATAACTCGCACCTCTTTCTGCTTCGATTGCCGCCATTGCTGCCTCAAAACCATCCTTAACTACTGTTCCACCTTCTTCAACATATTGTTTGATGAAGTCTTTTATTTGCAACATAATATCTTCCCAAGAATAGTTGAATTCCTTGTTGATTGTCACAAAATTATTGCAGATATAAACACTTTTGACATAGGGAAATTCAAATAGGGTCGTTGCTAAAGGAGACCACTCTTGCGCCAATTCTTCTTCTCTGAAATCTGCTGTTCCGCGATATAACATGCGATTCGTAACAAATTTTAAAGACTCAGGATTTGGTGTTTGCTCCGTATAGAGCATTACAGGACTTTTCGTTACAGGATTCATTTTTTATATTTTTTTGACGTTGATTTTATGATAATTAGGTTTTTCATAATTGGTCATGAAAACCTTCATCGAAAATTCTTAAAATGGAAATGAAAAAGTTCCGTCCTCATTTGGCGGAAAATCATGAACGGCAATAACTGCATCTAAATTTAAATCGCCATATATATGTGGAAATAAATCCCCATTTCTACTTGCTTCAAATTTTAAAGGTGCTTTTACCTTTTTTGTATCAATAACCAATAAAACCAACTCTTGTTTACGGGAAGCATGAAGATTTGCCGTTTCGATGAGTTGTTCTTTTGTTGATAGATGAATAAAGCCATCGACATCAAAATCTTCGGCGACATAAGTACCTTCTCTCAATCCCTTCTCCCATTGTGTTCTTAGCGTAAATCGATATATTGTTTTTGTCATTTCTAAAGTTTCGAACTGGTGCTATTTAATTGCTTATTATCCATACAATTCATAATGAATTTGCTTCTTATCGTACCCTAATTTCAAGATCAAATTCTCAACCGCTTCATCAATCATATTGCTCCAACCACAAATATAGAAATCTACATCTGGCGTGACGTCTCTATATTCATCCAAATAATATTGATGAACATAACCTTTCCGAATCTCTGTCCCATTTAAAGAAGGCAGGTTTTTTTCTCTTGAAAGAGCAATCGAATACTTGAAATTTGGCATTTTTTTCTCTAACGCTTTCAATTCTTCTTTATATAAAATGCCTTCGTCAAATCTCGTCCCAAAAATCAAATGGATATTGCGGTGTGTCTTTTTCTGCTCAATCAAATCCAGAAGCATACTTCGAAAAGGGGCAACGCCTGTACCTGTACAAATGAAAACGAGATCTTTTTCAATATTTTCAGGCAACGTAAAGGTGCCTGAAGGACCTTTGAATCTGATATTTGTTCCAATTTTAACTTCTTCAAAAAGATATTTTGTACCTAGACCACCATCTAATTTTACCACGCAAAATTCCAAAATATTCGATCCATCAGGATGATTAGCAATCGAATAACTTCGCCACCGTTTCGTTCGTTTTTCATGAATGGGTAAATCCATTGTCACAAATTGTCCTGCCTTAAAATTTAAAGGCTCATCATTTTCGACTTTTGCCCAAAACCGTTTAGTTGTCGAACTTTCATCTTCAATTCTAATTATTTTACTGTCGTACCATTTCCAAGCCACAGGTGAATTGCAATTTTTGATTTACGAATTACGACTTAAAATCTATTTATTTAATAGTGAAATCGTAAAAGAATCCGCAAAAATAAGCCTTATTTAGATGGATTCAAAATAAGAAACTGTATTTCAAACAAATCATTTCTGATAAAAGTTATAGAGCTCTAATAGACTTTATTCGAAAAGTATTATGGAGATAGCAGTTTTGAATTTTGATCTCAATCGAGAAACGCACGGAGCCTAATAGCCATAGTTATTAAGGCGAGTACGTGACGAAGAGTGAGGACAAAAGACTAAGTTCTAGCCATAGAATATTTTTTGGAATAAAGTCTAATAAATCAAAACGGCTTGAGAAGATTTTAAATCTTCCAAAGCCGTTTCGTAAATTTTTATGGTTAGGGAGGAGGAAAAATATAACCTACCCATTTTACTTTTTATTTTTCCTTTATGCATCGTTAAAAGTACTCGCCATACCTTTGGGTATGTCTGTGTTTTTTGCCTCGTCTAAAAAAAAATTAACTTCCTAAAATTTTGGTAGCTTATTTATTTCCTCCTCCCTTAATAGAATTGCTAGAATTTTTTATTCGGAATTTTTATTTGGTAAGTTTTTCCTTTTGAATTCGTCAATTTTGAACTTCTTAACCATGGATTATAAATTTTCAACATTCTATAAGAAATACCCTGCTCTTTTGCAAAATTAGCCAAACTTGGAATGGCGCTATTAATTTCCACCGTTTTATAATCATCCAAAGGCTGATACATGTCTTCATTTTCTAAATAAAAGCCAAAATTTTGTGGGCGTTTTATAATTTCTTTTATTGCCACAATTCTAAAAACATAGCGATTCGTTTCATGATTCAAATTCAAATCATAATAAGAATCTGAACCTTGTGCGCTTAGTTCTTTTTTCAAATTAGGTCCTCCCATATTATAGGCGGCGGCTGACAAAGTCCAATTGCCAAATTGCTCTTTATAACTCTTCAAATATTTACAAGCAGCCTCAGTCGCTTTTTCTACATGATAGCGTTCATCCACTTCACTATTAACTTCTAAACCATAATGAGTAGCTGTATTTTTCATGAATTGCCAAATACCTTTTGCACCTGCGGGAGACTTGACATTTCGCAAACTACTCTCTGCAACTGCTAGATATTTGAAATCATCAGGAACTTCATTTTCTTTTAAAATCTTTTCCATAGCCGGAAAATACCTAGTCGAAGCTTTAATGTTTAAAAGCGTACTCGAATGCCAATAAGAATTGACACTCAATTCTCTATCTAATCTTTCCCGAACATCAAAATTTGTCATTGGTAAACCTTCTCCAGCAAAATTGAAAGGTTGCTTTAAATTAATACCATGAATTAGCTGAGGGAGGGCATCAGAACCAGTTTCAGTTGGTGGCGTTTTTGGAGGGGTATCATTTTTTTCAGAATAAGAAGTAAAAAGTGCGAGGGTAAAAAAACTTGCCAAAATAAGTGTGTAGGTGTAAAGTGTCTTAGGCTTCATGTGTTGTGGTTTTAGATGTTCATGGATACGTAATGCGATTTTCTCAAGTCGCAAATCGTAACGTTATTTTTTCAAAACTCGGGGTCGTTTAAAAATCGGCACCGTCGAGCAAGGTTCTCCATACATAATACTCTGTGCATAAGGTTGCAATTTTCGTGTCAATTCTACATAAGCGGAGGGAGGCACGGGTTTATTGGAGCAACCTTTTATGACAATTCTTTTGCCTTCATAGTCTGCATCATTCAATGTTACCAAAGCATTTTGGAAAGCACTTTTATAAAATTCTTCGGTTGTTCCTTGAAAAATCGAATTTGCAAAAGGTGTTGCATAAACCGTCACCAGCATGTATGCCCAGATAGGTATGATTGCATCTGTCGAGCAATAAATCACCAGATTTTTTCCTTTATATTTTTCCCACTCATGCTCTTTCAACGCTGTGCGAAAGTCCTTCTCTTTCAGGATTAATTCCATAAATAAATAATCCTTGATATCGAAAATGACAACTTCTTCTGCTGGGAAAAAATCTTCTAAATTTAGTGTGATTAAACTACTATTTGCAACTTTATTGACTAAAGGTTTTTCTACCGTATTCATAAATTTAAATTTATCAATTCAAAAATTACTCCGAGGAGGTGGGTATATCCTCTTGAGTAGTTATAGCCTCTGCACTGACCGTTTCTTCTATGGGAGCCTGTTCTCCAATTTGGCTGTCTGGTTCTTTGAAATCTTTTGGTTTTGGTAAGTCTTTCAGGCTTTTTAAACCAAAATAATCCATAAATTTTTGACTTGTGCCATAAAGCAGTGGTCGCCCTGGTCCTTCGCTTCGACCTGTTATGGAAACAAGTTCTTTTTCTAATAGTTTTTGAATTGAGTAATCGCAGCTTACGCCTCGAATTTTCTCCATTTCACTCTTTGTTACTGGTTGCTTATAAGCAATAATGGAAAGTGTCTCTAATGCCGCTTTCGATAATCTCTTTTTCGAGTTCTGTTTCAAATAAGTCCCAATCGAAGTATGAAATGCCGCTTTTGTCATGAATTGATAGCCGCCAGCAATCTCAATAGGTTCTATGGCAAACGCTTCTTCGCCATAGCGTTTTTGTAAACTTTCAATACCCTTTTCAATTTCTTCTTTTTTGAATTTTGTTTCGAAAGCTTCTTGAAGACATTTTTGAATTTCATCAACTGAAATTGGATTTTCTGTTGCGAAAATTAATGCCTCGATATGTTGTGCTAAATGCTCCAATGTATTTTGATTTTGGCTAAAAATACAAAGGTCTAATCTATTCCCAACATTCATTCTCGACCTTTTTTTGAAAAGGCAAATCGCGAATTAATTTTAAATAGGTGTTTTGATTATTTTTCGGATTGTTTTCAGGCGAGCTTTTTTGATGATAAAAATCTGCCAAACCATTTATTCCTTTCAATTCGAAGGCGATTTTGACTTGGCATTTGGCAAGTGAAGTTGCCAAGGTTGGATTTAGTTTTTGGTGTTGTTTGACGACTCGGTCGTAGTATAAATTGATTTGTTTTTGAGTTGGTTTATCAAAAAAGATTTTACTCAATTTAGGATTGGAAGGAGCATATTCGACCAAAAATTCATCGCCAGATGAAAGTGGGATAAAAGGCTGTGAAACTTTTTTGGCTAAATGCTCCGTATTTAATTTTGAAGAATGGCTAATATTTTCTGCTATATATAAATAAGAAATTTTTGAATCATTCAGGGATCCATCAAACATTACCGTTCCAACTGTCTCAATGCCTTTTGAGACCAAAGTTGCTTCTAGGTTTTGTTCAATATTATTGGAGGTATAATATTTCATACCCATCAAAAATCCGACTAATAAAATCAACATTCCACCAAAAAATAAAAGAGTTTGTCCCCAATATTTTTTTTCCATTTTTTTACGAACCCGGTTTCGTGGCGTATCTGCTTCTTTGTTTATTTTAAATTCATAAAACATTTTCTCTCCTTTTTGAATCAAATGAATTTCGCACAATTCATCATTCACAAAAAAGGAATAAACCTTTGAGTCTCGAACTTTAAAATCAACAGAAAGGATCTTCTTATTACAATAAATCAGTAAATGCCCAGTCTTCTCACCGTGTAAAAGACCAATTTTTTGTGGGTTTCCCTCATCCGTGACTAAAGTCCAGTAACAATGTTTCAAAGGAGTATTTTTTTTTCGAGAAAGAGTTGATGGAGGCAAATAGCTCCTATTAAAATAATTCAATTTAAAAAGAAAGATACACGGATGGGAAATATTAATCTAATGGAAATTATAATTTAACATTATTTAAATAGGTTTGAAGAATGTTTCGAGTGCCATAGTTTTCTGTTCCCAATCAAGGTTTTAAACTAATTGAGAACAGAAAACATAGGATCCTATTTTTTATCATATTGATATAGCTTTAGACTTTCAATTAGGTTGATCAATTTTTCGGCGTATCTTTTATCGGTTGCATAACCGGCCTTTTTCAAACCTTTTGACCACCCTTTATAATCTGTTTTTGGCAATTTTAATAAATGTCGATAGCGCTTACCTGTTAACATTAAGCTATGGGCTCTATAACTTTCCCATGCAGTTTGATATTTCCGGAAAAAGTCTTTATGAGAATCATCTGTAAAATTACTGCAATGACCTTTTTGGCAAGATTTTGAAAAACATTTCATCCCAAAATGATTATTGTTTTTTATAGATAATCGGCTTTCTCCGACATTGCTTTCTAATAGGCCTTGAGCCAAAGTAATGCTTGTTGGAATGCCAAATCTTTCCATTTCTGACTGTGCAACGTGAAGAAACCGCTTGATATACTCTAATTGTTTTGTTCTTTTTGTTTTAAATTCAGAAGTTGTTTCTTTCGTCGCAAAATCTCCAACTGTATAAGTCATATTGGAATAAGAATTTCCCAAATTTTGGTTATCTGTCCAAGTTATTCTTTGTGATTGTTGTTCATTTTGGTTGACAATACTTGTAAATACTGCTTTTGGTAAATCCGTATCAAATATATTGTAAGAGGCTGTTTCTATCGTTGGCATAGCTTTTAATTTCTTAATCTCATCTTGGGTATTCAAAGTGGCAAAGGAGGCAATTTGAAAGCCATTAATTCCAATTTGGAAATTTACATCTTTCTTATAAAGTAGCATTCCTAAGGCAACAATTAAGGCTGTTTTTATCCAAACGTCCAAAAACCAGTTATAAAATTGGCTTAATTTAAATCTAGAATATTGTTTCACTTTCTTTTTGATTTGGTCAAGTTTTCTTCGCATAGTAGTACATTTTTTGTTGTTTAATTCAGAATTCGGGTGCAATTTAAAATTAATTGTTTTAAAAACACAAATTGTTTTAAATATTTATTTTGTTAATCATTCTCTCGTGCTGTCAATAAATGTCAAATTCCTTTTATTTATTGAACAAAAAGGACTTTTAGACACCTTTTTTTGTAAAAAACCGCTATCTTCGCCAGCGAAAATTCGCTGAAATATGTTTCTTGTTTGATAGATCTTTACGCTTAGTTTAGATCGCATATTTAAAATTTAGCCAACATTTTTCTTCGAATTTCTTCAATTTAAAGTCCTTAACCATAATTTTAAAACAATATGTTTTTTGAACTAACCGAAGAACAATTAGCCGTACAAGAAGCGGCGAGAGAATTTGCTCAAAATGAGTTGTTACCTGGCGTTATTGAGCGAGATAGACATATGAAGTATCCTACAGAACAAGTTCGAATGATGGGCGAATTAGGATTTATGGGAATGATGGTAAGTCCTGAGTATGGAGGTAGTGGAATGGATACACTTTCCTATGTTTTGGCAATGGAAGAGATTTCAAAAGTAGATAGTTCTTGCTCTGTAATCATGTCCGTTAATAACTCTTTAGTTTGTTGGGGATTGGAAGCATTTGGAACGGAAGCCCAAAAGCAAAAATACCTTCCCAAAATTGCTTCTGGCGAAACGATTGGGGCTTTCTGTTTATCGGAGCCAGAGGCAGGAAGTGATGCTACGAGTCAACGAACTACAGCTATTGATATGGGAGATTATTACCTTTTGAATGGAACAAAAAATTGGATAACTAATGGTGGTTCCTCTAAGATTCATTTGGTTATTGCTCAAACAGATGCCGAAAAAGGTCATCGTGGTATTAATTGTTTTATTGTCGAAACAGATTGGGATGGCGTAAACATTGGTGCAAAAGAGGATAAATTGGGTATTCGAGCTTCAGATACACATACCATAATGTACAATGATGTAAAAGTGCCTAAAGAAAATCGAATTGGTGATGATGGGTTTGGATTTAAATTCGCTATGAAAACTTTAAATGGTGGGCGAATTGGTATTGCTGCTCAAGCATTGGGTATTGCTGGTGGCGCGTATGAGCTAGCTGTAAAATATTCAAAAGAAAGAGAAGCCTTTGGGAAACCGATTAGCCAACATCAAGCGATCGCTTTTAAGTTGGCGGATATGGCAACCGATATCGAGGCTTCAAAGTTATTAGTTTATCGATCGGCATGGTTGAAAGACCAAGGAATGGATTACAACATGGCTAGTTCGATGGCAAAAGTTTTTGCTTCAGAAACTGCTATGAAACATACCGTTGAGGCGGTTCAGATACATGGAGGCTATGGTTTTGTAAAAGAGTATCATGTAGAAAGATTGATGCGTGACGCGAAGATCACTCAAATTTATGAGGGTACTTCTGAGGTTCAAAGAATTGTAATTTCAAGAAGTATACTGAAAGGACAATTATATGTGCCTATTTTCAAAGAATTGGAACACGCATAAAATTTTCTCTTAAAAATATACAGAAAGCCCTTTTTCAAATCTTTGAAAAGGGCTTTTCTGTTTTTATGTTGGGGTGACTTTTTCAATTTTTGAAAATTGAATACTTTTGCACTTCATGTTATTAAAGATGATCAATGAAATGATGGAACTTATTTCTGTCCAAGCACTTACTAAAGCAAAAAAATATGGGATACGAAAAGACAAGATATTCAGATGAAGAGCTAGAAGAGTTTCGGAAATTGATTGAAGATAAATTAGAAAAAGCTAAAAGCCAATTAGATTCTTTTCTTCAACAAATTTCAGACGGAGCGGAAAGTGAGGATGCGAAGATTAGAGGATTAAGTGATGGTGTAAATTCTACTGAACGAGAAAGAATGAATCAAATGGCAAGTCGCCAAAGAAAGCATATTCAACATTTGGAAAATGCTCGTTTGCGCATTCAAAATAAGGTCTATGGGATTTGTAGAGTGACTGGAAAATTAATTTCCAAAGATAGATTACGTGCAGTTCCTCATGCAACTTTGAGTATTGAAGCAAAAGAAAAAAGGTGATTTGTCATCAAAAAACCGTCAAATTTCGGAATAGTGATTATACGTTGAGTGTAATCACTATTTTTGTTCGATTTTTTAAAATCACTTTATCAAAAAGTTTTGGTTCTCAGAAAATTAGGTGTCCATTGGATTGTTGGTTTTTAGTTAAAGAGTCTGTTTACGGAATAGATACAATTCTTATTTAGTAACAACTCTATTGACTAAATTCAACCATTTTTAAAGGAGGCAAGAAAAAATAGATATTTTGAAGAATTCGAATAAAATAATATTACTAGTTTTTTTGGTTTTGGTGATCGATCAAGCTTCCAAAATTTGGATAAAAACAAATATGGGACTTGGAGAGGAGTTTGCGATTTTTGGATTGGACTGGGCTCGTATTCATTTCGTTGAAAATGAAGGGATGGCTTTTGGGATCACACTTGGTGGTTCTTATGGAAAGTTGGCATTGAGTTTATTTCGAATCGTTGCAGTAGGTTTTTTAATTTATTATATCCGATTATTGGCGAATGCAAGGGCTGCGTTTGGGCTATTGGCCTGTTTTGCTTTGATTCTCTCTGGGGCTATTGGAAATATTTTAGATAGTGCTTTTTATGGGGTGATTTTTTCTGAAACGCCCTATCATACAGGGAAAATTGCTGAGATGTTTCCTGAAGCAGGTGGGTACGCAGGTTTCCTTTATGGGAAGGTAGTCGACATGTTTTATTTTCCGATGTTTGAAGGAAATTTTCCTGGGTGGTTTCCTTTTTGGGGAGGCGATCATTTTTTATTTTTCCGCCCTGTTTTTAATGTGGCAGATACCGCGATCACAGTTGGGGTTTTGAGCTTATTATTATTTCATAGAGGTTTTTTTAGTGGTAAATTGCCATTAGACGATGGGACATTTTTAGATCAAAATGAAGAAGAAGTATCAGATACAGTTAGTGAAAAGGAGGAGGAAAATAAAGGAGCAGTGTCTAGTATTGAAAACCTAGATGTAGATAATGAAAAATTAGAAGATGAAGTGAAAGCATCTACCGAAGATTTAATAGAAAAAGACTCGACTTCAGAACCTCAACCTTGAACATAAACCACATATTTTTCTTGAAACATTTCTTCTTCAAAAAAATCTGAAAGAGGAAATGTTTCAACATATTCTCCTTTAGGCAATTCTTTGATTTCCGCTTTTATATCTCCTCCTTTTAGAGTTAATAATCCATTTGGTAACCCATGGCTTTGTTCATATCTCAATAACCTTTTACTCCAGTCAACTAATTTATCTAAACTTGCTACGGCACGACAGACCACAAAATCGAATTTCTGTTTTTTCAATTCTTCTGCTCGAACTTGCTCAGCAGTCACATTTTTTAAATCTAGAGCTTGAATGACTTCATTGACGACCCTAATTTTTTTACCGGTTCCGTCAATTAACTTGAATTCTACGCCTGGAAAAAAAATGGCTAATGGAATGCCTGGAAAACCACCACCTGTTCCAATATCTAAAATACGAGATCCTGGCTTAAACCCAATAACTCTCGCAATGGCCAACGAATGTAAAATGTGTCGATACTCTAAATTGTCAATGTCTTTACGCGAAATAACATTGATCTTTTGATTCCATTCTTCATATAATGGTTTCAATTGTTCAAACCGGGATAGCTGTTTTTCTTTTAGCTGAGGAAAGTATTTTCTTAAAATATCCATTCGATAGATTTAATGTCGTGTTTGACGTTTTTTATTTCTCGCATTTAGAACTGTTCGAATCCAATTGGGAATAATAATTGCGCCTGCCAATAAATAAGAATAATAAGTCATCAGTCTCCACAAGGTAGAAATCACAGTAGAATTAGTGGCATTCTGAACATAATCACTTAAAAATCCACTAAATAAAATTTCTACAAATCCTGCACCTCCAGGTGTCGGACTGAAGGCAATAATAACAAACATTGTTTCCAATCTTGCAAATAATTCGAATTGGGTGAAAAAGTCTTTCGGAACGGTTGTGACAAAGGCTATGATTAAGCAATTCAGTAATAAAAAACGGCAGGACCAAGCAGTTGCTGTTGCTAAAAAAGCGCCTACATGAAACTTCCAATCGTGGCGTTTCATTTCTTTTGATGCGGCCATCATGTCATTCCCTAATTCAACTGCTTTAGGGCGATGTTTCCTGAAAAGTTTAATTTTCGTGAAGCCAACTAAGAAACGTTTTAACTGAATAGGGCTTACAAAAAGTCCATAGTAAAAGGCGGAACCATAGATCGCCATTAAGACATAAGCGAAAATGAAATAATATCCCCATCCGTCAAAGTCTGCAAAGCTTTTCATTTCGGGACGTATCATACTTGTCCCGAAAATAGCCAGCATTATGGGCAAGGTGCCTACAAAAAATATGGTATCTAAAACGATTGTATAAAGAACAATAGTTGCCGTTTTGGCAGTGGATAATTTTTCTTGAGCTAATACAAAAAAAGCAACGGCAGAGCCTCCCAAGCTAGTTGGTGAAACTGCTGAACTAAACTCCCAAATAAAGATTAGTTCGACGCATTTCTTCCAACTAAATACGCCTTCTGATAATATTCGGAGTCGAGTGGCGTAGGCTATGTGTCTGATTATCAATAATGTGACAGAAAGAGTGATCCAGAAAAGGGTATGGCTTGTCCAAGAAATTTTACCAAAATCTCTTGGGTCAAACTGCTGCCATAACAAATAACCAACTACGGCAATTCCAATCAAAACTGGAAGAATGATTCGAGAGGTACGAATAGATTTAAGTACCTCTTGTTGTTGTGCTGTAAATTCGTCTAAATTCGTTTTTGCCAATTGATTGGTTTAATGATTTTGAAAAGAGGCGCAAAAATAACAAAATAGCAATGCCCTAATTCGATGATTATTAAAGACTGCTGTTAAAATTTTCCTATCTTTAACAACGACATTGAAACGAAATGAAAGAAACTAACAAATGATAAGTCCTATCTTTAATCTTGCTCTTCTTTCTTTTCATTTCTCAAATATTAACCAAATTTTCAAATTATGACTTGGTTGTACGCTATCATTATTGGTGCAGTTGCTGGCTGGCTAGCTGGACAACTCATGAAAGGTTCGGGTTATGGGCTGATAGGAAATATTATTATCGGAATTATTGGCAGTCTTGCTGGTAGTTTTTTACTCGGAAAGTTAGGTGTTTCCATTGCCAGTGGTACGTTCGGAGATATTATTACAGGAGTGATAGGTGCAGTTGTCGTTTTGTTTATTGCGGGACTGTTTAAGAAGTGATGTATAAGTTAGGTATCGGACACTTTTGAAAATGTCCGATACCTTGTAAATCATTTTCGAAAAACTCTTAGACCTAACCAAATCATTAGTATAGAAGTGATACTCACCGCGATTTGCCCACCTAAATTTGGATTTGTTACTGAGAAGGTTGAAAAAATTGCTTTCATAAAATTATTCACGCCTAAAAAACTAGTTACTCCGACAATTAATAACATCATCACATTTGTGAGTCTTGAATTCACATATTTTTCCGAAAGGAGTTTTTTATCATTGACTGCCAACATTAAGAAGATTGCAATAATCGGTAATAATGCGCCATTAATAGCTTGAGCTAAAATAATTGCAGGAATTGGTTTCACGTCGGAAACTCCAAACCCTAGACCTATTAATAAAATAAGACCCCAGACCAATCTGAAATTTCGAGATTTTGGTGACCATTTTTCGTCCTTCTGCCCAAATAAACTTCTAGCTGTAACCGCTGCGGCCAATGGAGAAGTTATCGAAGAGCTGAATCCAGCTGCGAACAGACCGCAACCAAAAAAAACAGCGGCCCAATTCCCAATATTGGAAGCTAAAGTATCAGATAACGCTTTGAAAGAAAATTCACCAGAGACTTGGGTTCCCGCAATCATAATACACATGGAAATTAGTCCTCCAATAATGACGGCTACCGTAATTCCTACCCGCATGTCTCGAATATTTTGTCCTTTACTTATACCAGAGGCAAGGAATAAATTATAAGGTACTATTGTCGTTCCGATCAAGCCAATTATTAATAGAGAGGAACCATCCGGAAAACTTGGTATGATTGCATTTTTCATCACATTTCCAAAACTCAAATCTGCCTGAAATGCTACATAAATAAAAGCACTTCCCATTACTGCGACAATTAATCCGAGAGCATGAGCGATTATTTTTAGATTGCCGATCCAGAGCAAAATTGCGCAAACGAAACCTAAAATTAATGTGAGTATTTTGATATTAAAATCAGATACCAAATCAATACCTGAAATTGCTCCTAGCATATTGCCTGCCTGGTAGGCTGCACAACCAAAAGCAACCGCTAAAAAGATGATGACTTTTATTTTTTGATTTGAGTTTCGTTGATATTTGAGCGCAATTATTTCGCCTAAACTCTTTCCTGAAGCAATGGTAATTCTGGCTGCCGCTTCTTGCAATACTACTGTCGCAATGGTCGAAAAAACTAAAGCCCATAGCAAACTCAATCCAAAACTCGCACCTGCTTTTGAGGCAGTCGTGACTGTTCCTGGGCCGATAAAAGCAGCTGCAATTATTGACCAAAAAAGAATATTCAGTAAGTTCTTTTTAAAAGAAATGAATTTGGGCATGAGTTGGTTAAGTTGATTTTATAGCACTTAATACCCAATTTTTTCCGATTGAGTTTTATCAAATACGTTTCGCACTTTATATGGCCTTTTTTGTTGAGACTCGAAATACGTTCGCATCATTATCTCGACGATAATACCGACTGTAATTAATTGAATCCCCCCTAAAACAAGCATTAATCCCAAAATTAACAATGGCTTTCCCCAAATGTCTTGACCTTGCAATTTCAGAAAACCTAAATAAAGATTGATCAATACGCCAATTGAAAAAAGTCCTACTCCCCAAGTTCCAAAAAGATGCATGGGTTTTTGCATATACTTTTTAAAAAAGACCATTAGTAGAAGATCGGAAATAACTTTAAAGGTACGCCCCAAACCATATTTTGAAACCCCAAATTGACGTGCGTGATGTTTGACATCTACTTGCGTCATTTTTGCACCTTCCAAAACAGCAAGAACAGGCATAAATCGGTGCAACTCTCCATAAAGTCCTAAATCTTTAGCGATTTCGCTTTTGAAAACTTTTAGTGCACAGCCATAATCTTTCATTCTTACACCAGAGGCTTGGCGAATAATCCAGTTGGCTATTTTGCTTGGAATTTTTCGAAGCAACATTCCATCTTGCCTTTTCTTTCGAATGCCTGCGACTAAATCCCAGTCGCCTTCTTCTGCCATTTTTAACATCATTGGGATATCGGAAGGGTCATTTTGAAGATCACCATCTAATGTAATTATATAATCTCCGATGGCGTAATCAATTCCCGCCATTAGTGCAGAGCTTTGTCCATAATTCTTTCTAAACTCAATGATTTTTAAGGCACTATTGTCAATGGCTTTTAAATTCGGAATTGTATTATCTGAAGAGCCATCATCCACAAATATGATTTCATAATCATAGCCTTCAAGTGCATTTGTGATTTGTTCAGTGAGTGGTTTAACGTTTAATTCTTCATTGTAAACCGCGATTACGACGGATAATTTCATAGTTTGTAATTTGGGATTGATGATTTGTGATCAAAACGCTCATCAAAATCATCAATCACGCTTTATTTTTCCGATATAATATAAATTCTTATTCATCATTTTGAATTTTCCATATTGTTTAAAATTCACATGAAAGCGAAAATTTTCATGAATCAGATAATAAGCAGAGGTATCAAAATTTTCATAATGACTTTCAAGGATATTGCCTGTTTCCCGAGTCAAATAAAACCCATTGGCAGGTTGCAAACCGACACTACTTTTATAACTATATAAGGGTTTGAACTTTTGGCCAACTTCGATGGAGGATTCCCTCATTTGAGTGCTCCATTCGATTATTAAGCGATTAGGTAAGACAAACCAATTGAAACCGATTCGTATTACTAGAAGTACTAAAACTAAAATAACCAATCGCTCTGTTTTTAATTTTTGGTAAAGGTAGGTCAAAGCGCCCAAAGCAAGAAAAAGTCCTAAAACCTTGATGTACAAATAATTAAAGTCTTGTGTTTCTGGAAGAAATATGGGGATAATAGAAGCTAAAGTTGCAAAAATGCAAAAGATGAAAAATAGCCGATCGAAAAAATTAAACAAAGGAGTTTGTTCTTTTTTATTCTCATAGTGAAGGAAGAAAAATGCAGAAAAGATCAGTGGAGCGTGCATTAAAAGATAGCGTGGGTACACTTCTACAGATGTCCAATAAACCAATATAGTGGTAAAAAAAATGAGCAGATTATAAGTAAGGAATTCATTTTTTCTAATGAGTTGGAAAGTGCCCCAACGATCTAATTTTGAGTTAAATCCCTTATTAAATACACCTTTTAGGTTTTGGGGCTTAGTAAAAAAATAAATGATAAAAATGGACCATGGGAAGAAGTGATAAGTCATTTCAAAAGGAAAAGTAAAAAGATGTAAGATGGTTTCTGTCCATCCGTATTTCACAAAAGTCCTTTTGGAGGATTCATTAAATAAAGTCGTGAATATATTTTCTAAAGAATTGTATTGGTCGTATGCAAGATAATACCCACTGAGAATAGTAAAAAAAATTAGCCCACCGAATAGGTGAGGGAGGGAAAAAAGCTTTTTAAATTGTCTTTGAAAAATAAATAGTGTCAATAAAGTGGTGCCTAAAAATACTAAAGCGGGTAACCCTTTTAGTAAAAATGCAAGTGCAGTTAAAAAATAAGCCCAACCAAAAAGTTTGTAAAATTCTTTTTTCTGGAAAGCATGATAAATGATCATGAACATTAAAAAAATCACCCAAGAAAAACATATATCAATTAAACCCAGCATTGAATCCCAAAAAAGTATTCGACCGCAAGTAATAAGTGCAAAAGCATTTAGGAAGGCGATTTTTGTAGAGAAATGTTTTCTAAAATAATAAAAAACAGTACTTGCATAAAGTAATAAAAATAGAAGTGTGGGTATTCGGGCGCTCCATTCATTAATTACACCAGAGAGTTCAAAAAAAGCTAGCAAAATCCAATTGTAAAGGGGTGGCTTATTGTAGTAATATTCGCCAAAAAGGGTGGGGGCAATGTAGTTGCCCGATATTTTCATTTCTAAAGCTACTATAGATCGAATACCTTCATCGTCAATAAACGCGATTAGACCGAGGTTGATAAGAAGCGCGGGAAAGAGCAAGAAAATAGCTATTCTGTAAAGCCATTTTTGAATTTGATCCTTTTTCGATAAATCTTCTGACATCTGGCATGAAAATTTGCGCAAATGTAAACAAAGTGTGTTTTTAGGACTTACTATCTTGAATTCAAAATTTAACTTATTTAATTAGCAGTTTAATCTAATAGTTAGTTTGATGAGCCAATGGATTGATTATCATATATTTGCCATACAAAGACTGTCAATTTTCAAATAAAAATATTAATGAGCCGATTTATCCCATTCTTCTTTTTGGTATCCATTTTTGCATGCCAAAATATCCCAAATGAAGAGTCACCTTCTTCGATTCAAGAGGGACAAATAGAGCCAGCAGAAGCAAAGGTTGGGGAGGGTAAAAAGCCAGCCGAAGAAGTCGAAATTGAGTCTATATATGTTCCAAGATTTGATTATGACACGACAGAATGGCTTGATATTGCAGATCTTGATCAGACCATTGTTTTAGACATTCGATATGCGACGAATAATAATTTCGTTATTGAAAAGATGTATGATTGTCCTCGCTGTTTTCTTCGACCAGAAGTTGCTAAAGCGGTTGTTGAGGCGCATAAAAATTTACAAAAAAAAGGATTGGGTTTGAAAATGTACGATTGTTACCGCCCGCGCCCTGTTCAACAAAAGCTATGGGATAAGATTCCAGATTCTAAATATGTGGCCAATCCTCAAAAGGGTTCGATGCACAATCGAGGAGCAGCAGTGGATTTGACGATTGTAGATGAGAATGGCGAGGAGTTAGAAATGGGGACAGCTTTTGATTATTTTGGAAAAGAAGCACATCATAATTATAAAAACTTACCTGATTCGGTATTACAAAATCGTAAATTATTGAAAGCAACACTTTATCGAGTTGGATTAATTCATATTAGAACAGAATGGTGGCATTATTCTTACTTGATTAAAAAATATCCAATCTCTGATATGCTTTGGAATTGTAATTAAATTAACCGTTTAGGAACTTAGATTGCTCTTTTCGGTACAAATTTTGGAAATCAAGAAGTGTGTAAAAACAATGTGTATATTTGCGTCGTTTTTTCACAGTTGACGAAGGCACAGCGCTTTGAGCGAGGATAAACATCACAAAAATCACCTCTGCACACTGCATCCTGCCTCTCATTCGAGTGTATTTATTTAAGCATCTAAATTTAACACAATATTAATGGCAAATAAATCTGAAGTAGCAGCAGTTGACGCGCTGGCGCAGTCCTATAAAGATTTGAAAAGTGAAATCGGTAAAGTAATTGTAGGGCAGCATGACGTTGTACAAGGAGTTATCATCTCTTTATTTAGTAACGGGCATAGTCTTTTAGTCGGGGTTCCTGGTTTGGCGAAGACGCTTTTGGTGAGTACGATCGCGGAGGTATTGGATTTAGGCTTTAAAAGAATTCAGTTTACACCTGACTTAATGCCTTCAGATATTACTGGTTCTGAAATTTTAGGTGAAGATCGTCATTTTAAATTCAATGAAGGTCCTTTGTTTTCTAATATTGTTTTGGCGGATGAGATTAATCGTACACCACCTAAAACTCAAGCTGCTTTATTAGAAGCTATGCAAGAGCGTTCGGTTACTGTTTCTGGTGTCCGGCACTTATTGCCTTCTCCATTTTTTGTTTTGGCAACGCAAAACCCAATTGAACAAGAAGGAACTTATCCACTTCCAGAGGCTCAGTTAGACCGTTTTATGTTTAATATTCCTTTAGATTATCCTACTTATGAGGAGGAAATCGCCGTAGTGAAAGGAACGACTACGATTCAAAATTATGATTTAAAACATGTCTTAACTGGCAAGCAAATTTTAGAATTTCAACAACTAATTAGAAGAATTCCGATTGCAGATAATGTGCTAGAATATGCTGTTTCATTGGCGACTAAAACGCGACCAAATACAGCTAGGGCAACTGACATGGTGAATAATTATATTTCTTGGGGTGCTGGACCTCGTGCTTCTCAATATTTGGTTTTAGGTGCAAAATGTCATGCTGCTATTCAAGGAAAATATTCTCCAGATATTGAAGATGTACAAGCTATTGCGAATTATGTTCTTCGACACAGAATCGTACGAAACTATAAAGCTGAGGCGGAAGGAATCTCTGAGGAAAACGTGATTCAAAGTTTGTTTTAACAAACTAGATTTTCTACATAAAAAAAATGGCACTTCGAAGCTCGAAGTGCCATTTTTTTTATGTAGAAAATAGATTGATTTGGATTCTTTTATTTGTCCAAATGCACATCCATTTGAGGGAATGGGAAATTTAATCCTCCATCTGCATCGAATGCTTTTTTCACATTCTCTTGCATGTAAAATAAAGTATCCCAGTAATGTTCGCTTTTACAAAATGGACGTGTATTCAAATTGACAGAACTGTCTCCTAATTCGGCAACAACAACACCTTGTTTTGGCTCGTCCAAGATATAAGGACACTCTTTCCCAACTCTTAAAATTACCTCACGAGCTTTATCAATACTATCGCCATAATCAATCCCATAGGTTAATTCGACACCTATTATACCTTGGCCGGAGATATTCGTAATGATATTGCTGGTGACAACACCATTAGGGATGATAATTCTTTTATTATCTAAAGTAGCCAGAATTGTATTAAAGATTTGAATTTCTTCAACGGTACCCATATTACCTCCACCTAGTTCAACCAAATCACCCACTTTATATGGTTTGAAAACTAAAATCAATACACCACTAGCGAAGTGTCCTATGCTACCTTGAAGTGCCATGCCAATAGCCAGCGTCAATGCACCGAAAATGGCAACAAAAGAGGTGGTTTCTATTCCAAACATACCCGCAACACTTAACAACAATAGGACTTTTAAACCAACACTAATTAATGAACCCAAAAAGCTGCGAATAGATAAATCCATGCCCCTTTGCTCCATCGATTTTTTCGCGACGTTAGAAATTTTGCCAACAATCCAAAATCCAATAATTAATGTTAGAATTGCACCTGCTACTTTGGGTAAATAGCCTTGCAATAAATTTATAATGTAATCTGCATCCAACATGGTTTTTTTATTTTAAAGAAAATTAGAAAATACGTTTGATTTAAAAATCTTTATGAAGTATATCTTATCAGAAATATACTTTTGTGGAAAGCTTAATGATGAAAGAAAGGAATTATTATATTTCTACTTTTTGAATAAGCTAATTAAGGGTACAAAAAAAAGAAAATTGGAAGAGAAAACAAAAAAATACATTAGTAAAGAAGATGCACTTTATAAATTGCAAAAATACTGTGCTTATCAAGAACGATGTCATCAAGAGGTTAGAACGAAATTAATTGATTTAGGCTGTTATGGCGATGATTTGGAGGAAGTTATTACCTCCCTAATTACCGAAAATTTCCTGAATGAAGAACGATTTGCTCAATCTTATGCTCGGGGAAAATTTCGTTTTAAAAAATGGGGACGAGTCAGGATTCGCCAAGAATTAAAATTCCGTAAAATTTCTACCTACTGTTTGAAAAAGGCAATGGAGGAGATCAATGATGAGGAATATTTTGAAGTAATAAAGACGCTTCTTTTGAAAAAAAATAAAGTCGTAAGGGAAACTAATTTATTCAAAAGGAATAAAAAACTAGCTGATTATGTAATTCAGAAAGGCTATGAATCTTATTTGGTGTGGAAAATTCTAAAAGAGATTAACCTAGAAGAATAATCTGCATGCAATACAACGGACAATCAACCAATTGCAATATGCGTCAATTTCCATTAATTTCACATCATTATAATAAAAGTAATAGGAAAGACTAAAACACAATTCTATTATCCTATTATGAATAAGTCAGGAAACTGACTTTTGAAAATTTGTGGTATGTTACCTATAATAGGTTGACCTAAATTTGAGAACTACACTTTAATTCTATCACTTAGAAATATCAATGTTATGGCTAGAAAAAAATTACAAATCGAAGAATTTCGCTCTAATGCGATTACGAAGAATGAAGCTCAGGAGATAAAAGGTGGTTATAAACAAACCTTTGGCGGGTCAAGTTCGACTGGGTTTATCAATTGGGATGAGATTGAAATTAGGGAGGAAGGGAATAAAATCATTTATGGTTTTACTCCGAAGCCCCAGGTGAAAATTAAAAGAAACGGATTTTAATTTTGACTTGATAAAAATCTATTTTTCATGATTTCAGCATAGGTTGTACCACTTATTTTACTTTCCAACCATACCGTCATATCAAAAAGTCCAAAAGAGCCTTTGGCTGAGGTTTTTGATAATTCCTCGAAGTCTTTTAAAAGGATTTCGAGGACTTTTTTGAGTTCCTTTTTTGAATGTGGTTTTAATGACTCACGAATAAAATTTAAGAACTTTTTCTCAAATTCAAATAATCGATTTTCTTTACTTAAGAATCTGTAGGTTGATCTTAAAAGAGATTCCAAAAGCATGGTATTTTCCAGTTCGTAATGAATGATTAAATTGAGAATTCTTGCTAAGTTTTGTAAATCCTTTCGCTCGACATTCTTGGGTAGAGCCAACCAATCATTCAAGCTTTTTAGCGCATTACCATAGTCGCCAACGCCAAAATAAATGACAAAGTATTGGAAGTAAAAAGTATTATTATTGAAAAAACCAGGGTCAAATTTTTTAATTTGTTTTTTATGTTTTAATAACGCTGAATACCCTTCTTCAAATTCTCCAGTATAAATACAAAGGCTAAATTTCCCCATATAATATTGACGTAAAATTTTTAACTCATCATCGATTGTAATGGGTTTTATCTCTGAGTATTTCTCTAAAGTATCCCTTATTTCACTGATTTTATTGAGTTTTCCGCAACTTATTACGTGATTGTTCAAGACTGCTATATACTCTGAAACATTTTCTTGCAAAAGGATTTTTTTCGATTCTAAAAGTGAAATTAATTTTTGACTGGTTTTATAGAAACTATCAACATCAGAGATGGAGAAATAATAGACAGAGAAAATTCTATAAAATAATACTTGAGCGGTATGAGACTTCGCTTTTTCGAATACTTCTAAGAGTGGGTGGTCAATGATAAGTTTCAGTTCCTCTATTTGTTCCTTTCGGCGGGAAACATCTTTTCGAATGGAAAGTAATAATTGAAAGAAGATATTTCGGTATTCAGATATGTTTTGAAGACGTTGTAAACACCATTCTTCCTCTTTATTAATTATAGGTAGTTTTTTGTCTAAAAATGAAATATCTGTCTCCGCATAAGCGATGTTTTTTTCCCAGTTTAAAATGTCAATTATCGTGTTAAATTGTTCATACTTAAAAGCTAGTTTTTTTGACTTTTTTAAAATTTCTTTACAGTCTTCAAAATGGGATCTTTTAAATAAAACTCGAACGCTTTGGAGCATATTTTTTAATCGAAAATCAACTGATGTTTTTTCGTCGAAGGCTTGAAGGCTTTTTAAAATTAATTCATATAAATAGGCTTTAAGCTCCGAATATTTTCGACTTTCGATAGGGTCATTCCCATAGATTAATCGTTTTAACTTCTCCTCATTGAATGTTTCTTGCCGATCAATCGCATCAAATAATTGAATATACTTATTTGTCTTCCCTCCACGAGTATTTGCAAAAAGTTTAAAATACCTTTTCTCGCTACCCGAAAGAGATTTTATTAAACTGAATAACTTATTTGAAGGTGTTTTAGGCATTTTAGTTAATTGCTTTGTTTGGTTGTCTCGAATCCTCCTGATAAGAATTCTTAAACTTAAACTCCAAAATCTTATAAATCGCTGCTAATATCCGATAAACTAATGATATTCTGAAACCTGACATATTTCAGGAGGTTGGGTTGCTGTAGGTAAGTAGTTGTTTTATCCTTGTTGGTGAAAGTTGTCATCAAAAAAATCAAAAATGCGTATTATGAAATTAGTCAACGTACCTGTCTTGGATGCGATGCATCCTTCTTCGTTTTTTCCCGAATCGAACGTAACTAAAACGTTTCGTTTGCATCATGCTCAACAGAAAATTGCTTTACCTACTATGGATGGAATTCACTTTGAAAAAGTTCAGGCTATTGTGAGTTTGGAAGCTAATGGAAACTATACTCGAATCATTTTTCAAGATGAAAGGAGCGTACTAGTTTGTAAAACCCTGCAAAGTATGGAAGCGTTAATTTCAAACCCTCGTCAGTTTATTCGAATTCACCGCTCTTTTACCATCAATTTAAATATGCTTCAAAAGTATGTGAAAGGGAAAGGAGGTCATGTAGTGATGGAAAATGGTTCTAATATTACCGTTTCAGCAGGGAAAAAACATGGGTTCTTGAATGCTTTAGAAAAGTATTTTGGGTGATTTATTTGCACCCTCATGTTAGGTGCCTGAGGGTGCAAAATTATTATAATTTATAAGACTGAGTTTTCAATAAATGCAAGTTTATTTGGAAAGTCGGTTGTATAATGAAGCCCACGACTCTCTCTTCTCATAGAGGCTGAGCGAGTCACTAAATAAGCAATGGTAATCAAATTTCTTAACTCACACAATTGAGGAGAAATAGCTGTTGAGTTATATAATTCTTCTGTCTCACGGTACAAAATCCCGAGTCGATCATTAGCACGTTTTAAACGAACATTTGAGCGGACAATCCCTACATAATAACTCATGATATCTTTTAATTCTTTCATGCTCTGAGTTATTAAAACCATTTCTTTAGGCTCCATAGTACCTCTAGTATGCCACCCAGGAATATTCTCGTTAATTTCCAAATCATCGATTTTCTCTAATAAATCTAAATGAATACGGTGAGCGAAAACCATAGCTTCCAAAAGTGAGTTGGACGCTAAACGATTTGCTCCATGCAATCCAGAATAGGTGCATTCTCCACAGGCATATAAGTTATTAATCGAACTCTGTCCCATTTCATTTGTCCAGATACCTCCACACATATAATGGCAAGCTGGCGTCACGGGAATCATATCTTCCATCGCGTCAATTCCAATACTTTTGCATTTATCGTAAATAGTAGGAAAGTGAGCCAAAAATCCTTCTTTATCTAAATGCCGACAATCGAGACACATGAATTCTTCTCCTCGCATTTTCATTTCTTTATCAATGGCTCGGGCAACAATATCCCGAGGTGCAAGGGAGCCTCTTCTGTCATATTGTTTCATAAATTCTTCTCCATCCTTCGATTTTAAAATGCCACCATATCCTCGTACTGCCTCTGAAATCAAAAAGGCTGGGTTTTCCCCTGCTGGATTGTATAATCCTGTCGGATGAAACTGAACAAACTCCATATTTGAGAGGCGACCTTTAGCACGATAAACCATTGCGATTCCGTCGCCAGTCGCAATTACAGGATTGGTTGTATTTTTATAAATCTGACCTGCTCCTCCCGTAGCGACAATTGTTGATTTGGCTAAAATCGTTTCAATTTCTCCTGTTTTTTTGTTCAATACATAAACCCCAAAACACTCAATATTGGGTGTTACTCGTGTCACTGTATATCCTAAATGATGTTGAGTGATTAAGTCAATCGCAAAGTAATGTTCAAGAATTTCGATATTTGAAATAGTAGCTGCCTTATCTGCCAACGTTCGTTGCATCTCCCAGCCAGTAAGATCTTTATAATGCAAAATTCTATTCTCTGAATGACCTCCTTCTCTTCCTAAATCGTAATCTTTTTTGTCTTTTCCTCTATCAAATCTTGCACCCCAATCGATAATATCTTGAACTCTATCTGGACCTTCTTCCACAACAATTTGTACAATTTCTTCGTCACAAAGTCCATCTCCAGCGTCTAAAGTATCTTCGATATGTTTTTTGAAAGTATCGGTCTCCTCATTCCAAACTGCTGCTACTCCTCCCTGGGCATATCGCGTATTACTTTCTCTTTCAACCGTCTTGGTCAAAACTGTTATAGTTAAATCAGGTCTTTTTGTTGCCATTTTTATTGCAAATGTCAAACCCGCGATTCCAGATCCGATGACTAAGATGTCTGTTTTTATCATGTTTGATAATTTTTGAATTATATGCTCAAAGTTAAAAGAATTCGGTTTTGTTTACCTTTGTTGCTCGAAATCTTATCTAATGCGAATTGCTGTTAATACCCGTTTTTTATTAAAAAATAAACTCGAAGGAATTGGATGGTTCACTTATGAAACAGTCAAGCGATTAGTTGAAAACCATCCAGAGCATGAGTTTTATTTTTTCTTTGATAGACCTTTTGAAGAAGAATTTATTTTTGGAAAAAATGTTCATCCAATTGTTCTTTTCCCACCAGCTCGGCATCCTGTTTTGTATTTTATTTGGTTTGAGTATTCAGTTGCCAACGCCTTGAAGGTATACAAAATTGATGTTTTTCTTTCGCCAGATAATTTTTTGACCTTAAGAACGAAAGTACCTACCGTTTTGGTCACACATGATATTGCACATTTGCATTTTCCAGAACAAGTCAACTTTTTCGATCGAAAATATTATCAGTTCTTCATTCCAAAATTTCATAAAAAGGCAACTCGAATCGTTACGGTTTCAAACTATACTAAACAAGACATTGTTAAAAACTATGGTATCGAGCCTAAAAGAATAGATGTTGCTTGTAATGGCTGCCGAGATATATTTAAACCTTTAAACGAATCTGAAAGGATAGAAATTCGAAATAAGTATTCCGAAAATCAAGAGTACTTTTTTTATGTCGGTGCAATTCAACCTCGCAAAAATGTTCATCGTTTAATTGAAGCATTTGATTTATTTAAGAGTCAGACTAACGCTCCACAAAAATTACTACTTGGTGGAAGATTTGCATGGAAAACTGGAGAAGTTAAAACCGCTTTCGATAATTCAAGTCATCAAGAAGACATTGTTTTTCTTGGATACTTATCAGAAGATGAACTTTGGAGAATAATGGCTTCTGCATTTGCATTTGTTTATGTTTCTCTTTTTGAAGGATTCGGAATCCCGCTCTTGGAGGCGATGAACTGTGATATTCCTTTGATCACTTCGGATAAATCTTCTCTTCCTGAAGTTGCTGGGAATGCAGGGATATTGGTGAATCCTTATGACTTAAATTCAATAGCTATGGCAATGCGTCAACTTTTGGAAGACTCGCATCTTTATAATCAAATGATTGAAAATGGAAAACAGCAGCGAGATCAATTCAGTTGGGATTTTGCTGCAGAAATCCTCTATAAAAATATTGAGATGGCTGCAAGTACACTGTAAATTAAGTAGGTTGCTTTTTTGAAGAAGGTAGTTTTTTGAGAGAACGAGGCGAAAAAATCAGGAATAGCCTTAGCTCTTGCTTATTTTTTAACGATGTAATCTCCAAAAAGAAGCCTTCAAAAGAGTAAGGTATTTAGTTTACAGTGTTCTAGTCAAGTTGACTAAATACAGTTACCGATTTTCTGTTTACGATCAAAAATACTAACTTAGTTCAACCTAAATTCAAACTATATTAATTATGGCTTTGTTAAGATTTTTCAAAACTCCTAAACACCAACGATTCGGTTATATTCCAAGGTATTGGAACCCTGAAAAAGAAGAATTATTGGAAAGGGTCAAGCGAGCTAAAGGAGCAGGTCAAGGAGATACCGATGCTATAAAGTCACGTATAAGAGGTGGGTTTAAATCACGAGGTGGTTATGTCACCAATGATTCACGAGCTAGACAAACTGCTCGTTCAAATATGATTTTAGTTATCGTAATTTTTGCTTTGATTGTAGTTTCTTACCTTGCACTTGGAATCTATTTACCTAAGATTCTTCAGTATTTAGAATAATAAATTATGGTTTTACCGCTTTATGGCTTCATTGAAAAACAGAGCCGTGAAATCATGATAGAATGAAACCATGAAACTTTTATATGCCTGATATTATTCAGCTCTTGCCGGATTCAATAGCAAATCAAATCGCGGCTGGAGAAGTGATACAAAGACCGGCATCTGTCGTTAAAGAATTGATGGAAAATGCCATTGATGCTGGAGCGACAAGTGTGAAATTGATAGTGAAAGATGCTGGAAAAACGCTCATTCAAGTTATTGATGATGGTTGTGGTATGTCGGAAACAGATGCCCGAATGTGTTTTGAGAGGCACGCAACTTCTAAAATAAGAGCTGCCAAAGACTTATTTGCCATTCGGACTATGGGATTTAGAGGAGAGGCAATGGCTTCCATCGCTGCGGTGGCGCATGTCGAAATGCGGTCGAAATTACATAATGAAGATTTAGGTACTCGATTAGTCATTGAAGGTTCAGAGGTCAAAATTCAAGAGGCTTGCCAATGTGCTGGGGGGACAAATATTTCTGTGAAAAATTTGTTTTTTAACATTCCTGCCCGCAGAAATTTTTTAAAATCGAACACCGTGGAAATGCGTCACATTATGGATGAATTTCAACGGATTGCCATCGCCCATTCTGATATTTTCTTTTCCTTACATCATAACAACACAGAGGTTTTTCATTTGCCAGCTGGCAAATTGAGGCAAAGAATAGTGGGAATTTTCGGTAATAATTCTAATAAAAAATTAGTTCCGCTTACCGAAGAAACGGATGCGTTAAAACTATATGGATTTATAGGGAAGCCTGAATTTGCTAAGAAAACAAGAGGAGAACAATTGTTTTTCGTCAACCAACGATTTATTAAAAGTGGCTATCTGAATCATGCAATCATAACAGGCTATGAGGACTTATTGCCAAAAGAAACTTTTCCACTTTATGTGATTTTTATTGAAATCGACCCTGCAAAAATAGATATCAATGTTCATCCAACTAAACAAGAAATTAAATTTGATGATGAAAGATTGGTCTATAATTATTTAAAGGTTGCGGCAAGACATGCTTTGGGGCAATATAGTATCACGCCGACTTTAGATTTTGAGCAAGAAATTAGTTTTTCACAAGCTCAAAATTTTGGATTGCCTAAACGAGATCCAATACCATTTACGATAGAGAGTAAAGCTACTTCAGGAAATCGATCTGATTCAAGTGCTGGCAGTTCTTTTTCTCCTAATCGAACCGAAAGAGAAAAATCAAATCAAAAGAACTGGCAGATTCTATATGAAGGTTTAGATGAATTTGAAAAGGACGGAGGGAAAGATTCTCCTGCAGAGAATATGGGGGACACAATTACCATTGAAAGTAAATGGTCTTCTGAAAACGAAATGGACGACGATGCTCAAACTTTTTCTAAAGAACAAAAAGAACCTTATCAAATTCACTCAACATATATCGTTAGTCAAATAAAATCTGGTTTTTTACTTATCGATCAACAGGCGGCTCATGAACGTATTTTGTATGAACAATATTTGACTGTTTTAGATAATCAAGAAACTTATACCCAAAAAGAACTTTTCGCAAAAAATATCACACTCTCCCCCGTTGACGCAGCCGTTTTGACCGAGTTATTACCTCAAATCAATCAACTTGGCTTCGATATTCGAGGTTTTGGTAATGAGACTTTTGTTATTCACGGGGTGCCTGCCAATTTAAAATCGGGACAAGATGAACAAAAGGTTATTGAAACCCTTTTAGAGCAGTACAAAAGAAACACAGAACTTAAATTGGGCATTCAAGAGAACATTGCCCGATCTATGGCACGAAGTGCAGCTATCAAAAGAGGGCAAAACTTGACTGTGACAGAAATGAAAGAATTGATTGATAAACTATTTGCTTGCTTAGTCCCGTTCAAAAGTCCGACTGGCAGAAATTGTTTTTTAAGTTATGACATGGAGGAGTTGGAGAATCGTTTTAAAAATAGTTAGAGATATCAGATTCTGTATTATTTGTTTTTGTTAGGAGGCAATTTTTGCGTTTTTATCGAAAAAGAGACCTTCATTAAAATTAGAGTCAGGATATTACAAACCTTATTTTTTTAAAAAATCATTTTAAATGTTAGGTGGAATTCATTTGACAGATGTTGTCAAAAACCTTTTGTTAATCAACATCTTGATGTTTTTTGGAACTGAATTACTTATTCCCGATTCACGGGCCATCTTAGGTCTCTTTTATCCCCAATCTGAATTGTTCCGACCTTACCAGATTGTTACTCATCTCTTCATGCATGGTAATTTCACTCATATTCTGTTCAATATGTTTGCGCTTATCATTTTTGGACCTGCTTTAGAGGCACTTTGGGGTCCAAAAAAATTCTTGACTTATTATTTTATTACAGGATTTGGCGCAATGCTTTTACATATGATTGCTCAATATCTTGAAATTCAATATCTGGGAGGTTCTGTTAATAGTATGAGTTGGGGAGCTTCTGGTGCGATTTATGGTATTTTGATGGCTTTTGGTTTGAATTTTCCACACCGAACACTAAGGTTGATTATTCCACCAATTCCAGTTAAGGCTATATATTTGGTTTTGATTTTAATTAGTATGGATGTTTTTTTAGGGTTTGGTCGCTATTCTACCGGCGTCGCACATTTTGCACATTTAGGAGGGGCATTGATTGGTTTTTGGGTGATGGAATATTGGAAAAAGAATCCATAAGCTCAATTTTTCAAAAACTTTCTTCAGTTTCGATTGTAAGTTTTGGAAACAAATAATAAGAACTTAATTTTGAGCATCTTTCAACGTGAAATAATTAGATAAATTTTTTATAAAAATGTTTGAGTCAATTTGGGAAGATATAAGACAGCAATTCAAAATGGGTAATATGGTCACGCGCCTCGTTATCTTGAATGTGTCTGTATTTGTGTTTGTGAATGTTGTAAAATTATTGATTCTAATTTTTAATGGTTGGGATACGGATTCGACTGCCTTTCAAGATTTTCTTCATTTCTTCTGCATGTCTTCTGATATTTGGTTTGTTCTCACCCATCCATGGGTGATATTTACCCATATGTTCCTTCATGAAGGATTCATGCATATCCTTTTCAATATGCTTTTTCTGTATTGGTTTGGACGAATAGTGGGTGGCTTTATTGGAGATAGAAAGATATTGCCCCTTTATCTTTTAGGTGGTTTGGTAGGTGCTGTAGTTTACTATTTTTCTTTCAATTTATTGGGGTATTCAGTGGCTAGCTCAGGATATGCGTTAGGAGCTTCTGCTGCGGTAATGGCTGTAGTAGTCGCTTCAGGGGCTATTGCACCTGATTATATAGTCCGGATGTTGTTTTTAGGGGACATCAAGTTGAAATATATTGCAGCTGGATTTTTAGTTTTAGATCTAATTGCAGTTGGAAACAACCAAAATACTGGAGGTCATTTTGCGCACTTGGGCGGCGCATTTTTTGGATGGTTATTTATTGGACAATTGAAAAATGGGAATGATCTTTCTATCCCCGTCAATAATATTTTAGATAAAGTTATTGATTTTTTTAGAGGCTTGGTCGGTCAAGCAAGAAATCGTCCAAAGGTTATTTATCGAGATCCGAATCTTAAAAAGAAAACTCGAACAGGTGGTCGTTCTTCCAGCCATAGATCCAGTGATCCTAATAAGCCTGGCTCATCGCACCAGGAAAGACTGGATTCTATTTTGGATAAAATAAAACAATCTGGTTATGAAAGTTTAAGCACAGAAGAGAAAGAATTTTTATTCAACGCAAGTAATAAATAGCCAATCAAATTCTTTCTAAGAACTGATGTATGATGACGAAATTGATTAAGTGGGCAAATCTTTTATTAATATTTATAACCCTCCTTTCATATTTATCTCCATTCGTTAGCCCTTACATATTCTGGCCGCTTTCTTTCGTAGGACTTTTATATCCATGGCTTCTACTTTTCAATTTCATTTTCATCATTTATTGGGGTATTCAGAAGGATCGTTATTTATTATTTTCATTAATTACTCTCGGTATTGGCTGGGGATATTTGACTAGTTTTATTGGTTTGAATAACGAGAAAGTTGATGAAAATGATCAGCTGAAAATAGTCTCTTATAATGTTAGTAATTTAAAAAGTCTTTGGAATAAAAAAGACACAATAAGATATAAAGAAGCCCATGCCGCTTTTCCTCTTTTTAAGCAAAAGGTTGAAGGTGTCGATATTTTTTGTGCTCAAGAAGCTTCTCCGTTCTCTATCAAGTACCTAAGTGATTCATTAGCATTGCCTCATATGATTTACTTCTCCGAACCTAAAATAGCTACTTATATTTTCTCTAAATTTCCTCCAATAAATTCTGGATTTATTAAGTTTAGCATAAAAAATAAAACTAATGGTTGCGTTTGGGCAGATTTTAATTTAAATGGACAAACGATTAGAGTTTATAATGTTCATCTACAATCGAACTCGATAAGTACAGCCACCGAAAGATTAGCCAAAGAAGGAGACATTCAGTCAAGAGAAACTTGGCGAAATATTAAGCAGGTTATTAAAAGGTATAAAAATGCTGCCCAAAGACGGGCGAAACAAGCTGAAGAGATTGCTGAACATATTAAATCCAGTCCCTATCCGGTCATTTTATGTGGAGATCTAAATGACACACCACTTTCTTATCCTTATCATATTTTATCAAACGGATTTCAAGATAGTTTTAAAGAAAAAGGGCAAGGTATTGGTACTACTTATGCTGGCAGTATTCCTGCATTGAGGATTGATTATGTTTTTGCAGATCAAAAAATCGAAATTCTCAGTCATAAAGTATTTAAAGAAAACTTTTCTGATCATTATCCAGTTGTTGGCACATTGAAAATCAAGGAGAAATAAATTAGTAGTATTAAAATTTCACTCTTTCAATTGGTACTTTTTCCAATCAAATTATAATTTTGCGGGCATGAAAAATACTATAAAACTTTATAATAGTCTTTCTAGAAAAAAAGAAGTATTCGAACCGATTAATGAGGGCTTTGTAGGCATGTATGTCTGTGGTCCTACCGTTTATAGTGATGTGCATTTAGGTAATTGCAGAACCTTTGTAAGTTTTGATATTATTTACCGTTATCTAGTTCATTTGGGACATAAAGTTCGATATGTTCGAAACATAACGGACGTAGGGCATTTGGTTGGTGATGTGGATACTGGAGGAGAGGATAAAATTGCGAAGAGAGCAAGGCTAGAAAAATTGGAACCAATGGAGGTTGTTCAAAAATATATGAATGGTTTTCACGACATGATGAAAATTTTTAATGTTTTGCCTCCAAGTATTGAACCTCGCGCGACTGGTCATATCCCTGAACAAATTAAAATGGTTCAGGATATTATTGATAATGGGTTTGCATATGAGCAAAATGGTTCCGTCTACTTTGATACGCCAAAATTTGCAAAAGAGAGTGGGGTTTATGGGGCATTGTCTGGACGAAAAATAGAAGACCTAATTGCCGAATCGAGAGATGATTTAAAAAATCAAGGGGAGAAAAAACATCCTTCCGATTTTGCCATTTGGATAAAAGCAGATCCTACACATTTAATGCACTGGGACTCGCCATGGTCAGTTGGCTTTCCAGGGTGGCATTTGGAGTGTTCCGTAATGAGTACCAAATATTTGGGTGAAAAATTTGATATTCATGGCGGTGGAAATGATTTAAAATTTCCTCATCACGAAAATGAAGTCGCTCAAAATCATGGAGCTTGTGGTCATGCTCCAGCTAAATATTGGTTACACGGAAATATGCTTTTGATGAATGGGCGAAAAATGGCAAAGAGTGATGGAAATACCATTACGCCAGAGCAATTGTTTACAGGTGATAGTCCTCATATCTCTAAATCATATAGTCCCATGGTTCTTCGATTTTTTATGCTTCAATCGCATTATCGAAGTACGTTGGATTTAACAGATGATGCACTTTTGGCAGCAGAAAAAGGCTATCGCAGATTAATGGAAGCTAATCAAACTTTACAAGGGTTGAACCATCCGGGTAATGCAGGAGAAGGCGATTTGGATAAAGAAATTAACCAATTAATTACCCAAGCATATGAGGAAATGAATGATGATTTCAATACTCCAAAAGCTTTGGCTAGATTGTTTGAATTAGTTTCAAAAGTAAATGGATTAAAAGGTGGCCAACTTTCTTTTGGGGAGGTGACAGAAGCAACTTGGAATAATTTAAAAACGACTTTCCAAATTTTTATTTACAATATTTTTGGTCTCCAAGACGAAATGGCAGCTTCTGATTCTAATGGAAACGGTGTCTTAGATGGATTGATGAATTTGATATTGGATATGCGCCAGACTGCTCGTGTGAATAAAGATTGGGGTACTTCTGATAAAATTCGGGATGCACTTAAGGAGCTAGAAATAAAAGTGAAAGATGGAAAAGAGGGTTCTACTTGGACAGTTGGTTGATCTACAATAAAATTCTAAAAAATCCCGATCACGACAATGGTCGGGATTTTTTCATTCGGAAACTTCAAAGCCTAGTTTTTGAATATCCTTCCAAAAAGCTGGATAGGATTTTTCAACAACTATGGGGTCATTGATTTTTATTTCTCCAAGCATAGCCAAAGGCATCAATGCCATTGCCATTCGATGGTCTTCATATGTATCAAAAATAGGGGCGTTTTCGACGGTTGCTTTACCTTCGATTTGATAATACTCTTTAACTGATTTTTTTGAAAAACGGGGAGGTAGCTTCGAGACCCAAACACCTATTTTCCCCAATTCAGCTTCTAATGCAGCAACTCTATCCGTTTCTTTTATTTTTAATGTCTCCAAACCTGTGAAAAGTGCGTGAGTTCCTAATCCTCCACAAATTGCTGCAATCGTTTGAGCTAGATCGGGACATCGAATAAAATCTTTTTCAAAAAATGGCTTTGCTAGTTTTTCAGATTTACTTAAATGTACGCCCATATTATTAAAGGTCGATTTTATTCCAAAGCTTTCCCCGATTTCTGTCATTACCGAATCTCCCTGAATACTATTCTCAAATAGCCCATTCAATTGCAAATCCAATTCATCTGAAAAAGCTGCCATTGAATAATAATAAGAAGCTGCCGACCAATCTGCCTCGATAGTAAAGTCTTTAGATTGATATTTTTGAGATTCAATCTTAATAGCATTTTCATTCCAATCATAATCAATTCCAAAATAAGACATCAAATTTAAGGTCATTTCAATATATGGGCGAGAAACGATTTTTCCATCTAAATTCAATTCTAGTCCATTCGGCAAAACAGGTGCAATCATGAGTAAGGCAGAAACATATTGACTACTTGTACTTGCAGAAATAGTTAGTTTATTTTTTGAGCCAACATTCTTTGGGGAATTTATTTTTAATGGAGGATACCCCTCCTGTTCCAAATATTCAATATCCGCACCTAATTCTTTTAGTGCTTCGACCAAGATTCCAATGGGTCGTTGTTTCATCCTTTCTGTCCCTGTCAATATTTGTGAACCATTTTGAAGTGACAAAAAAGCAGTCATAAATCGAAAAGTCGTGCCCGCTGGTCCACAATCAAGAATGGTTTCTCCTGAAGATAAAAGTTGCGTCAAAATCTGAGTGTCTTTTGAATTGGCAATTGATTTTATCTCAAAATGCTCTTCACATAAAGATCTAATAATTAGTGCTCGATTACTGATGCTTTTTGAGCCATCCAACCGAATTTCGCCAACGATTTTTTTGTCTGATTTTGATACAGCGTAAGTCATGAAACCTAAATTCTATGAAATAATTACTTTTGAGCTAAAAAATGAAGCACTCAATTTTCGCTGCAATGTTAGGCATTTTTTGTTTGATACTAAGCTGTGAACCTATTCAAAAGGAGGTTGATAATTCCCTGATTTTACAAATCCCAATTCAAAAACCTGATTTGAAGCCTGAATGGTACAATGTAGCTTTCCTAATTATGGATGGAGTGTATAATACAGAATTGACCGCTCCTTTTGATATTTTTCAGCATACCATTTTTAGAGATAGTATCAAAGCTATGAATACTTTTTTGGTGGCCAATACGCACAAACCCATCACAAGTTTCGAAGGTATTCGTTTGATCCCCGATTTTAATTATTTAACAGATTCTATCCCTGAAATTGATATTCTAGTGGTTCCAAGTGCAGAACATCATTTAGATTCGGACTTGGAGGATGAGGCAATGATAAGTTTTGTGAAAAAAGTAGATAAAGAGGCTATGTTCATGACTTCTCACTGTGATGGTGCTTTCGTTTTTGCTAAAGCTGGAATTCTGGATGGATCAGAATCGACTACTTTTCCAAGCGATATTTCAACTTATCGGACGATGTTTCCTCATTTGACAATTCATGAAAATGTTCTTTTTGTTCATGATGGAAAATATATAACCTCTGCTGGAGGCGCAAAATCATTCGAGGCTAGTTTGTATTTGTGTGAATTACTTTATGGTAAGAAAATTGCCCAGCGATTAGCAAAAGGGCTGGTGATTGATTGGAATTTGGAGGAGGTGCCGCATATCACCAAATAGATTTAAAAATATATAAATAACTCGGGAGTTTATTATTCGGAACAGAGGGGGCGGGGGGTATCCTATCCCAGCTGTTTGAGTCGGGGGGTATCCCGAGTTGGAGGGTTTTTAGTTTGTTTTTTGTAGTGTATTTTTTTGGGTATCAACTTTAAAAAGAAAAAAAGTGCAGGTCATCCTCATCCCATTAGTTGATGTCCTGCACCGAATATGAAACCGACTTGTTCTATTATGCTTGCTAATGCTATTGAGGCTATGATTGCCCTTCAACTGTTTTTTAGGCAGTCCAATCATAGCTTGCCATAGCGTCAATAGTGCCACAAGCAAGTCGTTTACATCAACTTAGAAAGTCATGAATTAAGTTTACTGGTTTTGATACCAATCGGTAATTGGGAAATCACTTAAATCAAGTGAATGCTTGAAGATTAATTGTTCAAAAAGACCAAAATTTTGTGAGTGAGACCTTAAGGAATGCGAAAAAAATAACTTTACATTTTTGACTACTTCTTTTGCCATTTAATTTCGTTAAAAATATTCACTGATGCGCTGCATCGTCTGCGTTTTTTGCTTCCTAAAATGAAAAAATAATCAACTCAAAGAATGTAAATTTATTCTATCCGTATTCCTAAGCACAATCATGGATAAAAACTCTAAAATGAATTTTTTACCGGGTCTTTTTTCTCTTTTTAATCTTCGAATAGCGTAAAAAATTGAATTGGGAAATCTGTGTGTGGTAAGAAACTGGGTTGATGTTTATTCAGAATTTCAATTAATCAAGTGTAAAAAGCTGTGGGGTGTTTTTTAAAATAGTGTCAATCATATTGCACTTTCTAATAAAGCAAAATTAATGCCAATATTTAAAAAATTGCTTATTAGTAGTTTAAATATGTAAGAAAAAGAGAATTTATTTATTTTGGCAATATGTGAGTGCATTTAAAATGATCTTACAAGCGACTTTTATTTCCTTTTTCGTAATTGTTAAGGGTGGGGCAATTCGCAGACTTTTGTCATTAAATAAAAACCAATCTGTTATTAAACCGTCTTCCAAACATTTATTAATGACTCTTTTCAAAAAATCATAACTCTCTAGTTCTACTGCCATCCAAAGTCCCGCACTTCGAATCTCTTTAATTGCCGAGTGGATCAATAATTTTTTAAATAGCTTTTCTTTCTCTTTAACTTTTGAAATGTAATCTTCTTTCAATAATACTTTCAACGTAGCCAACCCAGCTGCACAGCAGACAGGATGCCCGCCAAAAGTGGTGATGTGTCCCAAAAATGGATTGAAAGATAACGTACGCATTATTTCTTTAGAAGCAATAAATGCCGCAATGGGCATTCCACCACCCATGCCTTTTGCTAATAATAAAATATCAGGGACAATGCCATATTGCTCGAAAGCCCACAGCGTACCTGTTCTTCCATAACCTGCTTGTATTTCATCTAAAACCAATAAGGTTCCAGTTTCATTACATCGTTTCCGCAGCTTTTTTAAGTATTTTTTCTTTGGAGTTTGAAGTCCACATTCCGCCTGTACTGTTTCAACAATGACACATGCTGTTTTGGAGGTGATTTTCTCTAAATCATTTTCTTCATTAAAATTGATATGATTGATGCCTGGTAAAAGTGGGTGAAAAGCTTGGGTAAAATCTGTGGGATACATTAGACTTGCTGCTCCTTGTGTACTTCCGTGATAAGCATATCGAGCTGAAATGATTTCAGGTCTTCCAGTATATCTTTTCGCCAATTTCATAGCACCTTCGGTAGCCTCACTTCCAGAATTAACAAAGTAAATGCTATCCAATGGATCCGGCAAATTATCGGAAATTAATTTAGCAAGCTCAACTTGAGGAGACATGACAAACTCTCCATATACAAGCGTATGCATAAATTTTCCCGCTTGTTTTTGAACAGCCTTGACAACTTTTGGATGTGCGTGGCCTAAAGAACTGACTCCAATTCCTGCTATCAAGTCAATATGTTTTTTCCCTTTTCGATCAAATAAATAAATACCCTCTCCACGTTCAATTTCAAGCATTAAGGGAGCGTCACTCGTTTGGGCTAGATGATTTAGGAAGAGTTGTCGTTTTGAAGCCATGAATCCTTTTTGGCGAATTTACTAAAAAAGAAAAGTGGGACAAGTTGTGGCTTGTCCCGCTTTTGATATTTTTGAAAATATTTATTAGAGTATGTCTAAAAATTTTACAAATTGAGAATCAATGATTTATGGTTCTGGCGATAAATTATTAAGAGAGTTTGCCGAGGCAAATGACCGCAATAATTTGAAAGGCAGGTTCATAAAGCGTTGGTTTTTAGGAAGTAAAAATTTAGACATATTCTTAATTCAATTGGAATCTTACCGTTATTCCACTATTAATATTTGTGGTTGGGAATGAGTTTGATGTCTTAGGCAATGTTCTTCTATAGTCAAAGAAAAACCTTAGAGATAATTGCTCATTTAAACGATATTCAGCGGAAGGCAAAATAGAAATTGTTCGATTACCTCTAGTTGGTTCAGCCGCTGCTTCGGCACCATCCGTTGTGAAATATCGATTAATAGTAATGTCATCTCGAACGGAGAAGTCAAAGTTAATGTCTAGATCACCAGCCTTACCACCGCCACCGCCTCGATTACCACGTTGGTTCTGGTTCTGCTTTTGATTCTGGTTGTTTTGATTACTTCTTGCATTCTTACGTTTTTTCTTCTTACCACTCAGAAAATTGAACTGAACATCTGTCAATCTATAGCCAAATCCAATAGTCATGTCTTTTGTTTTTGCCTCAGTCAGTCGGTCATCAACAAATCCCATGTCTAAATTTCTTCCAGTTTTGTAGTCGGCATTCAAAGACATTCCATTTTTCAATTCCATTTTTAATCCAATTAACGGACTAAACTGCTCTTGAATAGAAATATCCGGGATCCGGAATCGTGAGATATAGTCAAATTCTAAAGTTTGTTTCGTCAAAAATTCAGAATCAAAATCTAAAGAGGTATCGTAGGTATTAACAGAAAGGGTCGATTTATAACTATGTTGGAGACTAACCGAACGGAAAATTTCTTTAAACATTGGTAATTTTGAAAGTCCATTATAAGTCAATCGCCAGTTTAATCTTGGTAAAGTTTTAAATAGTATATTATTTAAATATTCGCTGGAGACTTCTATTGTTGCAGCATCTTGATCGGTATATGCGGCAATGAAGGCAGGGATCAAAACATCCTGATGCTTTCGTCCATAACCTTGAGCATATCCTTCAGCTGCTTGACCTTCATCATCATGAATGCCTACACCTAACCGATTAGAAATAATGACCCTGTTTTTATCAAATTGATCAAAAAGTCCATCTAAATCATCATTGAAAAGAGTGTTCAATGCTGAATAAGTAGTAGTGAATCGACCATAATCTCGAATATTTCTATGAGAATAATCACGTCCAGGTAGAGGATTTTCTTCTAAGTTAATTCCAAAGACTTCTTCATGACTTTCTGAAAATTGTCGATTGGCTTCAATATCAACTTTGAAATCTTGAAATGGTTCCAGAGTTAATTTTCCTTGAAAATCTTCATCATAAGATTGGATAGTAGACCCGTTAAAACGGTCATCAGACGTAATCCATTCTCTATTTTTGAATAACCAATCATCCTCGGTGTAATAAGAACTTTGCTTCATATTCGGTTGGATTCCACCCACAAAACCCCATCCTGGTGAATTGAACTTATCCATTCCAAAAAGCTTAGACTGGGGTGTATATCCAGGAATAATGGTTGAAAAAGCTTCAGAATAAGTGACTCGTGCTTTTCGAACCAATAAGAGTGGACGAATTAGTGCTCGTTCCATCTTGCTTGGTTGCCTATCTTTTTTCTTTTTATCGTCGTCTTTTTTATTGGTATTGTTTGGACGATTTCGATTCTGATTGCCCCTGTTGCCACGTTTTGGTCGTGGTTTACTATTGATTTTCTTTAAATACTTAGATTGATTATACAGCTTGGTGAAGTCTAAATCACCATTCAATTGACGATCCTGAGAATTCTGAATAATATTTCCTCTTGCTATTGCCAAAGGTGTTTGACTTGATGCTTCCCAACCATAAGTCGCTTGATAAGTTGCACGGACATTTACCCAATCTAAAAATGGAATATTTTTGAAAGGCAGCGTATAATTCACGGTCAAACTGTGATTATATCTTTTCGTTCTTCCAAAATCTTGAAGACCTGAATAAATACTATCCTTTCTATATTCTTTAATATCCGAAATGTATAATGCATCTGTTGGATCAAGCTGGTTTCGAAGAAGCATTTCTTTTTCTTCTGGCTCATCTATTAAACCATAATTATCTGCAAAGAATTGAATTTTTAAATTCTTCATCAAATCCCATTGCATATCATAACTTCGATTCCAGAGAAATTGCTTGTTATAGTAAGTATTAAATAGTGGGTTGTCACCAGAGAAACGATATTTGGTTTTATTGAACCGTCTATCTAATTCTGTTGCAAAACTGAATGAATTTGGAAGGGGGTTAAAATTAATATTTGAGATGAGTTTCAGATATTTATCATTTTTAATCAAATTTTTGAATGGCTCAATATATTTTACTTTTCTAGAAAAACCATAATCAATGGCGCCTCGATGCCGCGTTATTTCGTCATTTTCAATAATAGGATCGCGACTTTCTGTCTTTTCATAGGCATAAGTAAAGCTGAAGTTTGAGATGTCCCAAGGCATTGGCTTCTTTTCCGTATTGGTTCTTTCCTTTCGAACATTTGTCAGATTAACACTTTTTATCGAAGTAGCAGTTTGTGCCTGCTTCTTCAAATCTTTTTTCTCTTGAGAGGATAATTCAGGGTCGTTCAACTTGTCTTTCAGTCGAATATCCAAGTCATAAGGATCGTATTCTGGTGTCCTTAATTCTTCTGACCACTGGAAATAAAACGGTACTTTTATCCCCGATTTTTCGCCAAAAAACTTACCTAATTCAAGGTTTGTCGCAATATCAAATTGTTGAATCTCTTCTCGACTTCTTTCTGCCAATTGTTGGTCTAATGCGCCAAAACCGATACTGCTTACGCGACCATTTAATGTCACAGAACCAAAATCAGCGAGTGTCATATCTAATTGTGCGGTGGCAGCAGCGCCTCCTCTTTCATCAAGTCCGAATGCTCGTAATTCATTGATCCAAATTTCAACACTTTTTGCGTCTCCACGACCACAAATGTCATCTTCGGCAGGATTGTAAAGTCCAATCATTATCCCTTTAACCTCACCAAGGTTTGGATTTCCTCTAATTGAAAATTCAGCATTTGGGTTGTTTATATTTGTGATATCTAAATCATCTGGAGAGGCTTCAAATCGAACGCCTAAGGAGGTATTATCTGCATTGTTTCGAAGGGTTTTTAATTGTTTAAACCACTTCAAATCTATATCTATATCATTGGCTCGGCGCCAGACTTCTCTAGGATATCGTTCATCATTCACTCCCAAAGAATCACCTTTTGAAATCTCTAAAGGTATTCGATATTCGTAATAGTTACTTTTGAAGTCACTACCGAGCCGGAGGAACATAAACATTTCGCCATCCTCTAATTCTTCTCTATTTCCGTCACTATTACAGTCTGCTTCTTCGGCATGAACAAACATTTTTAGTCGATTATTCAGCCGTAAATCTAGCCTCGATAATTTATAAATAGCTTTTGCTCCGCCTGGTGGTAAATCACAAACCTTTAAAGAAAGTGACTGCTCATTTTGAAGAGCATTTAAGTTAACTCCTAATGCCTGCTCTCTTGAAATTCCTGGAGGTAAAATATATGGGAATGGCGTTCGATTACTATTTTCCTCGATATTTACGGCATCCACATCAAAAACCGTATTTGATCCTTCAATGCCGCCTTCTAAATCAATACAAGTCAAATCCAAATCACGTCGGTATCTTCTCCATTGGTTACGAACTAACTCTAAGGTTGCAAATCGAAAATGCATTTTAGCTTCAAAACCTTTAAAGTACATTCTCATAAAACGAATGGAACGGAAATCTTGAATCCCTCCAATTCTTTTAAAATCTGCATCATTTTCTGCTCTGTCCATCAACGGAACGCGGAAACGATACCAAATTCTTGTTACGCCATTTTCAGTAGCTGTTATACTTTCGGTAATGTATGGGTTATCTTCTGCTCGAATTTCTCTTCCATCTGCTTTCATCGGAACACGATATTGAAAATAAGACTCTGTCTCGTTCAATGTTCTGTCTCTATCCAGATCTTCAGTATCTGGTTGAGTTGAGCTTGCTGTTGAAAGACCTGAGTTGCCACTTTGGTTAGGTGTATTACCCTCTGTACCAAAAAAGCGTGCATATCGATCATAAACATCATTAGTATTATCAAAACGCTCATCTCTAAAGTGAACAAAGTTATCATTTGATGGATCTTCATCAATGACTTGAATCGCATCCGGTGTCAAGTTCCCAGGTAATTGATCCAAAAACCATTGGTAATGGTTTTTTTCATCAGCGTCAGAAAGTCCATCTAGACCGACATCCTGAGCTGCTCGATTTTCTTGGTCAATATCGAAGGTGTTGGTAACTTGTAAGGATAGGGGTACTTGTCCCCAAGCCGTTCGGGCTGTTCTTCTTCCAGTTGTATTTGGACCGGGTAATCCGTTTTCAAAGAATTTCTGTGAGTCTTTCAAAATATCTTCTGAAATATTACCAAATTCAATAAATATATCTCCATCCATTGCTCCATTGGTAGCGAGTGGATTCTCAGTTTGACCGCCATCTTCTGGATTTAAATAAGGACTCATCATCCAGAATTCTAAAAACTCAATATTGGCGGCTTGAAAGTCATTAGTTGTCAGGGATTTCATAATCCCTCCCCATCGTGAACCGGGGTTAACAAGGGTTCCATTTGCAGCTAAACCTGAAGAATAGGCAGTCCCTCCAGGGAGATCAAAATTATAAGGACCTCGTTCATCGGGACAGTATCGTACATCAAGAAGAGGGATGAAATTTCGCCCAAATTGATCTTGAGGAGTATAGTTTGGAAAAACCTCCTCTTGGTCAATAGTTACTTGATAGGGGTCATTTTGATTTCCGCCTGCGGAAGGATCTAATCTGTACCAATTGACTAATCCCCGGTTAACCCCGGTTAAAGTCGTATCCGTAAATTCTGACTCAGGGAACATTGGGTTATTGTTTTCTGCGTCATTTTGTGGTACACTTGCTAAAACCCATCCATTTTGAGAGCCTTGTGGTGTTCTCAGATCAATGGAACTTACACTTCCTTCAAAATCATCAATATATAAAACACCACCTTTATCTTGGTTTCCATCCTGATCACCGTTTTCAACGATTGCTCTTGAATGACCTGGTTTTAGGAAAGCTGTTTCCGCCGAAAAGGTAACCGTAGAAGGTGCTTTGGTTTGAATTAGTGGAATCGCGTCCACCGCTTTAGTTAACCAAGGAGCATCTGTGCTATAATTAATATCTAAACCATAAATTCTATTATTAATGGGATCGTCTCCGATATTTACTTTTTGGGTAAATGGTCTTTCAAAAAGATGTAAATAGGTGCCTCCAATCGTGAAGTTTTCATTGAACTTATAATCTGCTCTAACACCCACCACGGTTTTGGTTTGGAAACCAAATAGGGCATTATCCTCAAATTCAATTCGGATCGGTGCACCAGAATTTAGCAAAGCATCGTCTAAAATTCGAACCCGTCCTACATTATAATCCACTTCATAATGAACGCCTTCATCCAATCTTCGACCTCCTGAATAAACGATTACCGAGCCTGGAGGAATATTAAATGCACCTAATGGAATTTCGGAAGTTACGCTTGTTTTATAGGAACCTTCTATAGTGAATCGATTTTTTTCCGCTTCCTCACGGGCGTCTGTAATTGTCTGAGTATATAATTCCTTGAACGTATATCTTATACTGTCGGCCGGATTGTCAAATTTTTCTGCCAAACCACTCCCAAAGGGCTCCAAAACTGGAAACATGATCCGTCCATTTTGGGGGTTTATCGTGACCCCCGAAACGAAGTCAAACACCCCATCTGCTATGGGGTCTAATTGCGTATTCAGATTATCTAGATTAAAAACTGAAATAAGGGGCTGCCCTGCCAGATTACTTTCTGGTAAAAATCGTTTTTTACCATTTCCTGCATCGTCATAAAAGATATCTAATTTAAAATCCTCTTGTGTCACTCTATAGGCACCAATAGAATAGACATTTTTCATCATCAAATCCCACGTTGGTAAATCTACTCGTTGAGTTGTACTTTTCAACATCTTTACAAATAATACATTCTGAGTAACTGTATCTTCCGCAACACCAATTCTTTGAGCTAATTCTCCAACTCGATAGGTAGAGTCTCCATAAAAATATTCAAATGAAGCACCTACTACTTGGTCTGGTTGAACATTAATGTTCAAAGAAACAATACCTAATTCGGGGTGAAAAGTATATTCAGTTGGAGATAACTTACGGGCGGTTACTTTTTCAAAATCTCGAGATTGTTGAAATCCAAAAGGTGGAGATTTTAAGGTGTTGACAACTTGATTTACAAATCGAGTTCGCTTATTAGAGATCAGCTCTCCGTAAATATCATTTGCATTATTGTCCGGTAAAGCTTGACCATTTTGGTCTCGATAAACTGGAATTGGTTCTGGATCAATGGTTGTATTTGTAAATCGAGAGGGCTCCCCTAAATCGGCAATAGCTACGATGTCTCGGATGTTTTCTGTTTGATTTCTAGTGTCTGTAATCCAAACCTCAAGATTGGCGACTTTAAAGAGGGTATTTATTTGAGGCAGTTCTTCCAAATTCTCTTCAAAGTTTTCTCTATTATAATGTGTCAAAAAGAAGTGCCGGTTTTCGTCGTAGTCATCTGCATCCACTTCAAATGTTTGAAATTGGCTTCCTCCTTCTAATGTAATCTCTTCTCTTTCTGATTTTTGTTGCGAAGCCACTGCTGTCAACCATAACCGTCCAAACTGTAATTCTGTTTTCAAACCAAATAAACTTTGGCTTCCTTGAATCAATTTTCCTCTAATCGGTAAACTAACATTACCAGCCTCGATTTTTTTGATAATATCATCTTCACTGAAAGCATCTGTACTATAATCCAATTTCATAGTATTATCAAAATCGAAAGTCGCTTGGGTATTATAGTTAGTTTGTAATTTTAATTTTTCTCCAATAGAACCTTGCACATTCATTTGGATCGCCATATCGAAATCAAAACCTCCATTTCGTTGTTGGCGTAAAGTATAAGCTGGGTTCTGTGTCTTTGAAAATTCCCATCCAAAAGTTAAATC
The DNA here is from genome assembly GCA_024743405.1 of Bacteroidota bacterium. Taxonomy (GTDB): domain Bacteria; phylum Bacteroidota; class Bacteroidia; order Chitinophagales; family Saprospiraceae; genus JANSWP01. The sequence continues at coordinate 53,707 of JANSWP010000039.1, forward strand.
AATACTTCCTTGAGGTTGAATATCTACTTCTGTTCCTCCAAATAGACGATCAACTAAATTACTTTTTACATCTACTTTTGAAATGGGATCCAGGCGACCGCTAATTCCACGTTTCCCATCCGATACACCTGCTAGTTCCTTCAAATATTCTTGTTGTTGTTGTTCGGCTTGGTATTCCAAATATTCCTCAAAGGTCATATACGTGGGTGGACGGAAAAAACCACCATCTTCACCTATTGTCTCCGTAATAATGTATTGACCTGTTGCGGGATCATATTCGACATTTTGATTGATTATACTTGGATCTTGTAAATCGAAAGGATTGTTGTTTGAGTTGTTGAGGAAATCATCATAACGATCATTTAGTGGGATAGTATCTTGAGTATTTTGAACAAATTTGGGAGAATAAGGATCTTCCAAATTTTTTGAAAACCCAAAAGACTCGAAGCTTTGTGCTACAATCCCAAAAAACAGTAAAAATGAAAAAAGTAAATGTGTCCTATTCATGGTAAATTTTTCAAAGAGATGCAAGGTGTTCTAACTTTCGATTTTGGATTTACGATTTCGTTTCCAAATCGTTCCATTTCACAACGTCATTCTATACCTTGATTTATTGCAAACTTAATTTTTAACAAATTGAACTTTTAAAAAGGAAAGATTTTTCTAGGAAAGAAAAATGAAGCAGGTTTTGAAAATGCGTTCAAAATCTATTTTGAGTAAAATCTTTTTCCATCTAGTCCAAAATCTATTTTTAATAGACAAGAAAAATTAGTTAAATGATGCCCTGTTATTCAATAAGTCGTTTTTGGTAGTCATTCTGTACTTAATATCATTTGCATATTAGCTACTAAAAATCACTTACTCATCAAAGTTCTTTAAGGGCTAAACGAACCATTTCTTCTACGCTATTTACAGAAGGTTGTTCCTTTAAAATCTTATTCAATACTTTTTGTGCTTGAATTTTATTCACTTGCAGTGATAATAATGCAGATAACGCCTCCTGTCGAATAGTATTGTTCGCAATAGGTTCAATTGTAAAGTCTGCGTCACCAGACTCTTTTATCATTTTATCTTTTAAATCTAAAATCAACCTTTTCGCAGTTTTAGGGCCTACGCCTCTGACCTTTTTAAATGCCATCACATTTTCTGAAATAATGGCTGCGCGAGTCTCTTCAGGTGTCATTGATGACAACATAACTTGCGCTGTTGTTGGACCAATACCCGAAACAGAAATCAAATGAATGAACAAACTCCGTTCCGCTTCCTCAAAAAAACCATAAAGTGTTTGGCTATCTTCTTTGACATGAAAATGAGTAAGTAACTTTACCTTGTCCATTCCTTCAATTTTCCCATAGGTATTCAATGTGATATTTATACGATACCCAATTCCTCCTGCTTCAACATAAACGAATGTTGGGCTCTTAAATGTGATGTCCCCTTTGATGTAAGCAATCATTTACAATAATGAATGATGAATAATTAATTGTGAACAACTAAGTTGTTGATTTCGAGATTAAAACGAAAAAATATATTTATCAATTGTTGTTCGCGATTATTGTTTTGAAAATGCGCCGCGAAGGTACAAAAATGGAAAGTATTTGTAATAAGTTGTTTTTCTGAAAAATAAGTATCTACATATATGGAGAAGTAGCTAAAAAGGATGCTCAATATTTTTAATTTTTGGTTCTCCTAAAAATAAAATCTCTCCTCTTTTATTTTTGAATTCTTGAACCTCAATACCCTCCCAGTTTTCACCACAATCATTATGCAGTGTACAATTATCTAGAATTAGTTTGCCACCTGCTTTAACTATTATTTTTGCCCCTTTAGGAAAGGAGACTCGACAGCTTATCTTCAATATTCCACCGGGTTCAATCGTCAAATGTCCTTCCAAATCTTTCATAGATTTCCAGTGAATAGAGTCCTGTATATATATGTGTCGATCCTCGCGAAAAGTACACCAAGTTGGCTCTACCATCTTCCGTTTTCGATTTTTCGGATTAGACATGGTACGGTGCATTTTTCCAATTTGGCACGGAGACCACGAATTTTGGTATGCGTTATAATCCATGAAATTATTAGAATACAGGCTATCACACTCTGGTGACTGTTTATTATTCCAACAATTTGGATTTTTAGGCGTATCCTCACAACCGTCATTGTACCGCCATGTGTGATTCAGTCCAAAAATATGCCCGACTTCATGATTAAAATATTTTTGGGCAATCCAAGGCTCCATTCGTCCACCCAAAAAGTGTCCCCCAACTTTAATCGCATTGCCTAAAGCAATCCCTGCATCTTTTCCTTTGTAGGTTTTGGACTTTAAGCTATCAGGGTGAATCGGTAATAAAAAAGCATTTAAAACGGTGTCTAATTGGATTCCACAATCATTGATGACATCTCTTTTATGGTTATTGCGATCTTTTCCTTTATTGATATAATAATATAATTCATCATTGTAGTGACAATAAATACCGTCGTCATCAGGACTGTCAGGCCTGGGCGTTAATTTATATCGATATCTTGGAGGAACTACAGGTGTATTATTCCTAGGGGGTAAATTCATTTGTTTGTTATTCCTAATTCTTTTTTCAGCTTCCCAAATCAAGGATTTCGCATATTTTCTACTTTTTTGCTCGTCAAAAAACTGCGAGCTGTCCGCAGAATTCATCAAATGAAAATTAATTTTTATGTACCGCATGGGTGTATGATCTAGGTAGGCTGTGTCAGGGACATAACTTAAAGGATCTTTACAACATGCTCTCCCTTCACCATCTTTAGGTGGACGGTTTTCATACGAAACAGGAATATCATCTGCTATTCTTTGAATATCGTCTACGGTGCAGAACCGTTTATTTACAGACGGATTACAAGAGTTAAAAATGGCGAAGACTAAAAGAATAAAACCACAATTTTTCATGCCTGAATTTTTAAGGTTGGATGAACCATAGCGAGTAAGAACCTAAATTAGGTCAACAAGAATTCATTTAGAATGACTCAAAGCTAATTGACTTTTTTACTTTTGTGTCCAAAATCAAAAGTACTTTATGAATATTTTAATACTCGGTAGCGGAGGTCGCGAACATACTTTCGCTTGGAAAATTAAACAAAGTCCTCTTTGTTCCAATCTTTTTATTGCTCCCGGAAATGCGGGTACTTCTTCATGCGGAAGCAATATCAATATCAATCCAACTGATTTTGAGAAGGTGAAAGCGCTAGCTTTGAGTGAAAAAATAGAAATGATAGTCGTTGGACCAGAAGCGCCTTTGGTAGAAGGAATTTTTGATTTTTTTCAAAATGATCCTGAAGTAAAACATATCCAAGTGGTGGGACCTTCCAAAGAAGGTGCAAAACTTGAAGGAAGTAAAGCATTCGCCAAAGAATTTATGGCAGAACAAAATATTCCAACAGCTGCTTATCAAGAATTTACTTCTAATACTTTAGAGGAAGGTTTGAATTATATTTCCACTCAAACGCCTCCAATTGTATTGAAAGCTGACGGTTTAGCCGCGGGAAAAGGGGTTTTGATTTGTCCTACAATTGAAGAGGCGCAAATGGAGTTAAAAGAAATGTTGAGCGGAAAATTTGGTTCCGCTAGCGCAAAAGTGGTCATCGAAGAATTTTTAGATGGTATAGAGTTTTCTGTTTTTGTGTTAACGGATGGAAAAGACTATAAGGTTCTTCCTGTTGCAAAAGATTATAAGCGAATAGGGGAGGGAGATACAGGTCTTAATACAGGGGGGATGGGAGCTGTTTCACCGCCGCCGTTTGTGGATGAAATCTTAATGCAAAAGGTTAACGATAGAATTATTAAACCAACTATCAAAGGTATTCAAGAAAGAGGTTTTGAGTATGAAGGGTTTGTTTTTATTGGCTTGATTAGAGTCGATAATGAACCTTATGTTATTGAGTATAATTGCCGGATGGGCGATCCTGAAACAGAAGTGGTCTTACCAAGAATGAAAAATGATTTGGTGGAGTTATTCCTAGGCATAAGGAATGGGAATTTGAATAAAATTGAAATCATAAAAGACGAAAGAGCAGCCACGACGGTTATGCTAGTTTCGGGTGGATATCCTGAAAAATATGAAAAGGGAAAGGCTATGAGTGGTTTTGAAAAGGCTTCTGATTCGATTTTATTTCATGCGGGGACAAAACAGGATGGCGAAAATATTGTGACTAATGGGGGTAGAGTTTTGGCTTTGACTTCTTTTGGAAATAATTTTCAAGAGGCGCTAAAAATTTCAAAAAATAATGCGGAATTGATTGATTTTGAAGGAAAATACTATCGAAAAGATATTGGGTTTGATTTATAATTTTGAATTAATATCCTAACCAAATTTGAACTTAAAAATGGACAAAACACAACTTGGGCATATCACAACAGATATTCAAAATGGTATTGCAACCATTGAATTTTATCATCCTTCCCACAATTCACTTCCTGGAAAATTGCTTGCTGAATTTGCTGATTCAATTACAAAAGCAGGTCAAAATGACGAGATAAAAGTCATCGTTTTAAAAAGTGCTGGTGATCGTACTTTTTGTGCTGGTGCGAGTTTTGATGAATTAATTTCTATACAAGATTTTGAAACGGGGAAAAAATTCTTTTTGGGTTTTGCAAATGTTATTAATGCCATGCGAAAATGCCCAAAATTTATCATTGGACGTATTCATGGAAAAGCTGTTGGCGGCGGCGTAGGTGTGGCTTCAGCGACCGATTATTGTTTAGCGACGAAATATGCTTCTGTAAAATTGAGTGAGTTGGCAATCGGAATTGGCCCCTTTGTGGTTGGTCCAGCTGTGGAACGTAAAGTGGGAAATTCCGCAATGACACAATTGGCTATCGACGCAACATCATGGCAGTCAGCTGATTGGGCTAGAGAAAAAGGACTTTACTCAGAAATTTTCGAAAATGCGAATGAGATGGATAAAGCTATTCAAACATTAGCGGAGAAGTTGGTTCATTCCAATCCGGAAGCAATGCGGTTATTGAAAAAAGTTTTTTGGAGAGGTACAGAAAATTGGGATGAATTACTTGATGAACGCGCTGCAATGAGTGGAGAATTGGTACTTTCCGACTTCACAAGGACAGCGATTAATCGTTTTAAGGGAGTTGGGAATAAATAATTTGGAATATTCTATCTTTGAAAAATGGATTCCTTTATTGAATGGATGTATAGTTTTGGTGAGCAATATGGCGTCAATCCTTTGATTTTTGCTTTGCTTTATTTAGGAACGATTCCATTATCCCTTCTATCTTTTTCCTTTTTAATTAGAAATTTTCAAAGAAAGAAATCGCTTTTTTCCCAATATTGGGTATGTCTTTGAGCTTTATTGGTACGTATATTTACCTATTTATAGTCGGGAAAAATATTCCGATTTGGGTTTGGTGTTTAATTGTCGGAATAATGATTTATGGAAGTTATATTTTGATTTTGAAAATTAATAGGTGAAGTTGTCTAAAGTTTTTTTGGAGCTTTTTCAGCTTTCCTCAAAAGGATAACCGAAAAAGCCAAATAATGTAGCCCAAGCCAGTGACTGGCATTTGTCTCATATCGGATTATTAAACTTTTAAATCCGTCAATCCAAG
>JANSWP010000138.1 GCA_024743405.1 Bacteroidota bacterium
ATTTTTTGAACTTTTGCGGCGTTAAAAATACTCCCCGATGCCCTGCATCCTGCGCTGGCTTGTGCCAGAAGGTACAAAGGCGAACGCAAAAAGTATTTTTGCCTTACTAAAATCCAAAATCTACTATTTCAAATTGGCGGAATTATTTTTTAGCCGTTAATAAAGGTGTAAAATTACACTACTTCAAAGCGATCCATGTCGCTTTCGCTACAGCACATAATGTTCCATCCTTTTTGAAAATGGCGGTGCCTGTAAATACTTTTCGACCTTCTTCAGAAATGGGCCATCCTAATACCATATATTGCTTGCGTACTTCTACTTTCTCCAAAATTTTCGCAGAGATCCGTCCTAAAACAATGACTCGGGCAGGGTCGAGATAAGTCCAAGCACCGGGACAATCTAAGGCAGCCCAATAAAATTCTTTATCAATATATTTCCCACCTTCAGAAAGTGATTCGTTGGGTGTCCAAGGACTAACGACCATTCCCTCTTTAACTTTACCTGTGAATAAATTTAACCCATCCTCAGGTTTTCGATTGGTGCCACAAACAAAGCAATCTGGAAAAGGATGTTCGTGAAAACCAGTATAATTTTTGGACGCTTTTACAGCTTCTTCATAAGTAGGTGGTTTTGGTATTTCAATTTCCAAATTGTGAGGGATGGCCTCTCCAATTAGTGTATCTCCATCTAGCAATTCAACTTTTTCTCTACCAATTTTTATTTCTAATGTTTTATCAAGTGGAGGTGGTTTTCTCAATGTTACTTGAGCGGGAAAATGAGCTACCTTTGCGATAATACCACTGGTATAGCCTCCATTTCCAGAGTCAGTTGGCCCGCAATATTTTGATGGTATAGTTGTAGTAAATTTCATTTGGTAACGATGATTTTAGTGAGTTGAATAATCTCCCCAAACCTTTATAACTTATTCTTTACACGTTCCTATAGAGGAATATTTCCATGTTTCTTTTTCGGGATTTTCGCGACTTTGTTTTCTAGCATCGCAAACGCTTTAATCAGTTTTCGACGGGTATCTCTAGGGAGGATCACTTCATCTACAAAGCCTCTTTCAGTCGCTGAATACGGATTAGCAAATTTTTCAGCATACTCCGCTTCTTTTTCCGCCAATTTTGCAGCAGGATCGTCAGCAGCTTGAATTTCTTTTCGGAATATTATTTCACTAGCTCCTTTTGCTCCCATAACCGCGATTTCTGCACTTGGCCAAGCAAAATTCATATCGGCACCAATATGTTTTGAATTCATTACATCATAGGCGCCTCCATAGGCTTTTCGTGTAATGACTGAAATTCTTGGAACGGTTGCCTCACTCAATGCATAAAGTAATTTTGCACCATTTACAATGATGCCATTCCACTCTTGGTCTGTACCAGGGAGGAACCCAGGCACATCGACTAGTACTAATAATGGAATATTAAAGCAATCACAAAAGCGAACGAAACGAGCGGCTTTTTTGGAGCTATCGACATCCAAAACTCCCGCAAGGCTCATGGGTTGATTGGCTACGATTCCAATACTTCTCCCCGCTAATCGGGTAAAGCCAACAACTATGTTTTCAGCATAATTTTCATGAATCTCTAAAAATGAATCTTCATCGGAAATCCCCTTGATAACATCTCTAATATCATAGGGCTGATGGGCGTTTTCTGGAATAATACTGTCCAACACTTCGCGTGTTTCTTCTCCAATTTCATAAGGTAGTTGGGTCGGTTTGTCCTCGCAGTTTTGAGGCATATAACTTAATAAACCCTTTATTTTTTCTATACAATCAATATCATTCGCAGCGATCAAATGGGTGACGCCAGATTTGGTGGAATGGGTACTTGCACCACCTAATTCTTCAGAAGTGACTTCCTCATTGGTCACCGTTTTGACAACATTCGGTCCTGTCACAAACATATAACTTGTCCCTTCAACCATAATGGTGAAATCTGTCATAGCGGGTGAATAAACAGCGCCGCCAGCACAAGGTCCCATGATCGCGGAAATTTGTGGAACCACGCCAGAAGCCATTACATTTTTATAAAAAATATCTGCATATCCTCCTAATGATCGAACCCCTTCTTGAATTCTAGCTCCGCCAGAATCATTCAACCCAATCAAAGGTGCCCCAACTTTCATTGATAAATCCATGATTTTGCAGATCTTTTCAGCATGCGTTTCGGAGAGAGAACCTCCAAAAACCGTAAAATCTTGCGCAAAGACATAAACCAATCTTCCTCCTATCGTTCCATAGCCTGTCACGACACCATCACCATAGAAAATTTGTTTTTCCATAGCAAAGTCTTTGGTTCGATGAGTCACCAGTGCACCGATTTCTTCAAAAGAACCCTCATCCAATAAAAAATGGATCCGTTCTCGAGCAGTTAGTTTCCCTTTTTGATGTTGTTTCTCAATGCGGGATTCGCCACCTCCAAGACGAGATAGGGCTAATTTTTCATTGAGTTGTTCTATCTTATTTTTCATAATATATATGTCAGGTAAGCGAATTTTCGCCAAAAGTCCGAAAAATCATTCATTTGGAGGTAATGATGATATGTTTCTATGTAATTGAATTCAATAAGCTGAATGAAAATCAATTTTTACTAGGCGATTTTTTGGCTAAAGTAGTTTGCAATAATGGAAAATAACAACCCATTTATTGAATATTTAAAATATTTGAAAACCTTTTATATATAATTAGTAGTTTATGCAACTTGATTAAATAGTTTTGTATTTATTTTAATATGATTTAAAAATATGAGTCTAGTTGAATTAGAGGATACCATGATACCTTGGATCGGAAGGACTGGTAAAATGATGGGTTCATTCATCGCGGAAAATTTCAAAAAATATCATTTGAATTTGACAATTGAGCAATGGGCGCTATTGAAAAGATTGTATGATAAAGATGGGCAAATGCAAAATGACTTAGCGGTTATTACCCAATGAAATAAGGCTTCTTTAATCAGATTGGAGGTTCGAATATAACATTTGAGAATGGAAATAAGACTTCCAATAAAAATGCATTCGCATAGGGATGGAACGCTTCCGTAGGCGCCAATTATATATTGTATGACAAGGCGCGAGATGTGGGATTTGAGCAGCTAAAAGCTATCATTGATTTGACAGATTTAGAAAAACGGCAAACAATTGAATTGAATTGAATATTGCATAATTGATGAGTACCTATTATGAAGTGGTGCGGTTATCTGAAAATATGAAGGTATTTGCTCAGACGATTGATGTTTCGAAACAACGATTGACGCGAGCTCAATATCGATTTGACTATGGTCAGGGAAATAAATTGGATGTTTTGAATGCCGAAGTAGATATTCAAAGAGATAGTATTAATTTGCTAAATATTCAGCAACAATTATCAAACGTACAACGCAATTTGAACGTCATTATGGGACAAACCCTCAGTACTCCTTTTCAAGTAGATACGATGGTGAATTATGCTCAAAATCTGAATTTTGGGCAATTATTAGATAAGGTAAAGTCCAAAAACATAGCAATTTTGATGATGGATAAGAATTTAGGAATTACATAATTGGATTTTCAAGTAATTGATGTTCAACGTAAGCCAACTATTACGGCAAATACATCTTATGATTTTAGTTTTTCTGATAGTCAACCCGCAAGTCCTTTTGATCCAACTTTTATTACGAGTAGAGGCTTAGGTGCAAGTGCGAGTCTAAATTGGAATCTTTTTAATGGTGGTCGCCGAAAAATTCAGGAATAAAATACTCAAGTCTCTGTAGCGAATCAGCAAATACAAAAAGAGCAATTATGACTAGAGTTGGAAAGAGATTTAGCTAATTCATGGCGAAATTATCAAACTTCTTTATTCATCCTAGAAGCTGAAAAGGTGAATCTGAAAATAGCTCATTTGAATTTAGAGCGAACCAACGCACAGTTTAAAGTAGGGCAAATCACTTCTGTCGAATTCCGGCAAGCTCAATTGAATTTACTAACTGCTGCCACGAGTTCTAATACCGCAAAGTATGATGCGAAAGCGATAGAGATGTTGTTGTTTCAATTGAGTGGAGAGTTGTTGGAAGTTCAATTTTGATGATATTTTTTTGATTTTTTCAAAATCCAGTTTTTCTAGGATCAACGTATGAACATCCTGTTGATAGGTTTATTTCTCATTTCTTAAATCCAATCGTAAGGGTAATATTGAAGCTCACCTTCATCCTTATAAACAAGTCTTTTTATGAAAAAAAGAAAAATAATAACCCTTTATGTCACATCCCGATTGTCTTAATTCATAAGTAGATAGATTCGGTAATTAAATCAATTTTTAAGTTGCTCTAAAGTGAAATAACATTTCAATGACTTCTCAAAAATGATCTTGATTATTTCGAATACATTCTAATTTTAATGGCATACTAAATTACTGACAATCAATTTTATGAAGTTGCTAAAGTTGATTATTCGACTTTAGTTTTTCTTCAAATTAAATATTCAACAAAGGCTGTGTTTGTGGATTAGATAACCCAAGTAGGTTGGGTCATTCTATGGATGGCTTGTGTCCAATTCAAAATGCAGATTAGTGATAAAATATTACAACAAATTAAAATTATCAATTATGAAAAAGTCAACAACCAACACAAAATTGAATTTAAATAATTTCCAAAATTTTGAAATTAAGAAAGAGGACCAAATGAAAGTGAAAGGTGGAACCATTATCGAGGAAATTTTGCAATTTTAAGAAGGTAAAAGACCTGCTTTTTGTAATTTTTTAGCTTGAATAAAGTCCTCTACCTTGGCTAATACCCAAGATTTATTAGCGATATTCATATGTTGAAGTTCTTGGTACTTTATTTTGGTTAGGAACTTGTCTAAGGATAGGTTTTTCTGGCGTGCTTTTGCAATTTTTCTAAGTATTTGAACGAAATTGATGTAGCTTTCTCGTTCAGTAAGCTTTGATGCTCTTCGCAAAAATCGTTCGAAAGATTTTGATTGGGCTTCGAATAAATTCAGCTGACTATCATCAAGCGAGAGTTCCTCATAAATTGTTTTTAGAAGCACAGATTTTGCTCGGATTTTATAGATGGGCTTCGGAAAGGAATGACTTGTCAGTAGTCTGGTTACATTAGAGAAATCTTCTTTGGCGAAGAAAATAGAAGCTTGGCATAGTACTTCTATTTGCTCACGATGGTCGGAATCTAAATAGGGTTTATAATGCTGTATGAAATAGTCAAGCCAATCATATTCTTTGAGTTTTATGCCATTGATGACAATATTGGTGAAGGCAGCGGGAGAAATGTTGTTATTTTGGATTAATATTTTTTGTTCAAGTCCCAAAATGTAAAGATCTAAAATCTCTCTTAACCAGTATTTTTCACTACTGTAACTCTGCGTTACAGCAAAATTTATTAGATGTAATAAAATGGCGAATCGGTCTAAGTTGTTAAGGTCTTGGATGTGTTTTATAAATAATCTTTTTGCGCTTGTATAGTCTTCCAATTGCCTAGCTTGATTGGATCTAACGAGGTAAAAATAAATTTTTAGGCTTGGTTCTTCGTCATCAGCAATACCATGAGCTAAGTTTAAAATAGCATCCAAAAAATGATTATCATGCTTTTCTCCAATTACGCGTTCAATAACCTTCATTTCTAACCCCATTTGAAGCTTATTGATAAAATAAAAATGATCAAGGTGATTCATTGCCTCTTTAAGACCTTGACCTTTATTAAATTTTCTGGTAGAGGGATCAAAATATAGTTTATGGTTAATCTCGAATTGAGATAGGTGAAAGTTTTTCCCTGCAATAGAGCTAATCGTATTAGGTGTTTTATGTATTTGGCGAAACTGCTTTTCTAGGGATTTAGTCAAGTTTCTATTCGATAGTGCTTTTAATTTGATTTTGTTTTTTTCAAGCGGATTGGTGTCGAATTCAATTTGAACGATAAAATTTTCAAACAATAGAGATAATTCTGACATCAAGTTGCCCATTTTTTTTGAGTCAAATATTGGTGTATCTGGAAATAAGGTTCGGAAAACAATTTCTTTGGAAAACATTCTAGAATCCCATTTGGGCGCATATTTATAAAGATAGTTGAAAAAGGACACCAGTTGTTCATTGGTGTTGAAAAATGGAGATTGAACAAATTTCTTGAATTTCCTTAGTTCTTCCATTGACAGGCTCTGCATCAATGTGAATAATTTACTGCCGTGCATATATAGTTTTTTTCAGGAAATGCATTTTTTTCGTGAGCCTTTAAATTATTGATAAACAATGATTTAAAGGCTTTTTCGTGTTTAAAATTAAGTATAATGATGGGATTTTTAATTTTTTTGTCTAAAAATGTGAACAAAAAATCATATAAATTGCAAATCCATATAGGCATACTCTTAGGTGAGTAGATGACATGAACCCTTAAAATACCATTCTGGAGACATTCAATCACTTTTGATTAGACTCTAAATAATGGACATAAACGGAGTAGAAATGAACAAAAGTAAGTATCCAAGTATAGCGATAAATGACGGACATGGATTTACCTTTATTCATGGAAAAGAGATACTTTATTGTCTTTCAGAAGGAGGGAGTACTCACCTCTATATGTTAGATGGGAGTATTGTAACGGTATCCAAAAAATTAAAAGAAGTTGGTGAATTATTAAAGGATGAAGCTTTTGTGAGAGTCCATCACTCTCATATTATTAATCTGTTACACTTGGCTAGGTTCGTTAATAATAATATGAACTATGTTTTAATGAAAAATGGCGAAAAATTGAGTGTCGCAAGAAGTCGGAAAACAGAGTTATTAAATAGGTTTACCAAACTTTAAAATATTTTTGTATTACTTTAGTCTCACAAATTTACTTTTATATCCGTTTTTTTACTGCTTTTATTTTATAACATACCTCTTTTTTACCCTTCAACCTTTGAGTATTTGTAGCTTATCCATTAATTATGTTGCTCACCTTTCTTAAGGTAGCTATGTAGTTAATTTTTATTTCTGAAACAGACTTCAAAAGTCTAGTTTCGGGCTTGGTTGTTTATTATCAAATTTCAAGAACTATGACTCACAGGATGATTCTAATGGTAATGTCTGTCTGTATTTTTAATTCTTGTGTTGAAGAACCCCCAAATAGTGATTTCTCTAAGGGTTTATATTTTCAAGAAATTCAACAGAATATTAGTCAAGAGGAGATACTGATACAATATATTTTAGATGATAGATCAGATAATATAAAAATAACGGCTATAACAAGAGGTAGAATACAATCTTTAAAGGTTATAGTGAGTCCGAATTTTGAAAAAGAAGTACTTCACTTTCATAATCTGCTTCAACAGTTTTCACTCCCTCAGAAAAAAAAGCGATCCGCATTTATTAAGCAAAGCTTTCAGTTTTACGCAAGATTAATTGAGCCATTAGAGGAAATACTCAATAGGGCTGAAACCTTGGTGCTAATTCCTCAGGGTATATTACAATTGATTCCTTTTGAAACCCTAGTCAACTCGAGTGTAAATAAAGCATTCGATCAACTTCCTTTTTTGGTGAAACGATTTAATATAGAATACCAAAGTTCTATTAATGATCTTTTGCAAACCAATGAAAACAAGGCGCAATGGCAAGATTCTTTTGTAGGGTTCGCACCCATTTTTAATCTACCTGATGTTCATATCTCACCGAATGAGTCACCTGAAATAGAAATGAGAGGTAGCAAAATTAATGCTTTACCTTTTTCGAAAGAAGAAGTAATAAGTATAAATGAATTGATCCATTCATCCAATGGACTAAAATGTAAATTGTTATTAAACGCAAGCGCAAACGAAACAAATCTTAAAAAGCAACTTCAAGGAAAGCATAAATATATTCACATTGCAAGTCATAGTTTTGCGAACACTCAACAACCTGAATTGTCAGGGATATTATGTTTTGAGGAGAGCGAAGAGGATGGAATTCTTAATGTTGAGGAAATATCTAAAATGAAAATCATTGCGGATTTGGTGGTTTTAAGTAGTTGTGAAAGTGGTTTGGGGAAAATAGATGGAGGTATGCTTCAAGGCATTCATAGAAGTTTTATCGATGCAGGTGTGTCCAATGTAGTTTATTCATTGTGGAAAGTAAATGATAAGGTAAGTAGTAAACTCATGGTAGATTTTTATTATGCATTTTTAAAGTCGGAAAAATCTTATGCTGAGGCATTAAGAATGGCAAAACTCAAGTTAATAAAAAACCCAGTTACCGCTTCTCCAAATATCTGGGCACCTTTTGTGCTAGGAGGTGCCTAGTTCAAACAGTTTTTTCTAAAGATTTTTTAAAGACTTAAAATTATTGTCAATCAAATTGTTTTAACTAACAAAAAATGTATCTTTGCGGCGATTTTCAGAACCCCTTGATTTAAAAGGCTATTTAGAAAGATTTTGCATTTTTTTTAAATAGGCAAATAAATAAAAATCAAGGATTTGATTTCAAAAATCTAATTTCCCGAAAATGGCCCGGGGTAAACAATAATTCTAAAAAATTCTTAATCACAATGGCGAATATCGGTCGTATCAAACAGATTATTGGAGCCGTAGTTGATGTTAGTTTTGCTGGCAAAGACTCCGTACTTCCTGAAATTTTGAATGCCCTCGAAATTAAACGTCCTAATGGCGAAGTGCTTGTTTTGGAAGTTCAGCAACACTTAGGGGAGGATAGTGTTCGTGCTATCGCGATGGACTCAACGGATGGTTTGACTCGTGGTCTTGAAGTAGTAGATACAGGATTAGCGATTGCGATGCCAGTTGGAGAGGCTATCAAAGGTCGTCTTTTCAACGTAGTTGGTGAAGCAATTGATGGTATCGGAACTGTAGACAAAGGAGATAATGCTTATCCAATTCACCGTAAACCACCTACTTACGAGGAATTGGCGACAGACAAAGAGGTACTTTATACAGGTATTAAGGTGATCGACTTGATTGAGCCTTATCAAAAAGGTGGTAAGATCGGACTTTTTGGTGGTGCGGGTGTAGGAAAAACCGTAATCATCATGGAGTTGATTAATAATATTGCGAAAAGTTACGAAGGAATTTCTGTATTCGCAGGTGTAGGTGAGCGTACTCGTGAAGGAAATGACCTACTTCGAGAGATGATTGAATCTAACGTAATTCGTTATGGTGAAGCATTCAAACATGACATGGAAGAAGGTGGATGGGATTTGAGTAAAGTGGATATGGAAGCTTTGAAAACTTCTCAAGCAACCTTAGTATTTGGTCAGATGAATGAGCCTCCTGGTGCACGTGCAAGAGTAGCATTGTCTGGGTTGACTGTAGCGGAGTATTACCGAGATGGTGATTTAAATGATCCAACAGGTGGTCGTGATATCCTATTCTTTATTGATAATATTTTCCGTTTCACTCAGGCAGGTTCTGAGGTGTCGGCTTTGTTGGGTCGTATGCCTTCTGCGGTGGGTTATCAGCCAACCTTAGCCACTGAAATGGGTTTGATGCAAGAGCGTATTACTTCAACAAAACGAGGTTCAATTACTTCCGTACAAGCGGTTTATGTACCTGCGGATGACTTGACGGATCCAGCTCCTGCGACAACTTTTGCTCACTTAGATGCGACAACGGTATTGAATCGTAAATTGGCTGCGCAAGGTATTTATCCTGCGGTTGACCCGTTAGATTCTACTTCTCGAATCTTAGATCCTAATGTCATTGGTGATGAGCATTATGATTGTGCACAAAGAGTGAAAAATATCCTTCAACGATATAATGAGTTGCAAGATATTATCGCGATTTTGGGTATGGAGGAGTTAAGTGATGAAGATAAGCAAGTCGTACACAGAGCACGTCGTGTTCAACGTTTCTTGTCTCAGCCTTTCCACGTTGCAGAAATCTTCACCGGAATGGCTGGTGTTTTAGTTTCAATTGAAGAAACGATTCGTGGATTTAATATGATTTTGGATGGTGAAGTTGATGATTATCCAGAAGCAGCTTTCCACTTAGTAGGTACGATTGATGATGCCATGGAGAAAGGAAAGAAAATGATGGCTGAAGCTGAAAATTAATCAGTTGGCAGTCGGTGACTATTAGCCGGCAGTTAGCATTTTTTTTGAAATTGTCAACTTATTTAATATGAATATTACGGTTTTAACACCTGACAAAGAAGTCTTCAAAGGAAAAATTACTTCTGTAAAAGTGCCTGGAACGCTTGGTCAATTCCAGATCTTGAAAAACCACGCACCGATTGTCTCTTCTTTACAAGAAGGAGAAATCAAGATCGTTGCTTCTGAAGGAGTACATCAGTATTATGACTCAGAGAGCGGTACGATCCAAGAAGCAGATGAACCTGGTAAATCTTATTCTTTTACAATTACCAGAGGTTTCATTGAAGTATTGAATAATGAAGTTTCACTCCTTGTACAAGGAGTTGGGAAATAAAAAATCTTATCATTTCGCTGAAATAAAGGGTGCAGTCATTGTTGGCTGCCCCTTATTTTTTTTGTCTTAGTAAGTGCTTGGATAGAATTAAGTTGCACTTAAACACTGCAACATCGCGCCAAAGGCGCCGGTTGCAGTAGTGGAGGGTTGTTGGTTAGTCCAATTTAAATAGCTTAAAGTCAGCTTTTTAAATTGGACTCCCCTCCAAAACCACCATTTACTGGAGCGAGCCACCCTGCGGCAATGCTCCAGTAATCTATAACTTGATTTTGTCTAAGCACTTAAGTAAGCGAGCAATATTAAGTTTAGAATAAATTTTTGAATTATTTTTTGCTCTCACAA
>JANSWP010000066.1 GCA_024743405.1 Bacteroidota bacterium
ATAATTCCCCGATTTGGACGGCTTCTTTTGACCTCATTTTTCATTTAACCTCAGTCAAAGTATCAACAATTATCCTTCATTTAAATAAAAACTGAGACCAAAATAAACTCGTCGAAATCGTGAACTTATTATTTGTGCGTTGCTAATGACTCTAATTGACGGATATTGTATAGTCCCTAAACTGGGAGAGCTAGTACCGTCAAAACTATTTTTTGTTAATTTCTTCTTTGTTTTGATACAAAGAAGCAAAAATCAAGGCTGTGGATATGTTGGCTAAAATTCAATGCCCTCCAAGACCACCATTGCTGCAACGGGCGCCTTTGGCGCGATGTTGCAGTAAAATGAGTGGAAGTTGTTTCTGTCCAAGCACTTACTAAGTTTACTAAAAAGCCTAAAATGAAAACTACCTTTCTCGTTTTTATTTCTCTTATTCCCTTTTACTTATCTGCTCAAACGCTTTCCCTCCATTCTGGTACTGCCCGTGCTGTCATTATTGGTGTATCTGACTACCAAAACAAACAAATTCCTGATTTGCGCTATGCAAATGTAGATGCAGAAGCTTTTGCCAATTACTTAAAATCATCGGCGGGAGGAGCATTGCCTGAAAATCAGATTCAGTTATTACTCAACGAAAAGGCGACGGCGGGACAGGTTGCCGCAGCTCTGTATTGGATGATTGATGAAAGTAAAGAGGGAGATATGGCGATTATTTATTTTTCAGGGCATGGAGATGTGGAACGAAAACTAATAGGTCAGCCAGGGTTTCTATTGTGTTGGGATGCGCCTCCAAAAGTGTATTTGGCAGGAGGTACTTTTGGGTTGGGAGCACTTCAGTCTATTGTTTCTACTCTCTCCGTTGAGAATAAGGCTAAGGTGGTTTTAATTACGGATGCTTGTCGGGCGGGCAAATTGGCAGGAAATGAAATAGGAGGAGCACAAGCAACGACGGCTAATCTCGCCAAACTATATGCTAACGAACTCAAGATTCTTTCTTGTCAACCTAATGAATTTAGCTTGGAAGGAGAACAATGGGGTGGGGGAAGAGGTGCTTTTTCGTATCATTTGATAGAAGGATTGTCTGGGTTAGCGGATCGGAATGATGACCTGCAAGTCAGCTTGTTTGAAATAGGTCGATACCTCGAAGATAAAGTATCAGCGGAAACGGCTCCCCATCCACAAATGCCTTTTACCGTTGGAGACCGCAATGCTTCTTTAGCTAAGGTAGATGCACAAGTTTTGGAAGATTTGAAAGACCGAAAAAAGGGAGAATTGCTTGCTTTGGGTACCATAGAAACAAGGGGATTTGAGGAGAGCATTATTGCAACTGCGGATACCACAGTCCAAGAAATGTATAATGATTTTTTGGTAGCTATAGAAGAGGGAAATCTACTAGCACCAGAAGGGACGTCTGCTAATGATTATTATAAAAAATTAATGGTTGAAGAAAGTCTGAAAGACATTCATGGCTTTATGAAACGAAATTTTGCAGCGGTTTTACAAGATGATGCTCAACAAGCTATTAATGCTTATTTAATGGCTAATCCTGGAGAATTAAAAAATCGGTATGATCGAGATCCTCATTACAATCGATTTCCAAAATACTTAAGCAGAGCTACTGAATTATTGGGAGCTTCTCATGTATTTTATAAAGGATTGAAAGCCAAACAACTCTATTTTGAAGGTTTGGGTATGCGATTGGCGTCGGTAGATAAAGCAACTTTTATTAAGGATTCACTATACAATTCGGCAATTGAACATCAACTCAAAGCTCTTTCATTTGAGAAAAATGCGCCATATATTTTTAATGAATTAGGCGTTTTATACTCCTTAATGAAGCAAACCAAAAAATCCTTTGAATACCTAGATAAAGCCATCGAATCGTCTCCTGAATGGGGGCTGCCTTATGTGAATTATTGTATAGAAAGTTATTATTCTGGAGATAGAGACAAAGCAATAGAAATGGGTGAAAAGGCATTGAAAAGAATGCCGGATTATCCACAGATGTATAATTTTTTAGGATGGATATATTCTAATCCCAGTTCCTACTATAAGGACAAAAGCAATTGGTCAAGAAGGGGAATCGAATTAAAACAGAACTTCTTCTATAATTATATAGATAACGAAACGCTGAACCGAAAGAAAAAACGATTGAAGAGAACCATTGAACTGCTTCAAGCTGCTATAGAACTGGATTCTAATTATTTAGCCGCGCATTCAAATCTTGCACTAGCTTTCGTTAATACGGGTAATTACAAAGCTGCGGTGAAACCATTAGAAAAGGCTATTCAAATTGACTCGACTTACTCTACGGCTTATGCTAGATTGGGAAGCACCTATTTTTACTTAGGACAACCCCAAAAGGGAACTGAGTTAGTTAAAAAAGCCATTTCTTTGGTGGATGAGAAAAATGCATCAAGAATTGCTTTTTACAATAATATATTAGGGAATAGAACGCTTACATGGGGAAAACTAGCCGAATCGATATCGTATTATAAAAAGGCTATTGAGTTAAGTCCAGATTGGACCGCTCCTTTAAACAATTTAGCTGGTCGTTATTATGAGTTAAGGGATTTTCAAAAAGCAGAACATTGTTTAATTGAGAGTTTGAATGTAACTCTTGGCCATACCGGTAATTACCTGAACCTAGGATATATTTATACAGAAACTCATCGATGGGAAGAGGCAGAATGGTTATTGAAGAAGTCTTTGGACTTAAATCCAGATTTCGTTTTTGCCATAATAAACCTCATTGATCTTTATCAGAAAAATGGACAGTCTGAAAAAGCACAGGAATGGATTGATAACTTGTTAAGTTTAGCACCTGAGGAGGTAAGTGTTCATCTTAGTATAGGTGGATTTTATTACCTAAATAAGGAATATGAAAAAGCAGAAAAACACTTCAAAAAGGCGGATGATTTAGGACTGGGAGAATTTTATTTAAATCAAGGAGTATTTGATAAAGCTGAAAAATATTTAGAATTGGGAAAGGCTGCTAATCCTAATAAGCGCAACACTTATATGAATCTTGCTTTCCTATATTATTGCAGAGGAGAATACCAGAAAGCACAACAACTTTTAGAGGAGGCAGAGCCTAAAGTTGACTTAATTTTTTTGTTAAAAGAGATGCAAACGGTTTATACTTTCTTTAGTAAAAGTAAAGAGGACTCAAAAACTGATTTTGAGGAGGCAGCCAAAGATCGCCCCATTTTTAATGAAATTTGGAATTTCCTCAATGCTGCCCAATCTAAAGATTTTGACCAAGCCCAACAATCATGGGAGGAAATAAGTGAAGAAATGGAAACTTGGTATTTACAACATATCTATCTAGGTGCTCTGGTTCAAAATGGTAATATGGATGAGGCTTTGGAGTACCTTCTTTATTCGTCTAAGAAGGCACTTAATTACGAATTGCTTACCAATTATGCACCGCTTGAACCTCTAAGGGTTACAAAAGGTTATCAAGATTTTATGAGAAGAAATTTTCCCGAACGGTTTGATGATCTAGAGCAGTATGATTTTGATGAATTGGTAGGGTTATATTATCCAGACAATTGCATTCAATTAGCGAAGATTTATGAACGGCTTCAAGCAAATCATTTAGGAAAACAACTTTATGAAAAGGCATTGATGAAAACCAATAAAGTGTCTTCGAAAGCAGATTCCTTTGCATTTGCCGAAGCTAACCTAAAGTTAGGTCGCTTTGAGGAAGCAAGGCGTATTTGTCCCGATTCGTTAGCCAATGGTAGTGCTCAGGATTATTTCGATAAAGCAGATTTATATTATCGACGTAAAGAGCCTAACAAAGCAAAAGCGCATTTTGAAAAGTATATTGAAAAGGCATCGGATAAATCAAATGCTTTCGCTTTCGTTGGACAATTTTATATGAAGCACGCTGATTTTGAATTAGTCAATGCTTATTCCTTCCAATCACTCCAAAAGAAATTTACCAATCAATTTGCCCATTTCAATCTTGTTTGGGCAGAATATTCTTCTGGGAGTTTTACTTCACTAGGTCGATATAATGCTCAAGTGAATCTAATGACCTCTTCAGATCAATCAATTAGAGGGCTTCAATTGGTTTATCAATATTTTAGTAATAGTCCTAAAGATGCCGAATTGATTTTTACAAAAGCCTCAGAAGCAGATCCAGGGTACAGAGATGTATTCAAATTTCTGGAGGCTATTCGCCTAAATCAATTTAAAGAAGCAATTGCTCTTTGGTCAACCATCGAAGACCAATTCTCAGGTTGGTGGCTTGGGATAATAAAACCTTTACATATTGGTGCTCATGCACAGGTAGGAAATTTTGAAACTGCGTTTACTCTTATGGATGAGGGAGATATTTTTTTCCTTAATTATGGGATTCTTCATAATCATCCACTTTTAGAACCCTTGAGAGATAAACCTGAATATCAAGCATTCATTTTGAGGCATTTTCCTGAAAAAATTGAGGAATAACAGTAAGTATATTTGTGGATACTTTTCCTTTTTTATCAATAATCAGCTCTTTTAAAGGGTAACCTATAGCTATGTTATCAAATCAATATAAATTCAGTATGTTGTTCTCATTCTGTATCATAAAGCCAGTTTATGAAGACTATACACACCCTGTTTTTGCTACTCTCACCTATTTTATGTTTCTCCCAAACGCTTTCCCTTGACTCTAAAGGTCAAAAATTAAAATTTTCTCTCAGGTGTCAGAAAACCCTCATACCTGACTCCTGACCTCTATGTTACTTGGCTCTGCCAGGTTAGGATAAAAACAAAAAAAACTGAGTACTGCAAATCTGCAATACTCAGTTAATTTTCATCCTTTAATCGTGTAAAACTATTTCAGGACTAGATATTATTTATGACGCATTCCTTAATTAACATCAGCGATAATCACGGAAGTTGATTTCAAGAAATCAGTACCTCCACGACCAACGGCTAAAGTGCCTTCATCATTGGTGGCGCTAACCAATGTAATCGTCAAGGTTTTCTCTCCATCTACTTCATCGTCTGTAAGAATGTCGATCGTCAAATCCGCATAGCTAAAATTTACAACATCTTCAGGGTTGGCAGCTATAACAATAGATCCTGAATTGCCAGATGCTCCTGATATATTATAATCAACTCCTTCAACGGCATTACCTGAAATTTCATAACCAACTGTAATATCAGATAAAGTGCCTGTTGGGCATTCAATCCTAAGAGATGCGGTGCCATCGTCTTCTGTGACGGCTAGGTCATCCACGGTTGCAGAAAGTCCAGGTGCATTGAACGCAACATAACCTGGCAATTCTTGCACCGTAAAATTATCATCTAAATTGTATTCTTCCGCACAAGAGGCAAATAGCCCTATGACGGTGAAAACGGAAATTATTTTTAATATTTTCATTTTATTTATTTTATGTTTTTTTAATTTTCAAACCAAACTTTAGTATCTGTCGGTAGATTCGCTGGTGTATTCACATTTGCAGCCGCTTCATTCGGTGGATAGGTGAAACGTTTTAAAACAGTTGAAATACCGGTTGTTGGTGGCAACGGTAGAGTAGGCGTACCTGTTCTTCTGATCGTATTCCAAGAAACGAGTGGTCTAAGGAAAGATTCCAAATACAGCTGCTCATGGATTTGATCTATACTAACTGCTGGCATACCTGCAATAAATGCTTCAATATCGGCTGGATCAAGGGTGACTTGAGCACCTGGTATGTCATTCCCCCAAAAAGTAAGGATATTGTTCATACCTGTATTAAATGCTGCTTGTGCATCTTCCGTTGTCACACCGAGTAAAGCCAATTCTGCTCGATAGAAATCAATTTCAGAAGGTAAAAACATAATATGAGGAATGTCATTTCGAATCACATTATTTGCGATTGTCGCGTAATCACCTTGAAATGCAAAGGTACTAACATTGGGTGCGCCTACAGCATTAGGATCAAAAATCCAAAGGTCTTTTCTCGGATCGCCCTCTAACATATCATATAGTACTGGCCCCGGAGCATAGACACCTTGAACTTCATTAGATACACCGAAGAATGCTTCAACCAATCTATTGAAGGCATTTGATTCTGCTGGTGTATCAAAATACCTCAACATAGCAGCTTGGCTATTATTTTCAATCAATGGCTCTGAAAGTACTTTAGTGATTTCTCCATCTACAGAAGCGTCTTTATTTCGAATCAACATCAAAACTCTTAATTTAAGAGAGTTGGCCCATCTTCTCCAATTATCCATATTTCCTTCGTAAATCAAATCTCCGGTTGAAACATCTACAGAACCACCTGCTGGTATCGCATCAATTAAAGCGATTGCTTCATCTAAAATATCCAAAACACCATTAAATACGACCTCTTGATCGTCAAAATTTGGAGAAGGAAAAGCGGCACCATCTATAGCTTCTGTAAAAGGAATTCTATCCCAAATACAAGCTAGTTCAAAATAGGATTTGGCCTTAAATATTTTTGCGATTGCGTTAATATTGTTGTTGCCGGCACCTGCTGCAGCTGCATCCGCTTCAACTAATGCAAGGTTTCCTAATACTTGCGTATAATACATTCTCCACGTGTTGCCTGTCAAGAAGCTGGTTGTTGTTCCATTTCGAGGGCTATTAAAACAAGCAGAAAAGTGTTGAGAAACATCCATGATTCTAGTGCCTAATTCCGTAACATATCGATTGGAATAGCCTACAATAACGAATGGTAGCACTGCATTTGGATCTGCCGAAGTGGCTACCAAAGGGTCGGTATTGATATCCAACGCTTCATCACAAGAGTTGGTAACAAAAATGACCAATAGAGATAAGAATATTAATTTTATATTTTTCATTAGGTATAATATTTAATTGATAATAATAGACTTATTTGCAAACAAGTCTACTAAAATACTGCTTTCAAATTCACACCAATAGTTCTAGTAGAAGGAACGGAGCTCCTTTCTATACCAAAACCATCTGCACCTGAACCGAATAAGCTATTTTCAGGGTCAATATGAGGAACTTTTGAATATAGTAATGCAAGGTTTCTACCTTCCACACCAATCATTAGTTCACTAAGGAACCCATTACCAAAATTGCTTAGAACGGATTTAGGTAGGCTATAGAAAACAGCAATTTCTCGAAGTTTCACAAAGTCAGCACCAAAAATAGAAGACTCTGCGATACTATTTTGGCTTAGTCCATTCCAGAAAGCTTCTGCATTTGCAACCGGTACATCATTATCTCGGAATGTACCATCTGCATTTTGGAGAACTCCTTCTGTATCGATGAACGTTCCCTCTCTATTAACTAGTGTTTCTTTAACCAAACCAGATCCTTGAAGATTTTCCACGGTAGAAGATTTCATAACGCCTCCTTTTCTCCAGTCAATCGTAAAGGAAAGATTAAAATCTCCAAATTTGAAGGAATTAACAAATCCCATATTAAAGTCTGGTAAAACAGAACCCATTGTTTTGGCTTCTCCAGCGAGACGAGTACCATCTACTGGGTTAATGATCGGACGGTTAGTCGCAGAATCTCTCAAAAATGGAATGGCCAAAAGTTCGAATGTTCCACCTTCTACTGCCACTACTTGTACACTATTGAATGCACTAGCAATCAATACACGGTCAACACCTTCTGCAAGCTCCACAACTTTGGTATCAGCAGATGAGAAATTTACAAGAGTATTCCATTTGAAGTTTCTAGTCAATATCGGTGTAGCTTCTAAGGATATTTCAATTCCTGAAGTATTTACCTGTCCAACATTCGTTCTAAAGGAAGAGAATCCAGTAGATTGAGGTACTGGTAATGCCAATATTTGGTCTTTGTTTTCTGATTTAAAATAAGTGAAATCCACTCCAAAGCGATAGTCAAAAAACTTTAATTCCGTACCCACCTCAAAACTACTTTGCTTTTCTGGTCTTAGGTCATTTGGTGGAATCGTATTGCTTTTCCCAAAAGCCAATCGGCTATCAAATGGGAAATCGATATTAAGGCTGTATTGTCCGAATGCTGTAGAAACTGGAAGGAAGTTAAAATCCAACTGATAAGGTCCAGTATCATTTCCAACCTGAGCATAACTGGCTCTTAGTTTTCCATAAGATAGTACTTCTCCTGGCAAATCAAATGCATCTGTAAATACGAAAGCAGTACTTACTGATGGATAAAAATAGGAGTTGTTGTCGAGTGGCAATGTAGAAGACCAGTCATTTCGACCCGTGATGGTAAGTGTCAGATAATTTTTATAACTCAAATCAACAGAGGTATAAAGACCGAACAAAACTTGCTCCTGAAAATCTCGAACGCCTACATTCTGAGCAGCATTTCCAGGGGCGAATAATTCAGCAACTAACAAAGAGTTAGAACGCAAACCTTCAATTTTTCTCTGGCGATTGTTGTAATTAAAACCACCTAATATATTGACACTAAAGTCTTCATTTAAGTCAAAATTATAGGTTGCAATGATATCTGAATTCAATTGGATTGAATTGATTTCGTCTACCGTAAAATCACCCGTAAGTCTTTGAATGGTTCCTTTTCGGTTGGTTAAGAATCGATTATCTTGACCAAAATCATATCCTACTTTTCCAGTAATATTTAATCTGTCGATTGGAGAATAAGTCAATGACATATTTGCCAAAATACGGGTGTCATCTCGATTGTTTTTATTCTCATTTCTAATCCACAATGGGTTGTTTGCGCCAGGATCAAATTGGTTGATCTGATTTCCTAACTCGTCAATCCAAGGGTCGAAATTATTTGGATCCGTTGTGCTACTAAAAGAGCCAAGCCCAATGACATTTGGGTCGTTTGCTCCAGCTGCTCCAGTTCCTTTAGAATCCGTTTTGATAATCTGGACTCCGAATCTTGATTTGAGTCTTTCTGAATGATTGACTCCAGCATTCAATGAAATAGAATATCTGTCAAGTTCAGAACCAGGTAAAACACCCTCTTGATTTAAGGAACTCATACTCAATCGGTAATCCATTTTTTCATTACCATCAGAAATCGCAATATTGTTTATAAAGCTCATTCCTGTAGAGAAAAAGTCTTTTACGCCATTATCTTCAATAGCTTCCAATGGACCACTTTCACCTGTAATAGGTAAGGAATTTACATTCTGTCCAACTAGGCGTGGACCCCAATCGTATCCAACAGAAGAAGAGTCATACTTAGCTGAAGCACCCTGTGCATAATCTTGTTGATAATCAGGTACCAAAAAAAGATTATCCCAACGAATAGAAGAGTTAACGGTCACTTTTGCCGTTCCTCGATCATTCGATTCCCCTTTTTTGGTGGTGATGATAATCGCTCCAGCTGCTGCCCGAGAACCATATAAAGCTGTTGCTGCGGCACCTTTCAAAATACTCATCGTCTCAATATCATCTGGATTGACGACCTGTGCACCATTACCAAAATCTCTATTTCCGGTAATTCTAGAACCACTGTTACTTGAAACGAATTGTCCATTATTGATAGGCATTCCATCTACGACCCAAAGCGGATCATTTCTACCGCTCAAAGAGGTTAGCCCTCGAATGGTAATCTTGGCGGAACCACCTAAGTTTCCACTTGTATTACTGACATTGACACCTGTCACCTTACCTTGCAATGAATTCACAATATTGGTTTCCCGTGCTCTGGTAAATTCTTCAGCATTCAGTTGGTCAATACTATAACCTAATGATCCGGATTCTTTTTCGATACCTAAGGCGGTAACAACGACCTCATTCAATTGTAACCCTTGTGAAAGAGTTACATCCATTACATTAGAAGTACCTACTTCAATCTCTTGTGTTGTAAAGCCTGTATAGCTAAATATCAAAATTTTCACATCTGATGGTACTGTGAGAGAATATACTCCAGTATCATCTGTGAGGGTTCCGGAAGTAGTACCCTTAGCTAAAATAGTAGCACCAATGAGGGCGATGCCGTCTTCGTCGGTTACTGTACCCGTGAGTGTTCGTTGAGCCCATGTGGAGCTCAAGACAAACAGGGCCAACATTAGAGTTAATGCGGATTTTTTCATACTAATTGGTTTTAATGAATAATAAATCAAATAACAACTGCACGATTTAAGGTAGGTCACTAGCATTGTGCTGGTCGTTTACTACATGAAATTTTTTCCTCTTTAATTTTTTTAGAAGCCATTTTGTTATGATGAAAGATTGTGTCACTATGAAAGAGACTAGTTCAAAAATTAAATTTTAGATGGAAGAATTTTCATAAACCAGTGAGTTATTTTTTTGACTATTACTTGAGTAAATTATTTTTTAAATGTTTGGAATAATTAGGAACAGCACTTGATATCAGTGTGATTTTTTATTGGAATTTCAATTGGGTCTATCGACACGAATTAGAAATCACTTTTAATGCATCAAGCGATCCTAAAATTAGGTACATAACAATTAGCATGCGTCAATTATTTACTAATTGGAGCTAATGGTTATTTACTAAAAACTCTAAGAAAAATGATGTTAAGCGTTAAAATTAATGTAGAATATGTTATGGGAAATCTAGATAAATCTATAAAGAGCACCAAATCAAATGTACTAATATTTCGACGAACATACTAATATTCGACAATTCATGCTAAAGTTGAGCGCTTTTTTTAAAGCTTAATAGTCTTTCAAGCTGAAAGTGTCGGTAAGGTTAAAGTGTTATTTTCGTCTGAACGAGGCAAAAGGCACAGACATATCCTTAGATTATTGCGCGCATTTTTAACGCCAAAATCTCCAATGCCAATAGTATTTCCGAAGCAAACTCGTGCTACATTTGGTCAAAAGTTAATTGAACCATTCCTAATATTGAAATCGTGGAGCTTATACCCAATTCATTTCCAAGAAAAAAAGGTAACTTTTTCCTCTTTTATCAAATCAAAAAATGGTAATTGGACAAATGTTTGTGTTTTAGGCTTATGCTCACTCTTTTATTCCCTAAAAGGATTCAGCTTCACAGCTGGAGAGTACCCTTCCGGGAATTAAAGGGCAAGTAAGTGCTTGGACAAAATAAAATCATAGATTACTGGAGCATTGCCACAGTGCGGCTCGCTCCAGTAAATGGTGGTTTTGGAGGGGAGTCCAATTAAAAAAGCTGAAAGTCAGCTTTTTTAATTGGACTCCCCCCCAAGCCTCCTCTACAGCAACGGGCGCCTTTGGCGTGATGTTGCAGTATTTAAGTGTAACTTAATTCTGTCCAAGCACTTTCTAAGGAGGGTTTTTCCTTTCCTCCTCCCTAACTAAAAAAATAAGTTAATTCAGATTTTTCACCTTCAAAAACGACCTATGAAAATTACCCCTCATTTAATTATACTTCTAATTTCTTCTTCGCTTTTCTGTCAAGACTTATCCCTCAATTCTAGCCAAACCCGAGCCGTCATCGTCGGCATCTCGGACTTTCAAAACGAAGACATTCCAGACTTGCGTTTTGCCCACAAAGACGCTGCGGCATTTGCCGAATATCTCAAATCTCCCGCAGGCGGCAGCCTCGATGAGGATCAACTCCAAATATTACTCAATGAAAATGCCACTACGGCACAGATCGCGGCAGCGCTAGAGTGGCTCGATGAAGTCAGTAAAGAAGGCGAACCCGAGCGAGCGAATTTTTTGTACCAAAAAGCAATCGAACTAATATCGGATTCCTTAACCAATGAATTGGCGATAAGCTTTACCGACACTTTGTTGAAATTGAATAGATATCAAGATGCAGTTGAGTTTTTTCCTGACGATCTACAGTCAGAAGATCCAGATACGAATTATACATTCGCTACGCTATATTATAAATTGAACCGTCTTGAGAAAGCCGAAGCACATTTCCAAAAATATTTTCAGTTGAGCAAAAATCCCTTTAAAGCTCAAATTATTGGAACCTTCTATTACCTCAATAGCGAATTTGAACTAACGGAAAAATACTTTAAAAAAGCATTGGAAATTAACCCCAAATATCATGGGCCTTATATTGGTTCTAGTTTGTTGTATTATAATTTCAGGAAGTATGAGAAGGCTGTTCAAGTGTTAGAGGAAGGGATTGAAAATTATCCAGGTAAAGATGATTTAAAAATAATGAAAGCCTTTATGATCGGTTTGTCTGATGCATCAGAAACAAGTAAAGCATTTAAAGAACTGGAACCAATCTACCCGGATGCGGCAAAGATTGGAGCGTGTTTGACACTCATGAGAGAAAACAAATTTGAAGTGGCGATGACTGCCAGAGCAAGGATAAATGAAGCATATGCCAATACAACAATACCGCTCTTTTTGGATATATCTTATGTTCAAATGCTTGTTGCTCAAAAAGATTTCAATTCCGCAATGGGCATTATTGAAAAAAACACCTATTCTCTTTTTTCTTATGAGCTTTTGCAGCGTGATCCTGCCTTAGCTCCTTTACGAGAAACCGAGCAGTTTAAGACCTACATGCAAAGGAATTATCCTGGGAAAATGAATAGGGAATGACTTAATAATAAATATCGATTTTCAATTTGTCAATTTCCTCTTATGCTTCGTTAAAAAGCCTCGCTGATACGCTGTGTCGCCTACGTTTTTTGGAGCTACATGAATTCATATGGTGTTCTATCAAAAGAAGTCAAGGAAATCTTAAGCCTAAATTTTCACCTAATGCTCGGGAGGATGTCACCATCCGACAGCATCAAATTTGGTCGGATGTGACATCCTCCTGAGCATTATTTTTTATCCAAAAATCTATTGCTTGAGTCAACTACCTTTATTAACTTGACCCTATGAATTCACTTAGTTTACAATGTACGCAGCTTCCGTTTTTTGTATCCTTAAATGAAAAAAAACCGATTCAAAGAATGTAAATTTACTCTATCTGCCTTTCCTAATCTAAAAAGACCCAATCAATGAAGAAGAATTTGAAAACATCAATCTTATGGAAAATGATCTTAATACTGTTTACTCTGGCAGGATGTAATCATCCGATTGAAAGAAGCGGAATAGTAGTTGACAGGCAAACGAAAGAACCATTACAGGGTGTCACCATTGATATTTATTTAAAAACCCAAAGAAGAGATTCTTTAAAAGAAAAAGTCTTTACCGACAGCAATGGGCATTTTTACATTAGAGAGAAAAGGGATGAAGATCTATTGTTTCTTTTGCAAAAAAACGGATATATAGGACATGTTAATTCACTTTCTATAATAAATGATACCATAAAACTTGAAAGAGAAAAGGACTGACGACTTAGGGATCCTAACTTCCTAACTTCCTAACTTTTTACCTCTTTTACTAATAGGCGTATATCTTTACTCTTTTATAAAGATACAAGTCTAATTACTTTTCCTATCTTACAGAAATAATAAAAAAAGTACCCAATGAACTGACTTTCCCTCCCATAGTAAAAGGGATCGCAAGCTATTTCGACATCTAACACAATGATTATGAAAACCCTACCCATCATAACATTACTCTTAGCAAGCCTGACCACTTTCTCCCAAACCCTCTCTCTCGATTCTGGCGAAACCTACGCCGTGGTCGTCGGCATCTCCGATTATCAAGATGAGGATATTCCCGACTTGCGTTTTGCGGATAAAGACGCCTTGGCATTTGCGGGTTTTTTGCAATCGCCTGCAGGTGGTGAGTTGGATGAAGGCCATCTGAAAGTACTAATCAATGAGCAGGCGACGGTCGCTCAGTTTGCCATTGCGTTGGATTGGCTTTGGGAAGTCGTGAAAGAAAATGACAAGGTGATAATCTATTTCTCGGGGCATGGGGATGTAGAGAGAAAAAGTATTACCCAGCCGGGTTACCTGCTCTGCTGGGATGCCCCTTCCAAGATTTACCTGGCTGGTGGTGCATTGGCATTGCCCATGTTTCAGGATGTCATTACGACCCTTTCTGCTCAAAACAAAGCAAAGGTTATTGTTATTACCGATGCTTGCCGTTCGGGAAAGCTCTCGGGTAGTTCTGTTGGTGGAGCACAGATCACGGGTAGTAACCTCGCCAAACAATACGCCAATGAAATCAAAATCCTCTCTTGCCAGCCCGATGAATATAGTATCGAAGGAGAGCAATGGGGCGGCGGTCGTGGTGCCTTTAGTTATCATTTATTGGAAGGACTTTATGGCATGGCGGATGGAGACAATGACCTGTCTGTTAACCTAAAAGAAATTGACCGTTATTTGGAAGATAAGGTTTCGATGGAAGTGGCTCCTCAAAGTCAAAACCCGATGACGGTAGGTGGAAAAATGGAAAAATTGACAACGGTATTCCCCGATATTTTAAAAAAATTAAGAGCGGGAAAAAGAGAACAAATGTCTCTATTTACAGCTACAGATTCAAGAGGTATTGAGGACGATGTTTTGGCGCAAGCCGATACCAATATTGTGGAGATGTATTTTGCTTTTCAAAAATCATTGGAAGACAAACAATTTTTATCTGCTGAAACTGGTCGTGCCGAGAATGATTATGCAGATTTTTATTATAAAAAACTGAGTGAGGAACCCAGTTTGGAGCGACTGCATTCGACGATGCGGCGCAACTATGCCGCTGCCTTACAGGATGATGCACAACAGGTCATGAATAATTGGATGAAAACGGGCGTTGACCAGGTGAAAACACGTTCAAAGGAATTTAAAGATAAAGTAAAAACATTCCCTTGGTACCTTGACCGGGCAGCCGAACTCTTGGACAACGAACATTACATGTACACCACGCTTATCGCTCGAAAACACTTTTTCGAGGGTTATATTTTGTTGGGGAATTCTGGAAGTCGAGATTCCATAGACGGTGAAAAAGCCTTGAAGTTTTTCCGTGAAGCATTAATGCTACAGCCTGAAATGCCACAAGCTTATTGGCAAATGAGCAGAACTTATATCCACAAATTTTATCAACCGGATTCCGCAATAGCATACACAAACAAAGCTATTGAACTATATCCTTCTTGGATATTACCTTATACTGACCTGGCTTTCTCACTCTCTTATAATTTTCAACAATTCGACAAAGCAAAGCTCTATTTGGATCGGGCGATGAAAATAGATTCGACCTCCCCATATGTCTGGAACGCCTATTCAGTATTTAACTATTTTCAAGGCAGAACGAAAGAAGGCGAAAAGTGTTTGAGAAAAGTGATTCAATATGACTCAACCAATGTGCAGGCATATCAAAACTTAGGAAATATTAAGAAGAATGCTGGACAATATGTCGAAGCAGAAAAGTACTTTTTGAAAGCTTTTCAATTTGATTCAACTAATTATTGGGTAGTCCGAAGCCTAGGAACCCTTTACCTCAGAACAGACCGATTGGCGGAAGCAGAACATTACTTAATGAAAGCCATTACAATGGATCCGAGAAATGCTGATAACCATCTTAATTTGGCAGAATACTATCAGGAGTTTGATCGTTGGGAGGAATCCGAAGCAACTATTCTGAAGGCCATCGAATTAGAATCTACATCAGCTATCGCGTTCGCCATGTTGGGTTATACCTATACACATCTGCCCGGCAAATTGAATGATGCTGAAAAAACGTTGAATAAAGCACTAGAAATGAACACTGACCTTTGGTACACCTATATCTACCTTGCAAAATGGTCGTTTATGACGGAGCAACTTAATAAAACATGGGAATATCTTGAACAAGGTATCAAGAAGAGTTTAAGTTTGAGAGTGTCGGATTATGAAGCGTTATCAATAGATTTTCTGGAAAATCGCTTGCATTTTGATGAGCTGCACAATGAACCCAAATGGGATGAGTTGATGCAAAAATACTTCCCGGACGAATACAAAAGATAAGCAAGAAAAACAATCCCTTTCGTTTCGACTATTTGAATGAAAAAGCGAAGGCTGAAATAAAGTTTTGTTAACTAAGTTATCAGATAATTTAAAATTATCTGATAACTGGACTTTGGACATGGTCAACATAATCAACTGGCAATCAATGTATTATGAAAATTCAATAAGAATCATTATGAATTGATAATCAGACACTTAGAGTAGCTACGTCCAAAGTCTAGTATCTGATAAGGGAGCAGGAAATAAATAAGGTACCCAAATTTTGTACAGCTATTTTTTCTTTAATGGAGGCAAAAAACACAGACATACCCATAGGTATGGCGAGTATTTTTAACGAAAAATGAAGGAAAAAGAGCAAGTGAAATGGGTAGATTATTTATTTCCTGCTCCCTAACTTGATTCTCCACGTTACTCAAAACGCTCCTTCAAGGTAACCTTTCAACCTTTTATCAAATTAAGTATATTTACTGACTTGTTTACTTTTAGCTTCAAAAAAACTGTGTAATGAAGACTATATACGCCCTGTTGTTATTTTTCCTGCCTTGTTTTAGTTTTGCTCAAACCATGTCCCTCGACAAAGGCACCACTCGCGCTGTCGTCGTCGGTATTTCCGACTATCAAAACGAGAAAATCCCAGATTTACGGTTTGCGGACAAAGACGCCCAAGTGTATTCGGAATTTCTTCAATCACCAGCAGGTGGTGGTCTAGAAGCAGAACAAATCAAAACCTTACTCAACGAACAGGCGACTAATGCCCAAATCGCTGCTGCTTTAGAATGGCTGATTGAAGTGAGTCAAGAAGGCGATCAAGCCATTATTTATTTTTCAGGACATGGTGATGTGGAGACGAAAACCATGTTCCAATTAGGTTTTCTTTTAGGTTGGGATTCGCCTGCTCAAACCTATGCGATTGGTGCTTTCCCTTTGAATTATTTGCAGGCTATTGTATCGACCCTTTCTCTTCAAAACAAAGCGGAGGTTACGTTAATTACCGATGCCTGTCGTGCTGGAAAATTGGCGGGAAGTTCTGTAGGTGGGGCACAAATTACTAATTCTAACCTGTCTAAACAATTCGCCAATGAGGCTAAAATCCTCTCTTGCCAGCCCGATGAATTTTCATTGGAAGGGGAACAATGGGGTGGTGGTCGCGGTGTATTTTCTTATCATTTAGTAGATGGATTATATGGACTGGCGGATAATAATTCCGACTTGACGGTTAATCTATTCGAAATTGGGCGTTACTTGGAAGATAAGGTGTCCAATGAGGCATCACCGCATAGTCAATTCCCTATGGTTATTGGTAGTAAAACGACTGCAATTTCAAGAGTCGATGAAGCTGCGTTAGCTTTGCTCAAAGAAGAGAAGTCCAAAGAATCCCCTACGCTAGCCACTGTTGAATCCAAAGGATTTGAAGATATGATATTGGCAGATTTGGACTCGACTTGGCAGCAAAAGTATCGTGCATTCACGGTTGCGGTCGCCGAAGGATATTTGTTAGAAGCCCCCACAGGTAAGCCCGTTGCGTATGATTTATACCTCGAACTTGTTAAAGCAACTGAATTGCAACGATTACATGGCACCATGAAGCGAAACCTCGCTGCTGCTTTCCAAGATGACGCCCAACAAACCATTAATGCTTATCTGGAAGCCAACCCTACCGAATTAAGTAAAAGATATGCCGCTGAAACGGATTATGATCGCTATCCAAAATATCTGAGAAAAGCCGCTGAAATCTTAGGAGAACAAAACTTTTATTATCCCTATGTAATGGCGAAGTTGTATTATTTTGAAGGGCTTCAAATGAGGTTAGAGGCAGATAATAATATCGAAAAATCGTCTTACCAAGAAGCGATTGATAAACAACAGAAGGCATTGGAATATCAGGAATACGCGCCTTATGTTTTGAATGAATTGGGGGTATTGCATACTCGATTAAAAGCTTCAGAAGAAGCGGTCGGATATTATGAAAAGTCTATTGAAATGGCTCCTGAATGGGGATTGCCTTACGTCAACCTATGCTTGGAATATTATTATAGTAATAATCAAGAGAAGGCTATAGAAACAGGGAATAAGGCGATTGAATTGATGCCTGATTATCCACAACTATATAATTTACTAGCTTGGGTCTATGGCAATTTTAGAGGAGAATATAGGGACAAACGGACTTGGACAAGAAAAGGAGTTGAGCTGAAAGATGATTTCCTATTCGATACAGATAATATTAGCACATTAGCGCAGAAAAAAAGCAAATTTGAGCAGTCCATCATTTTATTGAAAAAAGCAGTTGAAATTGATAGCAATTTTGCATCAGCACATGCCAATTTGGGAGACGTTTACAGCCAAATAAATTTGGTGGAGCCAGCCATTTATCACTTGAAAAAATCCGTTCAAATTGACTCTACCAAAGAACTGACTTATGCTTTCTTGGGGGACGCTTTGACCATAAATTCAGAATACGAAGAAGCGGAAAAGGCATATTTACGAGCAATACAGTTGTCAGAAAAATCAGGGTCGAATAGGAAGTCACTTTGGCTCAACTCCCTTGGGATTACTTATTACAGCTGGGGTAAAGATGATGAGGCATTAAAAGTTTATAAAGAAGCTATCGAATTATCTCCCAGTTACGATTATCCCTATAGTAATTTAGCACATATTTATCTAGACAAAGGAGATTATGAAAAGTCAGAATGGTACCGTTTATTGGTAAGAGGAATCAGACCAACATATCCTGGCGGATATAGTAGCTTAGGTTATGTTTATTCTAAAATGGATCGTTTTGAGGAGGCAGAGCATTTTTACCTCAAAGCCATTGAGTTATTGCCTAGTTTTAGACATGCTATTTCAGGTTTAATCAATAATGTTTACATAATAAATGGTCAATTCGAAAAAGCAGCCGAATGGCAAGAAAAGCTTTTGGAGATGGCGCCTAATGATCCCTCAGCTTTATATGGGCTAGCCCGATCTGCTTACTTAAGTAAAGAATATGATAAGGCGGAATTAAACTTTCAAAAAGCGGTGCAATTGGATTCAACCAATATAGACCGCCTAAACAATATTGGCTATTTTTATCGGTTCCACAGTGAATTTGAAAAAGCTAAACATTATCTAATAAAAGCGCACCAATCAAAACCCAAAAACAGATACCCTTATACTAATTTGGGGATCATTCATTTTGACGAGGGACTTAAAGAGGAAGGAATCGCCTGGTTGGATACGGCTTTAGTAAAATTCCAAGACCCAATGGCATTTTACTTTAAAATGGTACTTCATCTTCATGAAGAAAATTATCAAGAAGCGCATGTACAATTGGATTCTTTATTGGGGTATGATAAAAAAAACAAGATTTTTTCTGATTTCCTCAAAGCCCTCGAAGAGGAAGATTATCATCGTGTAGATTCCCTAATTCAGGCAGTTCCAGATACTTTAAATGGGTTACCCGGTTATTTCCAAGCTAGGGTCGAAGTAAAATTAGATCGTTTAGAAAAAGCATTCGAAACGCTTAAAAGTGACGGGCAATTATTCCCATACAGAATGATTATCCAGGATCCATTTTTAAAACCTCTTCACCAATTGCCTGCTTTTCAGAAATGGCTTCGATTGACTTTTCCAGAAAAATATGATGACCTAGATGAATTTGAATTTAAGCATCTTGACCATCATCCCAAGTACTATTCAGAAAACTGTATCATACTTGGGAATTATTACGAATCTGAGGGTATGCAAGAACAAGCGGATGCCTTATTCCGAAAAGCCATTGAAGTGCAGCCAGACTCCTTAACGGATGAGCTAGCCATTAATCTTGCAGCTGCCTATATTGGTTTGGGCGAAATAGAGCAAGCAAAGGCAATTTGTCCAGACAGTGTACAAACTACTATTCGTGAAAAGATTTTGATGTACGGTGGTCTATATTACCTATTAAGTAGACCCAAAAAAGCCGAAAAGTATTTCCAAAAATTTTATCAAGCCAATCCAACTCCTTCAAGTGCTTATCAAATTGGTCATTTTTACATTATGCATGGCGAAAAAGAACTAGCTGAAAAATACCAAAGTATGGCACTTGAGCAAGACACCATAAGTTTTCAAGGATATCAGTATTTTGCTTGGCTTCACTTCACATTTGGAGAGGCTGAGGAAGCTATTAAATATCTAGATTTAGGTATCGAAAAGTTTCCTAATAGCATTGACCTTAAAATAAGGAAAGCTATGATAGTTGCACTGTCTATCTCCTCTCAAAAACCTAGTGATGCCATTAAGGAATTGCTCACTATTCGATCAGATATGGCAGAAATTGCTCAATGCCTTGACTTGATGAAAGCCAAAAAATATGAAGAAGCAACGCTGGCTTATGAAAAGATTCAAAAGGATTTTTCTGATTGGTTTGTCAAACAATCAATACGAGTTGCTTACGCTAGAATGTTAGTCGAAAAAGGAGACCTGGATGGAGCAATGAATACTATCTCAGAAGCACCTTTTAGTGTATTTAATTATCAATTATTGCACAATGATCGAGCATTAGCCCCTTTGAAGGAGACAGAAAGATTTAAAAAACATATGCTGAAAAATTTTCCTGAAAAATTAAAAAATACTACAACCAAATAACGATGAAAAGCAATTTCTTCTCTAGTATTTCCACCGATGAATCGGTGGGCTGTAGCAGGTTCTCAACCCACCGATTCATCGGTGGGACTATACAACCTATTCTTTCCCTGATACTGATATTAACCAGCCTAACCACCTTCTCTCAAAATATTGGTTTTGACTCAGGCATCACCCGCGCCGTCATCGTGGGCATCTCCGATTATCAAGACGAAAACATCCCCGACTTACGCTTCGCCAATCGAGATGCGGAAGCCTTTGCCGCTTTTCTTCAATCGCCAGCTGGAGGCGAAATATCCAAAGACAATATTCAGTTGTTGACCAATAAATCTGCCACCACTGGTGCCATGGCAGGGGCAATGGACTGGCTAATCGAAAAAAGCAAGGAGGGCGATAAAGCCATTATTTATTTCAGTGGACATGGCGATGTGGAGACGCGAACCCGTTTTCAAAGAGGGTTTTTATTGACTTATGATTCTCCGCCGAGTAATTATTTGGCAGGAGCTTTTGCCTTGATTTTTTTGCAGGATATTATCACGACACTTGCAGAACAAGGAGTACAAGTGATTATGGTTTCGGATGCTTGTCGAGCGGGCAAATTGGCTGGTAGCGATATTGGCGGCTCCAATGCGACGGCGACCAATCTGGCAAAACAATTTGCCAATGAAATCAAGATCCTTTCCTGTCAGCCCAATGAATTTAGCTTGGAAGGCGAACAATGGGGAGGCGGACGAGGTGCATTTTCTTTTCACCTAATTGAAGGACTAACTGGCTTGGCAGATAAGAATGAGGATTTACAGGTGAATCTTTTAGAAATCAATAGATTTTTGGAAGAAACCGTGCCTGCCGAGACGGCGCCTCAAATGCAAATTCCGATGGTCGTCGGCAATAAAGGAACTATTCTCGCTCATGTGGATGTGCCTAGTTTGGCAAGGGTAAAAGAACAAAAAGAAAATGCACTTGCCATGATTTCTACCATAGAAACCAAAGGATTTGAGGAAGTGATTTTGGTAGGTTTAGATAGTATTTGGCAACATAAATATGAGCAATTCACAGCGGCTTTGGACAAAAAAGAATTATTAGAACCCGCAGGAAATAATGCCTATGATTTGTATTTGGAATTATCGAAAGTTCCTGAATTGGAACGCTTGCATGGATTGATGAAACGGAATTTGGCAACTGCCCTTCAGGATGAATCGCAACAGGCGATTAATGCTTATTTGAGAGCTGATGAGTCAGAAATGGCAGCTCGGAGTAGAGGGGAACTAAAATATACCAAATTTGTCCGTTATCTCAAAAAAGCAGCGGATTTGTTGGGCGAGAAACATTACATGTACAAATCATTAAAAGCGAAGCAATATTATTTTGATGGGGTGGATATTCGGGTTCGGTATTTTGAAAGGACATTCTCTCTTGCAGATTCCTCCGAGATTTGGCGTGCTACTTGGCGTGAAAAAATTGATACTGCGCTTCTATTTGAAGAGAATGCTGCTTTCATCATTAATGAATATGGTCTTAGGTTTGACTTAGTAGAAGCTATCCCATATTATGAAAAGGCACTAGAATTAGCCCCCAACTGGGCTATTCCTTATAACGATATTGCGGATAGATTAAGACAAGAAAAGGATTATGAAGAAGCAATAAAATATTCAAAAAAGGCAGCCGAATTGGCTCCAAATTGGGGAGCACCAATTAGAAATTTAGGAAGGATTTTTTACCAAAAAAAGGATTTTGAAAAGGCTGAAGAATTGTTTAAAAAAGCTATAAATATTTCACCCACAAATGTGAGTTATTTAAAAACATTGGGTAGGTTTTATAGGGCAAGAAAACGATATAAAGAAGCCGAAATTATCTGGCTGCGAGCCTTGGAGTTAAGCCCGAATGATAATGGACTTTATAATAATTTATCCCAATTATATTATTCAAATACTTATCAGTACGATAAAGCGGAGGCTATCAACCTAAAAAGATTAGAAAAAAGACCGACGGATGGGGATGCTTATGCAGATTTAATTAGCACTTATTGGGGTAGGGACTTAGAAAAAATAAAGCTATTAATTGACAAGATGAAAGTCATAAATGATAGTATTGAAAAATGGGAAGGAAAAATAATGATAGGTAAAGCATATAGGGCATTGAATTTATTGGAGGAAGCAATTCCATACTACGAAGAAGCAATTCAAGATGCACCAACTAGTCCATGGCATTATTATAGTTTTGCGGGTGTTTATAGACAGTTAGGAGATTACGAACCCTTCTTACTTTGCTTGGATACTGCATTTATGAATGGAATGTTCTATTCTTGGGTAGAAGAGCACAGTGGTGTTTGGTCTGCCTTTAAATCTCCAAGCTATAAAGCATTTGCTCAAAAGGTAATTGATGCCAGACCTGAAATGGGATTTGGGTACAGTTTAATGGGCAAATATTACGAGGGACAAAATGATTATGAAAAAGCATCTGATTTTTACCAAAATGCAATAGAGCTATCACCTGAAAAAGAAAATAATTGGTATCAATATGGACTAAGCAGCTACTTCTCTGGGTTAACTGAAAAATCAGATTCCATTTTCCAAGAATATTACCAACTGGAAAAGACTTCACTCAGAGCAAGGCAAATTGCATGGGAATACCATTATCACGGAGCAAAAGAACTGGCTGAAAAATACTTAAGAAAAGCTTTGGAGGAACATCCGAGTGAATATAGCGCTTATTGGGATTTGGCTTGGCTCTATTTTACTTTTGGAGAAGAAGAAAAAGCCATTCAGGTAATGGATGAAGGGATAGCGTCATTCCCTAATGAATTTGTTTTAAAAGGCATTCGAGCCATGTTACTTTCTCTCTCCAATAAATCACTGAATTCAACTAACGCCTTTGAACCACTTGATTCAATAAGACCAGGTATCTCAAAAGTTGGTACTTATATGAAGTTATTGAGACAGAATGACTATACCAATGCTTCTCAACTTCGCGAGGAGATTAAGGACTCCTTTTCAGATTGGTGGATTCATAGATTGTTGAAAGTAGCTGAGCTTAGGAATCATGTGAATCAAAAAGACTTTGGAGGGGCGATGGACATTTTAAAGCAAAGAGATCCTTGGATATTTTGTTATCCATTTTTGCAAAATGACGCTGCATTAGCTCCCTTGAGGGAAACAGAGGAATTTAGAGCATACATTAGAATAAATTTTCCTGGAAAAGTAAAAAACATCATAACCAAATAAATATGAAAAACAACCTCTTTCGTTTCTGTCATTTAAATGGAAAAGTAAAACCTGAAATGAATACCATCCAACTGATTCCTTGACGGGATAACAAAGCGCAAATTTCAAAACGTAGCACGATTCACAGAATCGCGTTACGTTACTCAAAACGCTCCTTCAAGGTAACCTCTCTCCCTTTCATCAAATCAAGAATATTTATTAACTTGTTGATTTTCAGCTTCCATAAAACTGTGTTATGAGAACTACACTCTTCCTATTTTATATTCTGCTATCTTCTTTCTGTTTTTCCCAAACCTTGTCCCTCGACTCAGGTACTACCCGTGCCGTCATCGTCGGAATCTCTGATTATCAAAACGAAGACATTCCTGACCTCCGTTTTGCGGACAAAGACGCCCAGGCTTTCGCCACTTATCTGAAATCTTCGGCTGGAGGAAACTTACCCGATAATAACATCAAATTACTCCTCAATGAACAAGCGACGAATGCGGCGATGATAGGTGAATTGGATTGGTTAATGGAGGAAAGCAAGGAAGGAGATCAAGCCATCATTTATTTTTCTGGACATGGAGATGTAGAGTCCAAAATGGCGCGTCAACCTGGATTTTTGTTGACCTACGATTCGCCCTCCAAGGTATATATGTTAGGGGCCTATCCATTGTTTTATTTGCAATTAATCATCGAGACGCTTTCTACGGATAAAAATGTAAAAACCCTTGTGATAACGGATGCTTGCCGGGCAGGGAAATTAGCAGGAAGTGAAATTGGCGGTATACAAGCTACCGCCTCCAATCTTGCGAAACAATACGCCAATGAAATAAAGATACTTTCTTGCCAACCCGATGAGTTTTCGCTTGAAGGCGAACAATGGGGTGGGGGACGTGGTGCTTTTTCTTATCACTTGATTGAAGGGTTAGTTGGTCTAGCAGATAAGAATGAGAACCTTCAAGTCAACTTGCTCGAGCTCGAAAATTATTTGGAAACAAAAGTCCCTGAAGAGACGGCTCCCCAAAGCCAAATTCCGATGACGGTAGGCAGTAAGGGTACCGCCATTTCTTTTGTTGATCAGGATGTTTTAAAGGAATTAAAAAGTCTAAAAGAGCGAGAATTACCGACGCTTGCCGCCATCGAATCGCGAGGCATTGAAGAGACTTTATTGGCAAGTGTGGATACCTTTATGCAGGTAAAATATGAGGCATTTATCGCTGCCTTGGATGATGAAAATCTGCTTGATTCGGAGGAAGGAAAACCCTCGGCGGATGAATTATATCGAGAATTGATACAGGAAAAAAGCCTCGCCGATTTGCATCGTTTTATGACGCGCCAATATGCGACGGCACTCCAAAATGATGCTCAACAAGTCATCAATGCCTACCTCCTCGCCAACCCCACAGAGTTAGAAAAACGCTGGAAAGGAGATACGACTTATGGACGGTATCCGCGCTATCTTGGAAGAGCCGCCGAGCTCTTGGGTGAGCAACATTATATTTATAATTATTTGATTGCTAAGCAGTTGTATTTTGAAGGATTGAATTTGAGATTGAAGGGCGACCAAGCGAAAGGAGGTCGAACTTTTTATCAGCAGGCAATCGTAAAGCAACAAGAAGCTATTCAGTTAGAAGATAGAGCTGCTTATTTTTATAATGAATTAGGTGTTTTAAATACCCGATTGACGAGGAGTGGTCTAGCGAAAGAAAATTTTGAAAAGGCCATAGAACTCGCTCCAGAATGGGGACTGCCTTATGTTAATTATTGTGTCGAATCTTTCTATTCAGGCGATAGGGATGAAGCCATTGAATACGGTAAAAAAGCATTGAAATTGATGCCTAAGTATCCTCAATTATTAAGTCTGTTGGGTTGGATTTATGCAGACCGAAAAGAAGAGGGAGATCGAAGTAATTATTTGCGTAACGGTGTCGAACTAAAAGATGACT
This sequence comes from Bacteroidota bacterium, assembly GCA_024743405.1. GTDB lineage: Bacteria > Bacteroidota > Bacteroidia > Chitinophagales > Saprospiraceae > JANSWP01. Next base: position 25,462 of record JANSWP010000066.1, read on the forward strand.
TTGTCTACCGTCCAAATAATTTATTGTCTAGGGCTTCGAAAAAAAATTATTATAAAAAAAGTATTGGACTGTTGAAAGAGGCAATTTCGATTGATTCGAATTATGTGGTTGGACACTTAAATTTAGGGGCTTGTTACATTCAAACCAGCGAGTTTGATAAGGCCATCATTCACCTCAAAAAGGCATTACAACTGGATACGACTAACCATTATATATATGGACGACTTGGAGATGCTTACAAAAATACTGGACAATTTGAAGAGGGAGAAAAAGCCTACGAAAAAGCCTTAAGCTTGCTAGACTCTACGGATTATGCAATGTCCAATTGGCTCTTAAATTTTGCACAATTATATCGGAAATGGGGGAAGAAGGATTTAGCTTTAAAGCACCTATTGAGAGCTACAGAATATTCAAATGTTTATGCGGATGCCAATATTGCTTATGTTTACATTGACATTGGAGATTTGCAAAAAGCAGAGTGGCACTTTATCCGAGCCATTCGAAACTCAAAAACCAATTTTTTAAATAATTTGGGGTGGCGTTATGAAAAAATGAATCGACCCGATGATGCAGAATGGATGTATTTAAAGGCACTTGAAATATTGCCTGATTTCGACAGGGCTAGAGAAAATTTAATAAACCTATATTTAAAAACAAGAGCTTTTAATAAAGCGCTCGAATGGCAACAAAAAGGGGTTGAACTCAAGTCTAATGATACAGAGACCTACTTCGCCTTAGCGAGAACCTACTATTTGTCCGGGGAATACGATAAGGCGAAAGAAAATTTCGACAAAGCGATCCAATTATACCCCAACCGAGTAGATGCTCATGACTATATCAGTTGGTATTATTGGATGCATGGAGATTATGAAGCAGCCAATGAATATATAAATCGGGCATATACATTGGAAGGGTTTGACGGTAACCAAAACATGAGTACCTATTGGCACCACAGCTGGGTACTTTTTGATAATCGGAAATTGGAAGAATCGCTGGTTGTTTTGAGGGAAGCAGCTGAAAAAAATCCAAACGAATACCGATTTTATGAAATGCAGTTTTACTTCAATTATTGGTCGGGAAAATTTGCCGAAAGTATAGCTGCTGCCGATGAACATCGAGGTTACCTTCCCGCAGCAGTATCCTTTATTGAATTGGCGAAGCTAACAGAACAGAAAGATTATGAAAAGGCGATCACACTTCTAGAAAAACTACATCAAAAAAGCCAATGGGATATTAATATCAAATATTCGCTGGTCCGCTTGAATACCCTATTAGGAAATTATGAAAAGGCTTGTGAGTGGTTGACAGGGCTACCGAATAATCATTTTTCCTATCATTTCATCAACAGTGACTCGATACTTTTTCCGCTTCATTCAATGCAAGCCTATCACGAATCATTGAAAGGGTCATTTCCGGAAAAATATTACGACGGCAAAATTTTTAATTTTGAAAAAGAAGAAGCCTTATATTATTCTGAAAACTGCGTTGAGTTGGCAAAATATTATGAACAAAAGGGAGAACAAGACCGGGCTTTATTTCTTTATCAAAAAGCAGTTGAATTAAAGCCAGATGCCCTGACCAACGTAGCAGGCATGAACCTCGCTGAAGCTTATTTAAAATTAAATCGATACCAGGAGGCCGTTGAGATTTGTCCAGACAGTATTCATTCAGAAGACCCTGAAAAGAATTTTTCTTACGCAACGCTTTATTACAAATTGAATCGCCCAGAAAAGGCGGAGGCACATTTTCAGCGGTTTACTCAATTAAGAACAGATCCTTACCGATTTCAAAGAGTTGCTGTACACTATTATCTCAATAGCGAGCCAGCACTCCTAGAAAAATATGTTAGTAAAACAGTGGCGTTTTATCCAATCAATCCGGGTCCATATATCGGACGAGGACTCCTGAATGCTTCTTTAGGAAAATATGATGCCGCTATGCGGGCTATGGAAGAGGGGATTAAAAAATTACCATATGATAATAGTTTGAAAATCGTGAAGGCATTTATTACTGCAACTTATAATCCTTCAGAAACAAGCAATGCCTTTAAAGCACTCGAACCCATTTACCCTGATGCAGCAAAAATTGGGGAATGTATGGAGTTAATGAGGAGTAATAAATTTGAGGAAGCCAAGATTGCCCTAGCAAAGATAAACGAGACTAATGCTGAGACAATTATTCCTGCTTTATTGAATAAAGAATATGTTCGGATGCTTGTCGCTGAGAAGGATTTCAACGCCGCAATGGATGTTATTGAAAGAAATAATTTTATCCTATTTCCTTATCATGTTTTAAAAAATGATCCGGCAATGACTCCTTTACGGGAAACGGAGCGATTTAAGGCGTATATGCAACGCAATTATCCTGGGAAAATAAACAAATGATGGCTATGAAAACCTTACTCACCCTAACATTATTATTGGGAAATTTGATGGTTTTATCTCAAAACATTTCCCTCGACTCCGGCACCACCCGCGCTGTAGTCATCGGTATTTCTGACTATCAAGACGAAGATATTCCAGATTTGCAATTTGCCCACCGAGATGCCCAAATTTTTGCAGGTTGGTTGAATTCCACTGGAGGAGGGAGTATTGCGGAAGTTAACCTAAAAGTATTGATGAATGAAGAAGCGACTAGTGGTAACATCATTGAACAGATGGGTTGGTTGATTGAGCAGAGCAAAGCTGGAGATAAGGTGATTTTTTATTTTTCGGGGCATGGCGATGTGGAGTCGATTACGAGTTTTCAGCGCGGGTATTTATTGACGCACAACTCGCCATCACGAAGTTATATAGCAGGAGCTATTCCGTTAGGGTTTTTACAAGATGTAACGACTACGCTTACCCAAAATCAAGTGGAGGTCATACTCATTACAGATGCTTGTCGGTCTGGGAAATTAGCGGGTGATGATATTAAAGGCGCACAATATACAGGTGCACAATTGGCGGAATTATTTTCCAATGAATTAAAAATTCTTTCTTGCCAGCCTGAAGAATTTAGCCATGAGGGGGCACAATGGGGCGATGGACACGGTGCTTTTACGTATAATCTTGTGGCAGGGTTAACTGGCTTGGCAGATCGGAATGAAGATTTTCTAATTACCCTGTCAGAGATTGATCGATACCTGGAAGATCAGGTGACAGCGCAAGTGGCGCCGTTGCAACAAACACCTTTCACGAAGGGCAATCGCAATGCGCGTATTGCTCCCGTTGATAAGCAATTGTTGGCAAATTGGAAAGAAAAAAAAGCATTTGAAATACCTGCATTTTTGGCTGTCGGCAATCGCAATGCGCTAGTAGTGAATTTTGAATCAATGGATTCTTCTATTCAATCCCTTTATTTCGCTTTTCAAAATAGTTTGGAGCATAAAGACTTTTTTGAACCGATAGAAACTTGTGCCGAAACCTATTTTCAAGAATTGATTCAAATAGAAACACTAACACCTTTTCACGGTGCTTTTCGAAGGGCTTATGCTGCTGCATTGCAGGATGATGCACAGAATGTTTTGAATGCGTTAATGAAATTGGATATCCATAAGATTGACCAATCGAGGCTAGTTCTAAATAAAAAATATTCGGAGTACCCAAAGTATTTAAAACGGGCAGCTGAATTATTAGGAACACAGCACTATTTTTATAAAAATCTAAAGGCGCGTCAATTTTTTTTTGAAGGAATGTTAATTTGGATGGAGCATTTTTTTGGTGAATCAAAGAGAGATTTGGTGCTAGAAAAGTATCGGAAATCGCTAGAATATGAAGCTCATGCACCCCATACGCATTTACATATGAGCTTGTGTTTTGCGACGATGTTTGAGGAGCCCGATTCAATGACTTTTCATGCAATGAAAGCTGCAGAACAAGCGCCTACTTGGATTTTGCCTTATGCCTATTTAGCCTATTATAAGTCCCAAAAATTCCAGCAATTTGACGAGGCTAAATTGTTGATTGACAAAGCGATCGAAATGGATTCTCAAAACGTGATTGTTATGAATTCCTTAGCAACTTGGCATTTTTTTCAAAAGCAATATGAGCCTGTTGTGGAGATTACTGAACAGGTTGTAAAAATGGACTCTACCTATGCCATCGCTTGGTATAACTTAGGTATAGGTTATTATTTTACGCAACGTTATGGGGAATGTCAAAAAGCGCTGTTGAAATCATTGGAACTGGATTCGAATCAATTTATAACCTATCTAGCATTGGGCACTTTATATTATGATGCACAACTCTATGATAGAGCAGAAAAAGTCTTACTCAAATCTATTGAATTGAATCCGAGACACTTAAATGGATACATAAAATTAGGTGCGGTGTATTATCAAATGGATAAAATGAAGGACTCAGAAACCTATTTCAAAAAGGCTTATGACCTCAAGCCCACAGACTTAGATGTTTGTATCAATTTGGCAATTGTTTCTACCCGATTAGGAAAAACGGAAGCAGCATTGGATTATTTGGAGGCTGGATTGAAAAATGGAGAACGAGATTATAACTATATTGTAACCGATACAGACTTCGCACCTTTGCGAGCAACAGCCAGATTTAAATCACTCATGCAGTCTTACTTTCCTGACAAAACGAAAAAATAGGACTCTATCTAAAACCAACTTTTTATGAGAACTTTCATTATTTCAGTTTACACCTTATCCGCAATATTAATGTTGTTTTATGCCTGTGGAGGAGCAGATAGTAATGATTCTGATAATATAAAAGGACAGCTCGATTCAACGACAGTGACCTTATATGGTCAAGTAAGGAATATTGTCAATAAAGCAGCTATTGAAGGAGTATTAGTTCGGAACGCAACGAATAACGTTACGACAGACTCCAATGGAAAATTTTCTTTTCCCTTCTCAGATGGTAGTTCGAGAGTTCTAACTTTCACTAAAACTGGGCAAAAATCATCACAAATTAAATTTGTAAAGTTAAATAACCTAGATAGTCTCGTTATTTTCATGGAAAATAAAGATAGTAATAATTTGACCGAGACTAATTATTTTAATGGTAGGGTTTCCCACAAAATAGTGAATAAAAACGTAGGGCTAAAAAATATCGAAGTTAAGAACATTTCCTCTGGAGTAGATACTAGTACCAGTAAATCAGGCTGGTATGCTTTAACTTCAACAGCCGACACCGCTGATATAAAATATGAATATAAATACGCCGCTTCGGGCAATAAAGGGCATGTAGAAATTGATATCCAATCTGCCATACGCGACAGCGCCCGCATCGATTTAGTGCTCAATGATAAGGTCACAGGAATCAATATTCAGGGAGATTTGGAGTAAGTAAGAGATTGGACAAAATCAAGTTATAGATTACTGGAGCATTGCCGCAGGGCGGCTCGCTCCAGTAAATGGTGGTTTTGGAGGGGAGTCCAGTTTAAAAAGCTGAAAGTCAGCTTTTTAAACTGGACTCCCCTCCAAGCCTCCTATACTGCAACGGGCGCCTTTGGCGCGATGTTGCAGTATTTAAGTGCAACTTAATTCTACTTTGGCACTTTAAAAATCATTTTGATCGAAATGCACAAACGGCGGCAAAGCCGCCGAAAAAACTATATGGAGGGACTTGTTTTTTATTTTTTGCAAAGTAAAAAATAGAAAACAAGTCCCTCCAAAAATATTTTTCGCTGCCGTAAGCAGCGGCTATACTTAAAGTGCCAAAGTAGAATTAAATGATACTCATTTTATAAAGCATATCTATAGTTTGCTTCACAGACATCTTGTTAGCAATGTTTCCAAAAGTTTTGAGTAACCTTTTGCGTCTTTGACAAATTGAATAAATTGGGCTTCCATTATAAAATACATGCATGAAAAACTTACTGATTCTATTTCTTGCTTTCGGTTCTTTCGTTCTACATTCACAGTCTATCTCCCTCGAAACAGGAGATACCTACGCCGTTGTCGTCGGCATATCGGATTATGTACGTCGATACGTGCCAATATAAGCAAGCGGAAGAATACCTGAAAAAAGTGCTTCAATTCGATCCTACTAATAGCAATACCCATAACAATTTGGGTTTACTATTCATGAACAATAGGCCTTTTGAGTAAGCAGAGGAATCGTTTAAAAAAGTATTGACTTTAGATCCTAAACATGAATGGGGTACCTACAATATGGTATGTCTATTCAGCCTTCAGGAAAAAGAGAAAGAAGCGCTCAGTTGGTTGAAAAAGACATTAGAATTAAGAAAAATCACCTATCTCAAGATTGAGAGCGATACGGATTTGGACTATATCCGTGAGATGTAGGGTTTTCAAAACTTGATGAAAAAATATTTCCCTGATGAAAGCAAAAAATAAATTCATATAAGACTACGGTTTACTGAAGAAGTAAACAAAGGTTTGAAGGAGGTATATATGTATGAACGGCAAACAAACATTATTGATTTCCGAGCTCCTAACTGGAATCGATAAAATGGATAATAATTAGATTTTTATTGAAAAAAATTTGATAATTAACTTATTAAATTTAATTTCCATCTTCCATTCATAGTTTAGCTCGCTTTCTCAGTCTTTAACTTTTCTTTGATATTGATAAGGCGCAATATCACTCAAACACACTTTACTTAAAAATCATCTAATTGTTATTCTTTTTATATCATATTTCATTGCACAAGTGCATATGTAACAGATATGCTGTGGTTCGATCGAATGAAAAAAGATTAGTGTGTTGAATGACTACCAAAAAAAATATTTTTTTTTGGTTAAGGATAGTAACCTTTTAAGAGGTCATCAAATAGAAGGTCGGAATGAATAAAGAAAGGAGTTTATCAAAATAAATTAATTCAATCCTAGCGCTCTTTGCAAAAGCTAATTACTTATCTAAATATCCACTCAACTTTTTTTCATTTTCTGATTAAAGTAAGATGGAAAAAGTAGAGTTCGTTTCACTATTAAAATTTTTATCTATGAAAAAATCAATTAGCGTTTGGTTCCCTATTTCTTTGTCTGCATTCTGTTTATTCCTATTTGCTGGAACTGTAACAGCTCAATCTGGAACAACAACCTCCTCTAATGCAAACACAAGAACGACAACCACCACAGCCAACACAGCCAACAAACAGGCAACTATGGATCTTCTGACACTTAGGTATGTTAGGGATATGGCTGATGTAGGTATTCAAGCCATTGAAGACGAAAACAGTCGTGTGGCTGAAGAAGATGAACCTACAGGCATTGATGGTGCAAGTGGTAAAAATACACAAACACGTACCAGAGGTACAAATGATGCTAACGATAATCCTTCTGACGATGATAATGATCGATCATTCGGGTTTGGTGACAATGATTCTTCCTCTTCTTCACCTTCTTCCACAGCTTCAAATTCCGTAGCAAAAGCTGCTCTTAACAGCATTCGTAATGTTGTTGATGTAGATGGTGCAAGTAGGAATGATAATCCACCTAGAACTAGAGAGGATGATGAAGATGTTAGAACTAGAGATACTGGAGACGACGATCCAAGAGATCCAGATGCCGTCGATTACCGAAAAAGAAGATCTTCTAAGGCAGACACTGACGACACTTTTGGCTTTGGAGATACTGGAGGTAGAGGAGCCAGTAAATCTACAGTCAGTATGACACTGAAGAGAGTTGATGCTATGTTAGAAAATATCAATCCTACTCGAGGAGCAGATGTTGATGGTGCGCCAAAAAGCGATGATCCAGCAAGAACTAGACCTTCTGGTGACGATGATGATGTCATTCGTTTTGGCGATGATGCGATCCAGATTGATGCAATTACAGATACAAAAAGAGCACTTACTACTCAGGAGAAAGTCGCAATTATACAACACATATTGCATAGACCAGATGCGGCTGTAAACAAGAAGAAGAGTAACTAAATTAAATAGGCATTGATAGAATATTGAAAGGTATCCCGCAGGGATACCTTTTTTTCGTTTTAGTAAATGAATGATATTGTGTACCTTACTTCATCTAAGTAAGTTCTTGGACAGAGTTAAGTTGCACTTAAATACTGCAACATCGCGCCAAAGGCGCCCGTTGGAGTAGAGGATTACCCTCCAGAACCACCATTTACTGGAACGAGCCGCTATGCAGCAACGCTCCAGTAATCTATAGCTTGATTTTGTCCAAGCACTTAAGCGAGCAATATTAAGTTTAGAATTAATTTTTAGAATTATTTTTTCTCATTCCCTCTCAAAATAATTCTGAAATTTTAGACATACATAAAGTTCGGTACTTGGTACAGCAGTTTATCGTACGATCTTCCTGTTTTGACGTCAGATTCGAAACGAATTACCTTCACGTTTTTTAGAAAAAAACCATGAAAAACCTGCACATCTTAATATTGTTTTTAGGAAGTATCACCACTTTCTCCCAAACCCTATCTCTCAATTCCGGCACCACCCGCGCCGTTGTCGTCGGTATTTCCGACTATCAGGATGAAAATATCCTTCAGTCCGAGACGAGTCTCCTGAAAGGGACTCGGCGACTTTTCTCAGGGATTTTCGCCGAGTCCTCTTCGAGAGACTCGTCTCGGACTCAAGGAGTCCCAACCGGGAATTAGGTGACCGGGCATTGGCCGCATTTCGCCGGGCACTTCAATGGCAGTCTGAACTCCCACAGGCTTATTGGCAAATGAGTTTGGTGTACGGATATAGCTTGGTCCAATCCGATTCCGCGGAGGTGTATGCCCAAAAGGCGATGGAACTATATCCTTCCTGGGCAACACCCTATACCGATCTGGCGCTTTTGCTTTCCTACAAATACAGGCAATACGCATAGATTCAAGTTCCTCTGAAGCTTGGAAAGCATTAGGGGCTTATTATAAATTAAAAAGAGAATTTACGGAAGCGGAAGAATATATCGAAAAAGCCATTGGACTTGATTCGACCCATGTAACCACATATATTAATTTGGGAATTGTATATGCGCGCACTGGCCGATTAGACGAAGCGGAAAAGTATTTCAAAAAAGGAATTGAACTCGATCCAACTTTCCCGCTTTTCTATAACAATTTAGGAAACGTTTATATGGGAAGCGGCCGTTATGACGAAGCAGAAAAGTATTTTACATTAAGCCTCCAAATGGATTTCACTAATTGGCAGGTTTATGCGAATCTCAATATAGTGTATCAACAATTTCAGCGTTGGGAAGAAGCGGCAGCCATGGGGGAAAAATGTATTGAATACGCCCCACCCATCTGGCGGCTTCATGCTTTATTGGGCAATGCCTACACCCACGTGCCGCGACGCCTGAACGATGCCAAAACAACACTGGACAAAGCGATTGAAATGGACCCTGACCAATCTGAAACTTATATCTACCTCGCCCTATGGTCATTGAAAATGAACCAACCCGAACAGGCGTGGCAATACCTCGAACAAGGATTGGAAATGAGCGTTGGCACTAATCAATTAGAGCTGGCATTTGTGGAAAAATTTTCGGGTTTTACAGAAATGCAGAAGGAGGCGAAATGGGGGGAGTTAATGGAGAAATATTTCCCCGGTCAGGCCAAGGACTAAATAGGTATGTAACTGACCTGCCCAACCATTTGCAATAGGCAGGTGGGGCATTTTAACAGCAATCAAGTTTTAAGGTAATGAGTTAAAAAAAGAGGCAGCGGGATTACCCCACTGCCTCTTCTTTTTTTTGAACCATTCCGGCATTAATGCTGCACCATAAACGCCTTGCTGATGCCGCCATCCACTGTATTAACGTTTAGGAAGTACTGGCCGGCGGGCAGTGTGGAAACATCGAGTGTGGCGTTGTCAGATTTGCCAACAATATCCCTGGTAATAACAGACATCACCTGGCCATTGCTGTTCACAATGTTGTAAGAAATAATATGGTAGTTTTTGGACAACCTGGTTTCTACGTTCAGTAAGTTGCTGACCGGATTTGGATAGACTTCAAAAGAACCAATTTCAGGGTTGATCTTGCCTATGCTGGTTGGCAGTGCATTGATAGTCAGTGCGGCAGCCAAAGGATAGGGGCTGTTTGGGACAAATATTGCCTCACTAAAATTAGGGATGTCATTATCAAATGTACTTGCGTATAAATAGGGAAGATCGGCAAAGGTTGCATTGTCCGGAAAATTGTCGGTATAAAATTTATGATTGTAATTTACATCTATTCCAAAAGCGACTATATCATTTCCTCGATAGCGCAACCCTATGAAGTAAGTTTTATCATTGCCAGGTACGATGTATCCAGGGTCTCCTGAAGTAATACTATACAATGGCATTTTTATCCAATCAGTTTGTTCTGTCGGATTTGGGAAAAAATCTATTAACCCAATGGCAACCAATTCGATTTCATCATTCGTTACCTCTCCGTCTGAATTGGTATCATTCCAGTCGTAAACATAAGTTTGCACGTTGTCTGCACCTACTTGCCCCAGATTCATGTTTGGAGGACCCGCTACTATGAAAAACTCGATAGAGTCGAGTTGGTACCCCTCTCCCAGCGGCATCCGGAACCCAGCAAGATATTCAGATTCACCCGGACCAAATGCGATTGCCAGGCCAGCTGAAGGGCGGTTATTAGCGGTGTCCCATCCGCCTTTTGCATACACATTTTCCGAAAGAAGATAATCAAATGAAAATTCGTTGTCAACACTGTAATTATCGGTACTGTCGGAAGTGATTGAGTAGGTAACGGAATAGGTGCCGGGACCGGCATCAGCTGCGTATCCATTATCCATGAATAGGTTGGCGGATGAGTCGACTTCCAGCAATTGAAGGGAGTTTTCGTCAGTGTGTACGTTTGATGCAGTTCCCCCACCAACAGGGGTGTGATCAATAGACACGCTCAGGGTGAGATTGTGTGCATCATTTTGTCCCCTATTTTTTATGAGGGCTCCTGGCAGCAAAGATGCACCCGAAGCTACAGATTGCAGGACAGGCATTACACCATTTTGCGCCCGCATGATGTCTTCATGGAGTGAGCCAACGTCATTGGGAAACCTGATGGTACCTATAGTCATATTGACAGAACCACTCGCTAATGCAGCTTTGATGAGGGTACCCTCATCATTTCTGATCATGACAACAGGTATCACAATGGCAGAACTGGAATCACCGCCCCCCATATTTGTTGGCGCACCAGGCACATCATTAATAACTACAATAGCAATTGCTCCGGCTATTTGTGCCTGGTATGCCTGCATACTAAAGAAACAGCCGGGTGTACGATCCACTAAGGCAATTTTGCCTGTGAGTTCAGCACTATTAGTCAATGAATCACAAGTTAACCCAGTTGCACTTTCAGCAATCACTACATCTTCTGTCCATTCTCCTGTAGAAATGTCAGCTCCCCAGAAAAAAAACGAAGGTATACCAGGTTGAGGATTGGAGGCGTTGAAATCATAACTTCCTGCAAGATTGGCCGGGGAATTAACCAATACAACCGTTTGCTGGGAATGGGCGGCATAGCTAAATGCGGCGCAAATGAAAGTAAACAGTAATTGTTTACACATGGCTAAGGATTTATGCAACTATATGTAAAGTCAATTTTACCCAAAAAATTGGGAATTCTCTAGAAAAAAAACTTGTCAGAAGAAGGAAGAAAGATTTGATTTATCTCACTAACCGCTCAACGGAATAGTTGCGATGATGAAAAAAGGAATGAAAGAATGTCAAATTAAACATTTTAACTCGATAATCAGGTAAAAGGAAGAGAATATTAGGGCAAACGCACCAAAATTAAAAATTTCAATTTCAAGGGGTTGTGTACCCTACAACCGTTGAATAAGCTGGTGCTCAGTGCCACGGGGTTGTGTAAAAAATCGAAATTTACCAAATTTGTTTCACTCAAAAAATCAAGACATTACACAGGCGATATTTTGTCAATTGAATTGAAAATTGCCTTTTTACACAACCCCTTAATAATATTGATGCGTTTGCCCTGAAGAGATAAGACTTCTTTTTCAAAAAATAAACAGCCTTTCTATATTGTTGCGGGGAGTTAAATGTGGAAGATTTGCAGGAGGTCCAGATTTTGAAAGAATGCGGAATGAGGCGAGATGGGAGGAATTAATGCAAAATATTTCTCTGACCAAGTCAAAGACTAATCGTATCTTACGAAATCTGACCTTCCCAACCATCGGCAACGGGGCAAGCGGGTCATTCATTCATCTTAAATCATCGATATGAAAAACAATTCATAGCCCCGACAGACGCGAGGGCAGATGCCTATTTTGAAATATAGGGTAGGAAACATTTAGCCGAGGAATGGTTCTTAGAGTATGTTTGGAATTTGCGTTTGAGTGATTTTTTGAGGAAATATTATTTTGAAGGAGACATTTTTCGCAGTCAAATGCGGGCAATTTGAGGAGAAAAATAACACTGTTCAAAATGCTATTTGCCGAAAGATCGCCAAAATCAAAATTCAAACATACTCTTAGAGTATGTTTGGAATTTGCGTTTGAGTGATTTTTTGAGGAAATATTATTTTGAAGGAGGCATTTTTCGCAGTCAAATGCGGGCAATTTGAGGAGAAAAATAACACTGTTCAAAATGATATTTGCCGAAAGATCGCCAAAATCAAAATTCAAACATACTCTAAAAACAATCAATGGATTCTCAGATGATATTTGGTTTTTACGTGTGCCCAATATTGTGATAAGATGTACAAGGATAAACTTATGGAATTCGAAAAGGAAGAGGAATAATTCAAGAAAGCTATCCAAGTTGAATCAAATTTTGTAGGAGCTTACAGAGTACTTAGGGTTTCTTTATTTTATCAGTAACCTCTCTTCTTTTAATCAAATCAAGTATATTCACTAAATTATTTATTTTCAGCTTCAAAAGAACGAGAGATGAAGACTACTCATACCCTATTTTTTCTTTTCCTTTTTAAATTTGGTTTCTCCCAAACCCTATCTCTCGACACCGGCACCACCCGCGCCGTCATCGTCGGTATCTCCGATTATCAAGATGAAGGTATTCCGGACTTGCAATTTGCCCATAGAGATGCCAATGCAATGGTGGCTTACCTACAGTCAAAAGCAGGGGGCGAAATACCCAATGACCAAATGAAAATTTTGTTGAATAAAGAAGCGACGACAGCTCAGATTGTTGCTGCATTTGATTGGCTATTAATGCAAACAAAGGAGGGCGATCAGTGTATTATTTATTTCTCAGGACATGGAGATGTAGAAGTCAAGACAAGGAGCCAGTTGGGCTTTTTACTTACTTGGGATTCGCCCGCTCAATCTTATATGGCAGGTGCTTATCCGTTGTTTTATTTACAAGATGTTATTGCTACGCTTTCTTTAGATAAAAATGCCAAAGTAATGCTCATTACGGATGCTTGTCGATCGGGGAAATTGGCGGGAGATGCGATTGGAGGAGCTAAGTTGACCAATTCTAATCTCGCCAAACAATACGGAAGTGAAATCAAAATTCTTTCGTGTCAGCCAGATGAATATAGTGCAGAAGGAGAGCAGTGGGGAGGTGGTAGAGGTGTCTTTTCCTATTATTTATTAGAGGGTTTGTATGGATTGGCAGATAATAATGAAGACCTCCAAATCAACTTACTCGAAATCGAGCGTTATCTCGTCGATCATGTTTTGCCTGATGTGGCACCTGCTAGTCAAATACCGATGGCGGTGGGATCTAAAGGAGAACGGATTGCGTGGGTAGATAATGAGTCTCTTGATCGAATCAAACAAGAACGTCAAAACCCATCAGTAGGTGATTTGGCTTTCAAAGGTATTCTTTCAGAGGAGGATCTAGTGGCAGCGTTGACCCCTCGACTAAAAACTATGTACACCTCTTTTCAGGACATATTGAAAGAAAAATTAGCCCTAGAGTCAGCGGATTCTATTTATCAATTGATGATAAAGGAGGAAGGCTTAACCAATTTGCAGCCTACCATTAAACGCCAATATGCAGCGGCATTGCAAGATGAAGTGCAACAGGCCCTTAATGCGTTATTAGAATCAGATCCCTCAGAGAGTAATAAGTTTTATTACAATCCAGAAAAATATTATATCTATCCAGATTATATCCAGCGAAGTATGGATTTGTTGGGTGCCGATCATTATTTGATTCCCTCATTGCAGGCAAAAAAGTACTATTTTGAAGCAAATAACATCATTCGGAGTTTCTCAGAATCGGATGAATATGACAAAGCAATCCGAGATTCGATGCGAATACTTCCCGCTCAGCTCATCGATAGTGCGATAGCACTTCAGCCCGAGGCGGCTTATTTATATTTTAGCAAAGGGTTTATCTATAGTTTTCGGGTACCTAGTATGATTGATTCCATTCTTTATTATGAGCAAAAAGCGATTGAATTATCGCCCCAGTGGTTGCTACCTTATTTGACTATTGCAGGCGAGTATCAATTTAATTTACAGGATTTAGTCAAAGCGGAAGAATGGCTTTTAAAAGCAAGAGATATTCATCCAAAAGCTTTTGTTGTTTTAGAAAAGCTTACTTGGCTTTATCAAGGGCTCGGGAAGTCTGATAAGGCATTAGAAACAGCCAAGTCAATGGTAGAGTCCAGACCTGAATTATTTAATAGTCATGGAAATTTGGGTTCGACCTATTTTCAAATGAAAAATTATCCAGAAGCCTTAAAATCTTTAGAAAAAGCCTTTGAACTAGATGATCATCCCCGAACTTTTGTGCCTCAATATTTAGGCTTTGTGTATATGGCGACTCGACAACAAACCAAAGGAATATCTTTTTATGAAAAAATATTAGCGGATGAAAGAACGCCGTATTGGATGAAAGCTCGATTTTATACCTGGTATGGAAAAGGAATACTCAATTATAATCATGATTTTGAGAAAGCGAAAGAACTCTTGACAGAAGCATTTCAATTACTTCATTTTCCACAAGACTTGTTAGAGATAATGGTCTGGCAGGCTAAAGCTGAACTTGAACAAGGACACAAAGAAGAAGCTCATCAATTATTGGATCAAGCACTTAGCAATGATTCGCTCTATGTGAATGCTTTCATTTTAGCCTATGCTTTGAAGGGAGAACTGGCCTATCAAGCTGGCAATATGCAGGTTGCTGAAGATTTTTTCAAAAAAGGAGCGGATTACCCCGGCGATAATTATTTCAAGGAAGAGGCACTCTACCGATACGGTACCTTTTTAATTGCTGAAAATCGGTTGGAAGAAGCAAAGAAACAGTTTGAATCCTGTAACTGGATTACCAATAATCAAGGCTATTATGGCTATTATGGAATGGCACTTTTGGCTGCAAAGCAAGAGGATACTGTATTAGCCTTACAGCATTTAGAATGGGCATTAGATCGGTTTTACCCCATTAAAGAACCCATTTTGTCAGAGCCTATGTTTGAAGAGATTAGACGTATCAAAGAATTTAAAGTATTAATGGAGAAGCATTTTTAGTAAGGAATGCGGATATTAATTTGAGCGTAAGGGTGGAGGAAATAAATAAGCTACCCAAATTTTAGGGAGTTAATTTTTCTTTAGACGAGGTAAAAAAAACACAGACATACCCATAGGTATGGTGAGTATTTTTAACGATGCATAAAGGAAAATTAACAAGTAAAATGGGTAGGTTATATTTTTCCTCCTC
>JANSWP010000131.1 GCA_024743405.1 Bacteroidota bacterium
AATACTCGCCATATCTATGGATATGCCTGTGCTTTTTGCCTCGTCTGGCAAAAAAATAGTTTTCGTCAAATATGGAACCTATTTCTGTCCAAGCACTTACTTGGACAAAATCAAGTTATAGATTATTGGAGCATTGCCGCAGAGCGGCTCGCTCCAGTAAATGGTGGTTTTGGAGGGGATTTCAATTTAAAAAGCTGAAAGTCAGCTTTTTAAATTGAAATCCCCTCCAAGCCTCCTCTACTGCAACGGGGGCCTTTGGCGCGATGTTGCAGTATTTAAGTGAAACTTATTCTTTCAGCGTTACTAAGGAATCATTCACTTTTCAATGACATCAACCAAAAAAATAGCCAACGTGTTTCACAAAATATTTTTGTTGATTCTTATTTTTTTTACCCAAGTTTGTTTTGGACAATCATCTCCAGGTGGATTATATTTTGACCGACTAACCATAAATGATGGACTCTCACATAATACAGTCTTTTCCATTCTTCAAGACCACTATGGGTATATCTGGATTGGCACTCAAAATGGTTTGAATAAGTATGATGGGTATTCTTTCGAATTGATTCAATCCAGTGAAAAAGGAAATGCTCAAAAAGGTTTTGAAGGAAAATATATTTCGGCATTATTTGAAGACAAAGCGGGCAATCTATGGGTAGGAACGAAAAAAAAGGGAATCAATTTTAAAGCAAAATCTGATGACCGATTTGTGAATCTTCAATCCGATTCTGCCTTTGTTTCGATTAGGGGATTTGAAATTTCTTCCTTTTTTGAGGACAAAGCTGATAATATTTGGATTACTACAATAGGCGCAGGTGTTTTAAAATACCATCCAAAAACCAATACTTCTCAAATTTTTAATAAAGAAAATAGCAGCCTTTCTGGCAATGTGACTTTTGATTTGGTAGAAGATAAATTTGGTACTATTTGGGTTGCAGCAGCAGGCGGCGGATTGAATTATTTGTTAAATGAAAATCAATTCGCACTTAGCCATAAGATGCTGCCTAACAACCCAAATATGAGTGGTTATCGAAAAAAATTGCTTTTGGACGATGAATATCTTTGGATTGGCACTCAGGGCACCGGTCTTTATCAAATGAACCTCAAGGATAAAAGTTATATTCATTTTAAAAAAGGCAATGAGGAACGATTTATCAGTTCTAACGCTGTGATGGGTTTATTTAAAACCGAAGACGGTCGGCTTTTTATTGCAACAGATGGAAATGGATTGAATGTATATAATACGATTACTAGGGAAATGTCGTCTTATGATTACCAAGGAAGCAAACAGGGAACGCTTAACAGTAATGCTTTACGTTGTTTGTTTGGTGATAGAACCGGAAACATTTGGATTGGCACCTATAATGGTGGGATAAACCTACACAAACCCAATAAAACATGGTTTGATTTTTATACGCCAAACTCATCTATTAGAAATGAATTATCCTATCAATCAATTCTTTCCATCTTACAAATTCAAAATGGAAATATTTTTGTCGGAACAGATGGAGGAGGTCTCACTTGGCTGAATAAAGATCATGATAATTTTGAAGCATCCTCTTTTGTCCATGACCCCCAAAATCCTCATTCAATTAGTGGCAATGTAGTGAAAACTCTATTTGAAGATAGTCAGGGGCAAATATGGATTGGACTATTCGCCGGAGGTTTGGATTTATATAATCCCACCACAAATTCATTTAAGCATTTTATGTGGTGGCGTCCAAATGTTTGGTCAATAGCGGAAAGAAAAAATGGTAAATTATTGGTTGCCACATTAGGAGATGGGTTGCATGAACTTGATGCCGAAACAAAAGAAATTAGTCGATTTCATTCTAAGTCAATAAATTTAAATGGTTCGATTGATCCCAATATTATGACTGTTTTTGTGGATAAACTGGATAGACTTTGGATTGGTTCATTAGACAAGGGATTGAATATGCTGGATGAATTTAACCATACTTTTCAATCTTTCAGACATAATCCGCTTGACTCCTTTTCAATAAGTGATGATGAAATAAGAGTTATTTTTCAAGATAGTGAAGGAGAGATTTGGATAGGAACTGAAGGAGGAGGAGTCAACCGGTGGTTGGGGGAAGGCCGATTTGAACGAATTGGTGAAAAAGATGGATTGATTGCCAATAGTGTAGTGGGAATAACGGAGGATAAAACTGAGCTGCTTTGGATGACTACTTTTAAAGGAATTAGCCGATTGAATAAAGAGACCAACGAAATAAAAAATTTCAATTTTCGAACGATTCAAAACGCCAATCAATTTAACCAAAATGCTATTTTAACCGATTCGACCGGAAAACTTTACTTTGGAGGAATTAATGGTTTGCATGCCATTCAACCGGAAGCAATGACAGAAAATCATCTGCAACCTGGGGTGATTTTTACTGATTTGACAATTAACAATGAAAGTATTTCAGTCGGAAACCTTCAATCAGGAAGAACCATTTTAAAAGAACCCATTGAAAGTAGTAGCGACATTTGGTTAAGTTATTTAGACCAATCTTTCACCATATATTTTAATGCCATTGATTATACAAATCCGCTTGCTAATGAATTTGCTTTTCAAATGGAAGGTTTTAATGAGCATTGGGAATATACTTCAGTTGGACAGCGCAGCGCGACCTATACAAATCTAGATGCAGGCAATTATCTTTTTAAAGTGAAGCATAAAGAAAAAGTAGCGTCCATCAATATTCATATTGAGCCGCCTATTTGGGAAACAGGATGGTTTCGGTTTTTGGCTATTCTATTTTCTTTGGGAGTGATTATTTTAGGATTATATTTTTGGATAAAAAGAAGAGAAGCTGCTGCCAATAGAAAAATTTTACAACTCAAAAACGAAAAATTAGCCACTGAAGTAGAAGCGAAAAATTCAAAATTGATGTTTTCGTCCGTCCAAATGGCACACAAAAATGAAATATTGACGGAACTAAAAAACAACTTGATTGAAATCGAAAAGCATCCAGTAAGAAATTTTCGCTCATTAGTTCGTAAGCTGGATAATGAATTAAAAAATGAAGATTATTGGAAAGAATTCAATTTATACCTTAATGAGGTTGATCAAAAATTCATAGATAGGATTGTTAAAAAGCATCCTAGATTGACTAAAAATGATTTGCGGATGTGTTCTCTCATTCGAATGAATTTGAATAATA
Organism: Bacteroidota bacterium; assembly: GCA_024743405.1. GTDB lineage: Bacteria > Bacteroidota > Bacteroidia > Chitinophagales > Saprospiraceae > JANSWP01. Next base: position 3,168 of record JANSWP010000131.1, read on the forward strand.
AAGAAATTGCCTACCTTTTAAATATATCCATCAGAGCAGTCGAACAAAGTCGTTATCGGCTCAAAAAACGATTGGAATTGGACAAAAATGAAGACCTATCTGAATATATTTCCTCTCTTCGAAATGAAAATTAGCTCCTGACTTAATATTTTTCAGATGTCGTTTTTCGCCTAAAAGTCAGTAATTAAAAGTGTTTTGGAGGTCTGTCGTAGTATTGTCGTGCAGTCAAATCTGTTATTATGGTTCTTTCAATCCTATCTTTGTTTAAGAAAAAATAATCACACTTTCGCGATTATTAAAAAAATGAGTTGACATCGAAATGAAAAATCAATGATTATGCTTAGACAAATTTTTTTTCTTCTTCTTTTTTTCTTTCTGACTGCTTTAGGACTCAATGCACAGATTGAAATAAATGGTACGGTAACAGATGTTGATACAGGAGAAAAACTAATTGGGGTCAATATTCTTATCGTAGGCAGTACTATTGGAACGATCACAGATTTAGATGGGAAATACTCAATCATAGCAGACGAGGAGAGCACATCACTTCAATTTTCTTATACAGGTTATACTTCACAAACCATTGAAATTGGAGATGAAAAAGTAATTGATGTTGCTTTGTCCTCAGGAAAATTGTTGGATGAAGTAGTAATAGTTGGGTATGGTAAACAATCAAAAGTAAAGTTAACCTCTTCTGTCTCGACAGTTGATAAGGAAACACTGAAAAAGCTGCCTGTTCCAAATGTAAGTAATGGGTTGGAAGGTTTAGCTTCTGGACTATTTGTTCGGCAAGGGAGTGGGGAACCTGGATTTAGCGGATCTTCCTTCGAAGTTCGAAATTTTGGAAACGCATTGGTAATTGTCGATGGTTCTCCGGGAAATTTAGATGATTTAGACCCTAATGAAATTGAAAATATTTCTGTTTTAAAAGATGCGGCTGCGGCTTCTGTTTATGGGGTTCAAGGTGGTAATGGGGTTGTTTTGGTGACAACTAGAAAAGGGAAGATCGGGAAACCCGAATTGAATTACAGCAACCAATTTACAAATACCGCCTTTACTCAATATCCTGATTTTTTGAATTCAATTGACTATGCAACAGTATTAAATGAAGGGTTGATAAATGATGGACAAAATCCATTTTATACCGAGGAACAAATAGAGTTGTTTCGCAACGGAACGGATTTAATAAATTATCCAAATGAAGATTGGAAAAAATTGATTTTTAGAGATAAGGGGTTTCAACAGAGACATAATTTGAACCTGACAGGTGGAAATGAAAAAATGAAATATTTCCTTTCTGCCGGATATTTAGATCAAGGTTCAAACTATACTGAGGATGTGTTGAGTTATCAGCAATATAATTTGCGAACAAACATCAATGCGGATGTTTCGGATTTTTTGAACCTACAAGTCAACTTAGCAGGTCGGAGAAGAATCAATGAGGCACCGGGCTATTCTGCATATGATATTTTTAGAGAGTTGAGTCGTGCATTGCCAACCAATTTGGCATACTATCCTGACGGAACGCCTGCTCGTCCAAGTTTTAGTCCCAATCATATTATCGAAGGAATTAAAGATTTTAATGCCGGTTATTACCGTGCTCGGAATAATAATGTGGATGCTAAAATTTCTTTAGAGTGGGATGCGGAGCAAGTGGGAGTAAGAGGGTTGAAGATAAAATCCTATGCCTCCTTAGTGAATAATGTTTTTTACAATAAAACATGGGGAAAGAGTTACGAACTCTATACACTCAATCGTTTAACTGGCGAATATGACGAATTTATTGCTAGTCCTGAAGGCTCTTTTAGTGAAACGGTGCTGACTCAATCTACCAATTACAGCAATCATTATGTTTTGCAGCAATCTCTAAATTATGAGCGAATATTCAATAACCACAGTATTTCAGGGTTGTTGCTTGGAGAACTTCAAAAAGTCCAGGGGGAAAATTTCTTGGGTAGAAGACAAGATTTTCAGTCCGATTTAATTGACCAACTTTTTGCGGGTTCTAATGAAAATAAAGATGCCAACGGAGGAGAATTTAGAGAAAACCGTCTAGGTTTAGTGGGTCGATTAAGCTACGATTTCAAAGCTAAGTACTTCCTAGAAGGTTCATTTAGATACGATGGATCCTCAAGATTTTCACCGGGCAATGAGTGGGGATTTTTCCCGTCTATTTCTGCCGGTTGGAGAATTTCTGAAGAATCCTTTTTTGATGGGTTAAGAGAGGTGATCCCAAATTTTAAACTTAGAGGATCCGTTGGTACTGCCGGAAATGACGGTACTGCCGCTTATCAATGGTTATCTGGATTTACCTACAATCACTTTTTTGCCATCAATGAAACGGCTATTCCGACCATTGACAATACCTCTTTGGCAAATAAAGATTTGACTTGGGAAACGATTACTACTTACGATGTCGGAGTTGATTTTGAATTGTTAAACCGTGATTTAGCTATATCATTCGATTATTTTAAACGAAATAAAGAAGGAGTTTTGGCATTTGCCTCGGGGAGTGTGCCGAGTACCTTGGGCGTTGGTTTAGCGGCGCAAAATTTTCATGAATACTCGAATGAAGGATTTGAAATTTCAGCAAACTATAATAAAGCGCTCAATGAAAATTGGAAGATTGGAGCTGTCTCCAATTTCTCCTATTCAAGAGAAACCGCAGAATTTATTGACGAAGCGGAAATCATGGATGAATTCATGAGACAAAATTTAACAATTACGGGAGGTTTCACGGGTTTAAGGAGAGGCTATATTTCAGATGGACTTTTTCAAACGGTCGAAGAAATTGAGCAAAGTCCAATACAGGATGGTAATGAAAATGCCAGCCTTCAACCAGGTGATGTAAGATATGTCGATTTGAATGGGGACAATATTATTGATGTTCGAGACCAAAAAGTTTTTGGAAATGGAGATAAACCAGCTTACAATTTCTCTTTAAACATCTCAACAAGTTTTAAAAACTTTAGCTTGTCTGTCTTATTGACTGGCGCACTGGGTTATGATATTTATCTGGATGGAGAAGCCCAAAGCCCGCTCAGAAATGGTTTTAACGGTTATACTTATCAGTTAGATTATTGGACTCCTGAGAATACAGGCGCAAGGTTTCCAAGAATTACGGATGGCGGATTCAATGACAACAACTATCGCTATTCTGATTTTTGGAAAAGAAACGGTAATCACCTCCGATTTAGAAATATTAACCTGAGTTACACATTGCCCAAATTTGGTAAAGAAGGAAAAGCATTTAAAGAAATTCGAGTATTTGCAACAGGTTATAATTTGTTTGTCTTGAAAACCTACGAGGAAGAATTTGACCCACAAATGCAATCCTCAACCGGATGGTATTATCCGCAAAATAAGTCTTTCACATTTGGCATTAACCTAACACTTTAAAGCTAATAAAACATGAAACAAAATATACTACTTCTAACCTTACTTATTTTGGTATCAACTTCTTGCCAAGATGATTTTTTGAATCAACCGCCTTTAGATAGAATTACAGAGAGTGATGTATGGAGTGACCGAGATTTGATGGACACTTATATCTTCAAAATATATGACAATATGCCTTGGGACTATCTCCAAGATTTTGGTGGAGGAGCTGGATGGGGAGCGCATAGAGATGCTTTGACGGACTTGGCGATGAGTACTTATTCTTGGACGCCCGCAAATAATAGCATCAGACCTGGCAACTGGGGAACTTCCACAAATTACTGGCCATTGGACTGGTGGGGGTATTTTAATCTTTGGAAAATCAATTATGCACTCGAAAATATTGATAAGCTCGGTGAAGATATACTCTCCTCAACAGAGCGCGATAGTCGATTAGGCGAACTTTATTTTATGAGAGCATTCAGCTATTTCGCAATGGCAAAAAGATATGGCGGTGTACCGATTATTCTGGAAGCTCAAGATCCAAATACCACGCCTGAAGATGAATATTTTCCTTCAAGAAATACCGAGCAAGAAGTTTACGACCAAGTATTAGCTGATGTTCAAAAAGCATTCGATTTATTGCCTGACAGATGGACGGCACAAAAAGGGAGAGCAGGAAAATGGGCTGCAAAAGCGTTGGAATCAAGGGCTGCTCTGTACGCCGGAAGTATCGCAAAATATGGAACGGTTGACTTGGATGGATTAGTTGGAATACCTTCTTCGACAGCAAATGATTATTTCCAAATATCATTGGAAGCATCTGAAGAATTAATTGATAAGAGTGGTCATACCCTATTCAATAAATATCCTGACCCTTCTGAAAATTACTATCGCTTGTTTGTTGATGAAACAGAAGACGAAACTATTTTTATGAAAATTTGGCTTCCCTTTGAAAAAGGACATTCCTATGATTTGAGAAATACACCGTATAGTTATCGAGTAGATTGGGGTTCCAGTATGTCCCCTTCGAAGCAATTGATGGATAGTTATGAAATGTTGAATACCGGTTTGCTGCCGGCTGAAAATGGTTCGGGGTATGACCCAAATAATCCTTTTGAGAATCGAGACCCAAGATTTAAAGGAACATTGCTAACTAATAATGATTTATTTCAAGGTTCTGGAATTGAGACTTGGTATGCTACCGAGAGAAATGGACAAATTGATACGAATACTGGAACTGGTATTGGTAAAGATGGAATGGGCATTCATCCTGATGCAACGAAAACAGGGGCTTATGTCAGAAAATATTTGGCAGATGCTCCAACGCCCCTTTTAATTCAACAATATTATTCAGGTCAAGATTGCATCCTTTTTCGGTTAGGAGAGGTTTATCTGAATGCAGCGGAAGCAGCTTATGAATTGGGTATGGAGGAACGTGCTAAAGACTACATTGAGCCTGTTCGAACAAGAGCAGGATTGACTCAAAATCTTCGTTTAGAATCTTACTCTGGAACACAATTAAGAGATAGAATCAGAAATGAAAGAAAAATTGAAATGGCATTTGAAGACCAAAGATATTGGGATGTCAGAAGATGGAGAATTGCAGCAGAAGCATTGAGTGTAAGAATTGAGGGTATCAGATCTCTAAGGCATATTGATAATACCGGAAATGAAACTTTTTCTTATGAAGTCATTCAAGCAGAGTCGCAAAAAATGAATTTTTATTCACGTCATTATTACTTACCTATTGGGCAAGATAGAGTAAATAATAATCCTAAATTAATCGAAAATCCAGGGTATTAATTTAAAATGAAAAATATCATGAATAACATAAAACTTCCATTTCAATTTTTGATTTCTTTCTTTCTATTGACATTAGTTGCCTGTAATGGTAACCAAGAAGAAATACCGCTCCTTCCAACAAGCGACAATGCCAATTTCAGTTATTCAATTGACCCAGATAATCCGAATAAAATAATCTTTTCGGCACAGCCAAATGTAGAAACTTGGTATACACATTGGAGTTTTGGAGATAATACCTCTGCTGAAGGCTTACAAGCTGAAAAAATATTCTTCTTAAAAGGAGCGTACGAAGTAAGATTTAAAATATTCACTGAAGGTGGAACAGCAGAAACTACCCAAATAATATCCATTGCCGAAGATATAATTGGACCTAATTTGATAGAAAATGGCGAACTAGATAATGATTCTGAATGGACTATTTTACCTATCTCAGGAGGTGCAGAAGTAACCTTTCAAAATGGTACTGCTATCTGGACAGGTGGAGGCTGGGGACATGTTGGTATTTATCAATTGATAGAGGTGGAAGCTAATACGACTTACCAAATTCAAATGGACGTAGCTGGAAGTGGAATGTCGGATTGTTGGTTTGAGGTGTATGTCGGAAAAGTAATGCCAATGGATGGGGTGGATTATACGGATGGAGGTATCCGATTGGGATTGAATACATGGGATGGTTGTGGGAGCGACCCTTTTGAAGGGCCATTAATAGCTCTTTCCTGTAGTAATGGTGGAGGTGACGGGACTTTCGAATTTCCAAACCCGGAATCAGTTTATTTAGTGATTCGAAGTGGAGGTGCTGATTTAGGTGCGGAAGGCGTAACTGTTGATAATATATCTATTCGAGCATTATAATCATTTAGCATCTAAGTTTTAAACTCTTGCCAGTTTTGAGCAAAAGTTGAAAAATTAGACACTAATACCAAGGAAACGATGTTGACAAGGAAATTCGTGGTACAAAAATAACAGGTTGAAATCAAGGGCAATTGAAAAGAGATATTTTGCCCCTGATTTTACTTCGATTGTGCCCTTAAAGCCATGATTTGGTAGACATCTCTTAGCTCCAATATTCCAAACCATTTTATTTTCCCCACTATATTTTTTGCTATTCAATGTTATGGATGGGGTGCCTGATTCATAATGCTGAAATACACATCCAACAATTTTATGAGAAGGAATAAATGTATTCTAATCGTTCTGAATTTTCTGTTTTTGTTATCCTTTCAAATGCAAGCGCAGCATTTTTTAAGGACCAATGGAAAAGCAATAGTTAATGAAAACCAAGATACCATTCTACTAAGAGGAATGGGATTAGGAGGTTGGATGGTACAAGAAGGCTATATGTTGCAGACAGCTAGTTTTGCAAACTCACAACATAAAATTAGAGCAACCATTGAAGCATTAATTGGTGAAGCCGATACTGATTTATTCTATGAATCATGGTTAGACAATCATGTTAGAAAATCTGATATTGATTCCTTAAAGGCTTGGGGATTTAATTCTGTCCGATTACCAATGCATTACAATCTTTTTACCTTACCTATTGAAGATGAGCCTATTGCAGGACAAAATACTTGGTTGACAAAAGGATCTGAATTGACAGATAGTTTGATTTCTTGGTGTAAACAAAATGAAATGTATGTCATTCTAGATTTACATGCCGCACCAGGAGGACAAGGATATGATGAAGGAATTTCTGATTATGACCCAACGAAACCTTCCCTTTGGGAAAGTAAAGAGAATAGAGATAAAACGGTGGCATTATGGAAAAGGTTAGCGGAGCGATATGCCGATGAGCAATGGGTTGCCGGTTATGATTTATTGAATGAAGTTAACTGGGATTTACCGGGAGGGATTGCGTTGAAAAACCTATATCGTGAGATAACAGATAGCATTCGGACTGTTGATACGAATCATATTTTATTTATTGAAGGCAATTGGTTCGCGAATGACTTTACAGGATTGACTCCGCCATGGGATGATAACCTAGTTTACTCCCCACATAAATATTGGTCAACGAATGATGAAGGGACTATGCAATGGGTTATTGATATTCGTAATAATTATAATGTTCCACTTTACTTAGGGGAAAGCGGGGAGAATTCAAATGTTTGGTTTCGAGATGCCATTCGGTTATTAGAAGATTTACAAATTGGTTGGTCATGGTGGCCAATGAAAAAAGTGGAATCCATTTCAGGTCTTTTGTCAGTCGTAAAATCTTCAGAATATCAATCTTTATTAGATTATTGGAATGGAAACGGAACAACGCCAACTGCCGCATTTGCCAAAACAACTTTAATGCAATTGACAGAAGACCTGAAAACCGAAAATTGTGTTTTTCAAAAAGATGTCATTGATGCGATGTTTCGGCAAGTCTATTCTAATGAAACTATTCCTTTTAGCACGCAAACTATTCCGGGGGTAGTTTATGCAACGGATTATGACATGGGCGTAATTGGTGAAGCCTACTTTGATAATGAATCAGCTAATTATAATGTATCAACAGGTGAATTCACCCCGTGGAATAATGGGTGGACTTATCGAAATGACGGCGTTGATATTGAACCATGTCAAGATAATAGCAATACGAATGGTCATAATGTTGGATTTTTAGACACAGATGAATGGATGCAATATGAGGTCGAAATTGCGTCAAGTGGGGTTTATGATATTCATGTTAGAGCCGCTTCGGGAGGTTCTGGTGGGCGGATGCATTTTGCTATGGGTGACGCTGATATTACTCCTACAACATTTACGCCTCCAACGGGTGGATGGCAAAATTGGCAAACCACCATTATTCCAAATGTAATTATTGATGATAATGATACGAAATTAAAATTCTATGCTGACGAAGCGGGGTTCAATGTGAGTAGTTTTGAATTTATTGAAACAGGTGTTGACATCACCTCACTGACTACGGAGTTTGTTGCGGCAATAACGGTTGATGAGTACAATATTCAAATGAATGCAAATAAATTCATTGATAATTCGACACTGCCTTTAGTTGATGATTTTAAGATTTATGTCAATGGAGGTACGATTCCAATTTTGTCGGTTGAAGTGGATGCGAATAATCCAAGAATATTCAATTTTGAAGTGGACTATATTTTAAAGTCCACAGAAACGATAAAAATCACTTATTCAGGAACGGATATTTTGGCAACGGATGGTACTGCTTTAGAGAAGTTTACTTTTGAAAATGTCAAAAACACTTTGAAGTTTGTCCATCAAATTCCAAGTAGAATTCAAGCGGAAGATTTTGTTTTCCAATCAGGTGTAGAGTTAGAGCCGACAACAGATGTCGGTGGAGGGGAGAATATTGGTTTTTTGGATGTAGGCGATTATTTAGACTATGAAGTGAATGTAACCGCAACAGACGTTTATCAAATTGATTACAGAACCGCAGCACAATTCGGAACAGGAGGAATACAATTATTATTAATTGATAAGAATGGAAATATTAATTTTAGTACAAATCAAACTTTCGCTTCCACAGGTGGTTGGCAAACATGGGCGACCACAAGTCAATCGGTTCAATTGCCAGTCGGTCGATATACCATGCGTTTGTTGATTACGCAATCTCCTTTCAATATGAATTGGTTGGAATTTTCAATTGTGACATCTACCATCGAATCAGATGATAATTCAATTTATGGGGTTAAAGTATTTCCAAACCCGAGTGAGAATCTATTCAATATTCAAGCAAACATAAATCAAGCACAGGATATTCGATTAAAAGTATTCAATGCTAATGGCAAATTAATTGAATCAGATTTTTTAGAAAATACGTTAAAGATTCAAGAACAAATATCTTTGGATCATTTTCCAGTTGGGTTCTATTTTTTAGTTATTCAATTGGAAGATGGAAGTTCCTACGCTAGTAAGTTGATTAAAATACAAAAAAAATAGTACCATGGTAACAAAAAGACTTATTTCATTTATAATTTTCATCGCATGTCTAAGTGCGAGTTATGCTCAGTCGTACATTAGCAAAACTGTTCAGTATGATGGCGAAACTAGACATTTTGATATGTATGTTCCTGCTATTTATGATGGAGTTTCACAGGTTCCTTTAATCTTTAATTTTCATGGTGGTGGCGGAGATATTGCCTCTCAAATTGGAATTGCAGACATGAGCCCAATAGCTGACACGGCAAATTTCATTGTCGTCTATCCGCAAGCGCTTCCAGACCCTAATGATGGCGGATCAACTAACTGGATACATAAAGACCCTACCACCGTTGATGATGTGTTTTTTATTGATGCTTTGATAGATTTGCTTTCAGTTGATTACCAAATTGACGCAAGTAGAATTTATGCTTGTGGTTATTCTTTGGGGGGAGAATTTACTTATGAACTTAGTTGTAGGTTAAATTTCAAGATTGCTGCAATTGGTGTGGTAGCCAGAACAATGCAGACATGGACGCTCGACGACTGTTCTCCAATGCACCCAACGGGCATTCTCACAATTCTTGGTACAGAAGATCCAATTTCTGATTATAATGGAGTTTGGTGGGCAGGAGTCCAATATTACCTATCAGCAGATGAAGTTCACAATTATTGGGTTTCCTACAATAACTGTGAAACTACTCCTATTGTGTCACCAATACCAAATGTCAATACTTCAGATGGCAGCACTGTGGAACGATATTCCTGGTCAAATGCGAGTAATTGTGTTTACGTTGAGCATCTAAAAGTAATTGGTGGCGGGCACGATTGGCCGGGTAGCTTTGGGAATATGGATATAAATGCTACTGAGGAAATTTGGCAATTTGTTTCTCAATACGACCTCGAAGGTTTGATGGAATGCACAACTACCCCCACAAATGAAATTAATAGTTCACAAATGAATTTTAGCGTATATCCAAATCCTTTGTATGGGCAACTGGCTATTGAAAGAGACTTTTCAGATATCCAAGAATTTAAAATATATTCTATTCTTGGTGAATTGGTGTTAACGGGAAGATTAGATGCTGAGATTAATACAATCGATTTATCTTCTTTACCTCCAAATACTTATTTTTTGAACATTGAAAAACATTCAATAAAAGTGATAAAAATAGAATGAGCATTTATAATAATGGTATGATTTCAATGTCTCCCATTCCGTTGGCACGTAACGTACAGTAATTATTGTCTTTAAGTAAGAGAGCAATATTATCTGTAGCAAATTTTAGTTTCTTTTTTCCACTCACGGCGTTAAAAACCCTTTTGGCTATGCCTTTGTGCCACTGGCACAAGCCAGCCCAGAGAGCTAAGGGCTATGACTGCGTTTTTTGCCTTGTGAGAGAAAAAAATAATTCAAAAATTTATTCTAAACTTAATATTGCTCTCTTAAGT
>JANSWP010000054.1 GCA_024743405.1 Bacteroidota bacterium
GAAATAGTAGATTTTGGATTTTTGCAAGGCAAAAATATTTTTTGCGTTCGCCTTTGTACCTTCTTGCACAAGCCAGCGCAGGATGCAGGGCATCGGCGAGTATTTTTAACGCCGTAAAAGTTCAAAAGATACATCGGCAAATGTCGGAGTTATTTTTTAGGCGTTACTAAACTTAATATTGCTCGCTTATTTAGAATCCTGAACCATAGCATTATGAAAATAAATTTTACTCTTTTTATTACTTTTTTAACCCTCACTTTTATTGTTTTTTCTACTGAGAATGCGGAGGCTCAAGATCCACAGTTTAGGCAATTTTATGCTGCACCGATGCATGTAAATCCTGCCATGACTGGAGTTCATTCCGGAAAATTTCGAGTTGGCGCCAACTACCGCCAACAATGGAATAGTGTTTTAGGAGATAATCCATTTAAAACAGTGGCGGCTAGTTATGATATGAAGTTTGGTGTTGGAAGAGATGATTTTTTCGCATTTGGGGCATCTGCTTTGCAAGATTGGGCAGGTGAATCAAATTTCAAGCAAGTCAAAGGTGATTTGAGTGTTTCATATCTCAAAGCTTTGGGTGGAGGTTATCGTTCTGCGGATCAGTTTTTGGTTGGCGGTGCCCAAGTTGGTGTTGGACAAAATTCAATTGATGTAAATGGCTTATGGTTTAGCAATCAATTTAACACCACCAACGAGCAGATCGATTTTGGTGCGCCAACTGGTGAACCAGGGTTTTCGGATGCTACAGATATGTATTTGAATATGAATGCAGGTATTATGTGGTATGCGGTATTTGATCACAATGCAAGTGTTTATGTGGGTGGTGCTCTTCATCACATTAACGGACCTAAAGTATCTTTTATCGGAAATGATGGCGACGAAGTAATTCCGACTCGATGGGTTGGACAAGTCGGAGGAGAAGTCCCTTTTAATGACCAATTGAGTATTTTACCCGCTGTGATGGTTACAGGGCAAGGTCCTTCTATGCTAGCTATTTTTGGGTTTAACTTGAGGTTTACGAATAGAGATTGGCGAGAAGTAGCAATAAGAGCAGGTGTTTGGCCAAATTTGGTCAAAGATGAAATCGATAATTTCAGCATTCCAAATTATACGGTATCAACTACTTTAGAAATGGAGAGGGTACAGGTTGGGATTAGCTATGATGTTAATGCTAACAAACTTTCGGATCCTACCAATGGCAGAGGTGGTGTCGAATTAAGTGTGATTTATGTGCACCCTGGTTCGCGAAAAGAAAAAGTAAGTTGCCCTAAGTATTAGTTTTAGATTATCCGGATAAGAGTATGTCTAAATTTTTACTTCCTAAAAATCAACGCTTTATGAACCTGCCTTTCAAATTATTAAGGGAGTTTGCCGAGGCAAACTCCCTTAATAATTTATCGCCAGAACCATAAATCATTGATTCTCAATTTGTAAAATTTTTAGACATACTCTAAATCAATCTTTATACTTCTAATTTATACCATTCTTTTCCTTTCAGATACCAACCTGTAATTACCAGCATTAACGTCCAATAAAAGATTTCGGAAGCCCAAGCCCAGGGAAGCCCTCCAGTCGTATATTCTACGACCACATAAATGAAGCCTAAGTAACCTATGGCACAGACTGTTTGCATTTTTAACCCAAACCAAGTCGCCCCAGTACCCGTTAATCCATTAAAAAATACACCTCCGATAGAAAACACAGTTAAAATACCCAATAAAATGTAAAAAATAGGTTGGGTCTCTTTGATCAAAGACATGTCTTCAGATCCTAATAGAGGATACAATATCGTCTCTGGAAAAAAGACAATAGGAAGTGCCAATGCCATGGTAGTCCAAAAGCAAAGTACTGCCGTTTTCCAAATCATTGGAATAACCGCTTCTCTTCTATTTGAACCAATAAAACCACTTACAAGTGTATTTACGCCACTTGCATAACCCCAAGTTGGGATGGAGAGAACTAAATAAATCATTCTGGCAAGATTGGAGATTGCCAGTTCTCGCTCACCCATATTTTCCACAATTCCGAAGAATAAAAACCAACTTCCTAACCCAACAATCGCTTGAGCGACCACGGGCGTTCCAAGTTTATACTGTTGTTTAATCAGGGGTACATCTATATCAGGCATAGTAAAAAGCTGAAATGCTTTTACTTTTTTATCAAATAGAATGTAGACTAAAAAGACAGCAAAAGCGACTATCTCAGCAATTGTACTTGCCAAACCTGCTCCAGCAATGCCCATTTCTGGTAACCCCCAATGACCGAATATCAGTGCATAATTGAGCACCCCATTTACAATAGCCAAAATCAACACATCTACCATTATAAAAGCGGTTTTGGCGATGCCCGTATAAAGGGCAATAATCGCTACACCTATGTAACTAAAAAATACACCCCAAGAGCGATATTCTAGGTATTCCAGACTTTTTAGATAGACAATTTCTGTATTGAGAAACAGCTTAAAAAACCATCCGCAACCATATTGCATAAAAAGAAACATGACCAATGCTAGTCCTAATTCAAAATAAAGCATGGCATAAAAGGTTCGTCCGATTTGATGCTCATTCTTTTCACCCATTCTCCGGGCAATCATTATTTGACCTCCTTTTGAAAATCCATATCCGATGGCAGCAACCACCAAATAAAAAACGCTAACAAATCCGATAGTGGCAAAGTCAGCTTCACTTTTATGAAATAGGAAGATGCTGTCTGTCAGGGCAATAAGATTTTGGACAGCAGACCCCAACATGATTGGGGTAGAAATGGCTAGTATTTGTTTATATGAAGTATTGAGTCGCATGACCAGTGACAAAGGTAGGAAACGGAGATGCTAGGTTCAAAGTTCAGGGGGCATATTTTGAGGTTTTTCGATGAATCTTGAAAAGATGTCCGTTAACAAAATAAATAATGGATATCAATTACCTTTTAGGCTCGTAGGCAAAATTCAAAACCAATAAGATGTCTGTAATTCTTTCTTTGCAGATTGCTGCTCTCACCAGAAAAAAATCTTATTCGCCTATTTGATTTTCCTGTCGCTATAGACGACGGTTTTTTGAATGATAGGGAAACATTCAAGTGAATGAACTGCAAGCGGATGATTTGGAATTCCATCATCTAACTAGGGTAATGGTACCAAAATAAACTTCTTGTCTACCATCAATGAATTCAACTTCTATAAAGTAGGGATAAACGCCAGAGTTAACTGGTTGACCATTCAAAAGCCCATCCCATCCTACTGTTGGATCATTGGCTTGGATATCTTTCTTTTCAAATATCATCCCTCCCCAACGATGGAAAACTTGAAAGTGATTGATCGATTCAATGTTTTGTATTCCATTGACAAAAAATACATCATTCGAACCATCACCGTTTGGAGAGAATATATTGGGAATATAAACACAAGATTGACGATTAATCGTTAATACCGTTTTTACTGAGGCGGTGCAATTATTCTCATCTGCAATACTTAATTCATATGCTGTTGATAATAAAGGGTTTGCGATTGGGTTTAAACAAGAGTCACAGCTTAATCCTTGACCAGGAACCCATTGAATGAAGGATAATTCATTTTCGTCTCGATTGGTTAAGGCAGGCAAAATTAGGGACTCGCCTAATTTAATTTCCAAAGCGGGTTCTATGTCTAATATAAGTTCTTCTAATTCCATAATTTGGAAAGTGGTATCATATTCACAACCAATTTCGTCTTTAATTATTAAATGATAATTATCAATGGGGAGCAATGGGAAATTCAATAAAGCAGTAAAGGTCGAATCATCCAAAGAGAAGCGATAGGGTGGGTTACCACCTTCAATAGATTCAATTGAAAAAGATCCAGAAGATTCTCCAAAGCATGGTTGATTGATCGAAAATTGGACACTTTCTGGTACTTTTTCATTCAGCTCAACTGTCACCGTATCTTTTGAAACACAACCATTTTCTTCATTTAGAATAGACAGGAAATAATTTCCCTCCACACCAATCTCTGGAAACAAAGTATTCCCTCCTGAGAGAATATTTCCATTATCAGTCGTCCAATTATAAGTGAAATTATTCCCTTTTGAAGAATTGCCTCCATCTAAAACTAATGTTGGATACACGCAATTTAACTCTTGATTTCCTCCTGCATTAGCAATTGGTGTTTGAATGTCAATCAAAACCTCTACAGTATCACTTTTTTGACATCCAGATTGATTATCAATTACCGTAAAAATATACTCACCAGGGTCTTCGACTTCCAAAGAGAGGATATCGACTCCCAATAATTCGCCATTTAAATTTCTCCATTCATACGAAAGATTTTGACCAGAAGAATAATTCTCTGGGCTAATAACTACCTTAAAATTTGTAAGGCAATTAATAGTCTCTGGAAGAGCTAATTCTGCAATTATTTCCTCTGAATCAAGAGCTTCTATTGTCACCGTATCTTTGCATAATGTAATGGTGTCTATAGCAAAAATGGTATAGTCTCCGGTAGCTCCAATATCAATAATTGGTTCGGAAGGGGTAGATAAAATATCCCCATTTTGTGTAACCCAAAAGTATAACGTATTGACTCCTCCTGTAAAATTATCTTCCACTTCAATAGAAGATTCTGTCTCTCCTTGACAGAAATAAACAGGATTGTCAACGGCTACCAAGAAGTTTGGTGAAACCGTTTGCCCGCTCAAAACTTCAATTTCGAAATCACATACGTCGCCCCCTTTACCATCTAAAAGCAAGTAATATTTTTCACCGATAATTAAGTTGGTAGAATTGAGGGTGAATGCAGGTGCTCCACCTCCAGCAGGGTCGAAACAATTGGAAGCAGATACGAAAAAATTGCAATCGTCTGTTTGTAATATATGCCCTTGCATACCTGCATTATTGTTGCAATTGTCTGGAGTAATTCTAATACTCAAATTGGCAGAACCGGCTACAAATGCTAACCAACTAGCATTTTCAACAACCCCACAAAAGGCATTCGGAGTAGGCTGTGGATTGTTTCCCAATGAGGTAGAACAATATCCATTCAAATCACATAAAACGGGTGCATTTAAGCAGGTTAAGGAAGGGGGCTCAGGAATATTACATTGACTATATGACCAGTTTTGACAAAGAAAACATATAATCAATATGGAAGTAATTAATTTCATTTTTTTAAACCTTGAAGTATTCAGGGCAAATATTGTAGAATTTATGGGATAATTCTTCAAGTCTAGTTATAAAAAGCTAAGATTGAATAAATGAAGACGGACTAAATTAGCTAGGTGTCAGTTTATAAGGGTAAATGGGTTTTAAATTTAGTTACTTGTAAATCAGTACAATCCTATTAAATTTGCAAGCAATTCTAACAGCTTCTAAATCCATTAAATTAGAAAATGTCTCATACCTATAAATACCCTCGTCCTTCCGTCACTGTTGATTGTATTATTTTTGGTTTGGATGCAAGTAACAAATTAAAAGTTTTACTCATTCAACGAGCAAACGACCCTTATAAAGATTATTGGGCATTGCCAGGTGGTTTTGTGGTTATGGATGAAGATTTGGAAGCAGCAGCTTTGCGTGAATTAGAAGAAGAGACTGGAGTGAAAAATGTTTTTATTGAGCAATTATTTACATTTGGAACACCTAACCGGGATCCACGAGGGCGGGTGATTACTGTAGCCTACTATGCCCTAATCAACTTGACAGAACACCCTGTTAAAGCGGCTTCAGATGCTAGAAATGTTAAGTGGTTTGAGATCGACCAACTACCGCAGTTAGCCTTTGACCATCAGGTTATTTTTGAAACGGCGATCAATCGACTTCGTGCGAAGGTTCGTTATCAGCCTATTGGATTTGAACTATTACCGGATGAATTTACCCTGCCTCAATTACAAAGATTGTATGAAACAATTCTCGGAATGGAGCTGAATAAACGAAATTTTCGAACGCGTATTTTGAAAATGGGAATTCTTAAAGAGGTCGGTCGGCAGCAAGGCGTTTCGCATCGTCCGGCTCGGATTTATAGTTTTGATAAGGAAAAATACGAAGCATTCGTAAAGGAAAAAGCCGAGCATTTGGTAAAACGAGGTGTTGATTTTGAAGTGTAGCTACCCAATCATGTGGATAACTTCAATTTGCAGGCTACCCAAACCTTTCTAACTTGTCTTCCTTTTCTACTTGATGTAAAACTATGAAAATCTTACACACCTCAGATTGGCATTTAGGACAAAAATTACTTTCCAATGATCGTTTTGAAGAACATCAATTGGCACTCGATTGGTTGATTGATTTAATTGAAAAAGAAGCTATTGAAATATTGATTATTTCGGGAGATATTTTTGACGTTTATAATCCTCCAAATTATGCCCGAGAACAGTATTTTCGATTTCTTAAAAAAATGGTTGCTACTTGTTGTCAACACATTATTATTACGGCCGGCAATCACGATAGTCCTTCTATGTTAGGGGCTTCGAGAGAGGTTTTGCAATTACTTGATATTCAAGTTGTAGTGGGTGTGAAAGAAGATGTGAAGGACGAAATTATTGAAATAAAAAATGGAAAAAATGAATTGGTAGGAATTGTCGCTGCGATCCCCTTTTTGAGAGATGAAGATATTCGAAAATCTGTGGCAGGACAGACTGACTTAGAGCGAAGCGAACAAGTTAAAAAGGCCATATATGATCATTATCAAGCAGTTGGAAAAGCGGTTGAAAAGTATGCTAGAAAAAACATTCCATTAATCGCCACTGGGCACCTTTATGCGAAAGGGGCTGAAGCTTCAGGTAAACAAGACAATATTTATATAGGAAATATTGAAAACATTGAAGCGGAACAATTTCCAACCGTTTTTGATTACATCGCTTTAGGTCATATACATCGATCGCAAAAGGTCGGAGGGATAGAAAAAATACGGTATTGTGGTTCATTAATTCCATTGAGCTTTTCGGAAACAAAAGATGAAAAGGGCGTTTTGATCTTAGATTTTGAAGGCAAAAAACTGAAGGAAATAAATACAGTTTTAGTCCCCATTTTTCGAAGATTAAAAACTATTGAAGGAACCATTGAGGAAGTAAAAGAAAGCCTAATAAATTTTGCTCAAAAAGAAAGAACTATGAAACCATGGGTAGAAATAGTCATTCACACAGAACAGCCCATTTTGAATTTACATACTGACCTTCAAGAGTTTACTTCAGAAATGAATTTGGAACTTTTGAAAATATCTGTCAAACGAAAGCACCTGACTTTGGAAGAACAAATTGAAGAGATTGATTTAATGAGCGTTGATCATTTTGAAGTTTTTGAAAGAAAATGTGCAAGTAACGGGACACAACCAGAAGAGATGAATGAATTGAGAGGGACTTACAGAGAACTGTCTGAAAAATTGGAAGATATTCTTTCTGAAGATTAAAATATGCTCTAAGTTCCTTATGGTGTCTATTTTATTTCTCTCTTGAAAAAACAGAAAAAACATGTTCGAAATAGGAGAAAATGAAAATATTAAAAATAGCGATAAAAAATCTGAATTCACTCAAACTTCAAACGGAGATTGATTTCGCATCCCCTCCTTTGAGTATGACAGGTTTGTTTGCGATTACTGGAGATACAGGAGCTGGAAAAACGACCTTGCTTGATGCTATTACCTTGGCATTGTACAAAAAGACCCCAAGGGGGAGAGAGGATGAGGTAATGACATATGGGACGACGGATTGTTTCGCAGAAATTGAGTTTGAGGTAAAAGGAATAACCTACCGAAGCCGATATACCCGGCGGCGAGCCCATGCTAAAACCAGTGGAAATTTGCAGGCTCCAAACATGGAATTGGCCATCGTAGAGCCGGGGGAAGAAGAAGGAAAAATTATTGCATCAACGCTGAAAGCTGTTCCAAAAAAAGTTGCAGAGATAACTGGGTTAAACTATGAGCAATTTTGCCGCTCGGTGATGTTAGCTCAAGGAGAATTTGCGGCATTCTTGAATGCAGAATCGAAGAAGAGAGGAGAGTTATTAGAGCAAATTACTGGGACACATATCTATGGTGAATTATCAAAAGCAGCTCATAAAAAGGCTAGAATTGAAAAGCAAAAACTAGAAGATTTAGATAGGCAATTGGCTGCCTTTCAATTGCTTAATAACCTAGAAATTAAAGAATTAAAGTTAGTATTGAGAGACATTGAAAAGGATTCAAAAAGCAAGGGAAAAGAGCGAGAAAATCTTAGGAAAAAAGTGGATTGGATAGAGAGAGTAGAAAGATTGAGTCAACAAAAACTTGAAAGTGAACTGAAATTAGCTGATTTGGATCGACAAATGTTGGAACGAGTGGAAGATTTTGAAAAGTTAGATTTGCATGAAAAAACGGTTCCATTTCAAGCAGATTTCAAGGCGTTAGAAAATATAGTTTTAAGTCAAAAGGAATTGAATGTAGAATGTGAAAGTTGGCGGTATTCGGAAGCAGATTTGAGTGTGAAATCGAAGGAAAATGAAGCTCAATTTTTATTAATAAAATCACAGCTTTCAGATCTTAAAAAGGAAAAAAATGAGCAAGAAAAATTGTTTCGGAAAGTGGAAAGTTTGGATGTGAAAATTTCTGAAAAGGAAAAACCAATCATTCAGTTAAAAGCAGATTTAAAGGAACAAAAACATGCTAAAGCTTCTGCTGATTTGGCATACCAAGGTTTTGAGAATGAATTGATAAAACAGCAAAAAATATTTGGTCAAATAAAAGACTGGTTAGTGGCTAAAAGTCATTTTGAAGGATTAGAAAGAGAGATGACAAAAATTGATCAAATGACGGATTTGATTAAGAAAAGTCATGAGTCGAAGAAGGATTTGGATTCCGAAATTTCGGTCATTCAAGAGCAGTTTGAAAAGGTGAAATTGGATTTTGAAAGTCGTCAAAAACAGTTGGAAAATGCTAATTTGGAATGGTCAATATTAACGGACAGTTTTAAAGAATTAACACCAGAACATTTTGTTACAAGCCGAAATGAATTATTGAATAATTTGCAGCAGGGAATCGAGAAACTAGGACTTGGGGCTCAAAAGTTGGGTCGGTTAAAAGAATTGAGTGAGCAATATGAGATGCTTTTGGAAAAACTGAATTCAAGGAAAGAAGAAGTGGAAAGTTTGGTGCGCGAGGGTAATTATTTGAATATGAAATTGTTAAGTATGGATGATTACCGGACGGAGCTGAGAAGTGAATTATCAATGAGAGAAGGGCTTTATCAACAACAGTTGAAAATCGCTAATTATGAGGTACATCGGACTGAATTAGCAGACGGGGAAGCTTGTCCACTTTGTGGTTCGGAATCGCATCCTTTTTGTGAAAATGCTGAATTTAAACCCTACATAAATGAAACGAAAAGAGATTATGAAAAAGCTAAAAATAGCCTAGAAAAAGTACAAAGCAATTATTCAGAATTAGTCAATCGGAGTCGTGATTTGTTTCTAACTATCGATAAATTTTATGGTAAAAATGACGAAGGGGGAGAGGTGCAGGCTATTAACCATGAGATAAATATAATCGAAGATAAAATTTCAAAATTAGCCCCAGGTTTTGAATTTGGGGAGTTTGGATTAACGCGGAAGGACAATTTGAAAAACTTGATTTCTGTTGTTGAGGAACAATTGGAAACTCAACGGAAGGTTCGTTCTTCCTTGACGGAATTGAATTTGAAAATTGAGATTAAAGAAAAGGAAATTAATGATATGAAACAGTTGGTGAATGAATTGAATTTGGTGTTTCATAATTATGACAGTAAACTAAAAAACTTGAATCAGCGAAGGGCTGAGTATGAGGTAGAATTTGAAGCGGCAACACAAAAGCTCAGGGCGCTTTTGGCAAAATATAGAGTGGAAATGAAAAAAGGGGCGGTTTCAAAATTGAGAACAGATCTTGCTGATTATACAATAAAGAAGGAGGAGAAATCGAAGCTAGAAAACGAAATGGAGGTCTTGAAAACAAGGTTAGAGGAATCGAAAAAAAGTCTGTTCGTTTTAGAAAAGGGAATCGGGAAATTGGAAGTTACTCTTGATAAAAATTCGAAAGTATTCAGTCGGTTAAAAGAAGATCGATTTGGGCTATTTGAAGAAAAAAACGTTCAAACGGAAAGAATTATTTCACAAAAAATATTGGAAACAAAGGAGGAGGATTTTATTAGGTTAAATCAGGATAGAGAAGCGTTGAATTTGAAACGAAAAGCAGCTGAAAGTGCATGGAAAGAAGCAGACAAAAGATTGAAAAAAGTTAATCTAGAGATTGAAAAAGAAAAGCAAAAATTAGAAAAAAATATTGTAAAAAAAGGATTCGAAACTTTGGAACAATTCCGAAATTCTATTTTGAATCAAACTGAATTCACTAAAATTCAAAATCAAAGAAATCGGTTTAATGAGTTGATTATCAAGGTAAAAGAGAGATTTGATTCGGTAGATAAAGAATTAAAAAAGGAATCTAAAAAAGAATTAACTCCTCAAGATAAGGAGGAATTGACGTTAGCTTATCAAAAGGTGGACGTAGATTTAAATCAACTTTTACAAAAAATTGGAGGAATTAAATCTCGACTAAATGAAAATGAAAAAAGGAAGGAAAACCAAGGAGCATTATTGGAAAAACGAAATATTCAAAACCTAGAATTTTTGCGATGGGATAAACTCCGTTCAATCATCGGGAGCCATGATGGGAAAGAATATCGTTCCTTTGCTCAAGGACTGACGCTTCAAAGGTTGGTTCAGTTGGCGAATCGTCATCTTTCTAAATTATCAGGTCGATACATTATTCAAAAGGAACCTCAAAAAAATCTTGATCTACAAATTATAGATACTTATCAGGCCGATAATATTCGGTCAATGAATACGCTGTCGGGAGGAGAAAGTTTTTTAGTGAGCCTTGCCCTTGCCCTCGGTCTTTCTGATTTAGCGGGTCGAAATACAAATATTCGAAGTTTATTTATTGATGAAGGGTTTGGAACATTGGATGAAGCAACACTGGATGAGGCTGTTTCAACATTAGAAAACTTGCAGGCAGGAGGTAAAACGATTGGCGTTATTTCGCATGTGAAAGAGCTGAAAGAACGGATTTCAACACAAATTCGAGTGGTAAGGAAAAGTGGAGGATTTAGTGAACTAGAGATTGTTTAACAAAAAATAGGTTCTAAATGATTTTATTTTGTCAATTAAACTATGGTTGCTTTTAATAGCAATGTATGTTACTTTTTCTTGATAAAAAGTAACCAAAAATCAAGGCAAAACAAAGGCTCTTCGCAGTGCCGCCCCCGCACCCACATGTTTTGCCGTTCCCTGCCCGCCACCATAAAACACACTATGACCAAATGAAATCATTTAGCTCCAAAAAATACCCCTTTCCAAAATAGTTTGAAACTCTTGGAAAGGGGATACATATTATAATGGTTTTTTCATTTTTAGGCTGAATACATAGGGTAATTTTACATCTAATCCGTCAATCACAAACTCTCCTTTTGCTCTTTCTTTTAGATTTGGGAAACAATCCCATGGGGTGTAATCATATTCCTTTATTTGGGTCAATTGTAAGCCTTCATTAAGTAAAGGTTGAATGACTTCTTCGAGAGAATGACACCAAAAATATTCTTTTAACTGAATCGGCGCATCTCGGTCAGCATAAGTTCCTACTTCCTCTTCTTCAAAAACTTGAGTGTTAAAATAAGGATATTCAATTTGCCAGTTTTCGAAGTTGAAGGTGTAAAAAACTGGATGAAATTCGGCAATATAAAAAGTGCCTCCTGGCTTTAAAAAATGATTGATAATCGAAGCCCATTTATTCAAATCTGGCAACCAAGTGATGGCACCATAAGAAGTAAAAACGATGTCGAATTGTCCTTCCAAATTATCTTTTAAGTCATATACATTAGAGACGACAAACTGTGCATTCAAATTCAATTCTTTGTTTAATTCTTTGGCTGTCCGAATTCCTTCTGGAGATAGATCAATCCCGATTACTTTGGCACCCATTCGCGAAAAGCTCATGCTATCTTGCCCAAAATGGCATTGTAAATGAAGTATCGTTTTACCCTCAACTTCACCCCCAATTCCTTCTAAAACAATAGGTTCGAGCATATTCTTACCTGATTTAAAGGCCTCAAGGTCATACATTTTTGATTTCAGGTGCAGGGGTGTTTTTGCATCCCAGAGGGCTTTGTTAGTTTCAAAGTAGGTGTTATAATTACTCATCTTTTTAGTGAATTAATTGTATTGGAAAGGTATAGAATAAAGTCTATTGAAAGCTGTATTAAAGTGAAAAAGTTCCAACGGGACTAGAGAAAGTTCAAAAAAATAGGTTGAAATTCAATCAAAAATTTCAACCTATTTTAAAGTGTTTTTTCAAAACGAATTATTTGACGAGCATAACATCTCCTCTAAACAATTCAATCTCACCATCAATAAATTCAACTTCAGCAAAATAGACAAATACCGCTGGATTTAATTTATCACCATTAAACCTTCCATACCAGCGGCTGCTGTTCGCTTCAGGCTTAAAATTATCTGCTTCAAAGACTAGAGAACCAAAGCGATCGAATACTTTGAAGTTGCGGATAATATTAACGTCAGAACCTCCATAAATGGTAAAGAAGTCGTTGATTCCGTCATCATTTGGACTGAAGACATTTGGAATGTAGATTCGTCTTTGTTTATTGACATTAATGAATAATTCATCTGTAAAAGAACAGTTTGTAATTTCATCAAAAGCGGTAACCGTAACGTTTGTATTATTTGAAGGAGTTAAGCTATTAACAGGGCAAGTAGGACAAGAGAATAAATTAGCGGGTTCCCATTGATAGGTTAAATTTGGAATATCAGAAATGGTAGATGCATCTAAAACAATAGAATCACCCAGCAAGAGATCCAAATCACTACCTAATTCGAATGCTAAATTTGGTATTCCTTC
Organism: Bacteroidota bacterium; assembly: GCA_024743405.1. GTDB lineage: Bacteria > Bacteroidota > Bacteroidia > Chitinophagales > Saprospiraceae > JANSWP01. The sequence goes on from JANSWP010000054.1 coordinate 12,881, forward strand.
TACGAAAACAGAAAAAGTTCGAATGCATCCGCCTTCATCTTGGATATATAAGTTATAGCTTCCACCAGTTAAGCCATCGATTAATGGGTTGGAGAAATAATTAATTCCGTCGATAGAATATACATAAGGAGGATAGCCTCCAGTGACATTTTCTACCAAAATTGCTCCATTGACACCACTGTCAATACAAGTTTCCTGACTGGTTGAATAAGTCGCTTCTATCAGTGTTGGTTGTGAAACATTATAAGTGGCAGTTGCACTACAGCCTCTTTCATTGGTAACTTCTATGCTGTAACTACCCGGTTCTACATTTTCTATCGTTGGTCCAAATCCTCCAGGAGTCCAAACATAAGTAAAGCTACTACCTGGTCCCGAAACGGTAGCCTCTAAAATAGCATCATCTGCTCCTTGACAAGAAATGGGCTGAATTTCGTCGATCTGAACTAATACGGCTTCATTAGGCTCTGTGACTTCAATCATTGTTGTATCCATACACCCGTCTATATTGGTGACAGTAACGGAGTAAAAACCAGCTTGAAGTCCTGTTACAATATCAGTATTGCTAGCATTAGGATCATCCCAAATGACATCAATTGGAGTTCCATTGGTTGTAACTTGTACTTCTCCATCACTTCCGTTTAAACAAGAAACGGCATTTAATTCGCTTGCCGTAGCTATAAACTCAGCTGGTTGAAGAATCTCAAAAGAGAATATTTCGGTACAGCCATTGCTATCCATCATAGTTACATTATGGATTCCTGCGCAGAGGGATGTTGGATTAGGTCCCACTTGCCCACTTGACCAACTAAACGAATAAGGTGGCGTTCCTCCTTGAGGAGACATCGTTAAATTTCCATCGCATGCGCCAAAACAACTAACATTAGTTTGGGCGGAGGCAAATAAACTAAGCTGATCGGGTTCTATTACTTCAACGGTAATGATCGTATCAAAAAAGATATCATTAATTGAGACAGAATAAATTCCAGCAGTAAGGTTTTCAATTAAAACGATTTCATTATCCAATGTTACTTGACCATTTCCGGTGGCAGTCATATTGCTATTTGACCAAGAAAATAGATAGGGCGGTTCTCCTCCAAAAGCTGATACAGAAATAACGCCATCATCATCGCCAAAGCAATCCAGTAAATCACCTTGAATATTAGGGATGAAATTGACGATAAAAGGCATATCAAAACAAGTATCACGTTCACAACCGTTCATATCCGTTATGGTAACGCAATAATTGTCTCCTCCAATCAGAGCAGTTGCGGTAGCGGTTGTTTGCCCATTAGACCACAAATAAGTGTAAGTAGGCATACTTCCCATTGCTGAAACAGTGGCAGCTCCATCGTTGATGCCGATATCAGAAGCTAACTGGTCAATCGTCAAATCTAGCTCTAATTCGGATAAAATTGTTAAATCTGTATTTACTATACTATCACATCCAGTAGGAAGGGGAATCGTATCAGCGTAAGAACCATCTACACAATAAGTCGAACTTCCAACGTCGAGACAAGTCCCGAAGCATAGGGTAATCATTTGATCCGTTCTTGGTGTATTATCCCCTAAGTCCGTGATGGTTAAATCAAAAATACCTTTATTGAATTGATTAGCCGTGCCATCAATGACAATATAATAAGTGCCATTAGGATCGAGGCACGATAACTCTATGTTTGCATTAAGATCTGCTTGATCGAGTCCTGGGGTTACTTGATTAAATGGACCAAAACATGGGGTAACCATATTTTGAGATTCAAATACAGCCATTTGAATGTCTAACGGAAAGTTAGTGCTTTCTACGCCTACGGCATCAATGCTAATATGTCCAGAGGTAGGCGGTGTAAAATTAAACCAAACTCCATTTTGAACCCCAAAACCGTTGACGGAAAGATCGCCAGGAGCTGTAGCACAAAAATTACTATATCCGAGGGCTTCTAAAGAATCATTATCTGGTACGATGCCTAGATCTAGTGCTTGACAAATAAAGTCAGGTGCTTCATCTGTATCATAATCAACTACTTCTAACCCAAAAAGTCCTTCTAATTCATCGGGCGTATCCGAAACACCATCGACTAAGATCCAATAATTGGTATTAGGTTCTAAGCAAGGTGCTATCACAAATTCATCAAAATCGGCAGGATCATGATGAGCGGAAACTAATTCAAAATTTCCGGAACAGTTATTATTGTCGGTGGTATAAACTGCTAATTGCAGATTCACCGGATCCCCTAGATTTTGGGGATCACTAAACCCATAGACAACAACTGCGGAACCTGGATCATTATCTGTTGAAAAAGAATACCAAGTTCCAACATCATTATTCCATCCTGTTGGGCTTGTAGGGTCAGTTGCTGGATTGGGTTCTCCTATATTGGATGCACAGTAGTTAGAAAAAATACTCAAATCACCAAACCCAACCGTATCAGTCACTGGTGGGTTAATTAATCCAAAACCTATAGCTGTACAAGGAAAATCATTGATACCACCTGGAAAACCCTGGTTCGTAATACTAAATTCAACAAATCCATCTGAATCTTGACCATCTGGAACTTCGAGTGTAAAGTTACCTCCTCCAAAAGGGGGGAGTGGAAAGGTTCCGCAAACTTCTACCATACAGTCTTCTTCAATATCACATGGATCAGGTGGAATAGCTAGAATAGGATCGTTTTCAAATACTCTTAAGCATATTTCTATATTCATTGGCACATCCGTCAAACAGTTGAATGCCTGTTGCCATTGAACATTTGGAAACCCAGTAAAATTTGGGCAGGCTCCATTTTCAGGATAAGTAACCCAACCTGTGTTGCCAATATTGACACTAAAAAAAGGATCAGGGGCAGAAAGGATATCTCCACATGTAGTCGTAACATCGCCACCCGTGACTGTAATCAATACTTCAAATTGACCATAAGTGTTTGAAAAAGTGGTGGTTAAAAGGAAGCTTAGAAATATAAGTTTATTTTTTATTTTGCTCATGCAAAAGTTTTTTTCTGGAATTTGGAAAAAACGTTTTTTCTCATTGATCTAGTATGAAAAACAATAATAGATTACTTTTAAGACTAGTATTTGTTTCAAATACATTATACTTTTTGAAGAAAAAAGCAAAAACTTTTTTCCCTTAAAAAGATGGAAACATCGATTGCAAACTAATCAATCGTATTTTTCACATTTAGAATCAAAAAAATTAGGGTGTGAGTTAGATGTTTTTTTAGCTAGATTACTAAAACAAAGCCTTATTTTGAACCAGGTTTAATATGTGCGCAAATTTATAAAAAATACTCATATAAAGGGATGCCTTAGATTACCAAATCGCTGTTTGATGACAGATTTTTTTTATATCGAATTTGTGGAAAACTTTAAAAAAGGTAACCACTTTCCCAATACCGATTTTCTATATTTGCATAGACTAAAATTTTAATAGTTTGGGAAAAAGAAGTAAAACAGTTGCGGCAAAACCAAGGAAAAAAAATACATCAGGTGTAAAGAAAGTTACACCTATGATGGTACAGTATTTCAAATTTAAAGCCAAATATAAGGATGCCATTCTCCTTTTTAGAGTAGGCGATTTTTATGAAACATTTGGTGAGGATGCCATCAAAGCCTCCAAAGCATTGGGGATTGTATTGACAAATCGAAATAATGGTGGCAGTAAACTTGAATTAGCAGGCTTTCCTCATCACTCTATGAATTTGTATCTACCTCGATTGGTGAGGGCGGGTTTTAGAGTGGCTATTTGTGAGCAATTGGAAAAACCAAGTCCTCATAAAAAAATAGTGAAAAGGGGAGTCGTTGAAGTAGTGACGCCAGGAATTGCAACGGATGATAAATTATTGGACCATAAAACCAATAATTATTTAGCTTCTCTTGCTTTTGGAAAGAAAAATCGAGTTGGGTTGGCGTTCCTTGATATATCAACCGGAGAATTTTTAGTTTGTGAGGGCGATTGGTCGTATGCAGATAAGTTACTTCAAAGTTTTAATCCTTCCGAAGTTATTTTTTCAAAAGATAGAACCAAAGAGTTTGAAAAACGATTTGGTGACAAGTTTTATACCTTTTCGTTGGATGAGTGGGTTTATACATATGATTATTGTCGCGAAAAATTGATAGAACAATTTCAAGTCCAAACCCTTAAAGGTTTTGGGATCGAAGAGTTAGAATTGATACAAATTGCTTCTGGGGCTATACTCCATTACTTAGCAACTACAGAGAATAAAAACCTCAAACACATCACCTCTATTGGTCGAATCATGCCTGAAAAATATGTCTGGCTCGATCGATTTACAATACGTAACTTAGAACTCATTCATAGTCCTCACGAAACAGGAGTGCCATTAATCAATATTTTGGATAAAACCATTTCCCCAATGGGGGCTCGATTACTCAAAAAATGGGTGGTTTTGCCATTAACTTCAATTCCAGCCATAGAATCTCGGTTGGATGTGGTTAATTATTTTTTGAAAAATGAAGAAACCACTATTGAAATTGAAAGCCATATTCGTCAAATAGGAGATCTTGAAAGATTGATTTCGAAAGTGCCTCTGGGTAAAGTGAACCCTCGAGAAGTGGTACAATTAAAAAAGGCGTTAGTGGCGTTAGAGCCTATTAAGCAAATTTTATCTACCATTGAAAATGCATACCTCAAAAACATTTCGGATGGATTGAATCCTTGTAAGGTTTTGCAACAGGAAGTTCAAAAACAAATTGTCGAAGAACCACCCGTTAATTTGACAAAAGGAGGCGTCATCGCAGATGGATATAATCAGGAGTTGGATGAATTGAGAGGGCTAGTCAAAAATAGTAAAGATATTCTGACCAATATTCAAAAAACAGAGGCAGTAAAAACGGGAATAGATAATTTGAAGATTGGTTTTAATAATGTATTTGGGTATTATTTGGAAGTCACCAATAGGTATAAAGATAAAGGATTGGTGCCAGAAAATTGGATCCGTAAACAAACGCTTACTAATGCCGAACGATATATTACGGATGAACTGAAACAATTGGAAACAAAGATCTTAGGAGCTGAGGAAACGATGTTGATTTTGGAGGAAAAAATATTCGAACAGCTCGTACTCTCTTTGATGGATTATATCCAGCCTGTACAGCATAATGCTGGGTTAATTGCTCGGTTAGATTGTTTAATGGCATTCGCAAAATTGGCTAAGAGGTATAATTATTGTCGACCTAATATCAATGAATCTTTAGTCATTGATATTAAAAGTGGTCGTCATCCAGTTATTGAACAACAATTAGATTTAGGGGAAACTTATGTTCCAAATGATACTTATTTGGATAATGAAGAGCAACAAATATTGATGATTACTGGACCCAATATGTCCGGAAAATCTGCTCTTTTACGCCAAACTGCGCTCATTAGTTTAATGGCTCAAATGGGTAGTTTTGTTCCTGCCGAGCGTGCTAATTTGGGTTTGATTGATAAAGTATTTACAAGGGTTGGCGCGTCTGATAATATCTCTTCTGGTGAGTCAACTTTTATGGTTGAAATGAATGAAACGGCGAGTATAATGAATAATATTTCGCCCAGAAGTTTGATTTTATTGGATGAAATTGGGAGGGGAACTAGCACCTATGATGGTATTTCTATTGCTTGGTCAATCGCTGAATATTTGCATAGTCATGGCGATTTTCGCCCAAAAACCTTGTTTGCGACCCATTATCATGAATTAAGTGAACTTGCCAATAAATTTCCGAGAATTAAAAACTTTAATGTCTCAGTTAAAGAGATTGGACAAAAAGTGATTTTTCTGCGAAAATTAGTAGAGGGAGATAGCCAACACAGTTTTGGTATTCACGTAGCGAAGATGGCAGGTATGCCTCGGGTAATAGTCGAAAGGGCAGCGCATATTCTTTCCCAACTTGAACAAAAATCGATTGGAAATGATGAGGAATCAGTAGATGGAATTAATGCTCCAAAAGCAGACACCGAGCAACTATCGGACGTTAATTATCAACTTAGTATATTCGAAACAGTCGATGAAACCGCCGGTAAACTTAAGGAAGCTTTGGTCGATTTAAATCTTAACTCCATGACTCCAATTGAATGTATGATGAAGTTGAATGAACTTAAAAGTATGCTTGAAGAATAGATGATGAAAAAGCTATTCTTCCTCCTCAAGATATAGTTTTTTGATTCTTACCATAGGACCAGGGCACATCGCTCGGTGACAATTCATACAACTTTCCACGACGCCATTGTAGGATTGAGGGATATGGGGAGATGCTGCATTTTTTAATCCTTCCAGAGAGGATAAATAAGCATCCGCGAAAACCTCAAATTCTGGGCTATTAGCCTTTTCTGGTTCAGTGGCTTCTACGGTGTGGATCTCTTTAAAAACCTTCGATACCTTAGGTGTTTCTCCTTTCTTTATCTGCTCTTTTATCCGCATACCATCATCAAACATTTCTCGCATTAACAAGGCTAATTCGCTATCTCCATTTGGATTTAATGGCGTTGCTTTATTGGACTGAACCTGTGTGCAAGAGAGTCCGAAAATGGTGACAATTAGAACAATAGGTGTAAATTTTATTTTCATAACAGGTAATTCTTAGGTTTTTGATATAGAGCGTTAGTGAAAAAAGGTTTCAAGATCAAAGGCTATTTATGCAAAGCTGGTACCAAAACACCACCCAACAATGCTCCAACTGCATAACCCACTAAAACATCTGTCGGGAAATGTTTACCCGCCTTTACTCGAAGAAATCCCGTAAGTGCAGGTATCGAAATAGAGGTTCCCCAAACAAAAGGTTTCCATTTGCTATTTGGATAGTATTCAGAAAAAGTCGAGGCGGTAAGAAAATACATAGCTGATACGACAGAAGTATGACCAGAAAAGAATGACATTCGAGCATCTTTTTTTCTGCGCTTATCAATTGGGAAAATATCAAAATTGTCATTGTACATGAATGGACGAGGTCGTTTGGCGGAGCGTTTCGCTAAGTTCGTGAGCCCCCAATTCAGGAAGAATGTTTCTGCCAAAAGGACAGCATGTGTTTCTCGCTTATTTCCATCACTGTTGGTTGGAAGGTCAAAAAGTAACATTGCTGGAGGAATAAGAGAAGTATAAAGTAATATGTCGCTGATTTTTTTGGCTTTATGTGAAGATTGTTTGGTTGCCCAATTATCAAATTGAAAGGGTGTTTTTGGGGTAGTTTGTGTGAGGTTCCTTATTTCTTGATCACTCAATTCGGGATACTTATTAAGCAGTCCCATGCCAATGCCTGCCGATCCTAATCCAATACCAAAGTAGATTGGTTCTTTCTTTTTATCAAGCGTATATTGGCTGAATACTAATTGGGAAATAATTAGAAAAGCCAATAATGAAAAGCACTTTTTCATACAGTATAATTAAGGTGTTATTTATCAGCCTTGATTAAAAGTTGGTTGCAATGTGAAAGGAAAACCCAAATGTATGAATTTATTTTTGCGCTTGAGGCCATGCTACCTCCTGAATTTCCAAATATTCATGTTCGGGTAAATCGAAGAAATTTTTATTCAACCCCTTATGCCAAACATGCGGCATGGAACCAATAACTAACTTGCGTTTTTTTAATAATTTTTCTAGATCATCTTGATAATCGGCTACATGAATAACAGTCGCATTTTTGGGATCGTCAATGGAAGAAAGCATTAAAGTTTCTAGGCTCATAATAGAGGGAACCCACATGGGAGCCCAATTAAAATAGCTTGGATGGAGAATGAATTTTCTTTGAGTTTCAGTGGCATGCATCTCCATGGTTTTTGTCAAATAATCGAGTCTTTGGGTGTAATAATCATGCTTTTTATAAACCCTATCAACTGAAAAAGAGAGAATGATGATCATGGCTGTTAAGCTAAATTTTCGCCATTTTGATTTCAATAAAACTAGAAAAATTGCCATTGCCCAAATAACACCCAGATATACTAAATATCCGTCAATCATGTAAAATATCCGTCCACGGATATAGGAATTATGAACCAAAACCAAAATTATATGAGCGAAAGAGACACCCATAATATATAAGGCTGGAAGCCATTTTTTTTGCCAAAAAATAAGCGCTACTACAATAGAAAAAAGAATTAATGGCAAAATATATTCTGTTTGAAAATACCATTTGACAATATGATAAACTTCATAGTCCGCCAGGTTTTCAAACATGGATTTGGCATTTTCCAGTCGACTGAGTTGCCCTTCTTCATAACTGCCTTCCTTAATACTAAAAAATCGGCGTGCATAAACGCCTATAATCGAAATTAACCAACCCCAATACCACCAATCTTTGAGTCGATTATTGTACAACATATCAAATCCTACAAATATACAAACCAGCCAAATTGCCAAAGGATGACCAGTATAAATCAACATCCCAATTCCGAAAGCTATCCCCCAATCTACCCATTTTGGTATTTTCTTAAATCGATCTGGATTTTTGGTTAACCAAGCGATCAAAAGGGCTACAAAAGCGAGCGTGATTGTAATCTCAGAAATGCCGGTATAAAACTTATAACGCATTGTTAAACAGAGTGATAGCGCTAGGAAAAGACCAGCTTCCACATTTTTGATAACATGAACAATGACATTGTAAGCCAAATAATAAACCAACATAAATGAGACAGAATACAGGAGTAAAACAGTCTTTAGAGAACCGCCCATTTTAATGCCGAGAAGCGGTAACCATTGGGTGAAGTAATTAATGGTTCTACCATGAATTATGAAAAAATCTTCATGATATAGGATATGAAATGAATAATAAGCGGAATCAAAATTTAGGAGGCGCTCTTTGAAAAAAATAAGTGAAAATGCGATATAAATCCAGAAAAAAATATGCCCAATTATCGTAAGCCAACGATGATAATTTTCTTCGGAAAGAGTTTGGTTTTTCGAAAGAAATGAATTGAAATAGGACATAAAGTTTGTTTTCGGATGAGAGCGCGAAGATAATTTTTCTTAGTTGTAAAAGCTAAATTTAATTTGGATAAAGCACCAAAAGCCCCCAATGGTTTTCTAACTTAGGTATGGTAATTATTAGTTTTTTTGGAGTCTTTGTGTGTGAAATTTTGGCTTTGTAATCTTTCGGTTTAGTGGTGTTTATAGGTTCTATCAATTTAACTTCACCAATTCCTTTGTCAAAAAAGAATTCCTCGTTCAAAATAATCTTCGTCGAATCCACATTCGGAATTTCCCAATCAACTAGATGAATAATAACTGGAGCTTGTTTATTTTGGGGTTTGGCACGAATAAAGGCATGAAAATTTCTTCGATATTCTGAAAAATAAAGAGGGATCTCTTCAAAATCTACATACCGATTTTCAATTTGGGTATTGGTGTAATAAGCATCTTCATATCCATCAAAATATTTTTCATTTTGCCTCACAAAATCATAATAATGTGCAAAATCTTCTTCTTTTCCGAAATATCTTGGTTTGCCACCTCCTTGCCACACATCCCATGGAACCAATAAATTGCCACCAGAAGCATAAGTCGATGCTAAAACCTTTTGGATAAGCCAGGTTTTGTCTGATACGAAGGAAAATATTTGTGCTTTTCCTCTTCTTCTTGTTTCTCTTAGTGCAGCATAAATGTATTCGGGATTACCTCGCCGTATGGGCGCTTCAGCAATTCCATAATCAAAAAAATCATGTGGAAATAATTCCCAATCTCCTCTAAAATTATTACATGAAAATGCAATGGGATGTCCTGCGTATTGGCTAGCTTTTGTTTTCATTCTTTGATGAAATACAATAACCGATTCTTCTTGAATTTCTGAAGGCGTTTTTCCTAGTTTTTGGGCTTCGGCTGTACAATATTTGCAGTGACAAACATCTTCCCATTCGTTTCGAACCAATGCAGAAGCAAAAGCTGGGTCATCGACCTGAAAATCATGTGCACCAGCATCTAAGGCAGATTTGATATTTTGCCAATATATGTCTTGAAAATCAGGATTATTCACACAGCCCCACCATAGTTTCCAATTTTTCATCCAAGGAGCAGTTGCTAAATGTCCAAGGGTATCTTGAATCCGCCCAATTTCTCTGGTAGAAGTTCCTAAAGGTAAATCTGGTAGGGTAGGGGTGAGCGCGATTTGGATTTTTAAATTTTGATTTTTTGCTTTTTGAATGAATTCGGGGTTATTTGTGTAAACCCAATTTAGGCGAGTAGCATGAAAGGCTTCCGTTGCATGGAATGTATCAAAAGTATCCAGTTCATTCCTTGGTCTTTCCCAACGGCTAGAAAGGCAAACATCACTGTATTTTGGAGCACCATCGGGTATTTTGGAAACGATTGCTGATTCGCAAACTAATTTTGGCATTTCATTTTTGCATGAAAAGAGGAGTAGGTATAAGGAAGTTGTGAGTAAACAGTAGGCAAAATATTTTTGGAAGGATGGCATTTGATTTTTTTGCCAAATTTAGGAAAAGGATTGATTGTGATTGAACTGAGCAATAAAAAAAAGGCGACAACTATAGTTGCCGCCCTTGCTAATAACTTCTATTGAGATAAAGGCTTTCCAAAATTGTGTGGGTTCATTCAATCGGTTTCAGATTAAAAGCCCAAAAAAATCATCTCGCATCATTTTCACTTTTTTATTTTTAATTTCCAGTAGAGAGTACATTTCCACCTTCAACGATTGTTTGCTTACCGTTTTTAAGAATGTAAGCTTTATCGCCTTCTACCAAAAACAACTGAATTTGATAGTTTTGGCTGAGTTTCTTTTGGCTATTGAAGTAAAGTACTTCAATCATATTACCATCGTACACAAATTTTTCTCCTTCTCTACCTACTGTACTCTCTGGATATTTTTTGTTGTCTTCATTTAAAGGCAACGTTCTTTTATTGTCGAGATCTTTGATTTTTAATCTAAAGGTTTTCCCAAGTAACATTTTTTGATTAGGGTGCTCAAGAAAGAACTCAATACTAGTGTATTTCCAATTCTTATCGTTTTTCTTGATGTTCGTAAGGTCATTACTATTGCGCTTTTTTCGCAAAGCGATTTTATTAAATCTAACGTTTGTATTTCCAACGATGTCTTTTAGCATTGACATCTCATCCATTTCCTTTTTGATTACTTTTACCTCATTCTTTTTAACTTTAATTTCCGTTGTTGCTTTATCCTTTTTGGCAAAATAATCATCAACCTGTTTCTTCAAGGCTATCTTTTCATCTTCTAATCGTTTGATTTTTTCCCAATTTACTTTTTCAGACTGAGCCAGTTTTGAAATCTGTTTTTTCAAACTTTCAATGGTAACTTGCCGTCTGTGAATTCTACCTTCTAATTCATCAATCAAACCTTCCTTTTCAGATAAGGTAATTTCGAGTACTTCAATTTCTTCATTTAAAATCACGATACTATCTTGTAAAACCGTGATTTGATGTTCTAATTTTTCATTTTCATCTGTCAATTCAATGACTTCACCAGACTTAATCTTCAAATCTGACGATGTAATTTCTAGATCTTGTTCTAAGTTAGAGACAGTTGATGATAACATAACTACTGCTCCTAATAATAAAACTACCGTAAAGCCGGTAAAAACGAGGGGGAGTGAAAGCTTACTTCTCATGTTAATAACTGGGTTTGGTTAGTCTTCACTGGGTGTTCCCGTTTTGCCTTTTTTCATTAAAATTTGGCTGATCGCTCAGACTAATCTCAAGTGATTATAATTGATTATTTACGGTAAAAGGTTTATACAAAAAGGAAGTCATAGGAGATAATATGGATATAATACCATGACAGTCTTTATGATCCTTTAGTCGTAAATAATGTTAATTTTTTACCTTAAACTTTTTAGATGTTTATTCGATTTGTAGTGTTTCGCTTAGGTTGGCGGTGTTTTTTGATGTCTTTTTTAAGTAATTAATATTCAAAATTAAAAAATACATATTTAATATATAGTATTTATTTTAATTTATTTTGAACTGATTTATAAACGCAAAGACATCTACACATTTTCAAATACTGTTCCAAAAAATTGATATTCTTTATTTGATAATGTTTTTTTTGTTCATTTTATTATGATTATGAGTTATTTTTTTTTTGGATATGTTGATAACTTGCTTTCTTAGAGAGAGTTATCAATTTTTTAATTTTTTGCCTTTTTTTTATCTTTTCAAATCATTACCATTATAAAATATATTAGTTTTCTTCTTTTCCTTTTTTACTTTTGCGGGCTAATAGCTTTAATCAAATGACCACCACAGAATTTAAACAAACTACCTCGAATCTATTTATGGTTCGACCAGCCAACTTTGGCTACAATCTTGAGACTGCGGAGAACAATTCCTTTCAGGTAAATGATCAAAGTCTTTCAGTCAACAAGATCAAAGACTTAGCAAAAATTGAATTTGATAATTTTGTTAAGAAACTTACTTCTAATGGAATCAATGTGATTATTGGTCATGAACCTGATGAGCCAATCAAAACTGATTCGGTGTTTCCTAATAATTGGGTATCATTTCATGAAAATGGGACAATTATTACCTACCCAATGTTTGCCCCTACCAGAAGGATAGAACGATCTGAAGGATTTTTAACTCAAATTGCAGAGCAATTTGAGGTTCAAAAACGGATCCGATTTGAACAATATGAGGCTGAAAATCTATTTTTGGAGGGTACAGGAAGTATGATCTTTGATAGAGAAAACAGAATTGTCTATGCTTGTTTGAGTCCTAGGACTAATAAGCAATTACTTGATGAATTTTGTGAATGGGCAGATTATGAAAGTGCGGTGTTTCACGCGGTGGATTCAAATGATGAAGATATTTACCATACCAATGTAATGATGGCAGTAGGCGAAACCTTTGTCGTTATTTGTTTGGAATCGATTAAGGATAAGCAAGACTTGATAAATCTAAAAGCTCTTTTTGCAAAAACAAAAAAAGAGATAATTGATATTTCAATGTCACAAGTGGAGGCTTTTGCTGGAAATATGCTTCAAGTTAGAAATAAGGACAATAAGACATTTTTAGTTATGTCCGAACAGGCGTTTGATTCGTTAACGCAAAGTCAGATTGGTCAGATTGAAAATCATACCACTATATTATATAGTGCAATTCCCACGATAGAAAAATATGGGGGTGGAAGTGCTAGATGTATGATGGCAGAGGTTTTTCTTAAAGAAAAGGATATCGAAAAAATACATTGATGAGCTTACCAATTGGTAAATGCTTTATTAAAAATTCGCTCGATAATCTCTTCCAGTATCTCATCAATTAATTCATCTTGGACGTCAATCAAGTTTTGACTAGTTTCAAAATCTGCGAAATGACCAAATCGTTGTTTCCAATTATCTTCTTCATTTAGGTTGCTTACATATTCAATTTGAAAGCTGATATTTAGGCGATTAAATGCGCTAGTTTGTCCTTGCTGTGGAGATTCTGCTGAGACTCGAAATTCACTAATAGCACCTTTAAATTCAATATCAGGGTTGAAATCATCAAATTTTAGTCGAGATTCATTTCTGATTTTATCACTCAATTCTTGCTGAAAGGCTGTTGACAGGGTAGGTGGTGCAGTTGGGGTTTGATTATCAAAATCCTCTATGTAAAAGGTGTTCACTTCTGGCGGAATACTAATTCCCTTAAAGGAATATCCGTTTCCACCAATAACACAAGCGTTAAGTAGGCAACCAATACTAAATAGTACACAATATAATATAGGTGAGTTTATAGATTTCATGGTCAATGATTTTTTGTTTAAGGAATTCGGACATAATAAATTTACCTCTTGAACTCGTCTTTTTTGCACCTACCCCCCCCATCCGCTAGCGGTTCTCCACGTTGAAAAGATTCCCCGAATCTTTTCTGCTAAAGCACCACTACGTTCATGTTAAAAATGCTTATCATAGCTTTGGCTATACCTGTACTTTTTGCCTCGTTAGTTACAAAAAACGCTGACCTCAAATTGGTCCATTTTTTTTATCCGAATTCCTAAGAAAACGAATAGGGTTGGTTAGTAGATGATCAATTAGCCAAATTTTAAGATAATAATTCTCCCAAATTGAACACTTTCAGCTTGAAAGACTACTAATACAGGTATTAAAGTTCGTATTCTTTGATTTTTCGATATAGGGTTCTTTCTGAAATACCCAAATCAGAAGCAGCATCTTTTCTTCTACCCTTATGTTTTCGAAGGGCTTTTTTGATCAAATCCTTTTCCATTTCCTCTAAATTTAAGCTTTCTTCTACGATTTCAGTCTTTTGAAAATGGGGTGCATTTGTATCTAGAATGATAGGCTTCGAATCATCAGTTGGCGGTTGTGGAATATCTGATTCATAATCTGGCTCCCGTTCTCTCCGCTGGAAAGATTCCTGAGGAAAAGTAGAAGGTACTGGATAAGACGGCCGATTAAATTGTGATAGACTTTTTGAATTCGAAACTTGCAGGTTATTATTTTGAATCAACTCAAAAACTAGTGATTTCAGATCGTTTAAATCGTTTTTCATATCGAATAAAAACTTAAATAGAATCTCTCTCTCTGGAATGTCACTCTCTTTCTGAGTTTTTGCTAATACCGGTAAATTTCTTTTTAAAAGTTTAGGAATAAATTCAATCAAGTCTTCTGCCTTGATAAAACGATCCTCTGAAAGGACTGAAATTTGTTCGACCATATTTTTCAATTCCCGAATATTTCCTGGCCAGGTATAATTTTCAATTAGTAACCTAGCTCTGTCATCTAACTGGACAGACTGCGTTCGGTATCTTTCAGAAAAATCGACCGCAAATTTTCGAAATAGCATGAAAATATCTTCTGGTCTTTCCCTTAATGCGGGCACTTTAATCGGAACGGTACTTAACCGATAATACAAATCTTCCCGAAATCTTCCTGATTTCACCTTGTCCATTAGCTCGACATTGGTGGCTGCTATTATTCGAACATCAGTCGTCATAACCTTTGATGAACCCACCCTCATATACTCACCTGACTCTAAAATTCTCAACAAGAAGGACTGGGTATCGAGCGGCATTTCGCCAATTTCATCTAGAAATATTGTTCCTCCATTTACGGTTTCAAAATAACCTTTTCGATCACTGGTCGCTCCAGTAAATGCTCCTTTTTCGTGACCAAAAAGTTCAGAATTGATAGTTCCTGCAGGAATGGCCCCGCAATTGATGGCAATAAAAGGATTGTGTTTTCGAGGACTTAAGGTGTGAATGATTTTTGAGAAATTCTCTTTTCCAACCCCACTTTCACCTGTGATGAGAACCGTCAATTCGGTTGAAGCAACTCGGATTGCTGTTCCTAAGGCTCGGTCAAGAGCATCAGATTGACCAATTATCCCAAATCTTTGCTTTATACTTTGAAGGTTAGCCATAGCATGTTTTTTGATCCTTACTAAATTGTAAGTATAGTAACTGAACTATAAAAATGGATTTTCAAATCGATCTTTATATAATCTCTCCTCTCAAAGTAGCGCTTGTAGATTCGGTCACTTTTACCTGTACATATTGTGAAGGTTGATGATTCCCTTTTTTAGGAAAGATGATCATCTTATTTTGTGTGTTTCGACCTTTCCATTCTTGATCTGACCGTTTCGAGTCTCCCTCTATTAATACTTTATAGGTCTTTCCAATATCTTTTTGTAAATTTTTGAAAGAAACCTGACTTTGAATTCGAATTACCTCCGCAAGTCGGCGTTTTTTTACTTCCAATGGCACATCATCCTCGTATTTTCTAGCTGCCATTGTTCCTGGTCTTTCAGAATAAAAGAACATATAGGACATCGTATAATTTGCCCATTCTATCATACTCAATGTATCTTGGTGTTCTTCCTCTGTTTCTGAACAGAAGCCTGTAATTATGTCAGAAGAGATGGCACAATCGGGCATGATTTCATAGATACGACGAACTTTATCCATGTACCATTCACGGTCGTAAGTCCGATTCATCAATTCCAAAACACGGCTATTGCCAGATTGAACTGGTAAGTGAATATACTTGCATATATTTTCATAGTCTCGCATCGTATATAGAACCTCATCAGTAATGTCCTTAGGATGTGAAGTAGAGAAACGAATGCGTAAATCTGGATGAACTTTGGCAACCATTTCCAACAAATTGGCGAATGTGACCACCTTTTCGGTTTCTGGGTTTTTCCATTTATAAGAATCTACATTTTGACCTAAAAGGGTTACTTCTCTATATCCTCTTTCGTACAAATCAGTGGCTTCAGCTACAATACTAAATGGCTCTCGACTACGCTCTCGTCCTCGTGTAAAAGGAACCACACAAAAAGAGCACATATTATCACAACCACGCATAATGGAAATAAAACCAGAAACTCCATTTGAGTCTAATCTGAGTGGGCTAATATCCGCATATGTTTCTTCCCTTGAAAGCAATACATTGACTCCTTTTTCACCTTCTTCTACCGTTGAAACCAATTTTGGTAAATCGCGATACGCATCGGGTCCAACCACCAAATCAACTAACTTTTCTTGTTCTAATAGTTTCTTTTTCAATCGTTCCGCCATACAACCTAACACGCCAACCATTGTGCCCGGTCTGGATCTCTTTACCTTATCGAAAATCCTTAAACGCTTTCTGACTGTATCTTCTGCTTTTTCGCGAATCGAGCAGGTATTGATTAAAATCAAATCCGACTCTTCCATATTTCGAGTTGCACTAAAACCAACATCAGCTAACACAGAAGCTACGATTTCACTATCACTGAAATTCATCGCACAACCATAACTTTCGATATAGAACTTTTTACCTTTTGGGGCTTCTTTTTCGGTTTGCTCGTTGAAAAATACTTCTCCTTGCTTAAGCTCGTCAATGTTCTTTATGCTAAGGAGCGTTGGATTGTCATTATACATGAAATGATTGATTGTTAATTTGCTTCGAATTTTTAATGACCTTTTTTTGGAACTACGAAACCTCCAAATTATTCAGTCATTTTCCTCGTTTTTGAAAAAAGTATGCAAAGATAAGGAAAAAGAGGTTGACTGTGACAAAATGTCAGCAATTCTTATGATTCTTGAAAATGATTATTTTCAGAATGTTACCCTGGTTACAATTTAACAGCAAGAAGAAAGATACTTTTGCCAATAAAAATATGTTTCGAACTTTCATTTGCTTTTTGTTATTGTCTCCCTTTGTTTCCATGGGACAGAAAACCATTGATTATAACCAGACAAATGGATATATCGCAGATGGTTATGATGTTACTACTTACTTTAAAGGAAATCCTAAAGAGGGGAGTAAGAAATTTATTACCTCTTTGAATGGCATAAAATTCAAATTCGTAAATCAGGAAAATTTAGATTTATTTAATGAAAACCCTCAAAAATTTTCACCTAAATATGGTGGTTGGTGTGCTTATGCAATGGGTACAAAAGGAGAAAAAGTGACGGTTAATCCAGAAACTTATGAAATTCGAAATGGTGAACTATACCTTTTCTATAATGCTTTTTTTACCAATACGTTAGAGAAATGGAAAGAAGAAGGTGCTGAGAAGTTGAAAGTAAAGGCTAATGAGCATTGGGAGGCTATTAAGTTTAAATAGGGATTTTAAAATTGTTGTAACTATCGAATAAAGATAAGTGCTTGGACAGAAATAAGTAGCATATGGCGAGTATTTTTAACGAAATATGGTGAAAAAATAGTCCGTCATAATATGTGTGAGTTATTTCTGTCCAAGCACTTAGTTACAACAATTTGAGTTTCGTTTTAGAATTTGAAGTCCGCTCTAACGGTGATATTCCTTGGTGCTCTTATTGAGCCAGGTCTGCTAGTCGTTTCAGAATTTAAAAGGTTTTCCCCGATCAACGAGACCTTTGCCATATCATTCACGTAGTAAGCAATCCGACCATTTACTCTGAGGTCGCCATTATTGGCTGCTCTATATTCGGTTAGTCCTGGGACAATTGTAGATTCAAAAACATCATCAATATTGAGCATCTTTGAATTATAGATCACTGCTAATCCAGCAGAGAATTTCTCTGTGATTTTTGACTCCACATCCAATTTAAAAGTATGTCTAAATCTATACTTTAAAATGTTTTGACAATTGTCACGATTGGGGTCATCTACTTCACTACAAATGGAAGACCCAGCTGCATTCAGGTAGCCTTCTGTTGTTCGAATGGTAGGGTCATCAAAAATGGGTGTCCATTCTTTAAATTGTGGATCTAAATAAGTATATCCCATCAAGAGTGTTGTTTCTTTCCCTGCAAATCTCCCAGTTCCAGCAATAGTTGTTTCAAGTCCTCTAATTCTGGTATCCCCTACATTTACGGATTGAAAGCCAGGTATTGGATTACCAAAAGGAGCGGGATTTGGAATATTAAATTCCATCATGTTTTGATACTCTGACCAAAATGCAGCTATATCTAGGAATCCTTTAAAATTGGAAACTTGAAATCCTTGTTTGATTCCAATTTCAGCAGACCAACCTGTTTCTGGCTCTAACTCGGGATTTGGATAAATCGGGAACCCGCCACCAAAAGAAGTAATAATATACTTTTCAGCAATTGTTGGGAAACGATATCCTTGACCAAAGGAAGAGCGCAAATAGGTCGCTTGCCCCAGTTTATAGTTCGCACCAAATCTAAAAACGGGTCGTGCATCGGAATTGTCTCCTGCTGCGACATTAATCGGAAGCGGAAAATCTCGTATTACGATTTCGCCCTTCAACGTATCTGGAGCACTTATATGATTTTGCTCGTACCTGAATCCAGCTGAAAGATTCAATCGGTCTCCAAATTTTTTATCTAGTTGTAGATACCCAGCTGTGTTTCTGGAATTTAAAGTATTACCACCATAAAGCTCTGCCTTTACAAAAGAACTTTGATTGACAATACCTGCGGTGGCAATTAAACCAATTTCTTTAAAATTTTTCTGAAACTGGTATTCTGCATAATAAACTTCAGATCTATTGGACTGATCTGCTTCTTCTGAACCCGTATTATTTTTGACCTTGAAGAATCGTCCAGTTAACTTATGTCGGTTACCATTGTCATCAAAATAAGTGACAAATGGGTCTATATTAAACCGGGTGTTATCAGAATTGGACAATGCTAGAACTTCAGGTTTTTGATAAATTAAGGAGTCTGAATCGCCCCAAAAGAAGTAGGAATTTCCTTTGCTTCTGTTAAAGTTGGAGTTTAGTCCTACAGAAAGTCGATCGGTAATTCTATACCTTAAATTCATATTTAACCGACCTCTCTCAGTACCTGAGTCTTTATTAACGCTTTTGTTTTTTCTAAAATATCCGCCAGTGACCAAGTCTAATTTTCCAATTTTTCTCCTATGAGAGCCTGCTAATCCAACAGCATAGGGTTGATCACCTGTCTCTTCCCACCATGCTTTATACTTATCTGATGGATTCATGTAATAGGTGTAAAAAGGCGCAATTTTAGTTTGGGGTTCATTGGTTGGATACGCCGTTCTAACATTAATAATTCCATTCAAAGCGGAAGAACCATACAAAGCGGAAGCCGCTCCTTTTACGATCTCTACTTGACTGATGTTTTCAAGAGGTACGTCATTCCATTGGGGAAATCCCGCATCTGCTTGTAAGATGGGAATGTCATCGACTAATAATAAAACCCTACTGCCTGCTCCATAAGAAAAACCAGAGCCGCCTCTGATATTTGCTTGTCCTCCTACCATGTCTACTCCTGGCACTTTTGCTAAGACATCAGAAATCGCTGATTTATTAGTATTATCAATTAGATTAGGCTTCAAAACTGCCAAGGAAACCGTAACCTCTCCTAGTGGTTTTTCAAATTTTCCGCTGGTTACAGTTGCTGTGTTTAGGATATTCGTTTCCTCCGCCAATGTTTTATCAATAATTTTTTCTTCTCCAGCAGCAATTTCAATAGATTCAATAATCGTTTGAAACCCTACATAACGAAATTCAATTTCATACGATCCAGGTTCGACGGAAAGAACATAAGTTCCATCATATTCTGTGATTGTACCAATATCACCTATTTTGATAGTTGCTGCAATTAAGGGGTCTTTGGTCGTTGCATCCAAAATGGTTCCTGAAATTTTAGCATTTTGGGCAAAAAGAGAAGTGCCTAAAAACAAGGCCAACAAAAGCAGAGTGGTGCCAAATTTATTCATAAATAACTTTTTTGTTCTAAAATATCCTCAAGCTGAAGTTTCGAGAATAAACTTCAAACTAGGCTTAATTAGTGCATCGTAAGGTATTGGGAAATATATTCTCAGGATTAATATTTAGATGAATGTTTGTAGGAGTACTCAAGTGTGGGTTTTCCATAAATCCATTTTTTAGCAAAATGGTAACCATTAGGTAGTCGTGTCAAGGTGTAAAAATAACTTTTTTATTGAAAATTAATAAAGCAAAGGAAATGCTTTTACCCAAAAGAAATAAGTGGCTAACAAGCCTGCCAATGATAAGCCTCCGAGAATTAGCTTTTTGCTTTTACCATATAAACCAATAAAACATAATAAGCATCCCATCCAATAAAATAAAGTTGTTATCATCGCTGCTCGAAATCCAACGCCTTTTAAGTTCTCCCATGAAATGATGATAAGGTACATCGCTCCAAAAAGAACTAATCCTAGATGAATCAATGCACTGGATTTGACTAGGTTTTCGTAAGGGAAGTTCTTATCGAAAAAACCTTGGATTTGTTTAGCAATTAATAATGCAAAAACGACCTGAGAAGCCAATGAAAAACTAAATATGCTTCCGATTATCCAACAAAAAGAAATAAGTGCTAGCTCTTCGCCTTGTCTTAGTCTTTTAAACATATTCCAAAGACCAGAAGGGAAAAATGCAAACCATGGGAGTATCCCTAATAATAGTATCCCTAAATAAATAGGAAATTTCAAAAAGGGTGATTTGAAAAACTCGACATAGGAAGATTGGAATGAAAAGATATCTAAAAAATAGAGTGCTAAACTTAAGAAAAAGGGTACCACCCAAATCCAGAGAGACTTTAATGTTTTTCCTTTTGGATGAATAAAAAATAACAACAAACTCATTAATAATGTAAAAAGGAAGGTACTAAAAGGGTTAATCAACGCTCCAAATAATACGGCTACCAAACCAGTCTGTTTCCATTTCTGTAATGGCTGTTTAAGGAAAAAAATCAAAGAAAATGCAATGCATGTTTGGGAAGAAAGCAACCATATGTCCGAGGTCGCAAATTTGGCCATATTAACGGTCAAAAAAGAAGAGCCTAATACGAGTAGGGTATAAAAAATAGTTTGTTCACCGAATATCTTCTTACCGAGGTTGTGAATTCCTAAAAAAGTGAGGAGTAAAATCAGTACCCCTGGAATTCTTAAAAAGAATCGGTCTTGATTAATGTAGCTAAGTTGAGTTAAAATAAAGGAAGGTAGATTTGTTGGTTTATCAAGAGTTGGGATTGGATCGACTATTATTTGCGTACCTATACTTTCTCTTTCTTCCATCCAAAAATCGCTTGTACTGTTACTGACAAATAAATTAGTCACTAATAGGAAAAAAACAATACCTGCAAAAACCTTTATTTGAGTGGCTTGATTCATTACGCTAATTTGAATTTTCGCGCAAATATACTTTTCCTAAGGAGAGTATCCACGTTTTCGAAATTCAAATCTGATTGTGAAGAATTTCAGATCAATATTTGAATAAATTAGTGCATTAGGCTTTTAAGCCCAATTTGAAACCAATTTGTTTTCGATAATTTTTTCTTTTCAGATTGCTGCTCTCGCCGCAACAAAATCTTTTTTGCAGGTGAATGAGGTGAAAATGGCTAGCCATTTTCACCTCATTCACTTGTTTGATTCTTTCGCAAAGGTATTTTCTGGCACAAGCCATAAAAAATCTAGTACCTCTCCAAATAAATCTTGCATAAACAAGGCAAAAAATCAATAGGAAACCCAATTATGTCCAATCATTTATTTGGCTATTTAAAAATCAACGACTTAGTTTTTATGCTATCATTGATTTTCATTCTGATGAAATATTGCCCTGAGCCACCAACTTGATCTTTCAGTATGTCAAAATGGTGCTTCCCTTTAGCGAAATAATTGTTTGATAAATTTAAAACAGATCTTCCTAACACATCAAATATCTCTAACTCCATATCTTCAAAAGTTTCAGATAAAATCACTTCAACTTTTGTTGAGTTTTCTGAAACAGTTGGCATAATATTCATACCTGCCAAATTTGATGGGATTTCAGCAATGGAACTCACATTTTGGTCAAATTGGTCAACCATAAAAGTGTTAACTATGGTATAATTACCATTGGCGTCTTGATTCCAAATAATACCAACAATTTCATAGTGTTTATTCAATACATCTGATAAGATGAAACTATGAGTTTTGTCGAATTCAGTCCCTGCGGTTATTGAACCTTCAAAAAAAGTTTCCCCAAAGGAATTTCCAATCAATGATTGGCGCAATACTTTTTCATGAACAGCATCATTTCCTTGACTAGCTTGAAAATTAATGACTTCGTTTTCAACTAAATAAAGCCCTAGATTGAACTTTCCAGCTGCATCTTGGAAAAACTTTGTTTTAGTTTCCAAATATACTTCTTGGATATCTTCTGAATAATAGGCATTAATACCCACGTTTGCGACTGGATTAATATTGTTGAAGGTAGATTCTACTTGATCTCGTATTTCCTCTTTATCTGTTTGCCAGTTGTTAGAAGAAGCTGATTGATCTACCTCGTTTAGGAAAAATCTTGGTTGACCTAAAGCGCCAAAGTGATTGGTGATTTCTAAAGATGGTGTATTCATTAGGTCTCCACTATAATGAGCTGCCAATAAGATGGCTGGACCTTCTGTTTCTTCAACTAATGATTCAAAGAGGTTCCAGCCCCAGCTACCACAAGGTGGGCACCAGGTAGCCGTCCTTTTAAAAATAACGCTGCGCTGAACCTCTTCA
Source organism: Bacteroidota bacterium (assembly GCA_024743405.1). GTDB lineage: Bacteria > Bacteroidota > Bacteroidia > Chitinophagales > Saprospiraceae > JANSWP01. Next base: position 35,736 of record JANSWP010000054.1, read on the forward strand.
ACGTCCTGTGCCGTTAATGTAAGGGCGAAAAAACAAAATGCAGAAAGCGTAAAAATAAATTTCTTCATAGGATTGATATAGGTTTCAAAAGCCCTTAATTAGTTGCCATTTTACAGTTAAATCAAGTTTTGATTATCAACTGCTTACGACCCTTAGTTATGGACTTTTTTTAATAATTACTTTTTGGATTTGATGATAGACTTTATTCCAGAAAATATTCTATGGCTAGAAATTAGTCTTTTGTCCTCACTCTTCGTCACGTACTCGTCTTAATAACTATGGCTATTAGGCTCCGTGCGTTTCTCGATTGAGCGCAAAATCCAAAATTTCTATCTCCATAATACTTTTGGAATAAAGTCTGATAAATGTTGTAATCCTGAGAATTTAAACGCTACAAATATATAGCCATTTTGAATAGAGAATTTTCAAATTTTACTCACCTTTGCCCTATAACTTACAAATGTTTAAGTTTTTATTTAAGGGAGGAGGAAATAAATAAGCTACTCAAATTTTAGGATATTAAATTTTTCTTTAGACGAAACAAAAAACGCAGACATACCTATAGGTATGGCGAGTATTTTTAACGATGCATAATGGAAAAATAACAAGTAAAATGGGTAGGTTATATTTTTCCTCCTCCCTAATCATAAAAAACTAATCCAACAAAAAATGGAAAAGGCTGTTCATGAAACCGGTTATCAATTTCCAAATCAAACTAAATTTTATCGTGGAAAAGTTCGAGATGTCTACACGATCAATGATCAATTAATCATGGTTGCTTCAGATCGAATTTCAGCTTTTGACCATATCTTACCTCGACCCATTCCATACAAAGGACAAGTCTTAAATCAAGTAGCCACCCACTTTTTGAATGCAACAAAGGATATTTGCCCCAATTGGTTGGTTGCTACTCCAGATCCTAATGTGGCTATTGGAATTGCATGTGAACCCTTTCGAATAGAGATGGTGATAAGAGGGTATTTGACTGGACATTCCTGGAGGGTATATCGATCTGGGGGGCGAGAATTGTGTGGAGTTGTATTGCCTGAAGGTATGAAAGAGCATGATAAGTTTCCTGCTCCGATTATCACACCAGCTACGAAAGCCGAAGAAGGACATGATGAAGATATTTCAAAAGAAGATATTATAGCACAAGGAATTGTTAGTGGTGAAGATTATGCAATTTTAGAAAAATATACTCAGGCGTTATTTGAAAGAGGGACTGAAATGGCTGCGGAGAGAGGATTGATTTTGGTCGATACAAAATACGAATTTGGAAAAAAGGATGGCGTAATATATTTGATAGATGAGATTCACACACCGGATTCTTCCAGATATTTTTATTTAGATGGGTATGAAGAAAGGCAAGCCAATGGAGTGGGGCAAAAACAGCTATCGAAAGAATTTGTTCGGGAGTGGTTGATGGCAAATGGTTTTCAAGGGTTGGAAGGTCAAATGATGCCAACTATGCCAGATGATTTTGTAAGATTAGTTTCGGATCGTTATATTGAGCTATATGAAACGGTGACTGGACAAAAATTTCAAAAAATCGAAACAGCTGATATTGCAGCAAGAATTGAAGAAAATGTCCTCAATTATTTGAATAGCTAATCAATTATTTGAAATTTCATGATTCTCTTGAAAAATTAAAATCTATGGAATAGGCATCTAAATTTGAAAAATCCTCGTATGGACTAAAAAACAATCCAATGAAATACATTAAATGGACCATTTTCGTTTTATCTTTCTTTATTGTTTGCCATGGATTTAGCCAGTCTCCTTACCAATTGAATACTAAAAAAGAATTAGTGTTTTATGGAGTAGGTCTGACCACTTTTGCTGGAGGGGCTTTTTTGAAATCTCAAACTCCTGTTTTTACGCTCAATGAATTAGAAAATCTCAATTCTAATGATATCGGTGCATTTGATCGCCAAGCATTTGAAGTAAATTCGTTAAAAGCTCACCATGCTAGCGATTACTTTTGGTTTGGTTCCTTTAGTTTGCCACTTCTGTTTTTGGCTCATGAAAAGACTAGGCGTGATTACAAAACTATTGCTACGTTGTGGGGCGAAACTGTTTTTATTACTGCTGGATTGACGATGCTTACCAAATATTCGGTGCGTCGAGCTCGCCCATTTGTTTATGATTCGAATATCAGTATAGCCGAAAAATCAGAAAGTAATGCCAAAGCTTCTTTTTTCTCGGGTCATACTTCAATGACCGCAGCAAATACTTTTTTTGCAGCTACTGTATTTTCAGATTATTTTCCAGACAGTAAAATCAAACCTGTCGTTTGGGGACTAGCTGCTGCTATTCCTGCCGTGACAGGCTATCTTCGAGTAAGAGGCGGACGTCATTATCCTACGGATGTAATCGCAGGATATGCGGTAGGTGCATTGGTTGGCTGGGCTATTCCAAAATTGCACAAAAGAAAAAGACTAAACTCAAAAGGTTTGAGTTTTTATGGCGGATTAAATGGGGGAATGATCCGATATGAATTTTGATCTGAAAAATGATCTATCTTAATTGTCCACTTGCCCAATCTAATTTGCGCCTTAATTTTTGGTATTTAGACTGCAATTTGGCTAGCTTTAATTGTGTTTCCATCAGCTTTTGTTCCCGGCTATTTAATAAAAAAATGGAACTTTCTCCAATTCTAAATTTTTCGATTTCCGCGTTTAGAAGTGTCTGGTAATTCTCTAAAACATTGGATTGAATAGCAACTTGCTCAGTTGTCATTTCCAATTGTTGAATGACTATTTGAATTTTATTTTGAATATTTAATCGTTTTTCTTGCAATTTGTACGCTGTTTCCAATTTTTCTAATCTAACCATCTCTAAACCTCCTCTCTCTTTCCTCAAAAATAAAGGATAATTCAACTCAACTCCCCATTTATAATTTTCTATAAAAATCGATTGGAAGTTTGAGCCTTCAGATTTGTCAGAACTAAAATCAAATCCATCAGCAAGAAAATTATAACTTAGGTTTAGTCGTGGTTTTAGTCCTTCTTTTTTAAGTTTTTCCTGGACATCAAGTTGTTGTTGTTTTATTTGAATATTGATTAAAGTTGGATGATTATTGACGGTATTATTCAATCTTCCAGTCAAAAGATCATTGGGGCTTTGAACCCAATTCGATTCTAAGTTTTCTGGACGTAAAATGGAGGTTATTTCTAAAGGAATTTGCTCCTTTGTCCATAAGTAATTGGACAATTCGAGCCCTTTATTTTCCAAATCTACTTCTGCCTGTCTCAATAATAGTTCGCGATTTTGAACTAAAATTAGAGACTCAATCGTATCAATGGCAGGTTTGTCACCTTGCAAGAAACTTTCCTTTATTAATTCAAATCTATCCTTCCCTAATTGGAGTGCTTGTTGGTATATTTTGACCGTTTGATATTGGAGTGCCCAATTCCAGTAAGATGCGGTGGCATCCATTAGGAAGTCATTGATCATTATTTGTCGCTCGGTCTCATTGCGCTCTTGTAATAATTTTGCTAATTGAATTTGGGCTCTTCTTTGGTCAAAAAAAAGTCCTTGTGCCAAAGGCATTTCTATCCCGGCAATGGCTTGACCATTAGGAGGCAAGTTGTCCGAACTGTTGAGGAAAATTCCATTAGTCCAAGCATAGGCTAATTTTAAATCTGCTCCGATCCATGTTGGTATTTTGAGTCCTCCTTCCCCTTTTTTATAGTAGTTTTTTTCATCGAAAAATTTGTTTTCATAATCGCCATAAATCTTTGGATCAAAGGTACCTCTTGATTCCATCAAAGCAGCATTTGCTTTGCCTTCTAATAAGGCTGCTTGACGCATAAACGGATGATTCTGGCGGACAATATTTAAAAAGCTATCCAAAGGAAATTCTTTGGAGTTTATAGGTATCTGACCAGATAAATTAGTGGCTAATAAAAGTAAGACTAGGATTCTAATCACAACTAAATTTTAAAATTCGTCAATAAGGGAGTAGGAAATAAATAAGGTACCCAAATTTTGCACAGCTATTTTTTATTCAGTCGAGGCAAAAAACGCAGACATACCCATAGGTATGGTGAGTATTTTTAACGAAAAATGAAGGAAAAAGAGCAAGTGAAATGGGTAGGTTATTTGTTTCCTACTTCCTAACCTTATTTCGTCACAGCTTTTACAGGTGGCTTAAATTTATCTTCCTTTTGCTGAATGTCATCATCATAAAAATCGGCAGGAAATCCATTTAATTGTCGCCAGATTTCATACCATACTGGTACATCCTTTAATAGGGCAATACCTTCTGCTCCAGCTCCAACCCGCAACAAATCCGGAAACGGTTTATCAGAATTAGTTGACTGAACTAAAAGACGATATTTATTTTTGAGATTGGGTATATTATCAATCGCAACAACTTCACCTTGGTAGGTTCCAAATGAGAAGTCAGACCAACCAGATATAACAAAGGCTTGCCAACCATCAAATATTAAGCGAACCTCTTGACCTAAATTCATCAAAGGTAAATCCATCGGTTTTATGTACATTTCTACAGCCAATTCTCGTTCTTGAGGTACTATGGTTATGATGGTTTCACCCGCCTTGATCATCTCTCCGATACCTGATTTAATAGTTTTTGTCACATAGCCTGTTTGAGGCGCAATAATATAATACATACTATTCCTACGACTATAGTTTTCAAATTGATTTTCTAGTTTATTTAGATCGCCTTTCGCCTCAAACAAAGTGGAGATAGTTGTGAATCTATCAGATTCTGCTTTGGCGATTTTACCACCATATTCATTGTCAACATTTTCAAACTGAAGTTGGGTAATTTGAATATCATTTTCACTTTCACTCCGTTTATTCTGAGCACTGACTAATTTGGCTTTGGTTTCCTGAACTTTGAGCCTCTTAGACTCCAAATCGCTCAAGGATTTAATGCCTTTTTGATAAAGGGTATCTGTTCGCCGAAGCTGAAATTCAGCGATTTCATAATTGGCTTCTGCTTGTTTTACTGCCGCTTTATTGCTTTCTAATTTTAGTTGGCTTTGGACAATTTTATTTTGTAATTGTTCCTTTTTTTGAATCAATTCTCGGCGCATGGCCGAAACTTGGTTTTCTAAAGCCTTAGCTTTGAAGGAATAATTATCTATTGAACCTTCTTTTGCCTCAATTTGATTGCCGGTACGATCCACGAGTTTGGGGTCAAAATATTCAGATTTAACTTCTGATAAGAACACGATAGTATCCCCAGCTTGGACTAGTTCACCTTCTCTTATAAACCACCTTTCTATTCGCCCTGCAATTGTAGAATTGACATCTTGTGGTCGTTGTTCAGGTCGTAGGGTGGTGACTTTTCCTTTCATCTGTATGTTTTGTGTCCATGGCAAAAAGAAGATGACCACTGTAAAAATCAAAAACGTATAGAGCCACCAAGACAACATTCGATTAGCTGTTGGTAGTCGTATATGTTTATAGGAAGATAGTTCTCCTATATCTATTTTATCCTGAATACTATTTTTTGAGATATTAAGCATATTATTTTTTGAAATTTCTAAATAAGTGCTTGGACATAAATAAGTTCCATATTTGAGGAAAACTATTTTTTTGCCAGACGAGGCAAAAAGCACAGGCATATCCGTAAATATGGCGAGTATTTTTAACGAAATATGGTGAAAAAATAGTCCGTCATAATATGTGTGAGTTATTTCTGTCCAAGCACTTACCAATCGTTAATACTTTAAATACTAGTTTTGCTACATTCCTTTTAGTTTAAAGACTTCTCTTACATATAAATTGTGCTTTAAATCTTCAAATTTCCCTTCGGTTAATACCTCTCCATTTTTAAGTATAATAACACGGTCACATTTTGCAGCAAAATTTGGATTATTCGAAACAGCAACCATTGTCCAAGATTTGGATTGATCAGTTAAAAAATCCATCAAATGCTCTTTTTCCATTTGTTCAATGCGAGGAAGAAAGTTTTCTAAAACCAGTAAGTCTGGTTGAGAAATAAAAATACGTGTTAACATGATTTTAGTCCGTGTACTTCCAGGCACATTAATACCTCCAGCGAGTAACTCTGTATGGTATCCTTCTGGAAGCCGATTTATCAAATCGTGCAAACCAATTTCTTTTGATATTTGGATGATTTCTTTTAGAGAAACCGAGTCATTTCCTAAGTTGATATTTTCTATTACTGAACCATTAAATATCTCATCTCTCGTGTTCAAACTACCAATATCTTTGCGTAAGCTCTCTAAATTAATAGTTCGCATGGGTACGCCATTGTAGGTAATCATACCTTCAAAATTGGAATATAGCCCTTCCAATAATTGTATTAATGTAGATTTGCCAGATCCATTGTAACCCGCAATACAAACTCGTTCACCCGCGTCAATTTTTAATGAAACATCCTTTAGCGTGGGCTTGTCTGAATCACTGAATTGAAAAGTTACCTTATCTAGTTCAACCTTAACTCCTTTTTCTGCATGGATTAAATCAAAAGCAATCCCAGTATCGCTTTCAAGTGGTAAATCTGTAACAAAACCAATTTTATCTAAAGCAGTTAAAACATCATAGATATTCTCCATTCCCAAAATCAATTTTTCCGCAGAATTCATAATTAATAAAACGATAATTTCTGCAGCTACAAATTGTCCAATCGTAATCTGATTTCTTATTACCAAAACACTTCCCAAAAACAGAAGCGCAGCCGTAATAGTCGTTTTAAATAGCACAACACTTCCATATTGGACTAACAATACTCGGAAATGACTCTTTCTAGCATCCATATAATTTGAAACCAAATTATTGGTTCGTTTGATGGGTAAATCACATCCTCCCGAAAGTTTGAAAATACTCATAGCTCTTCCCAATTCTTCTAGCCAATGTGCCACTTGATATTTATACTTACTTTCTATTAAGCTTGATTTTAGGCCTCTTTTTCCTGTGAACCAAAACATGCCCGCCAGGATAATGATTAAGATCAAACCAAAGAATACGAAAAACGGATGATAAAGAGATAATAGAATCAGACCAAAGAGGATTTGCAAAATGGCAGTAGAAGAATCAATCAAAATCTTTGGAATGCCTTTCTGAAGGGTTATCGTATCAAAAAAGCGGTTAATTAACTCTGGAGGATAAATACCTGAAAGTGCTTCTAGTTTCAATCTGGGCACACGCCAGGCAAATTCAAAAGCAGAGCGGGTGAAAATGCGCCTTTGTAAAGTCTCTGTAACCGTCAATTGCATGATGGTCAAAAATCCATTAAAAGCTATGCCTGCAGTGATGATGCCAATTAGTAAAAATAGCGAAGAAGATACCTCGCCAGCTACCATTAAATTAATAATGGCTTGAATGCCTAATGGTAAGGAAAGGGTAATAAACCCCGCAAAAAGGGCATATAAATAGATGTAACTTATTTCTTTTTTGTCTAATTCAAGTAATTTAAAAAAACGACGCGTTGATTCCATTTAAGAAAATTTTCGATTTCTAATGATGCTTAATACTACTAGGATACCCTAAGATATCTGACCTCAAAGGTCTTAAAGTAACGACTAAAGAATAACTCCGACATTTGCCTATGTATATTTTGAACTTTTGCGGCGGTAAAAATACTCAAAGATGCCCTGCATGCTGCGCTGGCTTGTGCCAGAAGGTACAAAGGCGAACGCAAAAAGTATTTTTGCCTTACTAAAATTAAAAATCTACTATTTCAAATTGCCTGACTTATTTTTTAGTCGTTACTAAGTAGAATTACTCTGCTAGATAAAAACTGCATTTTGGGTAATCGTTTCTAATGTTTGACCATGTGGCCACGGTTCCATTTGCTCATTAACGTTTACAAATACGATTTTTTCAATGGAAATGATGGTTTTTTTGGTAAATAAATTTCTGACTTCACAACGGAAGATGATGGATGTGCGACCAATAGACAAAAAATCCAACCCAATCTCAATAACATCCGCCTGAACGGCCGAACTCACAAAGTTGATTTCCGACATAAATTTCGTGACTACTCTCGAACTACTCAATTTGGTCATGGCGTAAATACCTGCTTCCTCGTCAATCCATTTTAACAGTTGCCCCCCAAATAAAGAATCATTGGCGTTTAGGTCTCCAGGTTTAATTAATTTCCTTGAATGAAATTTCATTGATTACCGTTTTATTCCCCTCAAAAACTATAATTGGTCAATAAGACAAATTATTAGCATTGCATTGTTTTGTGATAGTTTTACTATTATGTTTACACGATAACGATACTTTTTCTAAAAGGTTTATTCTTTCCTTCTAAAAGATCATTTTTTTATAGATACAGGCAATTTCATCATTATCGCTTTAGTCAAAAACAGGTAGTATTTTGGGGGTATATACAGCTTTTTCTGTACTATCCCTTTTTCGCCCCTTTATCGGGATTAGAATACCATGGATTTTTTTTTAAGATGAGTATAAATGCTAAACACAAAAACGACTTTAGCAAGCGTTTTGAGTTCTTTCAATTAATCGATCCAACCTTTTTGGTTTTCAGTTTAATTGCCATTAATTTTCTATCTTTTATCCCTCATACTAATGAGGAACAATATCTTTTATACGCTAACCAACATTTTAATCCTGAGTGGATTACTGGATCTTTAATGGCAACTGAATTTCCGGGCACACGTTATCTTTTTGAACTTTTATTTGGGTGGATAGTCGATTCTTTTGGGTTTGAAAAGACTGTATTCTTTGGTCGGATAATAAATTTTGCCTTGATGTCTTTTCCAATTGCTGTGCTTTTTAAGCAATTGAGGTTTTCTAACCTTCAGATGATTTTGGCATTACAAATTTTCATTTTATTTGGACAAAATTTATTTGGTGGAGAGTGGATATTTGGTGCAATGGAAGCAAAAACCTTTGCTTATATTTTTATTTTTTGGGGTTTGACCAAGTTCCTAAAAAAGGAATATTATACTGCTTTTGGATTGATAACAGCTGCTACCTATTTTCATGTTTTGATTGGTGGATGGTTTGCTATTAGTTGTTTGTTGACGCTCTTAATACAAAAATATCCTTTCAAAAAAACAGTTCAATTAGGTTTTCTTTATGGGCTACCTTTACTGCCTCTGTTATATTATTTAGGGAAAAATATGCTTGGTGAAGTACCCGAATATATTCAGAAAGTGAACTTGGATTATATTTATGTTTATTTTCGGAATAAGCACCATATCGGCCTTTTTTATGATTTTGAGTACTTTTTTCAAAACCATTTTATTGGAGTTCTTACCTCATTAATTGTTTTTCTCGCCTTCTTGAAATTGGAAAAATTAACCGCTTTTGTAAAGACAACTCCTGTATTATTAACTATTAAGAACTTAATGTTGGCGATGTTTGCAATAGGATTTTTGTTCGTGGGGGTGAGTTTGATGGATAAACTATTTTTTGATCTTTCTGGAGGGTTTTTGCTTAAATCCTATCCTTTTCGAATGCAAGGATTGGCATGTTTATTTTTTGTCGCGTTATCAATTGGCTTTTTGTCTCAGAAAGGGAGATTAACTGACTCTAAGCATAAGGTATTGATGTTTTTGGTACCTATTTTATTAGGATCGGCATTGGTGAATGTAGGATTGAATATTCGGGATATGGTAAATTATCAAAGTGACACAGCATATAATGAGGTCATTGAATACCTAAAGAAGGAGACTCCAACGTCTTCTACGATTATGGTCTTACCAGGAAACAATAGTCAAATGAAGAATCGGCAAAACGACTCGTTTGCGCTTGATCTAATGAGACGAACAAAAAGGGACAATTTTGTTCATTTTAAATATATACCTTCTACTCCTGAAAAAATGTACCAATGGTATCAGCGGCTGAAAATCGTCGAAAAGATCGAAAAGTCACCTGTATATTTGAATGACGTCAAAAAAGAATTTACCATCAATTATGTATTAACACCCCAATCAAAAGAACTCAATCAGAAAGTTGTTTTCGAAAATAAAGCCTACAAGATTTTTGAGATAGAAAAAGAAAATCAGGTAGGCAAGCCAATTCCTATTAAATTAAATTAACAGAAATAAAGTATTTCTGTAGAGTAGGTTCTTTGTTCCTATGCTCATATTTGCTTTTACGAATTAATCGAATAACTCCATTCTATCTTGGCTGTTTTTTCTAAAAGTTTTGCAACAGAACAATATTTTTCCATGGATAGCGCACAAGCTCGTTCTACTTTTTTCTTATCTAAGTCTCCTTTTAAATCAAAATGAAGGTGGATTTTGGTAAAAAGTGAAGGAACTTTTCCTTCTTCTCGTTCGGCTGTTATTTTTACATCAATATCTTCCAAAGGCTGTCTTTGTTTTTTTAGTAAATAAATCACATCTATACTCGAACAACCTCCAATACCAGCCAACATCATCTGCATGGGTCGAAATGCTTTGTTGCCTCCTCCTATTTCTGGGTTTCCATCTGTTTCAAGAGTATTACCCGATTCATTGGTGGCTTGCATGTGAAAGGCATCATCAAGCCTTTTTAAAGTTACTTTCATTGGACTCTTTTTTGCAAATGTAATAAATCCAAATTAGGACATTTCGAAGCGTTCTCTAAATGGTCTAATAAACCGTTCATTTCGTGCATATACAGCAAAAACAACCCGCTTAAATTGATCTCTATATTTACCTTTTAAAATATCTTCAAACCAAAGTGCTATTTCTCTTGGATCATTTTGAAAAACACCGCAACCCCATGCTCCCAATACCAATGAATCGTATCCATGTTTTAGTGAAAGCGCCAAAACCATTTCAATTCTTCTCCGCATATAAGGCTCAATGTTGAGGATGTTTTGTGGCTCATTTCGCTTTATAACCCCCGTGTTTACAGCAGGTGCGGTAATGACTGAGCAAGTAATGACATCGTCCATGTTTGTACCGTCTTCTAATTTGAAAATGGGAACTTTGGGCGAATAAATCATATGATCAGTATAAAGACAGGAACGGTTTTTCCGATTTGTTTCGTAATAGTCTGGAGCCAATAAAAGGGTAGGGTAGAGTCCGCTTGAGCGAGCAATACTTTCTTCTTGTGCTTGGGCTCCACCTAAAAAACCTCCTCCTGGATTTTTAGCTGATGCAAAATTCAAACAAAGGATATTTTTCTCTCCTTCTAATGTCAATCTCCTGACTGCATTTAAGGTGGTTTCTCCTGTGACTTCATATTTGGTCGAAGAAAGAATCGGAACATCTATATTTAATTCCCGAATCAACAGATTCAATTCTTCAGGTCTATACAGCGTAGTTTTTTCGACAGCAAATGCTTGCAATTTGGCAATGGAAATCCGTTTCTGATTCTTATTTTCATAATATCCTTGCTCAATTATTCTTAAAGTTTCTTTTGCTGTTTCTGATCTGGTTGATTTACTCATTTTTTTGTTTTTCAATACTATTGCTCATTTATCTAAATCCTAATGCCTTATTAAACTCATTGAGCAATTGGGTGATTTCTGTTGTTTCATAGCGTCTTGAAAAATGGACAGGAATGGCTTGCTTAACATTTAATTTAGCCATTATTTCTCCAGATTTTTGGGCATAGCTATGGTGGTTTAATTTGGCAAATTCTGCATCCGAATTTTTATAATAAGATTCAATGAATACTTGATCTGCATTTTGAAAAAGTGTTGAGATTTTTGCATGATTTTCTAGCGAGGTAGCATGATCCATAATGACCCCCATTCGAAAACCTTTTATAGTTTTTAATAAATGGAATAGTTTAATAGATGGATGTACTTCCCCATTCACATCGATTGGAATATTAGCTTTATCTTCAAATGCTGATTTGAGGTTTCTTACCCATTTACCGCCTTCGAATGGACTTCCACTTAAGTCAATATTTACCTTGTCAAATTCTTTGAATAGGTAGGCAATGGAAGGAGTTCCGTGATCTAGCAGGGTATATTGAACTTCAAAAGCCTCATTTGAAAATAATGAGGAAGCGTTTTGGATTCCTCTAGGTATCAAATCCCAATTTGGCGGAAATAAGTCGAAAATGTGAACTTCCTTTTCAGAAATTATTTCTCTGATTTCATAGGTAACCGAATTACTTTCAATTAAATTCCAAGTGTAGGCTTTAATCTTAGATTGGATTTGACTAGCAATTCCTTTCGGACCACAAACCACTACTTTCCTACCAATACCTAATTGTAGCCTCAAAATATTATCGAAATTGATGAAATGGTCGATATGCAAATGGCTAATGAAAATAGCGTTTAGGTTTTGAATCTCTTTAACAGTCAAATCACTTGCCATACCACATTCACAGAGGTAATGCCATGGATGGTTATCAGGTCTGAAAAGAATAGAAATGTCTTCTCCAATTTTACTTTTTATTGTTGCATGTATCATATGATAATAAAGGGAATACTTATTGATTTTAAAAAGTTCCAGTAAGTGAGTAGAAAACTAATAACTTACCCATTTCACTTACTCTTTTTCCTTCATTTTTCGTTAAAAATACTCACCCTACCTATGGGTATGTCTGCGTGTTTTGCCTCGACTGAAGAAAAAATAGCTGTGCAAAATTTGGGTACCTTATTTATTTCCTACTCCATTACGATGATATCCTGGTTATTGACTAATCTCCTTTGCCAACTCCCTAACCTGGCGAAGCCAGTACCATATAGATCAGGAGTCAGGCGGCAGGTATGAGGATTTTCTGACACCTGAGAGAAAATTTTAATTTTTGACCTGACATCTGA
>JANSWP010000085.1 GCA_024743405.1 Bacteroidota bacterium
ATTCTGTCCAAGCACTTAACGCCTAAAAAATAACTCAGACATTTGCCGATGTATCTTTTGAACTTTTATGGCGTTAAAAATACTTTTTTGCGTTCCCCTTTGTACCTTTTGGTACAAGCCAGCGCAGGATGCCCTGCATCGCCTGTGTTTTTTGCCTTGCTAAAATCCAAAATCTACTATTTCAAATTGGCGGACTTATTTTTTAGCCGTTACTAAGTCGATTTCGGAGTGGTACGCTTAAAATCATCTTGTAATCTTACAATATCATTCTCATCAGAAGGATGAGTAGGATCTGTGTGTAACCAAATCTCTGCAACAATTCCCCAATCATCTAATCCGACCAATCGATGGCGTTCCCCTTTACCTAAAGTCACTCTGTCTCCCACTTGGTAGTGCTTCAATGGTGTTTCTTCATCGGTTTCACTTCTCACGATCCCAACCGTACCTTCAACCACTTGCCAAACTTCGGAACGTCTAAAGTGATATTGCCAAGAAAGTCTTTTCTCTGGGGCGACCATTAATATTTTAGGGCTTACTTTTTGCCCATTCGCCACATTTTCTATGGAGAGATCAGGAAAATATATTTTTGCAAATTTTTCTGCTTGATTTTCTTCAATCACCCAGAAACCACCCCAAGGTCGATCTAAATCTTTTCTTTCAAACTCAAATCCTTGAGCCAGTAGTTTTTCTTCTATTTTTTCAAAAGAAATTGCCATTGCTTTTTTTTGTCTATTTAAAGGATTACTAAAAAGAACTCAACAACATAAGCTTAGGAACGTGTAAAAATTAGCTTATAACTTATAACATTAGACGGATTATTTTGATTTTATCTTTCGTTAAAAATACTCCCAGTAGCGAGGCTATACCTGCGTTTTTTGCCTCGGCTAAAACCAAAATAATCTCCCCAAACCTTTATATCTTATTTTTTACACGTTCCTTAATAATTCTCTTTAGCCTTTCAATATTTAAACTCAAAATTATAAAAATTTAGTTATTACCATATATCCGATGTATTAGAAGAACTTATTTCACACAAAAAATTATAGGACTACAATAGACCAAATAAAAAAAGCCTCCTACAAATTCCAATAGAAAATGTAGGAGGCTAAATATCAATTATTATTTGACTTATTTAGCAATCATCACCTTCTGGTAATAACTTGCCACATTTGTATCAATTCTCAAGAAATAAGTTCCGGCGTTTAATTCGGAAGTATTTATTTGAGTATTCTTGTTGTAAGCTTTTTCTTGAATCAATATTTTCCCACTCACATCCAATAGTGTTATCTGTGCTGCTTCGGTTAATGACTCGGGAAATTCAACATTGAAGAATGAATTAGCTGGATTAGGAGAAATCTTTATATTGCTTTTTGCCGCATCCAAAATTTCTAAACCGACAAAACTTGGAGGTAACATTACCGCATCAATTACATGAACAACACCGTTGTCCGTTTGAATATCCACCACGGTTACTTTAGCTTGATTAATAAAAACATCAGCTCCATCAATCGTAACAGTAACATCTTCTCCTTGCAAAGTAGTCGCCATCTGTCCATCTGATAAATCAGTTGAATAAACTTCAGCTCCCAATACATGATATAAAAGAACCTCTGCTAAATCACCTGTTGGATCAGCTAATAAAGCAGTTAAAAGGTCTATAGGTAATGCATTTAAAGCAGCATCTGTTGGTGCAAAAACAGTAAATGGTCCAGCTCCACTTAAATCGTCATCCAATTCCGCAGCGATTACTGCAGTTTCCAAAACAGTATGATCAGGACTATTAACAATAACATCTACGACAGTAAATCTTCCCCCAAAATCCACATCGTCCCAGTAGTAAGTTTTTTCTCCAGCATCTGCTCCGGTCGTTCCGAAATTGAAGAAAATTGATACTTTGTCATAAGTATTTGCCACATTTAACGCTGCTGTTCCGGCTGCTTCATTACTAAAATCAAATTCTAAGGTCTCCCATGCACCAGCTACTGTGGTGTTAGCTTCTGTTTCTACGCTGATTGTTGGATCGCCTGCATTTTCAACTTTCAACCGAACTGGAATATCTGCATCTGGTGACCAAACTCTAACCTTCATCTTCGTATCGTCCATTGTAAATGGAATCGCGTTTGCTAATCCATTTTCACCATTGGTTGTTCCTGCCCACAATTCTGCCATATCTGACTTAGTCGCTCTTCCTACCATATTATTCGGATCAGTTGGATCTACTTCAATAGCGGAACCATTGCCTCCAAAATCTGCTAATGCATAGTTCACATTAGAATCCTCAAATGTTATTGGTAAATCCACTTGATCAAGTGAAGATCCACCTCCAAACTCTACATCATCCCAATAGTAAGTCTTCTCACCAGCATCCGGTCCAGTTGTTCCGAAATTAAAGAAAATCGATACTTTGTCATAAGTATTTGCCACATTTAACGCTGCTGTTCCGGCTGCTTCATTACTAAAATCAAATTCTAAGGTCTCCCATGCACCAGCTACTGTGGTGTTAGCTTCTGTTTCTACACTGATTGTTGGATCACCTGCATTTTCAACTTTCAACCGAACTGGAATATCTGCATCTGGTGACCAAACTCTAACCTTCATCTTCGTATCGTCCATTGTAAATGGAATCGCGTTTGCTAATCCATTTTCACCATTGGTTGTTCCTGCCCATAATTCTGCCATATCTGACTTGGTCGCTCGTCCTACCATATTATTTGGATCTGTTGGATCTACTTCAACTGCAGATGAATTTCCACCAAAATCCGCTAATGCATAGTCCACATTAGAATCCTCAAATGTTATTGGTAAATCCACTTGAGATGGACCGCCACCGCCACCAACAAACTCTACATCGTCCCAATAGTAAGTCTTTTCTCCAGCGTCCGCTCCTGTCGTTCCAAAATTGAAGAAGATAGAAGCTTTGCTATAAGTATTTCCTAAATTCAATGCAGCTGTACCTGATACTTCATTACTAAAATCAAACTCCAACATTTCCCATGCACTAGCTACAGTCGTAGTAGTTTCCGTTTCTACACTGATCGTTGGATCACCTGCATCTTCTACTTTTAAACGAATCGGAATCCCCGCATCAGGAGACCATACTCTCACCGTCATTTTGGTATCGTCCATTGTGAATGGAATTACACTCGCAAAACCATTTAATCCCATGGTCGTACCTGCCCACAATTCAGCAACATCAGTTTTTGTAGATCGGGCAACCGTATTATTTGGATCTGTTGGATCAACTTCAACTGCAGATGCGTTTCCTCCAAAATCTGTCAAACCATAGTCTATCGTTGCATCTTCAAAGGTAACAGGAAGATCAACCTGTGATCCAACACCGCCTCCACCAAACTCTACATCATCCCAATAATAAGTCTTCTCGCCAGCATCCGCTCCAGTTGTTCCAAAATTGAAAAATATAGATGCTTTTTTATAAGTATTTGCAATATTAATAGCTGCTGTACCTGGCGCCTCATTGCTAAAATCAAATTCCAATATTTCCCATAGCCCAGCCATTGTCGTATTTGCTTCTGTTTCAACACTAATAGTTGGATCATTAGCATCTTCTACCTTTAGTCGTATTGGTATGCCTGCATCTGGAGACCAAACTCGCACCGTCATTTTAGTTTGATTCATCGCAAAAGGTATCGCATTAACAAAACCAAATTCACCCATTGTAGTTCCTGCCCATAATTCCGCAACGTCTGTTTTAGTCACTCTTCCTACCATATTATTTGGATCCGTCGGATCAACTTCAACAGCAGAATTATTGCCACCAAAATCTGTCAAATCATAATCTAGCATAGTATCTTCAAAGGTGACGGGTAAGTCAACTTGAGCATATCCTACTACACTTACAAAAAGGAATAGAATGAAAGTAGATATTTTCATATTAAAAAATTTGAAAATGGACTTTTGTAAATTAAAGTGAGTGAGATTCTTTTCCTTCAACATCAATTGATACAAAAAGTCTTTATTATGAATTTATTAAACTTGCTTATTATAAGATAATCCATATCCATATGGAAATAAAGGTTCATAGTGCTCATCTCCTCTCAAAAAGTTTTCTCCTACTTTTTTCTGCCAAGTAAATGAAAGTTTACCTTGAAAGTCCGAGTCTCCAAATAGAACATCTGAGACGCCTTGCCCCTCAGACCCAGGTAACCAAGCTGCCACAAATGCGGAAGAAGCCTCCAATTCTTTCTCAATAATTAGTGTCCTTCCACTTACTAAAACAACCACCACAGGAATCCCTTTATCCGTGATATTTTTGATTGCACGCAAATCTTCAGGATGCAATTCATTGAGTATTAAAGAATGACCATATGGGGCTAAAACTTTCATTAATCCTTTGATCATTGATCCCATCTCCACTATCGTATTGTCTCCCGCTCGAATGTCCCCCAAGCCCTCAGCATATGGAGTCTCACCAACAACAACAATTCCTACATCATGTTCATCAGAATCGGCAACACTTCCATCTAAATTTAAAACTGCATTCGGGGCGACAGCTTTGATCCCTTCCCAAATAGAAGTTCCTCCCTCTATAGTCCCTTTTTGTACAGCCGCGTTTGCCGAACCATAATCAAAACTTACCCCACTTTCTATAAATTCTCTTCCAATGGTCTTACTATCCGAAACACCTTGCCAAGCGACTGTAAATCCGCCGCATTGATGCCCACAATCATCTGCATTCTTTCCTGCGACAAGAATTCGAGCATTTTTTTTTAAGGGTAAAATATCATTTTCATTTTTTAACAAAACCAAAGACTTTCGAACAGATTCTCTTGCTACTTCACGATGTTCTTTCGAACCAAAACTATCATGATTAGACCAATATCGATCAGCTGGTCTAGGTTTTTCAAATAGACCATATTTTAATTTAACGTATAGGATTCGACGGACAGCATCATCAATCCGTTCAATTGGAACAGTTCCGTTTTGAACATGGCTTTTTAAATGCGCGATAAACTCCCTCCATTTATCAGAGACCATAAACATATCAATTCCTGCATTCGTGCTCCACCCTACTGCCTCATAATAACTTTCTGACAAATAATCTATCCCATCCCAATCTGAAATAATAAACCCTTCAAACTCCAATTCATTTTTCAAAACATCCGTTAACAAATACCTATGTCCATGGCATTTATCACCATTCCAACTATTAAAGGAAGCCATTACGGTCAATACACCCTCTGCCAAAGCAGGGTAATACGGAGCAATATGAATTCGGCTTAATTCCTCATCATTCCCTCGTGTATCTCCCTGATCAATACCATAAGTTGTTCCTCCATCTCCAACCCAATGTTTCACACATCCTACAACACTATCTACCCCCATATCTCCTTGTAATCCTTTTACAAACCTACCAGCATAAGACTGGACTATTTCGGGATCTTCAGAATAACTTTCATAAGTACGTCCCCATTGATTATTTCTTGCCACCGCTAATGTGGGGGCGAAAGTCCATTCAACACCCGTTGCTAAAATTTCTCGGGCGGTTACTTTGGCAATTCTTTCTAACAATTCAGGGTCATTCGCAGCTCCCAAGCCGATATTATGAGGAAAAATAGTTGCTCCTATCACATTATTATGACCATGAATCGCATCTACTCCATAAATAAGAGGAATCGCTAAATGGTTTTCATCAGCCTCCATTGAGGCAGCCCAATAAGCATCATTCATATCCACCCAGTCTTTCGGTCTATTCTCACCGGGGCAAGACCCACCACCACTCAAAACAGAGCCGATGTGGAATTCCTTCACTTCTGCAGGCGTAATGGACATTCTTTCCGTCTGTGTCATTTGTCCAATCTTTTGATCAAGGGTCATTTTTTTCAATAACGTTTCTGCCTTTTTTTGTAGTTCTTGATCCGTAATGTTTTGTTCCATATTCTCCTAGTTTGGTTAGTTTAAATTTGAATGAGAAAACGGTTTTCTTTGCTTTATTTTTTTAAATAAAATTTTAAACTAAACGTATCTATTTTCACTTCAAATTCTCCAGGTTCTGTTATCCATTTATTAGCTTGATTGACAAATGCTAAATCCTTTTCCCTCAAGGTAAAATTGATTTTTTTGGTTTCTCCTGGCTCAATTTTCGTTTTTTCAAAACGACGTAATTGCTTCACAGAAGGGACTATACTTGCCACTAAATCTGCTGTATACAATTGAATGACTTCTTTCCCAGATCGCTTTCCTGTATTGGTGACTTCTACAGAAATTGGAATATCTTCACTCATTAAGAAAGTATCCTTAGGTAAGTTCAAATTATCATATTTGAAATTCGTATAGCTGAGTCCGTCTCCAAATTCAAATTGAGGATTAAAGGCCTCAAAACCAAATCCTCCATCTCGTTTATCTGCTTTTGTATGGTCATATGCCCATATCGAACCTGTTTCTCTAGGATAAGTATAAGGTAATTTTCCACAGGGGTTAAAGTCCCCAAAAAGCACATCTGCAATAGCTCTTCCGCCTTCACTTCCCGGTAAATAAGCCATCAAGATACTTTCGACTAAAGGCTCAATCTCACTGATAATTCGAGGACGAGCCTCCAGCAGAACAAGGACAATAGGCTTACCTGTTTTCGCAATTGCTTTTACTAAATCCAATTGGGCTTTTGGCATGGTAAGATCCTCAATATCACTGGGTTTTTCTGTCGCTGGCTTTTCGCCCAAAACCACCACCACCTGATCCACACTTCGAGCTGCCAATACAGCTTTTGAAATATTGATATCTTCTTCATAAGAAGTACCTTCAACGTAACTCACATTTCCATTTCCTATTTTATCCTGTATAGCTTCTAAAACTGTTTTTTTCTCTTCATCATTGAAGTCCGTTTCCGTTCCTCCCCAAGTTCGCGACCAAGCGCCGTTTAGGTAATTAAATGAATTGGCACCAACACCCGTTACTAGTATTTTCTTTTTCGTTGAAAGTGGTAAACTTTCATTCTTATTTTTCAATAAAGTCAAACATTCCAAAGCTGCCTTATAACTTTCTTCAGCAAACTCCTCGGAACCATATTTTGGATATAAAGAAGGGTCATTTAAAGGCTTTTCAAAAAGCCCTAACTTCATTTTAACATTTAAGATCCTTCGGACTGCATCGTCCACTCTCGACATTGGAACGGCTCCTTCCTTTACTAATTCTACCAAATACTCCGCAAAACTAGCATCGTATGGTTCCATACACATATCCAAACCTGCATTGACCGAAATTTTTACAGCCATTTTTTCATCTTCGGCGACTTGATGCGTCTTGACTAAGTTCATGATGTCTTCCCAATCTGATATTGTAAATCCTTCAAAGCCCAACTCGCCTTTTAAAATTTCTGTAATTAAGTGGTAATCCGCATGAGAAGGAATTCCATTCACTGAACCGGAATTTATCATTACAGTCAATGCACCATTTTTTATTGCAGATTCGAAAGGTGGTAAATGATATTGCCTCAACATTCGTTCAGGTAAATAAGTAGGTGATCGATCTTTCCCATTGTCTGGCTGACCATAACCTAAAAAATGCTTCAAACAAACTGCCGATTTATCATCTTGAGCAATGTCCTCTCCCTGAGCGCCTTTTATCATGGCATCGCCCATCACAGTTGTTAGGTAAGTATCCTCCCCAAAAGTCTCAAAAACGCGTCCCCAAAGAGGCTGTTTGCAAACATCTAAAACGGGAGAGTAATTCCAAGGAATTCCAGATGCTTTAATCTCATAAGAGGTGATTGCTCCAGTCGTTTCAGCAAGATCAGGACTCCAAGTTGCTGCGAGTGCTAATTGTTGAGGAAATAAGGTTGAACCAGCGGAATAATTCGCACCATGAACCGCATCGATACCATATAGAACAGGGATACCTAACCTAGATTGTTTCATAGCTACATCCTGAACTTCACCAATATTTTTACGCCATTCGTCTGGACTGAAAGGATAAGTTCCCAAATTTTGGACAGATCCTACATGTTGGCGCAGAAGTAGTTCGTTCATTTTTGCTGTATCTAGCTCAACCGTATCTCTCCGCATCCAAAAGTCTCCTTTAGCCAATGCCATTAAGCTGACATTAGTCATTTGACCCGCCTTTTCCTCTAAAGTCATTTGACCCAAAAGAGCTTCTACTTCTTCATTCAAAACCAAAACACTACTATCTTTTTGAGGGTCATTGCATGCCCCAAATATGGCTAGAGTAATTATAAGAAAGGCAAGGATCCTTATGGTCATTAAAGAATTCAATATAAAGTATTTTAGCAACAGATGTTACGCAAATTATTGCACAGTAACGCCAAAAAAGCAACTTGATAATCTGGACTGGTTTCCTCCCATTCTTTCTTAAAAAATCCAAAACCCTTTTCCACTAAAAGAAATTAGATCACAGTCTTAGGCACGATACATAACATCCATTAATAATGAAATGATTTGACAATTCTATCTAACTTTTCTCGTAAACTCTCACATAATCCACTAAAAACTTTTGTGAGGTCATTGTTTCATCCATTCCTTGTAATCCTCCCCAACCGCCACCCATGGCAAGGTTTAAGATAAGGTTTTGCGCCTTTCCAAAAGGCCAGGCCAAATCAGTTGAAGTATCATTGTAAGTAAAATATTCTTTTCCATCTACTGAGGCAATTATTCCTTCTGGAGTCCAGTCAACAGCATAAATATGGTATTCATTATTCATGTTTTCGACATCAATAATACCAGTGGGTTGATTGCCTAATTTGAAATAATAAGCGCCACAATGTGCCGAAGCATGTGCTTTTCCGTTTCCAGTTTCATTATCAATTTCATAACCAACACTTTCCAGAATATCTATCTCACCGCAATAAGGCCAAGATAGTTCATCCACATAGTCATCACCAAGGGTCCAACCTGCAGCCCAATTACCCTTATTTGGTGGTACTTTGGCTCTAAATTCAATTCTTCCATATAAGAAGGTAACTTTGCCTCTAGTCGTCAATCGAGCAGAAGTCCATTCCTGATTCATATCATTTTTTCTTGCCTCAATTACTAAATTACCATCCTCAAGACGGGCATTTTCAAGACGACTATCTGTATAATATTGTAATTCATTATTTCCCCATCCCCAATCACCTATATCATAAGTCCATTTGGAAGTATCAGGCATTCCTTCTCCCTCAAATTCGTCAGCCCAAACGACTTTCCATTCTTTCCCGTCTGTTTTTTGAGTTAATTTTTGAGGAGTCAATTGGTGTTTTTTCATCAAAGTGAATGTCACCCAATCTAGTTTTGCAACACCTTTTGCATGCAGTTTCATTTTATGAACTCCTTTATTTAGTGGACTTCCATCCTTACTCCTAACAGAAAAGGATCCAACTGAAAGCGGAACAGATCCAGTAACGTTGTAGGTTCGACCATCTTTATTATCAGTATAGTCTTCCATCCAAACAGAACCACCTTCTTGATCAGCCTGACCATTAATTTCAAACTTGTAACGTCCAGCTTGTTCAATATCCACATCAAATGCTAACCAAGTATCACCAGCAGGGGTGACAACATAGTTAGTATTATTTTCTCCCTCTTCGGTTGTCATTTCTGATGAAGAACTAGAAAAATTTTCAGCCTCCAATTTTATTATAGTAGAAGTAGAAGTTTCTTTTTCTTCTAATACATCTTCAGTTGGGTCTTGAGTAGAAGAATCGCCACATGCAATTAAAAAAAACATTGCAAAGAATAATAAGAAATAAAACGGTGTGTTATTCAAATTTTTAGTAAATATTTTCATTGTTTAAAGCTAGTTTTTAAGTTGTTAGCGAATATTTAATAGAAGCCTGAAATAGAAAAAAGCTCTTGTTTTTCAGGTAGTAATCCTGAAGGTCATCCAGATTTTATTAATCTGTATGACCTAAGTAACGACTAAAGAACAATTCCGACATATGCCAGTGTATCTTTTGAATTACCTGATCTATTTTTTAGTCGTTACTAAACTTTAATAGCCTTTTAATTTTCTATCCCTGAATTACATATTTAGTTAATTTTTCACCAGTAATTCCTCTAACTCCTCTAAAGATTTTCCTTTTGTTTCTGGTAACTTCAGAATGATAAAGATTAGTCCCAGTAAGGCGAATACGCCATAAATCATGAAGGTCAAGGAGCTCCCTAAATTTTCTAATTCCCATGGGAAAACCACCTGAACTCCAAAACTAACCGCAGAGTTGACTAATCCAACAAAGGAAATGGCCAGCCCCCGTATCCAGTTGGGAAATAACTCAGAAAAAAGTACCCACATCACAGGTCCTACAGAAACTGCAAAAGAGGCCACAAAACCCAAAATGCAAAGAAGTATCAACCACGAATTCATGCTAACTGCAGCAGTAATCAACTGAGATTCAAAGGCTTGAGCTGTTTCTTTCCCTAGCGAACCTTGAAGTGCTTGTTTGAAACTAACATCATCTTCATAAGTTTGATTAAGCATCGGTGCCAATTTTTCTTGGCTAATTTCAGCAGGTAAGGCAGTTACAGATTCGTTTGTCAAAGTATAGGTAGCTTGTTTAAATCCATAAGATAATAGGAACATAGTTATTACGATACCCGAGACCCCAAAAATAAGTAAAGGCTTTCGACCCAACTTATCAATCAATGCAATAGCAATTATGGTAAAAACTAAATTAATAAGTCCAACCAAAATAGCTTGAGAAAATGAAGCATCTGTTCCTACCCCTGATTGTTCAAAAATCATCGGCGCGTAGAAAAACACAGAATTAATTCCAGTTATTTGTTGAAGAACACCTATTACTAAGCCTATGGTAATGACCAATCTCAATGCAGGTTTGAATAACTCACGAATTGGCAATTTCTCCTCTGTCTTATCCTCACTCATACTTTCTTTAACTGATTCTATGATTCTTTTCGCTTCAGCCTCCTCAGCAGCTTTTTTCATAATCGCCAAAGCTTCATCGTATTTTCCCTTCATGGCTAACCAACGCGGACTTTTAGGTACAATAAAGAGCGAAAAAAAGTAAAGAATTGCCGGGAAAGCTTCCAAACCTAACATCCATCTCCAATTGTATTCATCAAATTTCAGCGTTTGCGCCCATGAAGCATCAGACTGTCCCAATTGCAAAATGAAATAATTAGTAAAAAAAGCAACCGAAATACCTAAAACAATATTTAATTGATTGAACGAAACCATTCGTCCCCGCATATCAGGTGGTGCAATTTCAGCTATATACATTGGAGCGATAATAAGAGAGGCTCCTACCCCAAGCCCACCAATCATACGAGCAATCACTAAAACCAAAAAAGAAGGTGCAAATGCAGAACCTATTGCAGAAATAAAATACAACATTGCTGCATAACTCAACACCCTTTTTCTACCAATTTTGTCACTTATTGGTCCCGCAACCATCATAGCCAAGGTAGCTGTCAAGGTAAGTGATCCCACAGCCCATCCTAATTCTAGTTTGGTCAAAGCAAATTCAATTTCAATGAATTTATTAACTCCCGATATTACAGAAGCGTCAAATCCCATCAAAAAGCCACCCAAAGCGACAATAAGGGCAACAAGAATAATGAAGTTAGTTTTATTCATAATTAAAATGTTTAAGTTGGTTTATGTTGTGTATTTCTCAATTTCTTAAATTATATAATATAAAAAGAAGTTTTCAAATTAGCTCTAGAATCTCCACCGATCCAGACATCAAATTGACCTGGTTCAGTAACGTATTTCATTTTTCGATCAAAAAAAGATAAATCATCTGTATGCAATCTAAAGATGATCGTTTTTGTCTCACCAGGATAAAGATGTACTCGTTGAAACCCTTTCAATTCTCTAACTGGACGAGTAACACTTCCCACCAAGTCACGAATATATAATTGAGCGACTTCAACTGCCTCAACAGAGCCCGTATTGGTTAATTCTGCCGAAATCTCAATAAAGTCGCCAAGTGATATCGATTCAGTCGATAATTCAATGCTATGGTAATAGAAAGAGGTATAAGATAACCCAAATCCAAAAGGATATAGTGGATCAAAACCAGCATCAAAATGGAAAGAAGTATTACCTAATGAAGTTTGTGTTGGCCTTTTTGGTATATTGTCTATATGCATGAAAGATCCGTTAATGACTGGTCTACCTGAGTTTCTATGATTATAATAGATCGGAATTTGACCTACCATTTTAGGGAAAGAAACAGGAAGTTTACCAGAAGGGGCAACCTCTCCAAATAAAAGATCAGCGATCGCAGGTCCTCCCATGGTACCAGGATGCCAAGCATACATCAAAGAATTTACATAGTGTTGAGTTTTATCAAGTGTCAATGGTCTGCCTGCCATCACCACTAAAATTGTAGATTTACCTAATTTTGAAATTTCTTCAAGTAATTCATTTTGAAAGCCGGGTAAATCTATATCCGCTCGACAATGCGCTTCTCCTGAAAGAATCGCTTCCTCCCCCATGAACATGACGACTGTATCTGATTCTCGAGCAATAGATAGTGCTTCCTCAAATCCATCTCTATTTTTAGACCGAGTAGTTTCCAATCCACGAGCATACCTGATATTTATGTCATTACCAGCCATTTCATAGATTGATTGAAGAGGGGTTTTGCACCATTCTTCTTTCCCATCAAAAGTCCATGTTCCCATTTGTTCATAACCATCATCTGCCATGGGACCAATAATCGCAAGATTTTGTACTTTATCTTTTTTTAGAGGTAGCGTATTATAATCATTTTTTAATAAAACACAGCTTTCTATAGCTGCTTGCTTTGCGCTTTGTAAATAAGAGGCGTTTCCTTTTTCTGGAAAATAAGCGGTGTTTGTATAGGTGTTTTCAAATAACCCTAATTCAAATTTTATTCTTAAAATATTGCGAACACAGGTATTGATTTGTTCAATATTAATTCTTCCTTCTTCAAGTAATTTTTCGCTATTTTCTTGGTAGGATCTACTGGCCATTTCCATATCTATTCCTGCCTGTATCGCTTCAAAAGCTGCCTCTTTTGAATTTTCAGCAAATCCATGCTTTATTAATTCAATGACTGAGTCCCAATCACTTACTACAAAGCCTTTGTAGTCCCATTCTTTTCTCAAAATCTGCTTCATCAATAGCTCGTTTCCTGTGGCAGGGATACCATTAATATCACAAAAAGCGGACATAAATGTGGCAACTCCAGCATCAGCACATGCCTTGAAAGGTGGTAAAACGATATTGCGTAACTCATTTTCAGAAATATTTACATAGGCATAATCTCTCCCCGCTTCTGAGTAGCCATAACCTGCAAAATGCTTTGCACAAGCTGCAATACTATTAGGATGTGATAAATCATCTCCCTGAAATCCTTTGACCATAGCACTGCCCAATATACTAGCTAAATAAGGGTCTTCACCCAAACATTCTGCAATTCTACCCCATCTTGGATCTCTACTGATATCAACCATTGGAGCAAAGGTCCAATTAATACCAACTGAAGCAGCTTCGGTGGCTGAAATCCTTGCACCTTCCTCAATAATTTCAGGATTCCAACTTGCAGCTTGCCCTAGTGGAATCGGAAACATAGTTTGGAAACCGTGTATTACATCTCTACCGACAATCAGTGGGATCCCTAAACGACTTTCCTCAACAGCAATTCGCTGTATTTCATTGAGTACGTCTGTATTGACTTCATTTAGAATAGAACCGACTTTTCCTTGTTGAATGGATTCTCTTAAATCGTGAGGGATTCCATTTCGACCAGAGAATTGAGACATTTGACCGATTTTTTCCGTTAGGGTCATTTGTTGAATCAAATCTTCTATTCGATTCTCAACATTATCCACTTCTAGGAGCGTACGATATGGTAGGTTCTGATTCATTCGTTTTGCTAAAACTTAAAACTAAATAATAAAAGAAGTTGGAGCGTTACCCCAACTTCTTTTCTTTACGTATGGCAGTTCTTATTTATTTAAAATAATTTTTCCAGATGCTGTTTGACCATCTACAGAAAGGGTATAAAAATACATTCCATCAGGATTTTGATTGGCAGTCCATGTCGCTTGGTGACTTCCTGAAGCTTGATTAGCATCTACGATTTCAGCAACCATTTTACCGGTCATATCATAAATTGATAGATTGATTTTAGCAGAAGTCTCCAGCTCATACTTGAAAGTTGTTAAACCCTGAGATGGATTTGGAAACGCTTCAAATGAAACCACTTCTTCCAAATCTTCAACCGCTAATGGGTCACCAAATTCAAGATTATCAAAATAATATTGATCAGCAGTGAAGTTACCAGGATCAAAAAGAATAACTATTTGATTCATTGTAGTCCCTGCTGCACTTGAAACATCATAGATTAAGGTTTCCCAGGTACTACTGCCGCTGGTCATTGCATCAACACCTATGATTTCAGTGGCAGGGTTCCCATCATCCGGATTAGACTGAAGAGAAAGACGTACATTGGTAGCTGCGCTACTCCATACATTAAAAAGAATTTTATCACCTGATAAAATATTAACAATACCCGAAACGTTTGGGCGGCCAATAATTACATCGAATTCTTCTCCCCCGTTTCTAATATAAGAGGCAGCATAATCACTGCCATTGACTCCGGTTGGATCTGGATTGAGTACTCGGCGAAAATTAACACCAGAGTGAGAAAAGGTGAAATTGACATTTTGTTGGCATTCAAAATCCATTAATACTTCACCATTATTGGGGACTCCATCGCATGGGTCATTCGCCAATTCAGGTCCATTCAAGTTGTCCCAATAATACGTATCACCAGTATTTGTATTTGGAGCAAATAGCAATACAATTCTATTTACATTGTCATTTGCCACTGTTGCATCTGGCTGATTATCGAAAGTAAAAGTCAACGTTTCCCATCCGTTTGCTACCGTTGTTGTCGCCAAGTAAACACTATGTCTTCCAGTTGGGAAATTGGCAGGTTGAGCTAAAACATCATTCTCTAAAGTAATTTGAACGACAGTTCCCGCATTTGGACTCCAAACATCGATACTCATTTGCTTAGTACCTGATAAGTAATCAGATAAATCCGCCATCGCTGCATCTAAAATGATGACATCAAAAAGCTCACCCGCATTCCTAGTGTATTGAGCAGCAACTTGACTAGTATTACCAGTCTTGTCTGGGTTTTCAAAATAAGGAATAAATGATCCATTGATGAACCCATAAGTTCCTTGTCGTGTATCTTCAAAATTATCCCAAACAACTTGAGCTTGGACACTTGAAGCAATAATAATAAGGGTAAAAATTAATGTGTAAATTCTTTGCATAACTATTTTGTTTTTGGTTTGAAAAAAAAAATTATTGATAAACTCTTACATAATCTACTTCCATAGTCTGAGGGAATACAGTACTTGCATCAGGATTACCAGGAAGATTTCCTCCGACTGCTACATTTAAGATCATATGAAATTTTTGGTCAAATGGAAATGTAGTTGGCAAGGTAGTAGAACGGGTATTAGCATCTCCTACATTAATCCCATCCATTTGGAATTGAATACAATTCTCATCCCATAAGACTGTGAAAACATGAAAATCGTCTGCAAAAGTGCCAGATTCCAATTCTAACCCTTGACTATTAAATCGCCAAAAATCATGACCATAATGAATGGTTCCAAACATTTTTTCTGGCTCATGACCTAAATATTCCATGATATCAATTTCTCCACTTTTAGGCCATCCCCCGTAAACATTTTCAGTAGGTAGCATCCAAATGGCTGGCCATAACCCTCGTCCGATAGGCATCTTTGCACGCACATCAATTCGTCCGTATTTCCAGTCGCCTTTATTTTTGGTCACCATACGAGCAGAAGTATACTCGTGTTTTCCTAAAAACAACGGTGATTCTTTTTTTGCCTTTATCACCAAATTACCATCAGATAGATAAGCATTATCCGTTCGATCTGTATAATATTCTAATTCATTATTTCCCCAACCACACAGGTTTTCACTGATATCACATCCATCCCCCAAGTCAAAAGACCATTTAGATTCATCAATAGAATTTCCTTCAAATTCATCACTCCAAACAAGAGTATAGGCATCCAGAGAACTAGGAAAAGAACAACCGCCTAATTCTTTTGCCTTTTTGCAATTAGTTAGAAAAAATAATGTTGAAATAAAAAATGATAAAAAAATTCTGTTGAGCCTTTTCATTTCAGATAGTTATGTTTTAAAAAAAGAAGTTGGACAAATATAGTTTGGCTAACCAAATCCAGAATAGTTTTGTTTTACATCTTGTTTACATCTTTTTTTTTTTTCATACATTGAGAGTACATCAATACTACATCAGGATATCAATAATTTTTGTTGCCTTTTTATAAACCTTTTATTTTCAAACTATTATATTAACGCCTTCAAAAAAGTTAATACATCAAAGGGGCTAATTCTGGAAAGTAATTATGTTACTTTTATTTTTCATAAAACCAACTGTTTAACCTAAATGAGATATCACCTGATTACTATTTTATTGATTTCTTTTGGTACTTTTTCACTAAATGCTCAATTCAGGTTGATTGGATCACCCTCCGTAACGAACTTTCCAAGGTCTGAATATCATGCTGGAACTCAAAACTGGCTCATCAAACAAGACGATCGTGGCTTACTATATTTCGCTAATAATAAAGGACTACTTGAATTTGATGGCACCAATTGGGAAACTTATCCACTACCTAAAAAAACTATTGTTAGATCATTTTCATTTGCACCTGATAAAAAATTATTTGTTGGTGGCCAAAATGAAATGGGCTATTTCGAAACAGAAGGTAAAGGGAAAAAAGAATATGTCTCTCTCGTTGATTTGATCCCAAAGGAATGGAAAAATTTTGATGATATTTGGAAAATTTTCATTCAATCTGATGAAATTATTTTTTGTGCTGAAAAAGTGTTATTAAAATATGCTAATAATGAAATTACTGTTATTCAACCTCCAACCCGCTTCGAAAACTTTTTTAAGTTAAACAATAAAATATACGTTCAAGACAAAGAAGAGGGGTTGTTCTATCTCGAAAACGATCAATTATTCTCTGTTAGTTCTAATAGTATACTCTCCAAAAAACGCATCGTCGCATTATTACCGCATTTAGAGAATAAAGCACTTATTATCACTGCCTTAAATGGACTCTACTTAATGGATGATTCTCAAATAACACCATGGCAGACTGCCTCTTCGAAATTTCTAATCGATTATCATCCTTATTGTGCTACCCAACTTACTGATGGACGCTATGCTATAGGAACTTCGGAAAATGGATTAATACTAATCAATCAAGAAGGGCAACTAATTTCCCACATCAACAAAAACAAGGGTTTACAAAATAATACTATTTTAAGTATTTTTCAGGATACTCAAAAAAACCTGTGGCTTGGTTTAGACAATGGGATTGATTATGTTGAAATCAATACTCCTTTTTCGATTATCCGCTCAGAAGAAGGGATTGAAGGAACTGGCTATGCGGTAACCGTACATAACGACAAACTTTATTTAGGCACCAATCAAGGTGTATTCTATTCGGAATGGAATGATGAAAACAATCCGCTTACATTCAATAAATTTAAGTCTGTTCAAGGCACTAATGGGCAAGTTTGGAATTTTAATAAACTTGGAGAAAATGTAATTATTAGTCAACATAAAGGTGCCTCTTACCTTAATGAATCAAGTGCTCAGCCTTTTTCTTCTATTCAAGGTTCATGGAAGTTTTTGCCACTATCTTTGCATCCAGAATATGTCATTGAAGGCACCTATACGGGACTAAATTTGTATAAAAAAGGAAATACCAACCCTCAGGACTATTCAAATCTTCAATTTATTAGAAAATTGGAAGGATTCAACGAATCTTCTCGCATTATGGATCAGGATAAAGATGGGAACATATGGGTATCTCATGCACATAAAGGGTTGTATAAAATCAAACTTTCCAATGAATTAGAATCCATAGAAAAGATAACTTTTTACACTACTAAGCAGGGATTACCAACGGATCTTTTTATCAATGTTGTCAAATTTAAGAATCAACTTTTCTTTACGACACCCCAAGGAATATATAAATATGAACAAGAATCTGATAGGTTTATTAAAGAGGAACAATTTGAAAAAATATTTGGGTCGAACCCTAATGTTCACCGGTTAATTGAAGACAAAACCGGAAATATTTGGTTTTCTGTTAATAATGATTTTGGCGTTTTAAAAGTAGAAGAAAATGGCGTATTCAATAAATTGGAATTAGTTTATTTCAATCAAATTCAAGAGGAGTTGGTAGATGGTTTTGAACAGGTTTATGCCTATGACGATCATAATATTTTTATAGGATCAGAAAAAGGTTTTATTCATTATAATCCTTCTCTACAAAATGACAAGACGTTCCCTTTCCAAATTCTAATTCGAAAAGTTACCTCAATTACTGAAAAAGATTCAACCATATTTTGGGGAAATTTAGGAGACCAATCAACGGAGGTCAAAAGGACATTCTCCGACAAAATGAATGACTTTAGGTTTAGCTTCTCTGCACCATATTATGAAAAAATCAATTATGTCCGCTACCGTTTCTTATTGAAGGGTTTTGACGATACTTGGTCAGATTGGAGTGATAAAACTGAAAAAGAATATACTAATTTGAGTGCGGGAGACTATGAATTCAGTGTTCAAGCAATCAATGCATATGGCAAAGAGAGCGATCAAGCTGTTTTCACGTTTACGATTCTGCCTCCATGGTATCTTACCTTGTATGCCAAATTGGGTTATCTTCTATTGACGATAACAGTTTTGCAGTCACTAATACGATTTATTAGAAAAAATGAGCAAAAGAAAAGGGAAGAACTTGAGCTAGAGCAATCTAGAGAGCTAGAACAAAAGGAGGCTGAACACAAAAAAGAAGTTGAAAAATCGGAAAATGAAATCATTCTTCTGCGCAACCAAAAACTAAAGGATGATATTAATCATAAAACTAGTCAACTTGCATCAGCGACCATGCACTTGGTTCAAAAGGGAGAAATTTTACTTCAGTTAAAAAGTGACTTAAACCAATTGTTGAAGAGTGCTTCTCAAGAAAATAAAAAGAAAATTCAACAGATTTCTAGGGTCATTGAAGCTGATATCAGATTGGACAATAATTGGGAACAGTTTGAACTATATTTTGACCAAGTACACGAAAACTTCTTCAAAAGATTGAGGAAACGATTTCCTGAATTGACTCCAAAAGATCAAAAATTGTGTGCGTATTTGCGCATGAATCTTTCTACTAAAGAAATCGCACCATTGCTTAATATTTCTGTTAGAGGAGTAGAGATTAGTAGATATAGGTTGCGAAAGAAATTAAGTCTTGACTCTGAAATGAACTTAGTCGGGTTCATAATGGACATATAAGAAATAGAAAACCCGGAGAGAGTACACAACCCAGGTTCTATATTCGGAGCTTGCCACCTTCCCTTCTTTTTCTTGGATTTGAACCTCAAATGATTGAGAGATCTAGTCTGTTGCTACAAAATAAAAGGTTTTGGATTCTGTGTTTTTAATCATGAATACTAATTCTCCGGTATTCGCAAAATGTAATTATTCCCAAGAAATAATAGAAATCTAGACTATTGCAGTGGTTGAGCATTTGAACAGAACTCTGACAACCAAATGATTATCCATACTTTATTAAACCATATATAAAATCACGATGCATTGATAGTCTGACATTTAGAATGTTTTAGTCCAAAGTCTAGAAAATTTATTTTGTTTATAAAACTTTTGGAATTGGCAACTGTATTGTATAGATTGTATAGAAATCACTTAATAGAAAATCATATGAAATTAGTACCATTTCAAACTCAGGCAAACGCGTCTCCATTGCGCATACTATTAAGCTTGGAAAAACAAGTTGAGGCTTTTAAGAAATTCGCAGATGACGAAAGTCATCCATATCATAAATCAAGTAAGGTTGTATTAGAATCAGTGAAAAATTCACCTGAACTCATAGAGGGTATCGAAGATTTGAATCAACTACATAAATATGAAGAAGAAATAAAGATTTTATCTGCACCTCTATTTCCAGAGCCTTTACAGTTAAATGAGATCAAGGCGATGGTGATTCCCTTTAAATACACTGCATTTCTATTTACGCAGCGTTTTCAAAACATTATTAATAATGCGGGACCAGATTTTCAATTAGGCTTCAATGGACATGATGAAAACAAACTCTATTTTTTCGCCTGTTCCATTATTTTAATGAAATATTACAAAAAACCCATCAATTTAAGTCGCCCTATATATATGGATATTCCAGATCAAAAAACTGGTATGGTAAGGCATTACCGTGCGATGTTTAATGTTGATTTTATGGATATATCCAGAACTAACAAAGCATCAGAACTGACAGATGAAGAAATTGACGAATTATTATTAAGAGGTGAAGACTTAGAATTTTGGAAATCAAAATTTCCGATAGATAGTTATATTTTAAAAGGATTTAGTTTAATGAATCTTTATGATGCGACCAATGATGTCATACTTTCCAGAATTAGATCTATTTTTCTTAGGAATGACGAAAATGTCTATCAAGAATTTCAGGAAAACTTAGCTAATTTAATGGGGATTAAGGATTTGCAAGTAGGTTATTCTCTTTATGACACCAAAACAGAAAAGTCTCTAGGTGGATTTTTTAATCAAGGTTCTAAGAGTGTAATTTTGGATATTAACGAGAAAATTGATTACCAAAAAATGTTTTGCGAGGGAGTTAATTCCTGCGTTATGGAGAAATCAGAGATTTTTGCTATTTCTGATGTTGATCAATACGGTCGGCTTTCTGGTGAAAATCTCTTTTTTAAAAAATTAAAACAAAAAGGGATTCGAAGCCTTGTCCTGGTTCCACTTAAACTTCATAATGGCTATCTTCAATTAATTGAACTTGCATCAATTCGCAAAAATGAACTCAATCCATTGAATGCATCCAAATTAGAAGATATTATTCCTTTTGTGAAAATTGCCTCTGAACGCTACTTTGAAGAAAGTCAAAATGTATTAGAAAGTACTATACAAGAAAATTATACCTCCATTCATCCTGCGGTCAAATGGCGATTTATAGAGGCTGCGACAGGCTATAATAGTCAAAAGTCAGAAGGAATTGAAAATCCAGTATTAGATGATATTATTTTTAAAAATGTCTATCCTCTTTACGCTCAAAGTGATATTAAGGGTTCCTCAACAGCAAGGAATACAGCCATACAAACAGATTTAGGCTTACAGCTATCATTGGTGATTGAGACTTTCCAAAAAATTATGGAAGTACAAGACTACCCAATTTATCAAAATTTAATTTACCGAGTACAAGACTATTTAGATAACGTTTCTAAAGGCTTGAAAGCAGGGGACGAAATCAATATTCTTGAATTTTTGAAAGGAGAAATTTACCCAGTTTTTGAACATTTAAAAACAGTAAATTCAGACTTTGAAGTGGCAATAGAGGCTTATATGTCCAAAGTTGACCCCCAACTTCATGTTATATATCAGGAACGAAAATCTTATGAAGACAGTGTTACGATTCTTAATGATAAGTTGGCGGCTTATTTAGACAAAAAACAGGATGAAGCCCAAAAGATGTTTCCGCATTATTTCGAACGGTATAAAACAGATGGCGTTGAATTCAATATGTATATAGGTGCATCCTTGGTCAAGGATGAAACTTTTAATGTCATGTATTTACATAATCTGCGCTTATGGCAATTGGAAACGATGTGTAAATTAGAACAAATCGCTTTTGATCTAGTGGAGGAACTACCCTATCCGCTAAGAGTGGCCTCACTTGTGTTGATCCATAGTAATCCTTTAGCGATTCGGTTTAGCATGGAACAAAAACAATTTGATGTTGATGGTGCATATAATGCCCGATACGAGATCATTAAGAAACGCATAGACAAATCACATATCAAAGGTACTACAGAACGACTAACACAGCCCGGCAAAATTGCTATCGTTTATTCCCAAAATAAGGACGCATACGAATACCTTAATTACATCAAATACTTACAATCAGAGAATCTCGTGAGAAAAGTTGAAATGCTAGACCTAGAAGATTTACAAGGGGTATCAGGTCTGAAAGCGATAAGAATTGAAGTACTTTACAAACCTAAGAAAAGTAAGGCTTCTAAAAATGGGAATAGTTTGAAGAGAAAAAGAAATGAAGAGATCAAAAAAAAGGAAATTGCGATAGTTTAGTAATGGCTAAAGTATAAGTTTCATTCTCTACCCTACACTTTTTGAAAGTTGTGGAAAACGTCGTCAAAGACGGTGAAAGAGTTATTTGGAGAGAGACTTTTGATGAAAAAATCGAAGATTTTTTCATCAAAAGTCTCTCTCCAAAAGAAATTTTAGCACCTTCTATGCTACTTTATTTTCTACAAAATACATATCAATCTCACCGACATTTTTAGCTGGAACTTTTCCTCGATATTCACAATCGAATTGATCTTTTACCAATTGGTACGTTGATTCTGAAATATTGACCTTGCCAGTCTCGCCGCTACTTTCCATGCGAGATGCGACATTGACGGTATCTCCCCAAATATCATAGGCGAATTTTTTAGAGCCTACTACTCCAGCAACAATAGGACCTGTATGAATGCCCAATCGAGCTTCAAAATAGGGTTCTCGGTTAGCAGCTTTCTCCAGTTTCCAATTCAATAAAAAGTCTTGCATTTCCATCGCTGCATTTATGACATCATACACATGCCCTTTTTTTGATTTAGGCAATCCGCCTGCACACATGTAGGCATCACCAATAGTTTTGATTTTTTCTAGTCCATATTTTTCAACTATTTGATCAAATCTTTTAAAACAATAATCCAAATCCGCAACTAGCTTTTCGGGCGTCATTCCTTTTGAGATTTGACTAAAATTCTTGAAATCCGTAAAAAGAACCGTTGCTTGATTATAATACTTTGTTTTTGCAGAACCATCTAATTTTAATTCATCTGCAATAGCCGCTGGAAGAATATTTAAAAGTAGTGCTTCAGAGCGTTGTTTCTCTGACCTAATAATTTCATTTTTCTCTTCTAAAACCATATTGTGTGCCTTAATCCCTTGAAACCGGAGATAAAGCCCTACGGCAATAATTAAGATAATGAATGCCAAAGCAAGCAATAAATTTCGCTGGCTATTCTTTAATTGAATTTGAGCATTTTGTTCTGCTAATTTTGACTCTTGACCTTGTAATTTTAGATCTTTTTGCACAATTACTAATGAATCCAGTCGACCCCTAAAAACTATCGAATCAAGCATCCTTTCTTGAGCCATATACAGTAATTCTGTCTGCATTTGCTCCTCCGACATTTCTTGTATTTCTTCCTCTTTTCCACGTAATAAATATTTCAACTTGGATTGTTGTTTCCTCAAATTAGCCTTCTCTGCTTCCAAGTAGGCAACTTGTTCATTGAGCTCTTCGTTTTCAGCAGCTACTTTTTTTAGGACATTTCGCTTTGTATTAAATATTCTTTTAGGTTTTTCGGAAATAACATCTTTGCCTTTAACTTCTATTTTGGAACTAGTCAAAGCCGCTATTTGAGCATCTATTTTAGCCGCATCCTTTTTCCTTCCTCTCATTTGAGCTATTTGGCTCAATTGTTCCAAATTATCTAATTTAAGATCCGGGTCTGTGGTCAACTTTATACTTTGCTCAAGATTTGACAAGGCTTCTGCGCGGTTAGTCCTTTTTGACTTAGGTAATTGAATGAGGGCCTTGGATTGACGATTTAAAGCGATTGCCATCCATTCTTTACTACCTAATTTTGCGGCATTGGTATGAGCTTTCTTGGCGATCTCTATCGCCCTTTTAAAATTCCCTATTTTGTAATATTCATCGGAGAGGGAGACTGCAGTTGATAGGTATTCTTTCCCAGATTGATTTAACAAATCATTCTCTAATTTTTGGATAGGGTCTGATTGGGAGAATAAAAAAATGAAACTTAATAAAAATAAATAGGTAAAAAAATATTTCATCGGAGCAATATAGTTTAGATTTGAAGTAGGGTTTTTAAAATTAATGCAGCAGTTAGAGGATCAAATAAACAAAGTCAAATATACTAACCAAAACGTAATAATTTTAAGGTTACGAAAAATCGCCTTTTTAGTTCCGATATTTACTCTAATTCAATATTTTCGCGACAAATTAAAAATTACCAAATTTCAAAAAATAATATAATGGGAAGAGCTTTTGAATATCGTCGTGCAGCCAAAGAGAAAAGATGGGGACAAATGTCTCGGATTTTCCCCAAATTGGCCCGAGCAATAACAATCGCTGCAAAAGAAGGTGGTGGCGACCCAGATATGAATTCAAAATTGCGTACTGCGATTCAAAACGCAAAAGCGCAAAATATGCCCAAAGACAATATTACGGCAGCAATCAAAAGAGCTGAAGGCAAAGATGCAGACAACTATACATTAGTAAATTATGAAGGTAAAGGACCTCATGGTGTCTTGGTCTTTGTAGAATGTGCAACTGATAACACGACCAGAACTATTGCTAATGTAAAATCCTACTTTAATAAGTCAGGTGGTTCGATCGTTCCGACAGGTTCACTAGAGTTCATGTTTAACAGAAAAGCAGTTTTCGAATTTAAAAAACCAGAGGATCTTGATCTAGAAGAACTCGAATTAGAAATGATTGATGCCGGTTTGGAAGAAATAGAAGAAGATGAAGGCACCGTTTATGCTTATGGAGATTATACAAGTTTTGGGACTTTGGCTCAGGGACTAGAGGATAAAGGAATTGAAGTAACTAGCTCTACTTTAAAAAGATTTCCAACCTCTCCGGTAGATTATTCAGATGAACAGATGGTTGATATTGAAAAAATGTTGGACAAAATTGAAGATGATGACGATGTTCAAGCCGTTTTTACAAATATCGCCTAAACCTCTTCAAAATAAATGGAGACGAATTTCCAATAAATACGTCTCCATTTTCTATTTTTAGTTTTTTTCACAGTGATAAACATACTCCAAAGGGATCCTTGAAACCTTCTTCAATTCGGATTTATCAAAGATTTTTTCGAATAGCTTAAAGTGAAATTTACTATATAAAACTTGACTATAAGCCCCACCTTTCTCCAATTTATCGTATGTACCTTTCAAAATTTGCGCCCTTTTTTCCTTGGAAAAGAAAGTAAATGGAATAGAAGAAACAAAGCCAGAAACCTCTTCTTTTACATATTTGGATAGATTCTCCGCCCCATCGTTCACAATTTCCAACCGATCATCATTTATATGCTCCGCAACGTAAGTGCAAAATTCTTCATTGACCTCGAAGGCATATAATTTTGAAGAAGGAGCAATGGATTCTAAAATTTGAAGCGTAATATTTCCATGCCCAATTCCATATTCTACAAATACCTTATTGGGTTCTCTGGATAGTTTAGAGCAGATTTCCAGTTCGGTTTTTCTGGTTGTTTCAAACAATGCACCAGTAGTAAATAAGTTTTTGGCAAACTCAATGGCAGTCCCAATTTTAGTTTTACTCATAAGGGTATTTTTTCAATAATTTTTTATCCGCTATATCGCAATGGATTCACAAATATAGTTAGGAATTATTCCATACGACTTTATATCATTTTTTGCGCGTTCTTTCAGTGTATTTCCTGTTAATACCAAGGCGGTGTCAATACCAAATTTATTTCCACCCATTATATCCGTTTGCAAAGTATCACCAACCATTAAAATTTCATGTTTTGCGATTTCATTCTGATTTCTCAATTGTTGAAATGCATACATAAACATTTGAGAATCAGGCTTCCCAAAACGAATAAAACGTTTTCGAACAACCGTTTCAATCAAATTAGCAACCCCGCCAATGGCGATAGCCACTTCTTCTCTAGAAACAGGATATTTTTTATCTGTATTTGCAATTATTGTAGGAATGTTTCTTTTCAACAGTAAATTTATCGCTTTATTGATATCACGAAACCAGTCGAAACCCTCATCATCAAGCAACACCAAAGCATTGATTTCTTCAATATTATTGGAATTGATATACCTTACAGGAATCGTTTCCAACCCAGCCGCCTCAATATAATGGGCCGAAGCCTCCGTACCCAAATAAGCTACTTTACCAACTCTAACCTTTGATCGTAAGAATTCCCGCGCCATCATTCCGGAAGAAATCATTTTTTCACTTGAAATGGCCTTCAATCCCGCCACCCTTAATTTATCAGCCAATTGGATGGGGCTGCGGGAAGCATCATTTGTTAGCACTAACCATTGAATGCCCTTCTCTTCCAAATACTTGATGGTTTCTTCCCCTCCTTTTATTAATCCATTATAGTTTTTTAAGACTCCATAAGAGTCAAAAAAGACCGCTTTATAATTAGAAAGAATAGATTCGAATGGTTTGATTTTCACTTTGTTATTTTTAAATTCTTTTGATTGCCCTTATTTGTCGCGAAAATAACAATCTTTTAAGTTTTGAGTGGTGAGACTACATCTAGAAATTTAGATAATTCAATAACAAAATGTTTTCAACAAAATAGGCTCTATATTTTTAATGCTTTTAATAATAATTCTGGATCAAATTGGTCAATATTGGGAAAGTAAGAATCGAAAGCTTCCCGTTGAAGTTTGGATGCATAAATTTCATGGAAAAAATATCGCCCATCCTTAATTACATAATTGAGAATAAAAAACCGATAGACTTCCTTTAACAACCTAATTTCTACTTCATTAAATGGATTTATCTTATGATATTCTTTCAAGAATAAAATAAACCGATCCTCATTTAAGGGGCCAATATTATAAGTAAAAACAGTGCGATCCCCTATATCTGAAACTACTCTACTCAAAAAGTAAAAATCTAACATTCTCGAACTCATCCTAAACCAATCATAATCCCAGCGAGAAAACAAATGACAATTTTCATCAACAGAAAAATTACCAATATTCCAATCAACAAAAACAGGAATTTTGGGAAGAGAATCAGCATTTAATTTCTCGATATTTTCAAAAAACAAATTCACTTGTTTTTTTATCTCATCCACGTGACCACGATGTTCATATTTCCCATCTTCTGAGTCTAATATATCCAAGAGGTGCCTTAAGTCTACACTAAGGGTTTTTGAAGAAGGAGGTAACGTATGCCTAATTTCATGACAAACCTTATGAAATTCACCAAACTCCTGTCCTAACTTTTTGATGTGAAAATCATCTAATCGTGCAGGCAGTTTTTGATTAATTTGAATGGCTTTGTAAAAAACGACCCATGCATCAATTTCATTATTAGTAAAGCGATGTACAAATAATTTAGTTTTTAAGATAAGCGATCGTGCGAGAAAATTGGAGAATGGATTTGGCAGATTATTAGCCAAAACATTAATGATGCGATGATCTTCTACAAAATGTTCAAACTTACCAAAATAGGATAGTTTTGCAATTACAAAACCACCAGATTCGAAGTCAATTCGATAGACATGATTAGTGGAAACATTGGCGCTTATATCTCGGATAGACTTAATCTTTCGAGAAGAATCATATGCCATCCAAGCATATTTTACGATAGTTATAAAGTCGATGAAACGCATCATTTCGATTCAATTATTTGAACAAATATATGCTTTCAGTTTCATTTAGTAACGCCAAAAAAATAACTTGACCATCTGGACGACTTCTTTTGCTCCCATTTTTCTTTAAAAAATATTTCCGTAGCCCTGCTATGCAAGAATTTTTAAAGAAAAACTAGAACCAAAATAATTTTGTCCAATTGTCCAACTTATTCTTTCGGCGTTAATTAATATCTATTCAATAAACTTTTGCGCAAAAAGTGGCAAGAGTTATTACGTGACTGTTATTACCAATAAAGTCTATTTTCGATTTACCATTTATTGAACCTTCAGACTATCCACAGGATTCCGAACTGCCGCTTGCATGGCAAAATATCCAGTCGTCAACATCGTCATCACCAAGACCATGAAAAATGCCAACCCATACAACCAGTAATTCATGGTAGTATGAAATTCAAAAGTATCTAGCCATTTGGTCATGAAATACCAAGCGCCGATAAATGCAGGTATAGTCCCTAAACCCACCAAAAGCGCAAAATTGCGAGTCAAAAGAAATATTATATCACTCGTTTCTGCACCCATGACCCTACGGACGCCAATCTCTTTGGTGCGTTGTTCTGCTGTAAAAGAAGCCAAGCCGAGTAGCCCCAAACAGGCTATCAAAACCATAATCACACTAAAAAGAGTAAAAATCTTCGCTCTAATCTCGTCCGCTTTGTACAAATCCATAAAGGACGCATCCACAAAATCAAATTCAAATGGGGCATTGGGGAAAACTTCCCTCCAAGTCTGTTCAACAAAGGCAATAAATTGAGACAAATCTTCCTTGTTTTGAGGATTTATTCGAGCATGAACCACATCATTTCTAGAATCTGGAATGAAAATCAGAGGTGCAATTGGTTCATATAATGATTGTTGTTGAAAATCTTTAACGACTCCAATAACCTTTGAAAAAGTACCAGAATCTCTTCGACTTAATTGAATTTTTCGCCCAATCGAATTGTTACCCCACCCCATTCTTTCCACAAATGCCTCATTGACCAAAATTGCCTCAGTTGTATCCGTTCCAAATTCTAAACTAAAATTCCTTCCTTCTTTGAACTCAACACCTAAAGTTGGGAAAAAATCATAGTCAACTGTGTACATATTTACCCCATACTCTTCCATTGTCTCATCTGAACGTTCAACACTCAAAACATTTTTTGAAAATCCGCCACCAAGTGTTGTGGAAGCAGAAGCAACACTAGAAATTTTTGGATTTTGAAGCAACTTTTCCTCTATTATCGGAAATTTATCCATTGAATTTCGGTCTTCTAATTTAAAGGTCATAACATGTTCTTTGTCAAAACCTAGTTCTTTATTTCTCAAAAAATTCATTTGGTCATAAATAATCCCTGTACCAACTAACATGAAAATCGTAATCACAAATTGAATAGTCACTAAACCTCTTCTCAAATTTGGATTACCGGTACCCTTCGCCAATGTTCCTTTTAAAACTTTTATAGGTTCAAATCCTGATAAATAAAAAGCAGGATAACTACCACCCAAAACACCCGTTAATAAAATAATTCTTAATGCACCCCACATAACTTGTTTTGACCATAATAAATCTGCAGTCAAATTCAATTCAAAAGCACTATTGAAAAGAGGCAAAGTCAAGTGAACCAAAATAAAGCTTAACAACAAAGAGATCAAGGTAAATAAGATAGATTCGGACAAAAATTGACCGATTAATTGTCTTCTTTCAGAACCTAAAACTTTTCGAATGCCAACCTCCATTGCACGTTTTGTTGAATGCGCAGTGGAGAGGTTCATATAGTTTATACAAGCAATCAAAATCATAAAAATGGCAAGGGCCCCGAAAATGTAAAGGAACCCTTTTTCTCCAGTTGGTTCTGGTTCACCCTGAAAATATGATTCTAGATGAATGGCGGTTTTCGTAAATGACGGTGAGAAAAGTAAAAAGTTGCATAATAATCCTTTTTTACTCCTTTTAAACAGTAACCATGAATTAAGGAAGGTGCACTAATTCAGTACACCTTCCTTTATAAACCTATCTCTTTTGCTTATAAAGCCTCTTGAAAAGCCTGATCTAAATCAGCAACAATATCATCAATATGCTCAATGCCGACGCAAATTCTTAATAGATCTTGAGTCACCCCAGCAGCCTCTTGTTCCTCCTCGGTCATTTGCCGGTGAGTAGTAGAAGCAGGATGGCAAGCCAAAGATTTTGCATCACCGATATTGACCAATCGCTTGAAAACTTTAAGTGCATCATAAAATTTTTCAGCCTTCTCAAACCCACCAACAATTCCAAAACTTAACAAAGAAGCAGGTATATTTCCATCGCAATATTTTTGGCTCAAGGTGTAATATTTACTTGATTCTAATCCTGCAAACCTTACCCATGAGACCTGATTATGACCTTCTAAATATTTGGCAACAGCCATGGCATTTTCACAATGTCGCTCCATTCTTAAACTCAACGTTTCTAATCCTTGCAAAATTTGAAAGGCAGCCAAAGCAGACAATGCTGAACCGGTATTTCTTAAAGCAACTGTTCTCGCTCTCGCAATATAGGCTGCGGGACCCATTGCTTCGGTATAAACGACGCCATGGTAAGAAGGCTCAGGCGTACTAAATTGAGGAAAGCGATCTTTATGTTTTGCCCAAT
Source organism: Bacteroidota bacterium (assembly GCA_024743405.1). Taxonomy (GTDB): domain Bacteria; phylum Bacteroidota; class Bacteroidia; order Chitinophagales; family Saprospiraceae; genus JANSWP01. The sequence continues at coordinate 30,149 of JANSWP010000085.1, forward strand.
CAAATTTTCCACTATCAACAATTAGTCCTCCTAAAGTAGTCCCATGTCCACCAATATATTTAGTCAGAGAATGAACGACGATATCTACGCCATGTTCAATCGGTCGAATTACTGCTGGAGAAGCCACCGTATTATCACAAATCACAGGTACTCCTTTCTCATGAGCAGCCTTGGTTATAGCCGCTAAATCGCAAATATTCCCAGCTGGGTTACCAATGGATTCACAATAAACCGCTTTGGTTTTTTCATCAATTAATTTGGCTAAGTCTTCCGCATTGTCAGATTCCGCGAATCGAACTTCGATACCTTGTTTGGGTAACATATGGGCAAACAACGTATAAGTTCCGCCATACAACTGAGGTGTTGAGACAATATTATCTCCTACCTCAGCAAGATTCAAAATAGAATAATTGATGGCTGCGCTGCCTGCACTGGTACATAAAGCAGCAATCCCTCCTTCTAGAGCAGCGACTCTTTGTTCTAAAACATCAACAGTCGGATTCATAATTCGACTGTAAATATTGCCTGGAACCGCAAGATTGAATAAATCAGCCCCATGTTGGGCATTATCAAACTCATAAGCAACTGTCTGATAAATGGGTACAGCAACCGCTTTCGTAGTGCCTTCGGATTGATATCCACCGTGAAGTGCAATTGTTTCTTTTTTCATGTTGAAGAATTTGGAATGAGTTTAAAAAATGATTTTCAATAGACTTTATTAAAAAAGGATTAAGGAGATAAAAAAATTGAATTTTGATTTTAATCTAGAAACGCACGAACCTAATTGCAATAGTTATTAAGGTATGTACGGGACTACGAATGAAGACAAAAGACTAATGTTTAGCCATACAATCTTTTTTAAAATAAAATCTAGACTTATTTCTAAATTACCCTTCTTAATAAAGATATAATGATATCCGTTCTATATCCTAAATAGATAGTCGCCATAGCTTCAGATAGTATTTTCAACGAAATTCAGGTGTAAAAATCGTCTGAATTTGCAGAGGGAAACATCTTGACTAACTACTAAGTAAGTGCTTGGACAGAAATAACTCACACATATTATGAGGGACTATTTTTTCACCATATTTCGTTAAAAATACTCGCCATATCTAAGGATATGCCTGTGCTTTTTGCCTCGTCTGGCAAAAAAATAGTTTTCCTCAAATATGGAACTTATTTACGTCCAAGCACTTAATGCCTAAAAAATAACTCCAACATTTGTTTACGCATTTTTTGAACTTTTGTGGCGTTAAAAATACTCGCCGATGCCCTGCATCCTGCGCTGGCTTGTGCCAGAAGGTACAAAGGCGAACGCAAAAAGTATTTTTGCCTTAC
>JANSWP010000011.1 GCA_024743405.1 Bacteroidota bacterium
TCGCCAGAACCATAAATCATTGATTCTCAATTTGTAAAATTTTTAGACATACTCTAAAAATAGAGGTTCAAAAATTAATTTTGAACCTCTATTTTTGCATTTTTTAGTTTACTTTTTCTAAAGCAACGTGGAATATTAATTCTGAATTAGGAGGAATATTTCCTTTATCAGCTGCTCCATATCCTAAGCTAGGAGGAACAAAAAGGACGCCACTTCCGCCTTCTTTTAATAAGGCAATTCCTTCATCCCAGCCTCTAATTACTTGTCCTGCCCCTAAAGGAAAATCAAAAGTTCGACCTCTTTTATAGGAGTTGTCAAATTCATTTCCATTGGTTAAAACACCAAAGTAATTTACAGAAACTTGCTTTCCAGCGACAGCTTGAGCACCAGTTCCTTCTTCAAAAATGAGGTATTTTAGTCCCGACTCAGTAGTTTGTATTTGATCATCTAATGCTCCTGCAGAATAGTCTGCAACAATTGTGGCTACTTTATCCTTAATCGCTTTGGCAGCTGCATTACCTGCTTCTTGCTGTTGTCTTATTTCTCCTTGATATTCAGCTTCTGTTTTGATGTCCATCATTACCAAGTCAAAGGCGATTTTATCTCCAATATTGTATCCAGGAGGAGGTGTTGTTCCTTCCTCTACCGCTTGGAAAACAGTCAAACTATCTCCAATACTCATTAAAGATAATGCCTCTACTACAGCCGAAGGTCTTCCATTAGCAGGTGCCGAAGGGCTAGGGATTAATACTCTAGGCATAACTGGATTAGATCGACTATCTAGCGTTACTTCTTCCCCATTTCGCATAGTTGCTTGAAAATAAGCATATTCACCAGGTTGGGCAATAGCGCCCTCTTTATCTAAGTGAAATTCGTATTCAAAACCATTTGGACTAATACCTGAACTACCGCTTTCCCCTGAATTACATGCAGTAAAAAGTAAGAGAAAAGAGAAAATACTCAAAAAAGAAAGTTTCATTTATTCTATTTTATGAATTAGGTGCCATTATTCATTTGATTGAAAAGCCAATCAATAATAAACAATAGCCTTTATATTAAATTTCAGATTTTTTTAATTCTCCCATAAATTCTGGCAAGACGCTAATGAATTTTCTCACTGTTGGGCGGAGACCAATATAGGAATACCCACCTGAAGCATTTTTGTGTCCACCACCTCTAAAATATTTACTAGCGATAACTTGAACGGAAAAATCACCTTTTGATCGTAATGATATTTTGGTGATAGTTGGTTGTTCATGAATAAAAGCAGCGACTTTAATTTTCTTTAATTTCAATATGTAATTGACCAAGCCTTCCGTATCTCCTCTTTTGATGTCAAAGTCCTCATAATCTTGTTTTGTCAATGTAATGATGCCTGTATGATATTCATTTATTATTTCCATCCTATTATTCAAAACATGACCTAATAGTCTTAAATGTTTCTCTTCCATAGAATTGAAAACCAAATCTTGTATCCTATAATCATCGACACCCAATTCAATCAAATCACCAACAATTCGAAATAATCGAGCTGAAGTGGCATATTTGAAAGATCCAGTATCTGTCAGAATACCTGTATATAGACATTCACCAATAGTAATGTCCAATTCCTTTTTTTGATCCAAATTGCAAATGAATGTATAAATCATTTCGCAGGTTGAACTTGCGGTGGTATCAGACATCATGAAATTGGCAAAATTATCTGGATAAAGATGATGGTCAATCATTACTTTATGCGAATTAGTTGGCTCTATTAATTCGCCTAATTTGTCAATTCTTTCTAAAGAATTAAAGTCTAAACAGAATATTATTTCTGCTTTTTCTACTAAATTCTTTGAATATTCAGGCTCCTCATCATAAATGACAATTTTATCAGTGTCTGATAAAAATGCTAAAAAAGCAGGATATTCAGAGGGGGTAATTATTTTCACTGTATGCCCAAATTTATTTAAGAAATGATAAAGGCCTAATGATGAGCCGATTGCATCTCCATCCGGGTTTCGGTGAGTTGTAATTACGATATCTTTCGGTATCGAAAGAAGGGTCTTTAAGTCGTTTATGTTTTCCATGAATGGGTTCGTTCTAAGAAGGTGCGAATTTCATAAAAAAAGGAATTAAACCAAAATTTACTTTAGTGTTTAGTTGGATTGATTTCCTTTATTTACTTTTGCGCCCCATTTTGAGATGCCTAAGTGGATGAATCTTTATAAAAGAGATTTTTTTATTTGGTCATTTATTGTAATAAATCAAATAACTATTTTAGTAATGGCTGGAAACAGAACTTTTACAATGATTAAGCCCGATGCAGTAAAAGCAGGGCATATAGGCGGAATTTTAGATAAAATCTGTAGTGCAGGATTCCGAATTGTTGCGATGAAACTAACGTATCTATCTGCTGAGAAAGCAGGAGAATTTTACGCAGTTCATAAAGAACGTCCTTTTTACGGTGAATTAGTAGAATTCATGTCTTCAGGACCTATTGTTGCAGCTATTTTGGAAAAAGATAATGCAATTGAAGATTTTCGTACTTTAATTGGTGCGACCAATCCTGCTGAAGCTGCTCCTGGAACGATCAGAGCACTTTACGCAAAAAGTATTGGAGAAAATGCCGTTCATGGAGCTGATTCTGATGAAAATGCTGGTATTGAAGGTAATTTCCACTTTGCAGGGACAGAAATGTTCTAATGGTTTTGTACTTAATTGATGAGTGAATTTGCTTTTCAACGATTCGCTCATCAATTTTTCCATTCTCTTTTGTGCAATATGAATAAGTATTGATCTCACTTTTCCCACCAAATGTTTATTATGTCAAAGAATACTGAAGGTACACCAATCTTAAAAGTGGGAATCACTGGTGGCATTGGAAGTGGCAAAACCACTGTATGTAAAATTTTCGAGACATTAGGCATTCCTATCTACTATGCCGATGATCGAGCAAAATGGTTAATGGTCAATGATCCTGGGTTAGTAAGCAATATCAAAAAGCTTTTTGGAAAACAAGCTTACCATGAAGATGGCTCCTTAAATAGAAAATATATAGCCTCGATTGCTTTTAAAGATAAATCCAAACTTCAAAAATTAAATTATTTAGTTCATCCTTTAGTTCGTCAAGATGGAATAGATTGGCACAATGCTCAAACCAATGTTCCATATACCTTAAAAGAGGCAGCTATATTATTTGAAAGTGGAAACTATTCTGCTTTAGATAAAACCATTACTGTTTTTGCATCCAAAGAAATTAGAATTAAAAGAGTTCAAAAACGCGATGCTTCTACTCATGAGGAAATAGAAGCTCGAATGAATAAACAAATGCCAGAAGAAGAAAAAATTCAATTGGCTGACTTTGTTATTTATAATGAAGGTGATAAACCTTTAATACCTCAAGTCCTCGCTATTCATAGAAAGTTAAATAAAACAATATAGTTACGTTATTGCGATTTTTTTTAAATTTTTAAATAATTGATAATCAATTATTTAGGCATTACCTATGTTTTTCATGGTATTGTTTTTGATAATATGTAAACGTAATAAAAAACTCAAGAAAAGAAAACCTACCTAGCAAAATTCCTATTTCTGTTTGCTAAACTTTATTAAATGTGGATAGCGATTAATTCAGTTTACTGAAATCGTAATTCGACATCCCAAAACATATTAAGTTTGCTATGAGACAGCTACTTGAAACACTAGCATTTCAAAATGTTTGTATACTTCTAAGTGTAAAACCTTTGAAAAATAAAAGTATTTTTTCCATTCTTTTCGTCTTAGCGTTCCATTCAATTGGAATAGCTAATGGAAATTCCAAAATTCATTTTTTGGAAGATGAAATCTCTACTTCGATTTGCCTTAATTGTGATAATGCCACCGATGGTGGTCAAATCGCAGGAGATGAGACGGAATGTCCGAATCCAATTTTCGATCCTTCCCTCATCACGAATGTTACGCTTCCTTCAGGCGGCTCTGGAAATTTAGAGTATATCTGGATTTTTACTACAGATGACCCTTTTGGTGCTAATTCGCAATGGACACCAATCTTAAACACCAATGCTCCTGAGTATGATCCTGACCCTATAAGTCTAACAACTCACTATAGAAGATGTACCCGAAGAGAAGGGTGTGTAGAATATGTGGCGGAGTCTAACATTATCACAAAAATGGTAGCTTGTTGTGACCCTATAACGAATGGTGGAGAAATTGCGGACGATCAATCAGGATGCAAACCGAGTTTTGATCCTGACGCATTAATAAATATTTCTCTGCCTTCTGGAGGCTCTGGGAATATTGAATACCAGTGGTATGGAAGTATTGCTGGTCCTCCATTTGATCCAAATAGTCCGAATTGGTTCCTAATACCAGGTGCCGATGGTCCCAATTTTGATCCAGGCTTACTTATACAATCGACCTGGTTTGTAAGAACTTCAAGAAGAGAAAATTGCCAAGATTTTAATGGTATTTCCAATATAGTTCAAATTTCGCTGATGGATAGTCCTTCACTAGGAGCCGTGATTTCAAATAAAATCCTTTGTGCAGGAGGCAATACAGGATCAATTAATTTGATGATTACAGGTGGGGTAATGCCTTATCAGATCAATTGGGATCATGGTATTGGAAATGTTGAAGACCCCCAAAATTTGGCTGCTGACATATATAATGTAACAGTCTCAGATGCGAGTTCTTGTTCTTCTACTCTTTCAATGACAGTAGATGAACCAGATTCTTTATTTATTGAACTAAATGCAACACCTGTTTCTTGTGGAGGGATGGGTGATGGGTCAGCCAATGTTCAAATAACAGGTGGCACACCCAATTATTTTATCGAATGGAGTAATGGAATTAATACAGATACCATAAACAATTTAGATCCCGGATTTTGGTCTGTAACTGTTACAGACCAAAATGGCTGTAGTTTAATCGACAGTATTGAAGTGGCTCAATTTTCGGATATGGTGCTTGGAACAGAATCAACTAATGCCACCTGCCTAGGTTTTTCTGACGGGTCAGCAACTGTTAATATTATTTCAGGAGGTACGCCTGACTTTACTTATTCTTGGAGTGATACCAATGGACAAACTACGCCGACTGCGGTAGGATTAGCCTCAGGTGAATATTTTGTCACCGTAACTGATGCCAATGCTTGCGAGGCTGTTGATACTGTTTTGATTGATGATGGAACGCTGATTACGGCGTATGTATCTTCTAATTCGGTTACCTGTTTGGGAGGAAATGATGGTTTTGTAACTATTGACTCAATAACAGGTGGAGCACCTGATTATTCAATAACATGGAGTTTGTCTGGTAATGATGGCAATCTTTCATTGACCAATTTATCAGCTGGGTTTTACACCTATATTATTACGGATCAAAATGGTTGCTCTGCTACTGATAGTATCGAAGTGCAGGATGGCTATGAAATTATAGTAAGTATTGAAACTGACGATCCTACATGCCTTGGTTTAGCCAATGGAGCAGCAGAAATAACTGAGGTGATAGGTGGGCTGCCTGATTATAGTTACCAATGGAATCCTATGGGACAAATTACTAGTTCTATATCTAATTTACCTTCTGGTAATTATTCCGTAATAGTTCAAGATTTAAATGGATGTATTGGTCAAGCTAGTGGAGTAGTCAATCTAGGTGCTAGTTTAGATATAATCACAAATGCTATTAATGAAACTTGTTTAGGCTTAGAAGATGGGGCTGTTGAAATTATAGATGTGCCCAATGGCACTGAACCTCTCAATTTTGTTTGGAGTAATGGCGCAACGACCTCGTCAATAAATTCATTAGTCGGAGGGCTTTATGAAATAATTGTTACTGATTCTTTAGGGTGTGTTGGAACGGAAAGTGTGACAGTTGAATCAGGAGGAGAATTGAACCTAGATATTACTAAAATGGATGTTCAATGCGGTAATGATATGACGGGATCGGCTACTGTGAATACCATAGGTGGTACGCCTGATTATACCTATTTGTGGAATGATGTTAATAGTCAAACTACTCAGACTGCTGTCAATTTGGGACCTGGAAATTATGAGGTAATCGTATCGGATGCTATTGGATGTACTTCCTCAACCAATACAGAGATTCTTGCTTCCAATTTTATAGAGATGACTGCAGAGTCAGGAGATGTTACTTGTTTCGGTGATTCGGATGGATCGGTTACTGTTACAGTTTTAAATGGGAATATTTCAGACTACACCATAAATTGGGATACACCACAGAATCAGAATAGTGATATTGTAGAAAATTTACCTGCTGGAATTTACCATGTTACCTTAACTGACAATTTAGGATGTGAAGGAATTGATAGTGTAGAAGTTTTTGAACCTCAAGAACTAAATTTAACCCTGACTAGTAATGGTCCAACCTGTTTTGGAGACTCCAATGGTTCCGCGAATGCTTTAGCAACCGGAGGAAACGGGGGCTATACTTATTTTTGGATTACTACTCAAACGACTCCAACAATTACAGGACTTTCGAATGGTGTTTACTTTGTAACTGTAACAGATCAAAAAGGATGTGCTACTATGGAAGCTATTCAATTATTAAGCCCTGATGAAATTGAAATTGACTTCACAATAGTTAATGAAAGTTGCGATGGAACTGGAAATGGGGGCATTACTGCTACTGTTTCGGGTGGAGTTGGTGGTTATACTTATGATTGGGAAGATGTTAATTTGCCTGATATTGATGTCGTTTCAAATTTAACTTCTGGCGATTATACACTTCAAGTTACAGATTCAAATGGCTGTACTAATGAAGCTACTGCCAGTGTTTCGTCAGATGCAAACATAACCCTAGAAGTTTATGGAAATGATATTTCTTGCAATGGTAAATCTGATGGAATTGCATGGGTAGAAGTCTCAGGAGGCTCAGGGAATTATACTTACAATTGGAATATTGCTGGCGGTGCTCAAAATGACACCATAATAAATCTATCCGCTGGAACCTACTCCGTAATCGTTTCAGACCCTTCTGGGTGTTCTGTTTCTGGCAGTGTAACGATTGGAGAACCAGATGCATTAGCTGTAATAGTTAATAGTTCTAGTGTATTATGTGAAGACGATATGGATGGTACCGCTATTGCAACTGCAAGTGGTGGAAATGCGCCTTATACTTATAGTTGGAGTAACGGAGGAACTTCCGAAACGCTCACAAACATTGGTATTGGAACCTATTTTTTGACGGTTACCGATGCCAATAATTGCCAAGTTACCTCGAGTGCTATTATAGAATTCACTTCTGATTTATCAGCAAATTCTTCTAGCCAAAATGCTTCCTGTTTTGGAGGTACGGATGGAGTAGCTTCAGTTCAAGGTATTGCAGGTCAGCTACCTTATACTTATAATTGGAGTACAGGTGAAACAGGTGGAATTGTAACAGGTTTATCTGTTGGGACATATACTGTAACCATTTTAGACAATGCCGGTTGCTCTTATATTGAATCGGTAGCTGTAGGTCATCCAAGTGAAATATTTTGTTCTGCATCTGTTACTTCACTGATTACAACTTATGGAGGGAATGATGGTGAAGCAACAGCATCTGCTATTGGCGGAACGGGTGATTTCACGTTTGAATGGGAAACAGGTGATTTAACTGCATTAACAACTAATTTGAGCGCAGGAGATTATTCAGTTACTGCTACTGATGAAAATGGTTGTACTTGTCAAACTACTGTAGCTGTTGGTAACCCTTCTAAGTTAGGAAATTTTGTTTGGCAAGATGAAAATGAAAATGGAATTCAAGATTTTGGCGAACCTGGGATTGAGGATATTGAAGTCACCTTAACTGGAACTACTATTTCTGGTGGTGTTGTTAATCTATCCACTTTTACGGATGCGACAGGAGAATATTATTTTGATGGATTGATCGAAGGACAATATCAATTGACTTTTGAATTGAAGCAGAATAATGTATTTGCTCCTAAAGATGAAGGCTCCGATAATGCGCTAGATAGTGATGTGGATTCAGATGGGAAAACCTCAACTATTGCCATTTCTAATGGTACCCTAAATCTAGATTGGGATGCTGGAATGATTGAGTTGGATGAAAAAATTAATATTGGAAATTTTGTTTGGGAAGATGGCAATCGGGACGGAATCCAAGATTCAACAGAGACTGGTGTTCCTGCTGTAACCGTTCGACTAATTAATGCCACTAATGGTTTTGTGATTGCTTCTACGTCTACTAATTTATTTGGGTTTTATCAATTTAATGATGTATTACCAGGCGAGTATCAAATTGAGTTTATCCCCTCAAGCTTGCCGACTGGATATATTTTTAGTGAACCGAATCAATCGAGTGATGAACAAATAGATAGTGACCCTGATCCTATCAATGGCAAAACGGAGGTCTTTGAAGTATTTCCGTTCACTTTAGATGATTTTAGTTGGGATGCAGGGATTTATGAAGAGTGTGACAATGTTTCTTCCGGTGGGGAAATCGAAGGAGACGAAGAATTGTGTGGAATTGGTTCAGACCCTACTGTAATCGGAAATGTAACCTTGCCATCTGGAGGTTTTGGTGTACTTGAATACCTATGGCTGCAAAGTAATGTTCCAATTTATAACGGTCCTGGGGATCCAAATTGGACAATTATTCCCAATTCAAATAGCCCTTTTTATGATCCGGGTCCTATTTCTTCAGATACTTACTACATAAGATGTGCTCGTCGAGCAGGATGTAGTGACTATATCGGTGAATCGAATATCGTCTCTAAAATAATTATTGAGTATCCATTGACAAATATTGAAGAGCATCCTAATCAACTTTGCATTGATGAGGGCGGTAAGTTTATGGCCAGTATTGCTGGTGGTGGTGCTTCTTATCACTGGGAGTTTGGAAATGATGCTACACCAAGCACTGCTTCTACAAGAACGGTAAATGAGGTAAGTTGGAGTACCGCTGGGTTTAAACCAGTCATCTTGACGGTGACCCGATTTGGATGTTCTTTCTCTTCTTCAGTGATAATCGAAGTTGTTAGTTGCCCCAATGGTAATCCACTGATTGTTTTCGGAGATTTTCAAGCAGAGCTATTTAATAATGATATTTTAGTTTCATGGACTTCTGAGAATAATGATAGAACAGCTAGTTATTTAATTGAAAGAGCAGAGCTTGGAGAAAGTTTTAAAACAGTTGGGGTAATTAAAGGGACTGAAGAGGAATCTAATTCATATGAGTTTTTGGATGAAAATCCTTTATTGGGAGAAAGTCAATATCGGTTGAAGCGAATAGATTCAGACTATGAACCGATGTATTCTTCTATCGTGAATATTTTCAGCCAACCAAAAGGAATGAATGATATCCATTTTTACCCAAATCCATTTTCGGATAGGGCGATTTTGGATGTAATTGAAATCCAAGATGAACCTGTTCATGTAGAGGTTATAAATACTTTCGCACAAGTCATTGATACTTTTGAAATCCCTGCTGGTGCAAGTAAGAAGGAAATGAATTTTAGTCATTTGCCAACTGGTATGTACTATATAAAAGTAGATCAAAAAGGAAAATTCGAATATACATTTCGAGTGTTTAAATCTGATAATTGATTAGTGAGGAATATTCTTACTGGATCTCGGAATTCAAATATGGCTAGTGTTTTTTATTACATAGAGTAGTTTTTTCAATAAAACTGCAAGGGTCGTCTATTTATTGGCGACCCTTTTTTGTTGTACTAGGATCTTGGTATTTTATGATTAATCTAAAATGAGGGTAAAGCCACTTCTAAAAGTATTTTGGTACGGTTTCAACTGTAAAAGAAAATTAAAAAAGGCGCTGTAGAATTACTCGATAGCGCCTTTTTATTAAACAGGTTCTATTTTGATGGTTTAGAAACTATATGTCACTCCTAAAACATAAAATAATTGAAGTGTATTATCTACAGGATCGGTTGACCCAATTTTAATCGCTTGAGCTTCTGCCTCTTGTTTGCTTTGTCTTAATCCAATATCTAAACCGACACCAATTCCTTTCACCGCTGTACTAAACCCATTTATCCAAGTCCAATTATTTAATTCTGATCCTTCATAACTTATGAAAGTAGAAAAATTGGTTTTCCAAGCTACACCTTTTGCTAGCTTCTTAGAATAATCAGCAACAATTTTCATCCCAACAGAAGATTGAAAGTCAAAATCATCATTGTCAGAAAAAACCAAATTATAGTTCCCGGGTTGGAAAACAACGACTAAATCGGTAATTGGAGTCCAAGTTGCCCCAGCTCCAATATCTAAATAGCCAGGATTATTAAGTTTTCCATCAAGGATAGCTGTTCTATATTCAGCTAATGAAGAAATGGCAAATTTTTCTGAGAGTTTATATCCAAATAAAGAAGTGAGGTTAAAGGCATCCGATGCTACTTGAAAACCTTCTTCATCTGTATCAATTTCTTTATCGTCAAACTTTAGCCAACTTAAATTTAATTTGGCGCTGTTTCTCCAAAAGTATTTTTTCTGATCTAGATTGGCAAAACCATTCAATGCGAATCCAATATTTGCTGCTGAAGTGTTTGGTTGGTCTTTTTGAAACCAATCATTAAAACGAGTAAAATTAAACCCTACTGTACCAAATGACCCTGTAGTCCATCTTGGATAAGGGGTCGTTTTTTCGGTTAAATCAGCCACTTCTGCCTTTAAACCGTCCACCTTGCCCTGCAAAGTAGCCAGTTCGCTTTCAAGAGCTGTCAATTCAGTTGTTTTCGCTGCTTTTTGTGCAGTCATTTCCTCTATTGTTTGTGCGTTTAACACGAAAATAGAACAGAAACTCAAGAGAAATAATGAAAAAGTCTTAATCATGTTCGTTTAATTTAATGGAGAGTTGAGATAAATTTTAGAATTTATAATTCTTAAAAATTTCAATTCTACTCATCGATATTAGAGTATGTCTAAAAATTTTACAAATTGAGAATCAATGATTTATGGTTCTGGCGATAAATTATTAAGGGAGTTTGCCGAGGCAAATGATCGCAATAATTTGAAAGGCAGGTTCATAAAGCGTTGGTTTTTAGGAAGTAGAAATTTAGACATACTCTTAGTGAGAAAGTATCATTGTTGAATATTAAAAATCACCTTCCATAGACGGTGATTTTTGTAAAAGTAACTTTTAGGTAATATTTTTACCTGCTACTAAAAACTACTTTTCATCTTGGCATATACGAATGGTCTGTAATAAAGCAGGGGTGATTTTTTCAATAGCTGTTCTATCTGCCATGTAGATAACAAGTTGATTGTCGCGAGTCATTTCTTGACCATCTTTTAATATTCTGACTGTGGCCGCGTCATTTTTGGTAGATATTCTTAATCCAGGAAAATCTCCCGGTGCTTGATCAGGAATCAGTCGAAAACCACCTTGCTGAGTATCTAAATCATTCATATTCACTTTTGTTTCATATATCGAACCTTCTTTTTCATTTTTTATAGTCAATATGCAATCAAAATCGGCATCGACTGTTATTTTTCCTAAGTCAGCCATAATAGTTGATGAACGATCATATTCTAGTTGTATAGCTTCTAAACCTTGTAAAATTCTACCCATAATGTCTTCTTCTGGAATGGCACGTTGCTTTAATTCATCAAGTGGCGTCTGAGCTTGAGTGTTGATAGGGGTAGATGAATTGGTTGTATTAGATTCAGGATTTGAGCAGGCCCAAAAAGTGAGAAAAAAAGCGAGTGAAAAAAGAAATCGGGATAAGGTCATTACAAAACTGTTTTAGGAATAAATGAAAATGCCGACCTGAAAATTTCAGGTCGGCATTTTGAGGCCGCAAGTTAAAGGGAGATTTATTATTATTCAAAAAGAATCCTTTATATTTCTTTTACCTTTCCTTTAAATGACTTTTTCGTTTTTGTTTTGGTGGGTTTTCCTTTGTATTCAATCATTCCACCTGTATTGGCAGAGGCTTCAAGTGATTCTTTTGCAACGACTTTAGCAGATCCCCCTGTATTTGCATTGGCATAAGTATAATTAGAGATTAGTTCTAACCCATTAAATTTTGCACCAGAAGAAGCCCGCACATCTACGATTTCTGAAGTTCCTTTTACCTTTATTGCTCCGCCTTCAGCAGTTATTGCTTCCAGTTTGTTTACTGCTACTTCGATTTGAATCTCAGATGCATGATTGGCGCGTAATGATAATAAATCACCAGTCAATATCTCTGTGCCTGTAAAATGCGCACCTGCCTGAGCCTTTATTTTTCGGATTTGATCATAGGTGACTTCAATGTCAATCTTAGCATCGTGTTTGATTAAACTCTTAAGAACTAGAATTTTTAAAGTACCTTCAGATACAGATACTTTGATGTCATCGTAATCAATGTCTTTAGCATTAACAATAGCTTTTAAGGAAGTTCCTTTTTTTAATGTTACATGGACCATTCCTGTAGCTTGTATTTCATCAAAAGGGTCTAAATCATAGTCTGTTTGAGCATTTATAGAAATGCTTCCAATGAATAAAAGAGCAAGGATAAAATTGATTTTTTTGATAGTTTTCATGATCTTTTTTTTAATGGTTTCTAATTTTGAGCTTTTGTTTAAACGGTTTCAAAACTTTAAAAGTTGTTTGGCATTGTCACCTTTTTGTAATTCATGAAATGTTAATATTCATAATATTAAAACAAATCAAAAAGAGCCTACTCAAAACCATCCATCCGTTTATCTTTGCTTTTTAAAAAAGCAACCACAATGGATATTTTTTCAATCATTACCATTTTAATCGCATTAGCCGCTTTATTTGGCTATATCAATGTAAGGTTCTTAAAACTGCCTGTAACCATTGGACTAATGATTATTTCAATTATTTTTTCTTTGGCCATTTTAGGACTAGGACAGTTCAATCCAGCTATTATATGGTATGAAAAACAATTGGTACAACAAATTGATTTTCAGAGAGTTTTGATGGATGTCATGTTGAGTTTCCTTCTCTTTGCTGGAGCACTTCATGTGGATTTTAACCAATTGAAAGCCCAAAAATGGCCGATAATGATTTTTGCCACGTTGGGGGTTTTGGCTTCTACTTTTTTGGTAGGAGGATTTGTCTTTTTCATCTTGGGCTTTTTGGAGCTGCATATTGATTTCATCTATTGTTTGTTATTCGGAGCTTTGATTTCGCCAACTGATCCGATTGCTGTTTTGGGAATATTGAAAAAAGCGGGGGTCCCCAAAAAACTGGAAATTAAAATAGTAGGGGAGAGTTTGTTTAATGATGGTATAGGAGTAGTTGTATTTCTTACCATTTTTAATATAGCTAATGCAAGTGAGGGCGGAATCGATTTTTCTCATATTCCGATTTTGTTTTTAGAAGAAGTAGGAGGGGGTATTTTAATCGGTCTTGTATTAGGGTTTATCGCGCATCAGATGATGAAATCTATTGATGATTTTGAAGTCGAAGTAATGATTACTTTAGCATTGGTGATGGGTGGCTATTTGATAGCCGGTTTACTCCATTTTTCTGGTCCATTGGCAATGGTCGTAGCAGGTTTGATGGTAGGGCATGAAAGATTCCGAACATCTTCGATGTCTGACATTACAGAACATTATGTCGATGAATTTTGGAAATTGATGGACGTCCTATTCAATGCAATTTTGTTTGTTTTGATTGGATTGGAGGTTGTTATTTTGACGATGGATGGACAATATGTTTTAGCAGGTGTTTTAGCCATCCCAATCAGTTTGTTGTCTCGGTACCTTGCGCTCTCTATTCCTATTTATTTTTTCAAAAAGAAACTAGATTTTGTACCCAAAACGGGCTTAATAATGACTTGGGGTGGACTCCGTGGTGGTATCTCGATTGCTTTAGCGCTTTCTTTAACGGTAGCCATGCACCGTGATTTATTTGTGACGATGACCTATATAGTGGTCGTATTTTCAATTGTGGTGCAAGGTCTTTCGGTCGGACAATTAGTAAAGAAGTTGAAAGAAGAAAAAAAATAAGATGAAGTGTTTTCAACTTAAAATAAAAGGTAAAGTTCAAGGAGTTTGGTTTAGAGGGTCTACGAAGCAAATAGCGGAAGAGCTTGGTCTAAAAGGATTTGTAAGAAATGAGCCAGATGGTAGTGTTTATGTTGAAGGAGAAGGAGACGAACTTCAACTAACAGCATTTATTGAGTGGTGTAAAAAAGGACCTCAATTAGCAAGAGTTATTGATGTCGAATGGGAAGAAGTTCCATTAAAAAATTATAAAATTTTTGAAGTAATCAGACACTGATTGTTCCAAGGAACCCGGAGAAAATAAATTTATATTTATGACTGCTTCTTTTTTCATTTAATTTCTTTAAAAATACTTTTATTTCAATCCACACAACTTACCGCCTGATTTAAGGGTCATTTAGAACAGATAAATGGTGAAATTTTAGACTTTTGCATTTTAAATAATACAATAACATGATTCGATTATTAATAATTACTTTTTTAGGAATTCTGTGCAGTCCTCTTATTGCCCAAGAAACACTTCAAGATTCAATACCTGCTGAAATACCATGTAGAATTGCTGTTAATGCCTTTGATGAATTTGATTCTACACGGTTAGTCACTACGGAGTCTTTAGACTTGGGGTATTTAGTTCCAACTCAAAATTTGGTGGAAGAATTAGATGGGAAGACAGTTACCGAAGAGGCTAAGGCTATTTTTACTTATGCAGAAGGAACCAATCGAATCCGTTCTTTTTTCTTGACGATCGTCACAACGGAATATGATTATTTGAAAATTGAGAATGGCGAAAACGTTTATTTAAAACTAACAAATGGCAAATTAGTCAAATTATATAATGTGCCTGATAACGGCGAATTAAATCGTGACATCATTATGTGGATGTATCAGCACACATGCGTTGTTCCTTTAGAGATTTATCATCTTTTGAAGAATGAAAAGGTCGAAAAGATTAGAATTAATTATGAAAATTCTAAGAAAACTATTGTTTTAGATGAAAAGCAACAGATCGAATTACAACAATTGGTATTGTGCATTGAAGCTGCCTTGAAAGGTGAAAGCGTATTGAAGCCCTGATTGTAAATTTACTAATGATTTATAGCGTACCTTATTTCTTGAAATAATAGACAAATCCACCAACCAAAAGCAGCGTGCCAAGGCTCCACAACCAATAATTCCTACTTTCATTTTGGGCTTTGATTGCTGCCATATTGCCAATTGGTACAAATCCAGCCCAATATCTAGGATGAGTTTTTGCATCACTAGACTGATTATTAATGTAGGTTAGTTTGGCGCTACGGAGTGCAGCATCTTTGGTTTGATTTTGTTTTAAATTAACATAAAAATTTTCCATGATTTGGGCAGTCGGTTTATCGTCAATACTCCATAAAGTGGTAATAATACTTCTTACACCCGCATAGAAAAAACCACGAGCGAGGCTAATAATTCCCTCACCTCTTTTGAGTTCTCCTATTCCCGTTTCACATGCACTCAATACGACCATATCTGCTTGTAAATCCAGATTGTATAAGTCTTTTACATAAAGCAGCTCATTTTCAATGTCATCCTCTATTTCGTAAAAAGCTAAAAAGGAATAATCACTAGATTGGTCATTGGCTTTTCCGTGGGTAGCCAGATGTAGTATTTGGTAATCACTGGCTGCATTCCTAAAGTTTTGTTCTGTTGCTAGGGAATCAATATAAACCTTCCCACCCATTATTGCGCTAATATTTTCTACTTCAGGAATATTGTATTGAAGTGCTCCCAATTCATAGGTTCTGCTTCCATTTGGATTAGCTTTAAGTGGGGTATCGAAGCGTGGAGCGATCCCTAAGAAATTTCCTCTATATTGATTTTTTTTAGTATTAAATTTTTCCTTGAATAGAAATGCAGAGTAACTATAGCTTATCTGATATTCATTTACAAGATATGGGTGCGATCGATAATTTTCAGCCGTATCTGGAAGTTCCGTTAATAATGCTTCAAATGGGAGATAACCCAAGATTCCACCAGGAACGATAATTAATGATTTGTCTTTTACCAAGTCATTTAAAGGGGCAAATAACAATTTATAAAGCTCATTGGCTATATTGACGTACTTTTGATTGATCATGCTAATATTCTCAATAAGGGGGTTGTATTGGACTATCGTACCCCGCAGTTCTTCTACCCAAGCTTCTAATGGATATATTTTTGGAATATATAGCATGGCAAGAGTATCTTTAGTGATGACAAAGACAAATGCATGGTCGTCGCCTATGAAATACTCAATAAAAGCCTCGTTCTTGTTTATTAAGTTTGACTGGATTTCTTCAACTGGAACTGTTTTTGACTCGTAACGCAACTCAAAATATGTTGGATATTGCTCTTCAAAGACTTTCATTAATTCAAAGTATTCTTCCTTGAAATCAAATATTAAGTTATTCCATTCATGAATATTAAGTTCATCTGCATTTGGTCCTTTTTGATCTTCATTATATCGTTTAGCCTCATAAAAAGCAATTTCAACTTTTAAATCTTGCTCCTTTTCCAATAAAGAATCTGGTATGTTGGCAAAACGTTCTGCATTAGTTTTCTGTACTGCCTCTTGAAGTAAAATCGCATTGCTTTTTTCAGCATATTCAAAGGCTTGAAGCAAATATTTCTGATCTCCCGAAATTTGATTGAGTTGGTGACAAGCGGCGATGGCTCCTTCATATATGTTATAAGATTTTTCAAGCAGAATTTGTTTCGAATCAGATTCTTGAAAACTGGTTTTGATATATTCAAGGACTAATATTGCTTCATTAAAAAGTTGTTGAGCTTCAAAGAGATATTCGGTATTTCGAGTTTTAATTTGATATTCCACTAAAGATTGAGCTTTTTCAGCAAGTGCTTTCATAAGGTTATTAGGCGCAAAATGGCGTTCAATCGCATTAAAATCAATGGTTTGGTAATGCAAAGCTTGTAAAGCCTTATCAAACATTTTTTGAGCATTTGTAAAATCTTGTTTTCTCTTATAAGTACTTCCCTTTTGAGTGTAGTATTCACCAATTTTTGCTGGATATTCGTGCCTTTTTTGATGGTAATAATTCAGTGCTTGATCAAAATAGTCTAGTGCTTTATCGTAATTTCTTTGTTGAATGAGACAATTGCCAATATTTCCAAGAGTATTACCAATTTCAGGGAAAAAATCTTTGTGAATTTTTTGGCTAATTTCTAATGATTTTTGAAGGTGATCTAGTGCTTCTGGATAATACTCCATTTGAGAATAACAATTGCCAATATTGTTGTACACGGAAGCTAACATAGGATGGTTTTGCCCAAAGTTTTCAAGTAATATCTCAGCGGCTTTTGTATAATACTCTAAAGCTTTCTCATGTTGAAATATCGAGTTATAGCAACTACCGAGATTATTATAATTAGGGACTAAGTTAGGATGGTCTTCAGGTAACTGGGCAAGTTTAATACCCAATGCATTATTATAATAGGTGATGGCTTGATTATAGTCTAGAAGTAGCTTGTAACAAATGCCAATATTATTGTACATAGAGGCAATTTGAATATGATTTTCTCCTAATTTTTTTAGACCTAATGACAATGCTTTTTTGTAATAGTCTAATGCCTTTTTATAATTCTGTTTTACATAGTAGCAAATCCCAATATTGTTATAGCAATTCGAAAGTAAAACATCATCTGTTCCTCTCGTCTTTAGTGTGATATTTTCAGCATATTCATAATTTAATAGGGCAAAGTCGTAGTTACCCAAATAATAATGTGCAATTCCAATATCGAGATAAGTTCGAATAACAGATTTGTCTGTTTTGGGAAGTTTTTCATTGATGATGTCTAAAGCCTCTTCAAAATTCATTAAGGCATTTTCATAATTTCCTTTGTCAAGGTTTAGCCCTCCAATATTTCTTAACAAGGCTATTTTATATTTTGGAAAATCTAGTAATTTTGAATCATATAATTCAATGGCATCAAGTAGTTTTATCTGAGCGTTTTGAAATTGCTTATTAGCTCGAAAAGCATCTGCCTCTTCAATCATTTGACTAATTAGCGCTGTATCTTTTACTTCTTGCGCAAAAGAAAAAGTGGAATAAAAAAATAATAAACTCAGAAGTAGAAATGTGATTTTCATGTTTACCGAACCTATATGTTTGTTGAGTGTAAAAGAAAAAGCGCTATCTTATTTAGGACGATTAATGGCTGAAAAGTAAGTATTTTGAACCACAAAGGATAAAAACCCTACTTTTATTCATCACTTTTGGTCTTTTGGGAGGAGAGCGTATTTGCTAAGGCTAACCCATTTTTGATGGAAAAGCCAAGTTGTTGCTGATGAGATCAAGGATCTATTTAACTAAATTTACAAAGTAGTTTTTTAACTAAAAAAAATCAATATTCATGAAACGATTCTCTATTATCTTATTCAGTCTTTTTTTATTGCTAACAGCCACCGCTTTTATTCCAATTAAGCAATCACAGAATACCGATCCAACCATTTATAAATTAATGGAAGTTACGTATTTATGGGATTTATTAAAAGAGGGGTATGAACCAATTTGGGACAGAGATGATACATGGCTAGATGTTGGCTTTCGTTCCAAATATGCAATGGCTAAAAATTATGCTTCATTAGAAATGATAGAAGCTGCTTTTGGCTGTCCAGTATTTTTAAGGGGTCCTCATGTTGGAGAGATGGACTTTAATTCGAAAACCTCTTTTGGGTATTATAATCAGGAATTTATATTCAGACTCCAATCTAGTATACAGGCAGCATTCAATAATCCAATTTATAAAAACGTGTTCAAACGAGTGTATCAACAGCATCTAGAAAGCATGGCTAAAACCTACCATGATGCATATATTTACCTCCATGCCGACATGGAGAACCTTCAATACCTCCAAAACCAATATTTGTATCTTATGGCAAGACCAGGAGGAATGGATGGTGGCTCTTTTCAAGAAAATTTTAGAGATTTTGCTGAATCTTTAGAGAGAAGTCAACAAGCTGATGTTTATGAAGCGTTTACAGCTCCAGCATTTTGGTTGCGTCGCTCTATCGACGGCACTTCTGATCAGTTATTTGAAATAGTAGACATGGTGATCAAAGAAATGGAAAAAGGGTAGGAGGTTCTAGGCAGAACTTTTTCTAGCGGTATAAAACTCTTTTTAGTTCTTGAAATATCGCCTATTTATTCATTTGACCAAATTACTTAAGTTGTTACAACATGAAAAATATCTCATTAACACTCCTCTTGTTTTATTGCATAATTCAGATAGTAAATGCACAAGATACATTGCCAATAAGGGGACTTGCAATTGCAGCCCCAAATAAAGAGAACCTAGACAGATTTGTGAAATTTATTAATGAAGAATTACCACCTAGAGGAGTCAATACATTAATATTAAGAGTTGATTACAATTTTAATTATCAATCTCATCCAGAATTGGTTCAAGAAAATGCGCTGACCCAAAATGAGGTAAATAAAATTGTAGCTACTTGCCAAAAAAATAATATTGAATTAATACCACAAATTAATTTGTTGGGTCATCAGTCTTGGCATTCTAATTTAGAAATGTTACTGAAAGTCTATCCTGAATTTGATGAAACACCAAGTGTGAAGCTTCCTGAAAAGTATGAATGGCCAAATAAAGATGGGCTTTATTGTAAAAGTTATTGCCCTTTACATCCCGACGTTCATAAAGTGGTTTTTGCATTAATAGATGAAATTGTGGCCGCATTTCAAGCAAATGCTTTTCATGCAGGTATGGATGAGGTATTTTACATTGGAGAGGAAGAATGCTCTCGTTGCAATGGAAGAGATAAAGCTGAATTATTCGCAGGAGAACTGACTAAGATCAGAAACCATTTGGCTCAAACGGATAAGAAATTATGGATATGGGGTGACCGGCTATTAGATGGTAAAACTACTGGATTAGGAATGTGGGAAGCAAGTATGAACCATACTCATAGAGCAATAGATCTGATTCCGAAAGATATTATGATATGCGATTGGCATTATGAAAGGGCTGAGCCTACTGCTGCTTATTTTGCATTAAAAGGTTTTGATGTGGCAACTTCATCTTGGCGAAAAGGGGCTGTTGCCAAAGAGCAGCTGGCTTTCCTAGAAAACCTTAAAAAAAATGCAAGTGAAGAAACCGCTCAACATATAAAGGGGATGGTTCATACTTCATGGAGTTCAGTTTCCTCTTTCTTAGATCGATTCTATGCTCCTTTAGATAGTAGCAAGATAGATGATGCTGTTTGTTTTAAAATGTTATTTGGGGAATGAGTTTAGAGAGGAGGAAAAATACTACTCTAAATGTAATAATTTGGGGATCATAGCTACCCTTCTGATAGTAATTTCTATTTTGATGGATCTTTTCAATTCCCAAAAAAAAATAAGGGTTTATAGCGATGGAGCAAATGAAAAAATTCGGAACCTTCGGAGGTGTATTTACACCAACTCTATTAACTATATTAGGTGTAATAATGTATCTCCGATTAGGTTGGGTTGTTGGAAATGCAGGCCTTTTAGGTGCCTGGGTGATTATATTATTAGCCTATGGAATCACCCTTTGTACTGCTCTTTCTATGTCTTCTATAACAACCAATATTCGAATTGGGGCTGGAGGAGCATACGCCATTATTTCCCAAGCATTAGGACTTGAAGTAGGAGGGAGTTTAGGAATCCCCCGTTACATCTCACAGGCCTTGGCGGTAACTATGTATATTTTTGGTTTCAGAGAAGGTTGGTTGACTATCTTCCCGACGCACCATCCGTTTTTAGTGGATTTGATTGTATTTGTAGTCTTGTACGGGATAGCTTATAAAAGTGCAGACCTAGCGATCAAAACCCAATTCATTATTATGGGGGTTATAGGATTGTCTTTAATATCCATAGCATTTGCAGCCTTTTATGGATCAATGGAAATTTCAACAGAAGAAGCAGTAAAATGGGGGACTTTTAAAGGAGTGGAAGGAAGTACAAGTGAGGAATTTTGGTTAGTATTTGCGGTGTTTTTCCCCGCTGCGACAGGCATCATGGCTGGAGCGAATATGTCAGGGGAATTGAAAGATCCACGGAAAAGTATTCCATCTGGAACGCTTTGGGCGATAGGGGTCAGTTTAGTCATTTATATGGTTTTGGCTTTATGGATTGGGCGGACAGCAACTGAAGATGAAATGATATCCAACTATAATATTATCATTGAAAAATCATTTTTTCCTCCTTTGGTAATTGCTGGAGTTTTAGGGGCAACTTTTTCTTCTGCTTTGGCTTCTATCATTGGCTCTTCACGTATTCTTTTCGCTATGGGACAACATCGGGTTTTGCCAAATAGCGAATGGTTAGAGTTTCAAGATAGTATAGGGCAACCACGCAATGCCATGATTGTGACTGGGATCTTAATTTTCTTGACGATGCTCTTAAGAGATTTGAATGCGGTGGCTCCATTGGTGACCATGTTCTTTTTGATTACTTATGCCATGTTAAATGTGGTTGTTATTATTGAGCAAAACCTAGGGCTAATTAGCTTCCGACCGATTTTTGTAGTGCATAAAATAATTCCTTGGATTGGTCTGGCTGGTAGCCTATTAGCCATGTTTATTATTAACCCTACGGTTAGTTTAATTTCCTGGACACTAATGTTTTTTGTCTATAATATTTTGAGTCGTAGAAAATTGGAAACCCAATTTGAAGACGTAAGGAGCGGTTTATTTACTTCTTTCGCTGAATGGGCCGCTAAAAGAACTGCGGAAAATGCCCACAAAGAAGAACGCTCTTGGAAACCTAATATGTTGATACCAGTCACGGACTCTGCTACGGTACAAGGCTCCTTTTCAATAATTCGAGATATTGCTTTTCCTAAGGGATCTGCAGTTTTAATGGGGGTAAATGATAATGGTTCAGAAAAGGAAAAACAGAAATTGGAATATATTTCTCGTTCCTTTAAAAAGGCAGAAGTCTTTTCTTCGACTATTGTTATGAGGACTTCCAATTTTGCAGATGGCGTAAACTTTGGAAATCAAGCTTTCTCAGGTGCTTATTTTAGACCTAATATTATATTCTTGAATATGTTAGAGCAAAAGTCTGCTCTAACCGCCTATCCTGAAATAATTGAAGAAGCCAAGCGACTGGAGCTTGGCGTCATTTTGTATATGCCTCATCCACGTGCTATGTTGGGACAACAACAAACGGTGAATGTTTGGATAAAAAGCCGAGAACCAAATTGGGATATTAATGATGGCGAACACAATCCAAATCTTGCCCTTTTGATAGCTTATAAACTACGGTTGAATTGGAACGCAGAAATTCGATTAATTACAGTCGTCAAAGAAACTAATGAAACAAAGAGGGCTAAAGATTTTCTTCAACAACTCATTAATTTGGCTCGATTACCAATAAATGAAACCCTTGTTTTGAATGGTGATTTTGAGGAAACTTATTCGGAAGCTCCTATAGCAGATATCAATATTTTTGGAATTTTTCCTGGAAATGAACTTGCTAAATATGAAGAAATGTCATTAAACATAAGCACCACTTGTTTTTTTGTAATGAATTCAGGGCATGAAAATATTTTCGCATAGTAAGTTCTAGGACAGAATTAAGCTACCCATTTTACTTGCTCTTTTTTATTTCTCTTGCTGGGTTTCCTTGTAAGGTTATTTATGTGCTTTTGCCTAGCTCAAAGGAAAATAAAACTAAAATCTTACCAACAGTATTAGTTTGAAACACTACTAAGGGTAATTTTCAATCAACCCAAATTGCCATAAGTGGTAACGAAAATGCATGTAGTGAAACAATTCCAAATCCTCAAATGGCATCTCTCCCATGAAAGAAGAATAAGGCAAGTAATCAAGGTTTGTATCCCAAAAATCGTAAAACCTTTGGATGGCTTCTGGAATTTGAGAAATTGCTTCGTCTAAAGAATTATATTTTAATGGAGGTAGGTCAGCTTTAGTTTTTGTACTTGGTCTGTACTTAAGAATAGAGCCTTTTTGTATGAATTTTTGAAATCCCAACTGCCTTTCATTAGCTGGATTTTCCCGTATCCCTTCATACTTTTTTGCACTTGACTTGATTACCCAAGTTAGGTGTTCAATCATATGTTGGGGAGTCATAAGTCCAAAATTTGCTTCTTTTATTGGTTTTAGGTTTTTTAAAAGCTTAGGAACTTCGTTAATCAGAAAATCTCTTTTGTTGATATCTTTCATGATAGTGATTAATATATTTATGGCTTGTCCAATGGATTTCGCAAATCTAAAATATTATCTTTGGTTAAGAATGATTTCCTTTAAAACATATGAAAAAAATACTTTTTTCAATCTTGGAATAGCCTGCCTTTTCCTAACAAGTATTTATCTCTTCTCTTTTAGCCTTGGATTATTTCAAAATGAGGTCAAAGATGCCATTTATTCCGAATGGATATTATCAGGTCAAATTGATAATACGAAACCATTTTCTTTTCAAATAAATGACCTTGTTTCTACAGTTTCTTCAAAAGAATGCTTCTTCTACAAGACTGACTTCAACGCTAGTCTTATCATTTATCACCTAAAACAAAAGTCTCGATTCCAAAGTATTGCTAAGGAAATGGACTTCATTTCAAATCCAATTTCTTGCTTCCAACTCCGACTTTTTACTCCTAATCAAGCGTCTGATTTTTTCCTGAATTCCTCTTTTCTTTCTTAAGTATTTATCAAGTTTTTTATCAATTTATAATCCTTTCAAATGTAAGTTCAGTATCGCTCAGTCATTTGATTTGACGAGTATTCTGGGTTTGTTCAAATGGGTTAAGATGATTTACTCTTTTAAATAAATGAACAATTTAAAGAAAAAATTGAGGTTCGTTCTTTTGATGTTATTAATCATAATTGCCACATTTGGAATTGGCTTAACAGGGGTGGCACCGCTCTCGGCTTTTAAAAGAAAAACCAAATCTGGGGATGTTTTTAACATCGAGCAACTGGACGATCGAGATAAAAAAGAGAGCATAAAGGAGTCCATTAAACCTTAACACACATACCAGGAGCAGTAAAAAAAATCAGAATTTTTTTCTGCTTTTCATTGCTAGAAATGATTTATTAAAAATTATTTCTCAACCGTACACTTTTTGAAAGTTTTGGAAAATGTCGTCGAAGATGGCGAAAGAATAATAAGGAGAGAGACTTTCGCGCCGTAGGCGCGTAGATTTCAGAATTGTACGGTAGAGAAATAAATATCCGTTTTCTAATTACCAATTTCCCGTTATGCTCCATTAAAAAGCCTCACCGACGCGCTGTGTCACCTATGTTTTTGGCCTTGCTTAAGGAATTTTTTTTAGGAATAACATCCATATTTATTAATGCATCATTCCATATGGAACTTTTTTTGATCCAAATTCCTTAACTGGTTCAAAATAGAACCATGACTTTTATTTACACCATTTTCACCAACCATATGACCGTCGCAAAATCCTTTACGCACCTATCTATTTTACTATAAATTGCGATTGATGGTTTGAAATTTGAGTAGTGCATATTCAAATGTGGAAAATCATTCCACTTTTTTAATCATTCAACCATCAAAAAACTCCCTATTCTACATAAAAATCTTTTATTTCGCGGACAATTTCGGAATTCCTGGTTGATGAAATTATATCATAGCTAGGAACGCAGAACTTAGAATTTAAAATTCATGGAATATCAACCTAGAGTAATAGAAAAAAAATGGAAAAAGTGGTGGGAAGAAAACGCCATTTATAAAGTCGAGAATATCTCGGACAAACCTAAATTTTATGTGTTAGATATGTTCCCGTATCCTTCAGGGTCGGGATTACATGTTGGGCATCCATTAGGGTATATTGCGTCTGATATTTTTTCTAGATATAAGCGATTGAAAGGCTTCAATGTTTTGCACCCTATGGGGTATGATGCTTTTGGTTTGCCAGCTGAACAATATGCTATCCAAACGGGGGTTCACCCAGCTAAATCTACCGCAAAGAATATTGCTCGTTACAGAGAGCAGCTAGATAATTTAGGTTTTAGTTTTGACTGGAACAGAGAAGTTCAAACTTGTGATCCATCCTACTATAAATGGACACAATGGATTTTCTTGCAATTATTTGAACACTATTATTGCAAAGACGCAGATTCTGCTAAACCTATTTCAGAGTTGATTGCTTGTTTTGAAAAGGTAGGAAATGGAAAGGTTAATGCAGCCACTTCTCAAGAAAATTCCTTCTCTTCAGATGATTGGAATGCATTTTCAAATAAGGAGAAAGATGATGTATTGATGAATTATCGATTGGCATATCGTAAAGTTACTTATGTAAATTGGTGTGAAGAATTGGGGACTGTTTTGGCAAATGATGAGGTAAAGGACGGCGTAAGTGAGCGTGGCGGCTTTCCTGTGGAACGAAAACCAATGTTGCAATGGTCCTTGAGAATTACAGCTTTTGCTGAAAGATTATTAAATGACTTGAATGACATTGAATGGTCAGATGCAATGAAAAAAATGCAATCCAATTGGATTGGTCGTTCAACGGGCGCACAAATGTTTTTTGATTTAGATGGAAATGAAGGTCAAATTGAAATATATACGACTCGACCAGATACTATTTTTGGCGCAACCTTTATGGTTGTGGCACCTGAACACGATTTAGTTGCTCAAATCACAACTGACTCTCAGAAATCAGCTGTTGATGAATATGTGAAATATGTAGGTGCAAGATCCGAGAGAGAGAGAATGTCTGAAACTAAAACGGTAACTGGAGCTTTTACTGGGGCATATTGCTTGAATCCTTTTAATGGAGCGAAAATTCCTGTTTGGATTTCTGAATATGTTTTGAAGGATTATGGGACTGGAGCCATTATGGCGGTTCCAGCTGATGATGAAAGAGACCGTCGATTTGCTGAAAAATTCGGCTTGGACATTGTTGAAATCATTGATAAGTCAATGCACGAGGGCGCGACCATAGAGGATAAAGTTGGAAAAATGATTAATTCTGACTTTTTGAATGGCATGGAAGTTTTAGAGGCAATCCAAGCTATCAATGCCAAATTAGTGGAAATGGGAATTGGTCAAGCTCAGGTCAATTATCGATTAAGAGATGCCATATATTCACGTCAAAGATATTGGGGCGAACCTTTCCCAATAATGTATGATGAAGAGGGGGTGTCACATCCGATGAACATCTCAGATTTGCCTTTAGAATTGCCAGAGTTAGATGACTTTAAACCAGCTTCAGGTGCAAAATCACCTTTGGCAAGAGCAGAAGAATGGGTTAACTTTAAGGAAGGATGGACGAGAGAAACGGATACGATGCCTGGTTTTGCGGGTTCTTCATGGTATTTTTTACGATACATGGATGCTAAGAATGAAGAAGCTTTTGCTGGACAAGATGCAATCAATTATTGGCAAGATGTCGATTTGTATGTTGGCGGAACAGAACATGCTGTGGGACATTTGATGTATGCTCGGTTTTGGCATAAATTCTTGTATGACAAGGGGTTGGTGCCGACTAATGAGCCTTTCCGGAAGTTGATTAATCAAGGAATGATACAAGGGGTTATTGAGAGCATGTACATGTTGAAGGAAAAGGTAGAAGGCCAGGCTAAATTTGTTTGTGCAGGTTTAGTTAAAAAGGGTAAATATGCTGAAGACAACACAACCAAAATTCCAGTATATGTCGATTATATTCAAAATTACGGTTCATCAGATTCTTATATGAATATTGATTCAATTAAGAAATTTATTGATTGGCGTCCAGAATATGAACATGCGATATTTGAATGTGCAAATGGAGTATATCAAAATGGTGGGTTTAATGCTTTCGACGGGGTAACTGAAAGTCATTTAATTACTGTTTCGGAAGTTGGAAAAATGTCGAAAAGCAAGTATAACGTGATCAATCCAGATGACGTTGTTGAAAAATATGGTGCAGATACTTTCCGAATGTATGAAATGTTTTTGGGGCCTGTTGAACAATCTAAACCTTGGGATACAAAAGGAATAGACGGGGTAAGTAAATTCTTGCGAAAATTGTGGAGTTTGTCTCATAATGAGGAAGGAAAATATATTGTAACTGACGACGAGCCAACCAAGGAAGAATTGAAAATTTTGCACACTTGCATTAAACAAATTAATCAAGATATCGAGCGATTTTCTTTCAATACTTGTGTCAGTGCCTTTATGGTTTGTGCCAATGGTTTGAGAAGTGGAAAATGTCATAAACGAGCAATTATTGAGCCTTTAACTATTTTGGTCGCCCCATTCGCACCCCATATAGCAGAGGAATTGTGGCATTTATTAGGACATGAAACCTCTGTTAATGTAGCAACATATCCTGTCCATAAAGAGGAATATTTAAAAGAAGATTCAATTACGTATCCTATTTGTATCAATGGTAAAAAGCGAGCTACGGCAGCTTTTTCTGCGGACTCTTCAAAAGAAGATTTAGAAAAAGGGGCGTTAGCCTTGGAGGAGATGCAACATTGGTTTGAGGGAAAGACCATTCGAAAAGTGATTGTTGTCCCAAATCGAATGATCAATATTGTTGTTGGATAAGAGACTTGTTCGGAAATCCAATTCTTATTTCTGAACAACTCTGATTATGTCAATTATTGTCAGTTTGTTCTCATTTTACTTTGGAGAACAAACTGACAACTTTTCCTATATTTGCTTTTATTATAATCTCATCAATAAAATGGACAACCGTCCAACCTTCTGAAGAAAAAGGATAAGTTCAGCATATAGTTATTATCCTAATTGATTTTAACCATTTCATAATCAGACTACTGTATTTGGTTCAATTGCTTATGCGACAAAAAATCTATGACACACTAGGTAGTATTATTGTCTTCCTTTGGGTGATTCAATTTCCTACTTTCGCCAATAACCCTCTTGCTAATTGGAATGAAGATAATGCCGACACTTTTTATCCATTGATTGCGAGTGATACGCTCGATAACCCTTCTGCATGCTTGCTTGGGTTGCCAATTTTAGATGATGATTGTTCCAGTATTCAAGAGTTTGGGATTGAGGTGATCAATCCTCCAGGTGATTCCCTAGGCGTAAATGTTTATTTAAAGGAAGTTAGGTTAATCATTGGGCATGAATGGGATTTAGATTTAGATCTTTTCTTAATTTCTCCGAGTGGAGAGGTTGTCACTTTGAGTACTGATAATGGGGATACTGGTGATAATTATGGAGACCCAACTGATATCAATTGCGGCAATTATACCACTTTTTTGTCCCACACTTCACCAGAAGCCTGTAATGCATTGAATGTGGAAGATGGTGTAGCTCCTTTCAATGGTCATTTTTTACCGGAAGGTAGTTTTTCAGAATTTAACGACGGAAAAACTAATCCAGAGGGAATTTGGCATTTAAAAATTTGTGATGATGCCGCGGCCAATGAAGGAACCCTAGAGTTTGTAGAGTTGGTTTTTGAGCCATTAGTATGCATTCCTCCTAGCCAGATTGAGATTTTAGCAGTTGATTCTACTTCTGTATTGCTAGATTGGGTACCTGGAAATTTTTGCGGAAATACAATCATTGAGTATGGTACAAATTTAGGATTTATGCCAGGATTAGGAGTGATGGTAGGTGGCGGAGATGCTGCGCCTGCAACTGTTTGTCCGCCTGTATTGATTGATAATTTAAACCCGAATACTTCCTACGAATTTTATATCCGTGAATTTTGCGGGGGGAATCAATATTCTGATAATTCGTGCCCAATTACTTTGTCAACAAGTTGCTCTCCACGCCCGTCTACTTTAGTTGAAAATTTTGATAACCAATCCCTTTGTGAGCCTACTTGTGGTTTTGCCTGCCCAATAAATGGGACTTGGAGAAACTCTATGATTGATGCATTTGATTGGACGGTTCATAAGGGAGAGACTATTTCCTCATTAACGGGACCATCAGATGATGCTTTGAGTGGTGGTAATTATATTTATTTAGAAGCTTCAGGACCAGAATGTCAAAACGAAATGGCTTATTTGGTTTCTAATTGTATCCAAATCAATGCTAGTTCAGATACCTGTGACATGTCTTTTTTTTACCACATGTATGGATTTCATATAGGAAAATTAAGTTTGGAAATTACAACAGATGGAGGCATCAATTGGCAAGAATTATGGTCGGCTCAAGGAGATCAAGGCAATGATTGGTTATTTAAATATATTGATTTAAGTCCATACAATGGTCAAATTGTCCAGTTTCGATTCTCGGGCGAAATGGGTAATAATTTTAGAGGAGATATGGCTTTAGATCAAATTGCTTTTTATGGTTCTCAGGATTTGGGTCCAGGTTCATTAACTTATTATGTTGATAAAGATGGAGATGGCTATGGAGATTCGAATATGTTTTTCCGAACCTGTTGGCAAATTTCTATCCCTGGATTTTCTGAATTAGGTGGCGATTGTGATGATGATATTCCTTTCGTAAACCCAGGGATGGAAGAAACTCCTTGTGATGGGTGGGATATAAACTGTAATGGAGATGCTGATGAGTTTTTTCTTTTAGCCCCATTTGTAAACCCTGATTTTGATACGATAAATATATGTAGTGGCGAATTAGCGATGATTGAAGCTTCTCCCCAATTGTTTGGTGAGATTTATTGGTTTGATACGGAAATGGGGGGAAATACATTGCATGTAGGCGAAACATATAGCCCAGTTAATTTACCTTTAAATAATTCACCAAGCCCAGTTTTCTATAATTTTTATGCAGAAGAACGCAACAGTTTTGGTTGTTTATCTGAGGTAAGAGCTAAAGTTACTATTGCCGTTTTTCCTAATCCAGAAATTTCAACCACGGATGAAGTTTTTATTTGTGCTGGCGAGTTATTTGATTTGGCAGATTTGAACATTATTGATGCTACTCAATCCAGTGCGGCATCCACTTATTACCGGGGGGCTATTAGTCAAAATAATTTGTTAGGTTCTTCACTAGTAAATCCTTTAAGCAGCACAACTTATACTATAGTAGGTGAAACTTCAATCGGATGCAAGGATACACTAGAAGTTATAATCAATGTAAAACCCAGTCCTCAGCCATTTATTTTTGGAGATCCAACCATTTGTCGGGCTACTTCAACAAGCCTAAATGCGGTTGAAATTGGAAATGGTAGTCCACCCTTGAGTTATAAATGGAACACTGGGTCAATAACAAAAAACACAATTGCTTATAGTGGGGCTGTTATCGATGAAGAACAAACATATGTTGTCAGTTTGACAGATTCCGATGGTTGTGTAGGCATTGATTCATTTACAGTGACGACTATCGGGAGCATTGAATCTGTGACCACTAGCTCAGCGGATGTAACCGATTGTAATGGTGCGGATGGTGTCATCAATATTGCGATTTTAGGAGGAGAAGCACCTTTTGAGTATCAATGGAGTGGGCCTGCTTCCTCCAATGGTTCAGGTGGTAGTAATTCAACTTCGTTTTCCATATTTGGTTTAGCTCAAGGTTCTTATTCAATTACTATTACAGACAGTGCTGATGAGATTTGCCCATTTATTATCAATAATGCAGTGGTGAATGGTCCTTCGGTGATTATTACGGAGCCAAATCTGACTGAACCAAGGTGTTTTGGGAGTAGTGATGGTAAAATATTTTTGGATATTATAGGCAACGACTATACACTTTTTTGGAATACTGGTGATACAACTGAATTGATTACTGATCTAATTGCCGGATTTTATGAAGCGACAGTGATTGCTGGAGGTTGTATTACAAAAATTCCAATTAATCTAACTCAGCCTCCCCAGCTAGCAGTAAGTCCAATTGTACAGGATGTTCAATGCCCAAATGGCTCTGATGGTGAAATAAAATTAGCAGTTTTTGGAGGAACTCCAAGCTATTTCTATAAGTGGGATAACGGAGCCTTTATTGATAGTTTGAACAATTTAGGGGCAGGAACCTACACTGTTTCAGTTACAGATTTATTTGGTTGTGAAACCATTCTTCCGATAGAGGTGAAATCTTCAGACCCAATTGAAATTGATACGATTAATTATCATGCAGTAAGTTGTTTTGGCGGTCGTGATGGGAATATTGAAATATCAGTAAGTGGGGGCAATCCAACTTATTCTTATATCTGGAGTAATGGGAACTTAACGACTCAAGCAAGTTTCTTAGAGGTGGGAGAATATTCCATTACTGTTACGGATGACAATGGATGTACCTATTCTGAATCTTTTGAAATGGTTCAGCCAAACCCTATCCAGATTGATATTGTAGGTACTCAAGATGCGACCTGTATAGGAATTGATGATGGTCAAGCAGAAATTTTTGTAACTGGC
Organism: Bacteroidota bacterium; assembly: GCA_024743405.1. GTDB lineage: Bacteria > Bacteroidota > Bacteroidia > Chitinophagales > Saprospiraceae > JANSWP01. Next base: position 31,195 of record JANSWP010000011.1, read on the forward strand.
GGTACACCTGGTTATTTATATGATTGGAATAATAATTCAAGCGATCCCAATCCAACTAATTTTGCGCCTGGTGAATTTTGGGTTCAAGTAACAGATGCTAATTCTTGTACAGGAATTTCTGATACGATTACTATTGTTTCGCCTGCGAAATTAGATTTTGAAAAAGAGGTCACCATGCCTTTTTGCCCAGGTATAAATAATGGGGAGATAATAATTGATACCAATACCATTACGGGAGGAAGTCAACCCTTTTCCTTTCAATGGTTAGGGAACAATACCGGTTCAACCTTAGAGAACTTATCTTCTGGCACTTATACGGTCACCATTACTGATGGTGCCGGCTGTTTATTTATTGATACAACGTTGTTGGAGGCAGGTCAGCCTATCGATATACAAGTAGATATGATAGATCCAGCTTGTTTTGAAACCAATACTGGGAGTATAAATATTTCTGCTTTCGGGGGTATTCCACCGTATTCGATAGATTGGAATTTTGATTCAGATGATTTTAGTGTGGTAATGCTTAATGAAGGGAATTATTGGGCAACCATCACTGATAATGTAGGATGTTTTTTAATATCTGATAGCTTGATTCTAGAAGATCCTTCAGCTTTGCTATTGGGGATGGAAAGTTTAGAGGATAATGTATGTTCTGGTGGTCAAGAGGGAAGTATCGATATTGCACCAGTTGGAGGAACTGCACCTTATAATTATGCTTGGTCAAATGGATCGGTTAATCAAGATATTTCTAACCTTGGATCGGGTAATTATACGATTACCTTGACAGATAATAATTCCTGTCCATTTATCAAAACATTCAATATTACAGATCCACCTCCAATTCAATTGGAGACCAGTATTATTAATATTCCAAAATGTGATCTAGATCCTATTGATAGTGTATGTATTATTCCAAATGGAGGTTTAGAACCATACCAGTTTTTTTGGAGTACAGGCGATACAACTAACTGTTTAGTACAAGTCCCTACAGGTGAATATTCGGTAACAGTTAGCGATGAAATGGGCTGTTCTGAGGTGATGGAATCCGTTAAATACCCAGATCCAATTGAACCAATTTCAGTCGAAATATTGATGGATCAATCGCAATTGATTCAATGTTTTGACGCAAAAGATGGTGTATTAACTGTTAATTTTATCGGGGGAACAAGCCCCTATGAATATAATTGGAACCATGGGTTAGTCGGAAATACAGACACAGACACCCTAACGATAAATGGACTTGAGTCTGGATTATGCAGTGTAACCGTGGTCGATGCAAATGAATGCATGGCCGTTTCGGATACCTGGCAGGTTGGGCAAGCCAACTTATTAACCGCTTTGATTGAGGATGTTTCTCACGTTAAATGTTTTGATGGTTCAGACGGGAGTATTGATATTGATGTAACTGGCGGAACAGCCCCATATTCTTATGGTTGGTTAAATGAATTAGGCGATACCTTAAATTCTGCTCAAAATATTGATTCTCTTTCGACAGGTAGTTACTCCTTTTTTGTGACAGATTCCATTAATTGCTCATTTGAAGTTAATGAAATTGAAATAATTGAACCCGAACAGGCACTAACTATTTTAAATAATCCGCCTGAGGTAAATCACATAAGCTGTTTTGGAGAATCAGATGGTTCGATAAAACTGAAGCCAAGTGGAGGCGTACCTCCTTATGAATATGATTGGTCGAATGGAGGACTAACAGATAGTCTTGCTAACTTATCAGTCGGTGAATATAGTATCACCATAACTGATGCCAATTTGTGTTTATTAAGTTCTGAATTAATTATTGAAGGTCCAGATACTTCTATTTATTTATTGGATGAAGTGGTCAATGATATCAGTTGCTTTGGAGAGGAAGATGGATCCATTCTTTTAATGGTTGGAGGTGGATGGGGAAATTTTACTTTTAGGTGGAACGACCCTATGTTAACTAATACTTTGGATTTAGTAGATGTCACAGCAGGCAGTTATACCATTGAAATCGAAGATGAAGGAGATTGTATCTTTAAGAAAGAATATATGATCATTGAACCATCTGAAATTACAGTTGGAATTTCCACTACTCCTCAGACCGCCTCAAATTTTGGGACTGCCGAAATTATTACTAGTGGAGGTATAGGACCTTATACATTTACTTGGAGTTCTGGGCAAGATTCTTCTTTTGTTGAGGATTTGGAAGAGGGAACTTATTTGGTGACGGTAACCGATATTAATGGTTGCTTTATAATTGAGGAAGTAGAGATTGATTTTGCCAATATTGTTAAGGATGAGGAGATATTAGGGTTGAAACTATACCCGAATCCAACAAATGGAGTTTTCTTTCTTGAGATTGAGTTATTAAATTCTAAGGATATTGATATTCAAGTATTGGATATTTTCGGGAGACCTATTTTGCAAAAAACAGAAGTGAATATTCAAAAGACTCAAATGGTATTTAATTTAGAAAAAGAACCATCAGGCGTTTTTCTTATTCAAATAAGAGATAAAGGCAGGTTAATTTATTCTGATCGAGTGGTTAAGGAATGATTCAATAATAACTTCCTGATTTCGTATGCTTTTTGGGATAAGCAAACGTATCGCCTGCGTTTTTTGACATTCCTAAAAAGAATGGGAGCTAAGTGAATTCATTTGGTCAAGTTAATAAAGGTAGTTGACTCAAGCATTAGTGAAAATTTAGGATTAAAATTTCCTTGACTTCTTTTGATAGAACACCATATGAATTCATTTAGCTTCAAAGAAAGAATTAGTGCAAAAAAAATAGTCGGAGCAATTGTCTCCGACTATTTTTTTTAGTTAGGGTGAATTTTCTGTCTATTGATGTTAATTTATTCTAGCTTTTACCATTGAAGGGTATCGTTGCTTCATAAATTCAAATGATCCAAAAATGACCATAACATAAAATAAATCTCCAGCTAAGGTATAGCCAAAAAACGGCAAGCCAGCTGCATAACATGCCATCAATCCACCAAATGTTTTAGCATAGACGACTGTTGAAGTAAGCCAAACTCCGAAGTTAGAGACTAGGAAAAAGATCAAAGAAGCTCCAATACTTGCTCCTACTAAATTGGCTGGTTTGACCTTTTTAAGCATTACCCAACCAAAAGCTACAATAACAAGTATTGCGATGTAAACATAGGGATGACTAAACCAAACAAAATGGTCATAATAATGTGCTAAAGTAGTATTGTCAAGAATTAAACTACTTAACCACAAAGCAATAAAGGGAACCAATATCGCCCAATGCTTTTTCGAAAAATAGGCTGCACCAAAGAGCGCCATGCCTCCAATAGGCGAAAAGTTTGGTGGATGTGGGATCAAGCGACTTAGAGCTGCCACAAGAATAAAAATTGCTACAATACCGAAACGGAGGTTTAATTTTTCTTTAGCCATTTTCTATAAAGTGATTTTTGATTAGTATTTTTTAAATGAGCCAAAACACAAAAAAGCAAAAATAGTTTAATTCCTTTAAAAAAGGCAAAAAGAAAACCCTTGCATTGGGAATGCAAGGGTTTCTAACCCAAACAAATAAACACAAAAACTACTTTTTAAGATTCCTTGCGAAAATACTTGGTTTTTATTGATTAGACAATAGCGGAAATGCTCAATGATAGAAAAGTGTGACACTAGAATATTGGTTAAATTTTTTTTTAATACTTAATTTACTAACTAAAGGAAGTTATTATGTGACATAAAAAAAGGAGATTTTTATCATTAATAATAGATGAAATAAATTGAATAAGAGAAAAAAAATTAGTATAGAAATCCTAAAAACATTAAATATTTGTAGTCCTTAATGGTCAAATTTGCAACACAAATTTTTCTCTTTTTTATTTGAAATTATTTTTCAAATATTCTTGTTTGTACCATCATTAAAAAAGAGAATAATTTTACTTTTAGTGTTCAAAAAATAAAGATTAATGAAATACAATAGATTAGGTAAGTCAGGTTTGCAAGTTAGTGCACTTTCACTGGGGTCTTGGTTGACTTTTGGAAAACAAATAGGCGATGATGTTGCCGAGAGAATGATGTCTCTCGCATATGAACGTGGCGTCAATTTTTTTGATAATGCTGAAATTTATGCGCGAGGTCAGTCTGAGCTTGTAATGGGGCGAATTTTAAAAAAATTAAATTGGGATAGAACTTCTTATCTGGTTTCTAGTAAGGTGTTCTTTGGAGATGGAGGAAAGAAACCTAACCAAACAGGATTGAGTAGGAAACATATTTTTGAAGCATGCGATGCCGCATTAAAGAGATTGCAAGTTGATTATTTAGATTTATATTTTTGCCATCGTCCAGATAAAAATACTCCAATAGAAGAGACAGTCTGGGCTATGAATCATCTTATACAGCAAGGGAAAATACTGTATTGGGGAACTTCAGAATGGTCTGCACAGGAAATAATGGCGGCACACATGGTCGCAAAAGAATATAGATTGATTGGACCAACAATGGAACAACCTCAGTACAATATGTTCCACCGACGAAAAGTAGAAGTTGATTTTGATCATATATATAAAAATGTTGGACTTGGAACCACGATTTGGTCTCCATTGGGTTCTGGTGTTTTGACTAATAAATATTTGGATAAATTTCCTGAAGGAACCAGATTGAGTATTGAGGGATTAGATTGGCTAAAGGATCGTTCATTGACTCCTGAGCGATTAGAAAAGGTTCGAAAAATCAGTAAAATCGCTAAAGAATTAGGTACTTCAATTCCCAAATTAGCTATTGCCTGGTGTATGAAAAATCCAAACGTTAGCACAGTGATTTTGGGTGCATCAAAAGTTAAGCAATTGGAAGAGACATTAACATCAGGTGATATTGTTGAGCAAATGACTGATGAAATTATGGCACAAATTGAAAGTATTTTGGATAATAAACCAGCTAAGCCAATGTTTTAAATAAGGGAGGAGGAAAAATATAACCTACCCATTTTACTTGCTATTTTTACTTTATGCATCGTTAAAAATACTCGCGATACCTTTGGGTATGTCTGTGTTTTTTGCCTCGTTTAAAGAAAAATTAACTTCCTAAAATTTGGGTAGGTTATTTATTTCCTCCTCCCTAAGACCTAGAATTATTTCCATCTGACAATACAAATAAAAGTAAACCTTCGAATCAGAAACAGATCGGAGGTTTGCTTTTTGTATGACGAATGGGCAGACTAAAATTGTGGTTCCTCTTTTTTGACCTTAACTTAGCCGACTCATTATTTCTAAAAATTTTCATTCAAGAATATGCAAAAACCTGCGCTTCATTCATATCTAATAAAGTTTCCTTTTTTACTAGTAAAAGGAATAATTGTGTTTCTCTTTTTTTTGATGGGGTATTATTCAAGTCAAGCCCAAAATCTAAATCATGTTCAGGGCAATATTATCGTTCAAATAAAACCTAAGGTTGACATTTATAAAGTTGCTAAGGATTGGCATTTTTTTGGAAAAAGAGCAACTCGACTTGCCATAAAAAGATCCCTTTCAGAGCCTATGGACATTTGGCTTCTAGAATTTGATTTTACAGAAATTGAGGAGAATCGTTTTTTAGATTTCTTAAAAAGGCAGAATGAAATTCTTTATGCTCAGTTTAATCACCATATAAATGATCGCCAAAATATTCCGAATGACCCCCAATTTAATGATCAATGGCAATGGTTAAATAATGGAATAAATGGTGGAACTAATGATGCGGATATTGATGCAGATCTCGCCTGGGATTTATCCACTGGTGGGCAAACTGGCCTAGGACAAGAAATTGTTGTTTGTGTCATCGAAAGTAATGGATCTGATTGGGACCATCCAGATTTATTAGCCAATCATTGGGTTAATGAAAATGAGATTCCTGAAAATGGTTTGGACGATGATGGCAATGGTTATATAGATGATTATCATGGGTGGAACACACCTCAATTAAACGATGTAATATCGAGCGGTGGACATGGAACAAATGTAACAGGTATGGTTGGGGCTGTAGGGAATAACAACTTAGGATTGACTGGAGTAAATTGGGATGTAAAAATTATGCAAATAGTAAGAGGTAGTTTGGGTAATTCTTCAATTCCAAACGAAGCGAATGTTATCGAAGCCTATACCTATCCATTGATAATGCGTAGAATGTACAATCAGACGAATGGTGAGAAGGGAGCTTTTGTAGTTGTTACTAATGCTTCTTGGGGATTGGATAATGTATTTGCGGATGATGCACCGCTTTGGTGTGAAATGTATGATGAGTTAGGCAGTGAGGGGGTTTTGTCCTGTGGAGCAACCTCCAATAATGAATTAATTAATGTAGATAGTCAAGGTGACTTACCTACCACTTGTACTAGTGATTATTTTATCGGTGTGACCTCTACGAATTCAGATGATGTATTGAAAGCTGCCTATGGAGCGACTCATGTTGATGTAGCTGCTCCAGGAGAGTCGGTTTGGACAACAAATAACGGAAATAGCTATGATGACGAAACAGGAACCTCATTTGCATGTCCATTAGTTTCTGGCTTAGTTGCTTTGATGTATTCTACAGATTGTGTGGGGACTGGGGCAAATGCCATTTCAAATCCAGCAAGTACCGCAATTGAGATTCGAAACCACCTTTTTAATGGGGTGGATTTGAAACCTAATCTGGCTGGTCTGATGACGACAGGAGGTCGAGTTAATGCTTTTAAAAGTCTTCAAAATGTTTTAAATGCATGTGATAATTGTCCTCAACCCTACGGTATTCTAGTTTCTTCATTGACAGATCAAGAAGCGACGATAGTTTTCGATGTAGCTAGTACTATTCAAAATATACAATTTAGGTGGAGAGCGGTCGGAAGTGGGATTTGGAATACTTCCAACATGGTATCCAGTCCTTTATCTTTAACAAGTCTTAGTAGTTGTACGGAATATGAAATTCAGTTGCAAAGTGAGTGCACTAATCCAATTGGTAGTTGGACGGAATCTCTTGTTTTTAAGACCGATGGTTGTTGTGAAGGTCCATCTTTAGTTACACTAATAGACGTCACTGATTCCTCCTTTTCAATTGAGTGGAATTCCATTTTAGCGGCTGATGATTACACTGTTTTTGTCATGGAAGGCAACCAAACTTTTGAATTTAGTGGACTTAGCAGCACCACATTTGAATTGGATAATTTGATTCCTTGTCAAGATTATATTGTAAATATCCAATCTAATTGTGATAATGGTGAAACTAACTTAGGTTCAAGTTTTGAATTGACGACAACAGGGTGTGGCGCTTGTTTAGATAGTGATTATTGTGAGGCATTTAGTCAAAATTCAAGTAATGAATGGATCGCGAATGTTACTTTTAATAATCTAAATAATACAACAGGTTCTGATTTAGGATATGGTGATTATACAGGACTACCAGTTAACGTTTTTACTTTTAATGCTTATGATATTACCTTGACCCCTGACTATTCTGGTTTTTCGTTTAATGAATATTGGAAGGTTTATATTGATTTTAATCAAAATGGAATATTTGAGGAAAACTCAGAAGTTGCATTTGATGCAGGAGCAACTTCTAATCAAGTCCAAATTGGGCAAATAATTATTCCTGGCGATGCTATTCCTGGTTTAGCACGAATGAGAGTGATCATGCGTTTTGGAGAAGAACCTTTTGCTTGTGATGAGAACTTCAATTTTGGTGAGGTTGAAGATTATTGTGTAGATATTTTCGAGGGTGTCCCTCCAGTTTGTGACCCAGTTGAAAATATTGAAATTCAGGAGATAAGTTATAACGAAGTGACCCTGAGTTGGGAAGAAAATCCAAGCGCCCTAAGCTATAATGTTCGGTTTTCAGATGATGGGGGCTCTACCTGGACACTTGAATCTGTCGATGATTTTGAAGTGATTATTGAACAATTATTGGATTGTGTGGATTATGAGATACAAGTTCAAACTGTGTGTATAGGTAAAGAAAGTGATTGGTCTCAGAGTGCTTTTTTTACTACTTTATGTGCGGTTCCATGTAATGAAATACCAACAAATCTAGATACAACGAACGTAAGCTTTAGTTTTGTAAATATAGAATGGAGTGGTACGCCGAATGCTGAAAACTATCGGATCCAGTACCGTTCTGAAGGGACTTCACAGTGGTTAATTGCAGAGACTCCTAATACAAATATTGAATTGGCTGATCTGGTGGACTGTCAAGTCTATGAATATGTTGTTCAAGCACTTTGCCCGGGGAGTGAGAGTGGATTGTCAGAGATACAAACCTTTAAGACCGACTGTTTATTAGGGACTGGTAATTTACCAAAGGTCTTTTTTGATTTACAAATCTTTCCTAACCCATTTGATTCTGAATTAATCTTAGAATTCGCGTTAATGGAAAAAACAACTCTTCAATTAAAACTTTATAACCTTCAAGGCAGGCAATTATTTTATGACCAAAATGTGTATTCCGCTGGTGAATTTCAATGGAAATTGGATCGTTTTGATGAATTAACAGAAGGCATTTATTTTATTAAAATTGAAACAGAAAAAGGAGTTGTTGTCCGCAAGTTAATTAAAGGATAGAATACTTAAATTAATGAGCTAGGGAGCGTCGGTATTAGATCTTACGATCTCTAGCTCATTTTCATACCTATTGGATAATTATTTTCTTTGTTATTAATTGTTTTTTAGTCAATAATCGCAAGAAATAGATGCCTTTGTTCAATTCTTGGGTAGAAATTTTGTTTGTGAAAACTTGATTTAAAATCACCTTCCCACTCAAATCCAAAATCTCCAAATGCTCAAATTTGGTATCATTTTCGGCAACTGTAATGTTGATAAAATCACCTTTTTGAATTGGGTTTGGAAAGATCTCTATTTGGTTTCCAAAATCTGTTTCTGCTAGTCCATTAATAATCCCGCAACTTACGGAGTCTATCCAGTTAAATGCTTCCGTTAAAATTTCATTTCTGTTTGGAAAATCAATGGTATGACCTATGCCCGTCATCAAATTAAAATTAACGCAAGCTTCATTCATATTCAAAGCATCAAGAATGGGATAAAACCTAGTATTGGGAGAATCTTGGGTACCATGGACTAAATAAAAGGGTTTATTGGCGGCATTTTGGGTCACTCCATTTACTTCATTTGTATTGGTAATGGCTGCTCCAATGGGTAAAAAACCTGCAAATCTATCGACATGGTTAAGTCCATAAGTGTAGGTCGTTCGAGCACCCCATGAAAACCCCATTGCAAATATTTTGGATTCATCAATATTATACCAAAGTAGGGTAGAATCAATAATGAAAGTAGTGAATGCCGTATCTATTGGGTCATCCACTTTTCCATCTGCCCCACCATCAGGACAAATCAAAATAAGGTCATTTTGTTCGGCAAATGCGATTAAAGTATCACACCAACTGATTGAATTCCAACGATTTGTATTTAATGGATGAAGGGCCACCATTAATTTGTTTGGTACATCCTCATCATAAGATGAAGGCACAAAAACGGAGTATTGCTTTTGTGGATCAGTCTGAAAAGAGATTTGATTGTCTATCCTGGTTTGTCCCATTATTATTGTTGAACAGACCAGAGAAAATATAAGTAAAAGAGTAGATTTATATATCATAATTAGTAAGGATTATTAGCTGCAAAAAAATAAGCTCGTCGAAATGACCAACTTATTTTTTCCCAATTAAGTGCTTGGACAAAATCAAGTTATAGATTACTGGAGCACTGCGCCAAAGGCGCGCGTTGCAGTATTTTAAGTGAATCTAAAATCTATCACCGATCATTTGGGTGCCATCATATAATTCAACTGAATTAATTAGACTGGAAGGTAATTATTGCATTGGCCTCAGCATAACAGAATAGAGTAGGAATGAATCAATCGTCTTTTATTTACCATCGAAACAATAGAATTTCACCCTTTCTTTTAAAAATTCACTAATTGTTCTTAAAATCGCATTAAACTTGATAGGAATTAGCAAAATCTAACAGAACTATCTCAAATGATTTAATCAATATGAAACTAAAGACAATTTTTTCAGGAATTATTATTGTTGTTATAGGATTTTCTAGTGTGTATTCTCAATCTAAAATTGAACATATAGAGCCGCCAAACTGGTGGGTCGGTATGAAGCATACTAGTCTTCAGATAATGATTCATGGAGAAAAAATTAGTCAATTAAATCCAAGGATTGATTATGAAGGAGTGACAATCGAGAAAGTTAATAGGGTTAAGAATCCTAATTATCTTTTCATTGATTTAGAAATAAAGGATTACACCAAAGCTGGTACATTCAAAATTGTTTTATCAGATAAAAATCAAACTGCCCGGTATGTTAATTACGAATTATTGGAACGGGAAAAAGGTGCAGCTGATCGCAAAGGGTTTGATAACTCAGATGTGTTATATCTCATTACACCTGACCGGTTTGCAAATGGGGATCCGTCAAATGATGATATAGAAGGAATGAGAGAAAAGTCGAATAGATCAAATAAAGGCGGACGGCATGGAGGTGATATTGAAGGAATTCGGCGCAATCTAGATTATATTAAAGAAATGGGTTTTACTGCAATATGGCTAAATCCGGTTTTGGAAAATGATATGGAAGTTTATTCTTACCACGGTTATTCAACCACTGATTTTTATAAGGTTGATCCACGATTTGGCACCAATGATTCTTATCAAAAATTGGCACGAGAAGCCCGATCAAAGGGTATTGGATTGATCATGGATATGATCGTAAATCATTGTGGGTCAGAACATTGGTGGATGAAGGATTTACCGAGTCCAACTTGGATAAACCAATGGAAGAGTTATACAGGCACAAATCATAGAAAAACCGTTTTGCAAGATCCGTATGCGTCTGAAATAGATAAAAAAATCTTTGCGGATGGCTGGTTTGTGGAAACAATGCCAGATCTGAACCAACGAAACGAATTGATGGCAAATTACTTAACTCAAAACGCAATTTGGTGGATTGAATATTTAGGACTGACAGGTATAAGAATGGATACTTATCCATACCCTGATATGGATTATATGACTGAATGGACCCAAAGAGTGATGAAAGAATATTCTAATTTTAATGTAGTCGGGGAGGAGTGGTTTGAAGAAACGACTATAACATCGTATTGGCAAAAAGGTAAGAATAATCCAAATGGTTATACTTCTGAATTGACAAGTGTAATGGATTTTCCCCTTCAAGTAAATATGGTAAAAGGGTTAACATTAGAAGAAACATTTAGTACTGGGTTGATTGATATGTACGAAATATTAGCACATGATTTTATGTATCCCAATCCAAATATCTTGGTGACTTTTCCAGATAATCATGATATGAGCCGTATTTTCACTCAATTAAATGAAGACTATGATCTTTTTAAAATGGCAATGTCTTATGTGCTGACAATGCGTGGTATTCCTCAAATATATTATGGGACAGAAATATTAATGAAAAATCCGGAATCAGGCGATCATGGATTAATTAGAAGTGATTTTCCAGGTGGATGGAAAGGGGATGAAATTAATGGTTTTACAAAAAAAGGGTTGACTACTCAAGAAAAAGATGCCCAAAATTTCATGAAAAAATTACTGAATTGGCGGAAAAAATCTTCGGCAATTCAAACTGGAAAATTAACTCATTTTGAGCCGAAAGACCAAGTCTATGTCTATTTTAGATACGATGAAAACGAAAAAATCATGGTTATTTTGAATAAAAATACCAATCCTTATTCTTTGCAGCTAAAACGATTTGCAGAAATGTTAGATGGCATTTCTAATGCAAAAGATGTTATTTCAGGAAACCGTTTCAATATGGATGAAGCGATTGAACTGCCTGAAAAAAGTGCCTTAATTCTAGAATTGAAATAGATTGATGCACTTTTTTCAGGAACTAGGAGAAAATATATTGAAGACTTTATTTTCTCCTAGTTCCACAGCCTTTCTGTTTTTTCAATTCTCTATTTTTTCATCATTCGTTTCTGTTTCAGTTGGTTCAGTTGACTCGACATCCTTATTCTCAATGTGAGGATCTGCTATTTGTTTTGGTGGTAAGATCGTATTTAATTGACCATCCTTTTTGATAATAATACTTGCCAATTTCCGGGCTTCTTGTTTAGGGTTTTTCCACCATTTCAGAGACCATACTGGGTGATATTGAAATCCTAAGTTTTTTATCATCATCCGCTTTTGAAACTCCCAAAGAAATGAGGTGTAATGGGTATTTGCAAAAAAGCCATCAGGATGAATGATAATTGGCTCACCTAGATCATGGTTGGGTTTGATAATAATAGGCAATCGAATCTTATCCATCTGTACGTCTTGAATCAAACGATTTTTTTCAATATAGGGTAACAATGCATTTACAACTTCTTGATTGAAAATGGATGGGATAGGTTCCTTACCTTCTTGGTCAATAAAATGGGGGAGTAATTCATTCTGTAAATCAGTATCATTATTTGCGATTGCTTCACCAAATTTTATGTAGGCAGCCAATAGAAAGCTCCCATTGTCTTGTTCTTTTTGAAGAAATCGATCCATGTATTTATCTGGTATTGAATGTACAAGATATATTTGCTTTGGAACTTTATTGATTATTAATCTGATATGACTGATGCCTTCAGGGGTATTAAAAAAGATGGATTTCTTAGAAAGTGTTCCTTTAAAGTTTACCGTACCAATGGTAAAGGAAAGCATTAAAATATCGAAGTGTTGACCGTATAATTCATCCACATGAAAAACGCCCATTCCATTGCGTTCTAATTGTCGAATTTTATCACTTCCTACTGCGTTTTGTTGTTTTATTTTCAACAAATAAGAAGAGACTAGGTCTCTTTGTTCCACCGTAAAACAAATGATGCCTACTGATGGATAAGTTCGTTGCTGGGTTCTCTCTATTGAATTAAATAAGCGAATGATCTGTTGTGCCTCAACGTCATTGGTTCCCATTTTTTCATCAAAACGACCTTCCACATTTTCTACGTAAAATTCTTGTGGAAATTGGTTAATGCCGTTTGATCTATCTGGAGATTCAGCTGATTTACCAGAAGATTTTGCCTGCTGTGCATACTTATTTAAGAGCGTACTTGTTGGGGCACCATTTTCTTTTGCGTATTGAATTAAGGAAGTTTCACTTCCATAAGTATCGTTACCTCCGAAAATGACGATTCGTTTTCCTAGTGGAGCAATTGGATTTGCATTTTCAACTGCGAAACGACTGCCCTCATCAAAAATTAAATAATCAAAAAATCCTGGAATTTGAGGTATAATATGTCGAGCAATATGTGGCGTAACAAACATAATCGGTAAGAAAGAAGTCACTGCATCAAACCCATCTTCAATTACGTAATCCAAAAGTTTACCTCTCGAATTTTTATGGTTGTTTTTATCAAAAATCATCTGCCAAGACATCTTCTTTCTTCGCTTTAATGATTTAGTCTCTTTAATTTGTTTTTGTTGCCATGTATAGGCGATTTGGTTTAGGGTTAATGGTTTTAAGGCATGATATGCAATGGCATAATTGGACAAATTCTCCGCTTCGGAAGGTAGAGCTGTATTATATTTTTTAGTCAAGATATTGCTAAAATACCAACTTTCGAATGCTGCCATCCATTCTCTTGGCTTCACTTTCACAAGCGCTCGAATAATTTTCTGAGAGACAATATTCAGGTTCAACCAATTGTATTGCCATTTATAGAAGTCGTCAAAATCACGAAGATTTAATTCGGTGTTTTCTAGTTGCTCAATAATACTTTCTAAATATTTCTGTCTTTTCGGTATTGTCAAGCTTTTATTTTGAATAGAGCGATGATATATTGAAGATTGATTTATTTCTTCAATCAAAACATCTAATGCGTACTCTAACTCAGCAATTTGTTCATGGTAATCCAATCCTGGATGAACATTTCGGCTATTTAAGCGCATTAATTCCTCAGCCGTTATTGCGTTTATTCTTTTTTGCCAATCAAATAAGGATAATTGAAAAGAATCTAAATTTTCTTTGACTTTCGAGATTTGTTGCCCCTCTTTTGTGGGGTGAAAATGAAAATCAAAATATTTTCCACTATTATATAATTTTTCAAAAGCCAAATAATCTCGGCTAACATCCTCTTTTGCTTTTGCAATTTGCTTTTTTTGAGAGGAAAAAAGACCCAAAAATTTAAGTGAGCTCATTCCTGAAGAACTAAAGTCTGAACCAAACTGCTTTGAATAGTCCGCAATTTTCTCATTTAATTGGGTAAGGCGTCTCGATAATCGATAAAAATGCCGCTCATAATGTTCATTTAATTTTAATGAGTAGGCATCCGTTTTATTTATATATCGATGTTGAAGCCTAGAAGCTTTATTTAGAAATTTTCTAATATTCTTCTTGATATATTTTAAGCCCTCTTCTCTACTTTTTTGTAGAAAAATGTCTTCATTGAGGTTAGTCAATGGGTGTTTTAAAGTATTTACTTTTTGGTAAAGTGGTCGGCTACCAAGGATTGCATGTTTAAAAATTTCATATTCATGATGCGTAAAATCAAACTCGTTGGGGTTCAATTGGCTACTCAACAATTCTTTGCCTTCTTCTCTGTTACTACTTAAAAAGGATCCTACCGTTTCCGTCCAATTTGCTTGACCAAAGACCTTTTCCTTTGCAGCTCTATAATTAGCCGTTAATTTATTTTTTTCCCTAAGATATCGTTGAAGTTTTAGGTCAAAATCACTTTCTGAATGCTCAATCGTTCTACCTAAACCATCCGACGCAATACGCAATATTTCAAGCAGTAATTTTTTATCATTTAGAGCGTCTTTTATTAAAAAATTAAACTGATTAATACCGGCTCTAGATAATAATTGTTGGGCTTTTTTTAGCGTTGGTACGCTTTCAGAAACAACCAAACATTTTTCTCCATTTGAAAGGGCGTTTATTAATAAGTTGACTAAAGTATGTGATTTTCCTGAGGTTGGATTTCCTTCAACGACTGATATTTTATAATCATCAGCTTCTTCCAATGCAGTTGCTTGATAAGGGTCACAAGGTAAATAGTGAAAATTAAAATGATCGTCAGCACAAGGTAATGGAGTGGACATAAACGCATCCTCGGGTTTGGGAGGTAACGGAACGGTTTTAGAAATTTGAGGAGGAAAAAGCCCTAAAATACCACTCCAATGTATAGTGCCTGCCTCAGATAAAATACCTATTTCATCAATTCCAGGAGAGGGAGCAATATCATTTAAGACAGTGCGGTTTTCAATTTCTGTTTTCTCTGAAAGCTGTGTACAAATTAATTTAAGGTTTTCAAGCGTTAATTGGTTTTCCAATGCATATTTTTCGTATTCATCAACCTCCTTTATTTTATGATTATTTTCGAGATGTTTAAACAGCTTAAAATTAGGTACACAAACATTATCCGTACCAAACTTAATTGCCCATGAGTTCACTAAGTTTTGACTTGGTTCAAGGGTTAAATGCCAAATAAACATAGGGGCAATGACCAAATCATTGCCATAAGTTTCAATAAAAAATGGATAGCCAAATCCAAATGTTTTGGGTCCTTCTGTTCGTTCGATATTTTTTGATTCGAAATATAAATGTCTCAATTTATCTGCGGCCAATGAAGAGGTATTTACTTGTACATTTAGCTGCCCTTTTAGTAAATCCTGAATAAATTTGGCGGCAAATGTTTCTCCCGTGTTATCTAGTGAGAACAAATCAGCCCTATCTAAATAATAATGTAGTGCATTTTGGTAAATAGATTGAATAGAAGGAGATTGGCTATTTCTCATAGTATTTTGTGTAGTTTTCTATACTTTATCGCAACGAATAGGATTGCGTCAAAAAATACGAATAGATCTAAGTAAGTCCCTAATTTTTTAGGGATATAAAAATAAAGGTAAACAATTTTCTAACAAATGAAAATCAACTTGAGCTGGAATTTATTTCTAATTAGATTATTAATATACAGCCGGTTACCTATTTTCAATTTGATAATTTGAATTTAGGAATGCATCATTCTATAGTACTACTTTTAGACTCTGATAAAGATGTATAGAACACGCCTAATTTGGCGGGTTGCCGATTGTTTACGCGGAGCGATTTAAACAAACTAGACTTTTTTGCTTCTTTTTTGGGTAATGCAAAAAAGAAGAAGCTTTTGGGATAAGACTAAACCTTCAAAAATATTCCTATTTTTATTCAAAGTCTAAAAGCAGTATTAGATAACCGGCTATAAATATTATTGACCATTTGATGCAGGTTCAACGATACCACCACTCACTTTTTCTCCATTATCGTACTCGTATTGCAGCGTAACTTGACCTTCTTCATTATAAAACTTATAGCTACCATGTAATTCACCATCTTTATAATTGAATTCTTTTTGTACTAGATCAGAATTGGCAAAATACGACTTATAAACGCCATTGAATTTTCCACCTTTATACATCGCTTCTTCGGTGGTTCTTCCAAATTTGTACTTTCCCCATTTGCCGTCCAATTCATTATTGAGATAGCCACGCATTTCTTCTAGTTGGCCTCTTTCATTAAATGAATAATAAACGCCTGAATTAACATCATTTACATAATTAATGATCGTTTTTGGAATTTCATTACTGGCATGGTAAGTAACCCACATTCCATTTCTCTTTCCATTACTTAGCGTGCCTTCTTCTAAGAGAATTCCCGCAGGAGTGCGTTTAACGACTTTTTGGAAGGTGGTTCCAGGGATGTCTTGAATTTCAAAACCACTTAAATCAATAGAGGCCCCTTCCGCAGGAGTTGAATTGCCAGAACCTCCACAAGAACTAATAAAAATAGCTAAACTGAATAGAATGAAAATCTGCTTCATAATAAATGATACTTTTTATTGGGTTAACAATTGCTAATGATAATTAAGAACCTTTAAAATTAGAAGGTGCAGCGATCTCAATGAGCAATTGATAACTATTTTAAAAAGGAAAATGGCAAAAATATAATTTCTAAGAAAAACTGTATTAGACCTTTGCAAAATATTAACATCAAAATCCATGTAGATTTTATTTCAATTTTTAATTTTGCGCTCCTCAAAAATGGCTTTCAAAAGATGGTTCATTAGTTTGATCGTGAAAATCAGAAGAATGACAGTCTTTAAATACTGTTTTTCTAAATGTATTTCAGCAAGGCAATTCCCATCTCTAGAATAATAAATTCTTTCTTGAAAGCTTTTTAAATTAATGTTTCCGAATGAAATAACTTTGAATCTGCTTCTGAGCAGTTTTGGCTTTGAATGACTTAACTACTAATAAACAACAGATCAAAAATTATAAAATGTTAGTCAAATATGGATATTAAAATTCAAAATTTAACGAAAAGGTATGGTGAGCAAAAAGCAGTTGATAATATCTCTTTTGAGGTAAAGACTGGAGAGATATTGGGTTTTTTAGGTCCCAATGGAGCAGGTAAAACCACCACCATGAAAATGATAACCAATTATTTGGAAGTTGAAGAGGGGGATATCACAATAGGTGGTCAATCGGTTAAAGCAGGGGAAATGAAAAAACATATTGGTTATCTGCCTGAGCACAATCCGCTTTATTTAGACATGCCGTTAATGGACTATTTGGCATTTTGTGCAGCCTTACAGCAAATGCCTAAAAACTCCATTGAAGACCGGGTTAAAGAGATGGTCAGAATTTGTGGTTTGGATGTGGAAAAACACAAAAAAATCAACGAATTATCTAAGGGTTATCGACAAAGGGTAGGTCTTGCCCAAGCGATGATTCATGACCCAGAAATTCTTGTTTTAGATGAGCCAACTACGGGGCTCGATCCCAACCAAATCGTAGAAATCAGGGAATTAATTCGAAAAATTGGAAAAGAAAAAACAGTTATTCTTTCTACGCATATCTTACCTGAAGTCGAAGCAACCTGCGACAGAATCCTGATAATAAATCAAGGAAAAATAGTGGCTGATGGTACTGCCAGTACCCTTCGGAAACAAGCACAGGGGCAGCAGATTCTTCATGTCAAAATTGAAGATGCAGAAATAAATTCCGCATTTGAAAAATTGAGTCAGCTTTCTTCTGTTGGTGTAGTTGATTTTCTCGATAAGACAAACAGTCGTTTCGAAATTCAAAGCAAGCCAGAAATGACATCCAACAAGGATATTTTCAAATTATGTGTTAAAAACAATTGGACATTGACGGAAATGGTGCCATTTGAAACTAGGTTGGAAGATATTTTCCGTGATTTGACAATAAACTAATTGATGTTTTATTCAGAATATTAATACCTAATTTTCTGAACTAAAAGATCTTAAATCGTGAAACCAAAATCCAAAATATAAATTATGAATCCAATTTGGGTTATAGCAAAACGAGAATTAAACTCCTATTTTGACTCTTTGATAGCCTATGTTTTTTTGGTTATTTTCCTAGGCTTTACAGGCTTTTTTACTTGGTTTTATCCATCTGATATATTTTTTCGAGGACAAGTCGATATGCAGGTATTCTTTTTCTTTGCTAGTTGGACTTTGTTCTTTTTCATCCCTGCCATTACCATGCGTCAAGTCGCAGAAGAACGGGATACTGGAACGATAGAATTGCTGTTGACCAAAGCAGTAACTGATCAACAAGTAATTATAGGAAAATTTGTAGCCTGTTTTTTATTGGTTTGTGTCGCTTTAGCTTGCACTATTCCTTATTATTATTCCATTTCAACGTTGGGAGACATTGACCACGGTTCTACCATTAGTGGTTACTTTGCACTCTTGTTATTGAGTGCGGTGTATATCGCTATCGGGATTTGGGCAAGTACGGTCACCAAAAAGCAGTTGATCGCATTAATACTTTCCTTAGGTGTAGCCATCAATTTTCAGTTATTATTTGGTCTGGGCGCCAATGGGTCTGGCTTTTTCCCAACTTTGTTAGACTCCTTAAGTTTGACTTCACATTATGAATCAATTTCTCGTGGGGTATGGGACACCAAAGACATTTTGTATTTCGTAACGATGGCAGCGTTTTTTATCGCTTTTGCCATTGAGGTACTTTCTTTAGTTGGAAGAGGAAAAGGATTAGATTCCAATATAAAAAGCCCTCTACCTAATATTTTAGGGGTAGGAATAGGCGCCTTGTTTGCTTATATGGCTTATTCAAGTGGGGTAGAGACAAACGGTTTATTAGCAGTAAGTGGGTTTGCCGGATTATTCTTTGGGGAAATCCTAGGTCATATGATTTTAAATAAAAGGTATACGCTAATGCTCATGTTTGGAATTGTGATTCTGGTAAATCTCATTTCCAGAAATATCTTTTTGAGGTGGGATATGACAGATGAACAGCAGTTTACATTAAGTAATGCAACTGAAAATATTTTGGAAGAATTAGAAGATCCCGTTACCGTAACTGCTTATTTTACCGAAGATTTACCTCCACAATTGCAGAAATTGAAGGATGATTTTAGAGAGAAATTGGTGGAATATTCTAATAGCTCAAATGGAAATTTAGATTTCACCTTCATCGATCCAAGTGAGAATGATGCGTCAAAACAAACGGCCATGCAAAATGGGGTAATGCCTGTGCCTGTGCAAATGAGGGAAAAAGATCAAGTCAAACAACAAGAGGTCTTTTTAGGGGCGATGTTAGAATTAGGAGAACAAAAAGAAGTGATTCCGGTGATTGCTTCTGGAACTGGGATGGAGTATGCACTAACTACAGCCATCAAAAAAATGACGGTAGTGGATAAACCATCTATTGGTTTAATTCAAGGGCATGGAGAACCAGGTTTGCAAGAATTAGAAAGTGTATACGCACAGTTATCAATACTTTATAATGTTGAGAATATTGATTTAAATTCAGAAACGACCATTCCAGATCGCTTTAGAACGGTAGCATTGGTAGCTCCTTCTGATTCAATTCCCCCAGACCACTTTTCTAAATTAGATGATTACCTAGGTCGTGGCGGTAATTTAATGGTTGGAATCAATGCAGTTAATGGTGATTTTCAAACAGCTCAAGGGTCGGCTTTAACGACTGGTTTAGAGACTTGGTTGGCTCAAAAAGGATTAATTGTTGATCCTTCCTTCGTAATTGATGCGAATTGTGGGACAGTAAATGTTCAGCGCCAACAAGGAATGTTTAGGTTCCAAACACCTGTTCAGTTTCCATTTTTGCCGTTGATTTCAAATTTTCCTGAGCATCCCATTACGAAAGGTTTAGAGCAAATCGTAATGGTTTTTGCCAGTAATATTAGGTTCACAGGTGATAGCACTAAAACGTTTACACCAATTGCCTTATCTTCTGAAAAATCAGGTTCTATTAATGTTCCAACCAATTTCGATGTGAACAAACAATGGTCACAAGCTGATTTTCCTATTAGTAACCTGGTGGTAGGAGGGATCTTAGAAGGAAATTTAGTCGGTGATATGCCATCTAAAATTGTCTTATTTGGTGATGGTGATTTTCCTACACAAGGTGGAGGGCAAAATTCGGATAATGCTAATTTAATGTCTAATGCAATTGATTGGTTATCTGATGACACAGGGCTTATTGAATTGAGAACGAAAGGAGTAGTAACTCGTCCAATAAAAGAGGAGTACCTGGGAGATGAGAACGAAGGCAAACGAAATACCTTGAAATTTCTCAATTTTGGATTACCTATTTTTCTTCTTTTAATGTTTGGATTGTATCGTTTCCAAAGACAGAGCAGAATTAGAAAGCAGAGAGAATCAGTTAGTTACGCCTAAAAATGATTTTTCGGATTCTGCGTTTTTTAATTGATTAACGCAGAATCCATTCCAAATTTTTGAACTCAGAACACAATCAACATGAATAATAAAACACTACTTATCATTTTTGTAGCCCTTTTAGCCGTTTATGGTATTTCTCAAATGGGTGGTGGCAAAAAAGACCGAAGCTTTAATACCGAACTAGTAAAACTGGACACTGCTTCCATCACTCGAATTGTTCTTTACCCCAAGGCAGATGATTTTGCTGAAGTTTCTTTGAGTAGAGAAACAGATGGTTGGATTGCCACCAAGGGGAATATTACAACCAAAGCTTTGGCAAATAATGTAAATTCTGTTTTAGCACAACTTGATTCTATAGGCGTCAAAAGAATCGCTGCTAAAAAACCCGAAAAGTGGGCAGAATATGAAGTGAACGAAAAGGAAGGGACAAGACTTCAAGTATATGCCGGGAGTGAACTGTTGAAAGATTTTATCATTGGAAGATTTGCCTTTAATCAACAAACAAGGCAAGCAACTTCATTTGTGCGTTTAACTGGTGAGGATGAAGTTTTTGCGGTAGATGGATTTTTGGCTATGTCTTTAGGGCAAAGTTTTGATGCCTTTAGAAATAAAGAATTGATCAAGTTGAATAAAGATGATGTTATGAGGTTATCTTATAAAATATTAGACAACGAATTCAATTTGAATAAATCTGGAGATGCAGGATGGCTAATGGATGGCGAGCTGCCAATAGATTCAACAACAATGGATAATTTTATTAATGGATTATCGACGGTAAGTGGTACCACCTTTGTTGATGATTTTGATCCAGTTGCCAAAGCAAATACGTTACAAAATTCATTGACCATAAATGCTAATAATCTCCTTGAGCCCTTGACTATACATTGTTATGTTGACGCAAGTAGAGAAAAGCCTTTTATTATTCACTCAAGTTTGAATAAGGATGCCTATTTCGAAAGTGATTCAACAGGGATTTACAATCAATTATTTTTGGCAGCCAATGAGGTAATTGCTAAATGAGACGAATAATCTGTTTTTAGTGAACGAATTTTCAAAAAAGGTTTATCATACCAAATAGGTAGGGTAAACCTTTTTAATTTTAAATTCTTCTTTGACCATGTTGTAGCGCCTAATTTCTCGTTTTGAATAAAAAATAATCATGAAAAAAATCTTCATTTTCTTCTTTTCTATTTTGATTATCAATTGCGTAAATGCTCAAATTGGGGTTTCAGCGGCATACAAGACTTTTAATGCTGAAGATTGGTTCTCACTGGAGGCACAATCAGATATTGAATCTTATAACGGTTACAATGTAGGGCTAGACTATTGGTTCCGTTTGAAAAATCAAAGAGTTGAATTTTTACCGGAGATTAGTTTTGGACAATCTTCAGGAGATTATGGGGCAGGCGAATTGAGTGCTCAATTTATCAACTTTCAGCTTAATACGAATATTTACTTTTTAGATTTTAATAATGACTGTAATTGTCCAACTTTTGATAAAGGAGGAAATTTTTTCACAAAGGGTTTTTTCGTCCAATTATCACCAGGATATAGTTTAATTAACCTTGAAAATAAAGTCGATACTGAAAATCCAACTTCTACTATTGAAGATTCAATTGGTGCTTTTGGATTTGGAATCGGAGCTGGACTTGATTTCGGACTTTCTAAATTAATTACGGTGACGCCCATAGCAAGAATTCATTATTATCCGGAGGTAGAAACGGATATTTTTATTACCAAGCAGCCAGCAAAAACGACTATTAAACAAATTTATTTAGGGCTGCATTTAAGTATCCGATGGAATGATGGCTCAAATACGAAAAGCCCACGAGGAGGTAGACCATTCGGTAAAAGAAGGCGGAGGTAAATTAAAATTAAATCAGTGCTTGGACAGAAATAACTAACACATATTATGACGGACTATTTTTTCACCATATCTCGTTAAAAATACTCGCCATATCTACGGATATGCCTGTGCTTTTTGCCTCCTCTGGCAAAAAAATAGTTTTCCTCAAATATGGAACTTATTTATGTCCAAGCACTTACCTTCTTTTATTTTAGAATATAAGATCGCATCTAATAATTCACCATCCTTCAAATAGGCTTTACGTAAATGCCCTTCTTTTTGGAAACCTGCTTTTTCCAAAACGCGACTCGAACCGATGTTATGAATGAATACTTTAGCTGTGATTCGAACTAAAGGAAATTCTTCAAAACAAAATTCCGTAAATTTTGAGACTACTTGAGTCATTATACCTTTATTCCAAAAGGGTTTGGCAAGCCAGTATCCAATTTCATCGGTGTGAGAATCGAGCCCACTGAGAATTAATCGTCCTATTCCTCCGATTTGTTCTCTCTTTGAATCTCTAATAACTAATTCGGTCTTGTTACCAATCTTTGCATATTTTTCAAATACGATATTCAACCATAAATCAGCAGATGCTTCGATATACGGATGTGGTATGCTCAGGGTATTCTTATAAATATCTTCATCGTTTAAATATTTTAAAAGCGCAGCCTTATCTGATTTTCGGTATTCGGTTAGACTGATCGTATCATTGATTTTTATTTCCATATTTTTATTTTTTATGATTCAGAAACCTGATTATTCAAAAAATAATTCAAAAAAGATAAAGTCATTTCCCCAAATTTGGGAACACAATTAGAATGTGTAATTTTCCGCCTGAAACCAAATATCTAAAATTATGAAACAAGCATATTTTTTTTTATTCGTAATCCTATTGGTCTTTATAAATTGTAAAGTCAAAAAACCAACAGTCGATCAACCAGATAAAAAGGAGTGCATTGATCAAAATAAAGTAAACCCAGAGACAGTTTGTACGAAGGAATACAACCCTGTCTGTGGTTGTGATGGTCAAACATATGGGAATGTTTGTGAAGCTGAAAAATCAGGCGTTCAATATTATACAACTGGTACTTGTGGTGATTGTGTGGATGCTTCCAAAATAAATCCAGAACAGATTTGTCCAATGAATTTTCAACCAGTTTGTGGTTGTAACAATGTAACTTATGGGAACACTTGTCAAGCTAATGCAGCGGGAGTAACCTCTTGGAAAGAAGGAGCTTGTGAAGAATGTATCGATCCAAATCCGAAACAGTCTCCTTGTACACGGGAATATCGACCTGTCTGTGGTTGTGATGGAAAAGAATATGCTAATGTTTGCGTAGCTAAAAATGCAGGTGTAAAAACTTGGACGAATGGAAAGTGCGGAGAATGTATAGATCCAAACTTGAAAAGTAATAAAGGGTGCCCTGAAAATTGGAAGCCAGTCTGTGGTTGTGATGGCAAGACTTATGGGAATGAATGTGAAGCAAAAAATGCAGGATTGAAAAATTGGATAGAAGGGGAATGTGGAGAATGTATTGACCCTAATTTAAGAAGTAATAGAGGATGTCCTGAAAATTGGAAGCCAGTCTGTGGTTGTGATGGCAAAACCTATGGAAATGAATGTGAAGCGAAAAGAGCAGGGGTTAAAAAATGGGTAGCTGGAGAATGCAATAAATAAAATAGTAACTATGTATAAATTATTGATTTTTAGTTTTTTGATTTTGGTCTCTTTTGAAATAGATGCTCAGTCCAGAAGGAATGATGGAAAGATTATGGCTGCAAATTTTTCTTATTCGTATCATATTCCATTAGGAGATTTGGCAGATAGATTTGGCAATAATTTTAGTGCTGGGGGGGGATTTGATTATATCACAAAAAATAATTTTATTCTTGGGGTTCAAGCCAATGTACATTTTGGCAATGATGTCAAAGAAAATGTCTTGAGCACATTCACTGATTCTGACCCCATTATTTTTGGTGATTTTGGTGCGACTTCCGGAATTCTATTGAGAGAACGAGGACTTTATTTAGATGGACATATTGGGAAGTTATTTCCTCTTAGAGCCTTTAATAAGAGATCTGGTATACGAGTTACCTTGGGAATGGGATTGTTCCAACATAAAATTAGAATTCAAGATGATCCCCAAGTTGTCGTTTCTTCTTTGGCTGGTGATTATAAAAAAGGATATGATCGATTGACTAATGGTTTGGCGATAACAGAGTTTATTGGTTATCAGCATTTTGCAAAAAATAGGCTTATCAACTTTTATGCGGGTATAGAACTAACTCAAGGTTTTACTCAAAATCGTCGAGACTATAACTTTGATACTTTTGAAAGAGATGATGCCAAGCGTTTTGATGGTTTGGTTGGATTTAAATTAGGTTGGGTTTTGCCATTTTATTTAAGTGACAATCCAGATGAAATTTTTTATTGACACACTGGTCGGAAGTGAAATTTCCACCAAGTAAAATCGTAAAAGATCAATTGAAATTTAAGCAATACCTTTTGTCTATATCTATATTCCTTTACAAACTAGCCACACAAAGTTATTTTATTGCCATCAAGTTTATGTCCCTTTTTCAGGTCAAAGCTCGACTTTGGACCAATGGACGTAAAGGGATTTTTGATCTTTTGAAAAAAGATTTCAAGAGTCAAACAGCTCCTATTATTTGGATGCATTGTGCCTCTTTGGGTGAATTTGAACAAGGAAGACCATTCATAGAATTGATTAAGTCTGAATTTCCTCAATGGAAAGTGTTACTAACTTTTTTTTCGCCTTCTGGCTATGAAATTCGAAAAAATTACGAATTGGCAGATTACACTTATTATTTGCCAGAAGACTCCAAAAAGAATGCTAAAATTTTTTTGGAAATAACGAAACCATCTATTGCTATTTTTGTCAAATATGAATTTTGGTATTTCATTTTGAAATCTCTAAAATCTAAAGAAATACCAATCTTTCTTATCTCGTCAATATTCCGAAATAATCAGCTTTTTTTTAAAAAGGGATTCAATTATCTACATTTAGAAATGTTGGGATGTTTTGATCATATTTTTGTACAAAATGAAAGTTCTCAAAGACTATTAAATGGAATTCAAATTGCTAACGTTTCCGTTACAGGAGACACAAGGATAGATAGAGTACTTACTATTTCAAAAAACAAAACAACCTACCCGATAATAGAATCATTTTGTGGCAACCATAAGATTTTAATTTGTGGAAGCACTTGGTCAAAAGATGAATCTATTTTAACTGGATTTATTAATAATTATAAAGGCAATGATTGGCGTTGGATAATAGCACCTCATGATATACAAAAAGCTCATATACAAGAGTTTGAAAGTAAGTTGGAGATTGCTTTTTGGAAATATTCTGAATTAGAAGGGCAGACAGATTTTGAAGATCGAAATGTTTTGATCATTGATAATATTGGGATGCTTTCGAGTCTTTACCAATATGGAGATTTAGCATATATAGGAGGAGGTTTCGGAGCAGGTATACATAATATATTGGAACCAGGAGCTTTTGGATTACCCATTATTTTTGGAACTAAATTTCAAAAATTTGAGGAAGCTAATTTTTTGATAAGAAATGGTGGAGCATTCTCGGTTTCAAATGAAAAAGTTTTACAAGAAGTATTTGAAAAGTTGAAAAATAAGGAGTCGTATTTACAATCTTCAAGGGTTGTACAAAATTATTTGAAATCAAACGAAGGGGCGACAAGAAAAATATTAACTAAACTTCGACCCAACTTTGAAAAAGTTAATAATGAATCATTCAAAAAATATATTTGATGCTTTTAATTCGGTAAAAGTCTTGGTGATAGGAGATGTAATGATCGACCGATACTTAATAGGAAATGTAACAAGGATTTCGCCAGAAGCACCTGTTCCGATTATAGACTCTTTGGAGGAAGAGGAACGACTTGGAGGAGCGGCCAATGTGGCTTTGAATATTTCTGCATTAGGTGCAAAACCCATTTTATGTAGTGTAATTGGTCATGATAAATCTGGCGTTCGATATTTAGAAATTATGCAAGAAAACGGTTTGGAAACAGCAGGGATTATTCAATCTAGACGCCGAATAACGACTTCTAAAACCCGTGTGATTGCTGGTGGGCAACACTTACTGAGAGTGGATAGAGAGCACAAGAATGATTTGGAAGAGATAGATGAGACTGTGTTTTTAGAATCAGTTATTAAAATTTTAGACACTCAAAAGATAGATGTTATCTTATTTCAAGATTACAATAAAGGAGTCCTTACCAAAAAGGTAATAAAAGAAGTCATTTCAAAATCTCATGGGTTACAAATACCAACAGTGGTTGATCCAAAATTCAAAAATTTTTGGAACTATAATGGAGTCACTTTAATCAAGCCAAATTTGAAAGAAATTAGAGATGCTTTAAATCAAGAGGTTTTAGTGACGCTTGATTCACTGGATAAAGCTTGCCAGAAATTAATGGAAAGACTTGAAAATCGTATCTCCTTGATTACTTTATCTGAATATGGTATTTATTTTAATGAAGGGAAGGATGGAAAAATATTACCAACAAAAAGTCGTGATATTGCGGATGTTTGTGGAGCTGGCGATACAGTTATAAGTACCACAGCTTTGGGTATAGCAATTGGATTAGGGGTAGCCGAAATTGCAAAACTTGCCAATTTGGCCGGAGGGCAAGTGTGTGAAAAAGTGGGAGTTGTTCAAGTTGATAAGAAGCGATTATTTGAAGAGTTTGGGAATTAATATTCCATATGATTTTTTGTAATTGGTTTGACCAACCTTTTTGAAAAGGTTTATTTTCTTGAAGGATTTGCATACTTTGAGTTTCCTAAATTGAAGGTTATGAAAACAACAACTAAACCATTTGCGAATGGTAAAAAAGCAACCCTTTTTACCGTTTACACATTTCTTTTTTTCTTAACTCCAATAATTTCTAACGCACAATTTTGGACCGAGGATTTTGATTTTGGAATTCCTTCTGATTGGCACAACGATGATGAATTAAATAATGGTATTAAGTGGGAACATTGTGAAAACCCATTCAACTGTGCGCCAAGTACTATTCCTGTCGACTTTTTAGAAGAACCTAGATTTATGTCTACTTCTGCCTTGAATGGATATGCTTTTATTAATTCAAATGGTGGAGAAGCACATATTTCTACTTTAATAACGACCCCCATTAATTGTGAAAATGCCCTAGATAGGGTGGTTTTATTTTTTGAAACACATATTGGTTTTCGGTTGACACCTCCAAATGAATCTGCTTTTGTAAGGGTGAAAAATACCAATTCAGACTGGGTCACCTTCAATTTTTTTGAAAATCTGGGTATCTGGGCAGATTCGGATAGAGAGTCCTGTAATGCTGAACGAATTTATATTGATATAACAGATATTGCGGCCGGTGAATCCGAAGTTCAAATAGAGTGGAGGTGGTCTGCTGAGAATGACCTTTCATGGGCAATTGATGATATCGCTCTTTTTGATTATCATCCTTTAGAAGAAGGGGTAGTTTGGGGCAAAAAATCAGGGCAAGGAGATTTTAAAGATGGATTTAACGATTGGACGTCTGTGACGATTTCTGGAGATTGTGATTGGTATTGGGAGCCTGTCGGCTGGGTTGGAAATAGTATTTTTACTCCTGTTCCAAATGATTTAAAAATTTGTTCCCAGACAGGAAATAATGGAGCGGCCGTTTTTCATCCTGATTTATGTTTTGGTCAATCCGGAGTTTTGACTCCAACAATTGCGGAGTTGATTTCCCCCACCATTGATTTGAGTAATGTCATTTCTGGAGAAGGATTAGTTTTAGAATTTGATCAATTGTTTGCAGAAGGAAATCCAATTATTCCTAACCAACCAGTGACTTCTGTTATGTTTAGTATTGATAATGGGCAAAACTGGTTAGATACCTTAAATTGTAACCCTCAAGTTTGTTTTGGCAATGCCAATTTTGAGAATTCATCCTTTCGAACAGCCTTACCTCCAGAGGTTCTAGGTACATCGGAGTTTAAATTAAAATTTGCATTTAATGGACAGTTATTTTTTTGGGTCATTGATGATGTTCGAATTTTAGAAAAAAAACCTAATGATCTGAAATTGAATCCTGATTTTTATGCGATTCCTCCAACGGCTCAAATACCTAATAGTCAGTTTGAGCCTTTTGGACTTATGGTAGATTTGGAGAATGTAGGCAATTTAACTCAAACAAATACAAGAATATTAGCCCACATAGAAAATGAAACAGGAGCGCTGGTTTATGGAGATACCTTGAACCTCGGTACTTTTGCTCCAGGACAAATGGTCGTAAATACTCCCTTTGATAAATTAGTAGATTTCGAACCAATAAAGGGGAAATACAAAGGATATTATCGAGTTGAGTCGGATAACATTGATGATTTTCCTGCGGACAATGAAATAAGTTGGGACTTTGAGTTAACACAAGGATTGTTTTCTAAAGAATTTGGTCCGTGTATAGGTACAGGGTTTTCTCCTACGGCCAATTTTATTCATGAAGTTGGAAATGCTTTTTATATAATTGACGGAGATAGCTTAGTTGCCTCTCAAGTCAGTTTTAGTTTAGCAAATCCCAAACAAATTCAAGGTAAGACTGTTTTTACGAATCTATATGAATGGAAAGAAGATGTGAATGGGGACTTTAAAGCTAATGAAGAGGAAATAACACTTTTAGCTTCTAATGAATATACGGTTTTGGAAGATGAAGAAGGAATCATTACAATTGATGTGAACTTTGATGAGACCAACCCTTGTCGCAATTTGGAAGACAATACTTTTTATATAGTAAGTTTAGTGTTAGGAAATCCATCTGCTGAAAAACATTTGATCGTATCTGCAACCGAACGATTAAATTACAATCCTTCATTCTTTGTAGCTAATGAATTAGGTAAAGGGGATTTGAAGTCATTTCCAATGTTGAGAATAGGTAATGATCCTGATTTTGATGCGTTTGGATTTGGATTGGATAGAATTCCGGTGGTCAGGTTACATACAAAGAAATATTGTGACGAAGTAGCTACATTTGATCCTTCTTTACCCCAGTTGGATGTTTCCCTTTTTCCTAATCCTGTAAGTGATGAAGTATTCATTTCTATGGATGAAGAAACAATTCAACAATCAATTTCGCTTGAAATATTTGACAATTCTGGGAAAATAGTTTTATCCCGACAATTTGACAACATAATTGTCAAACAACTACCAGTAAATGTGGCGTTTTTACCAGAAGGTTATTTTATCTTGCGCCTTATTTCAGAAAATGGTGTAGGGATCAAGAAAATTGTAAAAATATATTAATAAAATATAGCGTAAGAAAAGGATTTTAGAAATAGACAGTAATTCTTTTCAAGCCCTAATCACAAAAAATGTCCTTTATCTTAATTTAAAAATTCGATTATGAAGAACTCATTTACTTTAAAAATCTTTGTCGCCTTGTTTATGATACTTGGTACATTGACTACCAATGCCCAAATCATATGGGAGGAAGATTTTGCTAATGGCGTTGACCAATGGTCATTGATTGATAATTCAATAAATCAGTCAGGTGATGTCTGGATTTATAGTACTGATGGTCCTCAGGGAAACTATTCAATTGGACCTATTGCTTCTACCTCAGCTGATAATGGCTGGGCACTTTTTGATTCAGATTTATTATGTAGCGGATCTCAAGATGCATGGATGGTTTCTGATACCATTGACTTAACTACAGAGGATAACGTGATTTTGTTTTTTGAACAATTTTATGCTGCTTTTTTTAGCCAAACCTTTGTTCAAGTAAGTAATGATGGGGGTGTTACATGGACAGAATTTGAAGTTAATGGATCCTTCGCTGTCAATGATATTTCAGATAATCCTGGAGTAATTGAGATTGACATTACTGCAGTTGCTGCAAATCAAGAATTTGTTCAAATAGCTTTCCAATATCTTTCTGATGATGTAGCTAATGAACCACTTTCTGGTTGTGGTTTTAGCTGGCAAATTGATAACATCACTTTGGAGCAGACAGGAACTCCTCCTCCTCCGGTTGATGATTCTATCATTTGGGGTGGACCAGGAAATGATGATTCTGAGTTCAATAATGGACTTGGAAATTGGACTACTGTTGGATTGAGTAACATGGATGCCATTTGGAAATGGGATGCTGAAGGTGATGCTTCAGAAGGGGCATTCTGGGGTAATTTAAGCCCAATCATTTCTCCTTCCGTAGCGAATGGTGCTGCTGTTTTTGATTCAGATTTTTATGACAATGGAGGTGACCCTGATATGCAAGGAATGGGGTCGGTACCAGGTCCTCACACTGCTGAGTTAATTTCACCAATTATTGACTTGACAGATGAGACAGCTGTTGCAATAGAGTTTAATCAATTCCACCGTAATTTCCAGGCTACATGTTCTGTAGCATGGTCAAATGATGGAGGTGCCACATGGAGTGATCCTATAGAAATTAATGAATCAGTTCCTGTTAATGAGGCTACAGCTCGTGATGATGTTCAATTTATTCGTTTATTTGGTGCTGGTGGTACAGATCAATTTCAAGTGAAATTTATTTGGGATGGTAACTACTATTTTTGGATTGTTGATGATGTGAAAATTGTTAGAAGAGATAGTTATGATTTATTGATGGACATCTTTAGTGGTGCGCCTAACTTTGTGACACCTTCTAGCCAAGTAGATTCAATTTTCTTTGGTGCAGTTGCTTCTAACCCAGGTAATGCAGAGCAAACAGATGTAAGAGTTTCTGCAACAGTAGATGGTCCTGGTGGAACATGGTCAACTCAAGAAACGATCGCTACTCAAATTTCAGGTCAATCTGATACAGTATTCATGGCTGAAGGTTATGAGATTCCTGCAAGTGTAGGTTCCTATACAATTACTTACGAAACTCAATCTGATTCAACGGATGCACTACCTGGTGATAATATTGGTTCCGTTGGCTTCCAAGTTTCTGGTGACTTGTACTCTAAAGATGATGATAATATCCCTTCTGCTACTCAGCCTGCTGGAGCAAGTGATGTTTGGCAGATTGGAAGTTATTACGTCGTTCAAAATGAAGGTTACCAAGCGAATGAGGCAATTTTCTCTGTTGCAAGTAACGGTAATGTGCATCAAGGACAGTCTGTAAATGTATTTCTATACCAAGTTACTGAAGATGATGATCCATCTACCTTTGATGATAATGATGTTACAATTGTAGGTCTTGGATTTTATAATTTCACCAATGAAGCCAACTTCACAGTTGTTTCTACACCTTTAGAAGATTTTGATACTGGTGAAGATGGAGTACCGTTAGTAGAAGGAGGCGAATACTTCTTAATGGTTGAATATCAACCAGATATGTTTGCTCCTTTTAGTGAAAACCCCTATTATACGGGTGTTTTTGGTGATATAGGAACAGTTATTAGAGATGATGTAGCTGATTGGTTCTTAGCTGGTTTTGGTCCTGGAACAACAGTTCAAGCGCGTTTGAGAATTGGAGAAATTGAAACTAATTCGACTACAGACTTGACTTCGACTGGAGCGGTTATTGCAACTTTTCCTAACCCATCTGATAATTACATGAAATTGACTGTTGAGTTGCCAGAAGTGGCTAGCGAAATGAATGTCCGTATCGTTGATATCACTGGGAAAATGTTAGAAGAAAGAAATTTTGATAACTTCCAAAATAGTGAAATGAGCTTCGATGTTGCTACTTATAGTAATGGCATTTACATGGTTCAAGTAACTACTGAAGAAGGAACAACTACCCGAAAATTTGTGGTTCAACACTAGTTTGAATTTCACATAATGATCTTTTTGGTCAAATGATAAAGCCTCTTCAAAAGTAATTTTGGAGAGGCTTTTCAATCTTACTAAGCCGAGATTTTTGTTATAATTCTGAATTAGGGAGGAGGAAAAATATAAACTACCCATTTTACTTGTTGCTTTTCTTTTATACATCGTTAAAAATACTCGCCATACCTCTGGGTATGTTTGCGTTTTTTGCCTCATCTAAAAAAAAGGAGCTTCCTAAAATTTGGGTAGCTTATTTATTTATGTCCTTCTCCCTTAACAAATTGCCAAGCCCGATATTCTGACCAAGAAAAAGTATCGTTGGCAAGCATAAAGCCACAGTGCCCGCCCTTTTTAGGGTTTTCTAAATGGATGAAAGGATGCTTTTCGCAAATGTTTTTTGGTGAACATTCGGGGGTAAGAATAGGATCATTTTGAGCATTGACCAATAGGGTAGGAATAGTTATGCCAGGCATGAAATTTTTAGCAGATGCATATTCATAAAAAGCATCTGCACTAGAAAAACCATTGAGTGGTGCAGAAAACAATTCGTCAAAATCCCTCCAGACTTTAATTTTTTTAAAATTATTGAGGTCAATTTTGCCTGGGAAAAGTGAGGCCTTATATTCTATTTTAGCTTTTAACTTTCTTAAAAAGCGATCCCGATATATTTTATTGGTAGGGTTGTTCAGAATTTCGGCACCACTTTTTAAATCGCAAGGAGCTGAAAAGGCAACACATTTTTTTATCTGTGGTGGTATGTTTTTTCCATGAACCCCTAAATATTTCATCGAAATATTACCACCCATACTAAAGCCAATTAGAACAACTTTTTGATAATCCTTAGTTTGCAGCGCATGGTTGATAACTTCTCCAATATCTCCGATTTCGCCATGATTGTACAATCGAAACTTTAGGTTCATTTCTCCACTACAAGATCTGCAATGCCAAGCTAAAACGTCCCAGTTTTTTTGTGAAAACATTTTTGCCATACCTTTCACATATTGCCGATTGGAGTTTCCTTCTAAACCATGAGTAAGAATGACCAAGTTTTGATTTTCCTTTTTAATCCAATCTAAATCGAGAAAATCTCCATCTGAAAGTATGAAGCGCTCTCGTTCATATTGAACATTTTTTACTTCTCTAAATACACCTGGAATGATGGATTGTAGATGTCCGTTAAATTGAAAATAGGGTGGGTGAAAAGAAGCAGAATTAGAAACAATAGGCATCAAAGAAGAATTATTGGTTCAAAGTTCAAGTTTTGAAAAAGGCTTGAACTTTGAACTGAATGGGGTATTAATGGCATTAGTCGACTTCATGAAATTCGTAAGATGCTTTTTTGGGCGAAGAACTAGCGGATCTAGAGCCTTCCGCAACGATATAATAGTCCATGCCTTTTTTGTAGGTAGTTGAATTCCCATAGACTTGGTCGCCCCCCATTTGGTCTAAAGTAGCTCCTTCATCAAATAATTCTAGCATTTTAAAAGGATGCTTTTTTCCCTTTCTATAAAAAACATATACTTTTTTCGCATCCGGAACGGTAGCTTGGAAAGCGACTTCATCTCCTACGATTAGGTGCTGCACATCTGTAATAGATGGAGGATCCACCTTTAATAGTGGGTGATTTGCAAGATATTCGGATCGTTTTTCCATTAGTTCTGTTATGCCAATAATTTTCGATAAACCAGCATCTGCAGTTTTACTTAGATTTTTTTGAAAGGAGGAATAATCATACAGCTTATTATTATCATTATTTACCTCTACATCAATGATTTGTTGAATTTCTTTTGCTCTTTGCTCATAAAATCCATTTAAAAAATTATCATATAAAATGGTACGCATATGTCCTACATATATTTTTCGATAAAGCGGATTTGCTAGGATGTTTACGATTAATGGTCGTTTAGGGTTTTTTGTTTTATAGTGAACGAATGGACTCATAGTTTGCATGTCTTCATCCGTTAGCATTCTTGGACTTATCCCATCAAATCGAAAGCCTCCAAAAGATAAATTCATATCCCACACTAAGGGTGTAAATAATCCATCAGGAGTTTTATACAAATAATAATTATGGCTCAATCGCCCTGTATAACTGTCCAAATTGACTAAGATATTATTGAATGCATGCATCCATAAAACTCTATCAATATTGAGTAGGGTATCTACATCTTTTGGGCTATTTTTTAGCACCTCCATCAAATGAACCAATTCCTCCCAACCTTCACTTCCTTTAGATTTTTTCATTTCATAATAACTAGCATAACAATCTGGGTCATCTCCTAAGTACATTAAAGAAGCTTTTTCACCTTCAATACAACCTTCCTTTTGCTTGACTTTCCAGTCTGGGTCACATTTTACAAAAGTGTTTTTGCCTTTACCAAAAGCTTCTTTTAAAAATTTTTCATCAATGGATTCTGTATTGTTATATAAACCTAGATATTCATCATTTACATACACCTTTGCAAAATTACATTTTGGAGAAGGCATATATTTATTTGCAATTTCATAGGTTAATGCTTCTCTTACGAAACTTGGATCTCTAAAAATGTTTGAAAGTTTTAGGGTTTTATACCCTCCAGGAAATTTTTGACCATCGATTTCATAGTCTGCTTTAATGTTGAATGGTAATTTACTCGATCCTGATTTTTGAACATTAAAATAACTACTGTTGCCTTTGTATCTAACCCCCACAAAGTTGAATTTTACCCCATTTATGCTGACAGAGGCAGATAGCCGTTCTTTATTTCCCGCCCTCTTAAGTTCATCCAATTTTTTTGCCCATTCCGCTTCAGCAAATTCAATCCTGATTTCAGGAATATGATTGATATCGTATAAATCTTGGGTAAAAAGTGTGTGGGTGAAAAATAAAATAGCTATAACAAAAGGCAGTTTTTTCATAAGTTCTAAATTCTGGATCTTAAGTTTCCAATTCAGGGGATTCTTTTTTAAAACCCCCTGAATTGGATTTCTAAAATCTATTTATTCAAAGCTTCGAGTGTTGCACTGTGAACATCCCACATATAATTAGTGGGGCTATATTCGATTAAGGTTGCATTCTCTGCAATTATATAATATTGTATACTTGATTCTCCATTCAATGGATTAACAGTTGCGCCAAAAATACCATCTTTTGGTTCTCCATCATTATTTTTTCCATCATCCATCATACTGATTGATTTGAATATATCGTTAGACCCTAATCGATACATCAATTTTACCTTTTTAGGAAAACGGTCAACTTTAGCAGTCACTTTGAAAGCATTAACCTTTTCACTTGAAAATTTTGCGCGACCCATTACTTGTACCTCTGAAATTTCGGGTGGTAAAACCTTCAATTTGGAGTGTTTATAAAGATAGTTTGTACGTTTTTCCATTAATTCAATAATGCCCGGAATCTTGCTTCTTTTACCAATGGTTTTAGTCAAACTTACTGCTAGGTCAGAAGCTTTGTACCGTTGCCCAGGATCTTTCCCGAAATCCTCTCTAATCAGATCTTGATAAGCTCTTGCTTTTTTCTCGTAACTACCATTTTTAAAGTGGTCCTTTACAATAGTACGGAGGTGTGACAGATAAATTTTCTTATAATCTTCGACTTTCAATAGGTTGTGAATCAAAGGTTTAGTTGGATTGTCAATGTGTAGTAATGGATCTAGATTTTGTAATTGACGCAATTTTAAATCTGATCCAACGCCAGTATTTTTTAAGCTACCAAATGATAAATTTAAGTCCCAAACTATAGGGGAAAATTGCCCAGAATCATCTCTGTATAAATAGTAATTCACACTATTTTGTCCTGTATAGCTACTTAAATTAACTAATACATTATTGAAAGCTAACATCCAGAGCGTTCGATCCACATTTAATACTTTTTCTATCTCATTGGGTTGCTCGTTTAAGATTCGAGTTAATTCTATCAAGTCATCCCATCCTTCATCAGAAATCATTTCAAAATTGTTTAAATAACAACTTGCATCGTCTTCATATTCTAATGATCCATATATTTTATTTCGACAACCCGATGGAGTATCATCGCCTGCATTTTGGTTGATTTTGAAAAAGGCATTTTCACTTGAACCAAATTGATTATTTAAAAACCTATCTGAAATGGCTTCTACATTAACAAAAAGTCCATAGATTTCTCCATTTACCTTCACATTAGCATAATTGGCTTTTGGTGCAGGCATATAATTTCTCGCAATCTCATATGATAATACCTCTCTAATCATACTAGGATCCCTCAGCGCATTAGATAACTTGATAGTTTTGTAACCTTGAATACTTTGGCTCTTGTTTATATAGTTCAATTTTAAATGTAAAGCATTTCGTTTTGAACCTGGTCTAAATGATTTTGAGCCTCTATATCTTACGCCAACATTTTCATACGTTTGGCCATTGATTTCTACTTTGCTTAATAAGAGTCCATTGCCATTGTACCTTAAAGAATCCAATAGTTCTTCCCAATTCTCTTGTGCAAAAGTTATATTGATATCCTGAAGGGTATTAACATTGTAGAAATCAGAGTTGACCTCATCTTGTGCGCCAAGCCCTAGGGAAAAAAGGAAAGATAGCAGGGTGAATAAGATGTTGATTTTCATTTTTTGATTTAAATTGAAGTGATATTGTTCTATACATTTTTAGCGGAAGTGGTAATTTTTTATGAAAAAGCACCAGCTACTTTTAAACTTGCAATAATAAGAAAAAAGTACAGAAATGAAGCCTTGAAGTTCAGGGATGTCAGGCAGAAGTGATTAGCCTATTTGCTTTCTGACTTCACTTATCATCCAGTTTCCAAAATTATTGAGGAAATTTTTCAAAAAAAAGGCTTCATGAGAAGGATTTAGATATAGCAAAAGTACTTGCTTCATTTCTTTGTTTTTTGAAGGATAATATTGGCAAAATGTTTTGTAACAAAGGTATAAATCAGTAGTAAATTCGTGATTTCGTTCCATTGTTAATTCAAATC
Source organism: Bacteroidota bacterium (assembly GCA_024743405.1). Lineage (GTDB taxonomy): Bacteria > Bacteroidota > Bacteroidia > Chitinophagales > Saprospiraceae > JANSWP01. The sequence continues at coordinate 68,449 of JANSWP010000011.1, forward strand.
CAGTCCTCAAAATTAATTTCATAATTTTTCTACAATCCTCTTTCTTAATAGTTGATTTTCTATAAAAAACAGTCAAATCCTTTTCCAACCAGAAGTAATTCAACATCATTTGTCTGTCCGGTTTGAAATTTGGGATGGAAGGAATAATGTCCTCTCCATAAATGCATAAAGACTGAGTTTTTAAAATCATGGAAAGCTTTGGATTTACCTTAAATAAATTTTCATGATAACTACTTAACATGACTTCGGTTTCAGCTATGAAAGGGTACTTTTTTTTAATAGATACGTTTAATTGGTCGTACCAAGTTGCTTTATCCCAACCAAAATTTGCTTGATGAATCAAAGCAAAACTATCTAAATCAGAAATGTTATCTACTGATAATCCCCGTGGTACACTTCCTCGAAGGTATATACTATGAGTTTTATCTTTTAAATGGATTAAATAGCTAGCTTTTACCAACTCAATCGCAAGTAACCAATGTTGGTGAATTGAGTTATAGGAACATGGATTGATGATGTTTTTCTGGGTATCCTTTTTGAAAAATTGCCCTACGGGACTTATTTCTTTCATTAATTACTCAAGATTTCTTGTAAATGCAAATAGATATTGACGACCATTATTGCCACTAATGCAAGAGAGACAATTTTTAACCATCCAGCATTTTGAGCTCGAAAATCATCTGCTTTTTTTTGCTTTTCAGGGTCATTTGATTGTACTTTTCCAATCGAGAAAAAGTATAAATAAATACCCATGATCAGGAACATGAATTCAAATAATAATCCTGTATATTCCACTTTTTATAATATTTAAGGAGGTAAAAAAATATTCTAAAAAAACAATTAGACAACGAATTTCAATAATTATGTTGAAAACATCACCAATTCTAAGCTCAAATTCGAACGAAATGTAGAAATTCGTGATTAATTAGACTTTATTCTAAAAGGATTTATGAGCTTAAAAAAATGGATTTTGTTTTCAATCGAGAAACGCACGGAACCTAATAGCCATAGCTATTAAGGTGAGTACGTGACTAAGAGTGAAGACAAAAGACTAATTTTTAGCTATACAATCTTTTTAGAATAAAGTCTATTAGACCCTTTGAAATAATGAGACTTGTTATAATTTCCTTTTTTGTCATAATACCGTTTTTGTCTATTGGTCAAAATAGTAAATCTATTTTGGATGATTCAATTTTATATCTCCATGATGATCAAGACCTAATGACTGTACAATCTATTTTATTGGAACAACAAGCGGATTGGAACCAGGGCGATATTGATGGTTTTATGGAAGCTTACTGGAAATCTGAAAAATTACTATTCAGTGGTGCAAATGGCATAACTTATGGATGGCAAAATACTTTGGATGGATATAAGAATCGTTATCCAGACAAAGCAACTATGGGAAAGCTTACTTTTAGGGTCAAAAAAGTAGAAAAGCTAAGCAGAAAAGCCATTATGTTGATAGGTAGCTGGGATTTAAAAAGAGAGATTGGAGATATAGGAGGTCATTTTATGTTGATTTGGAAAAAAATTGGGAAAAATTGGATGATTGTTGCCGACCACACTAGTTCCAGAAAATAATTGAGATTAAAACTACAGATTTTGAATATGCCTAGACACAACGATAAAATATTAAAAGAAGTCCTTCAGGAAATGATGGACAAATATGAGTATAAGGACAAACTGTATCAATCAAAAATCAGAAAATTTTGGTTGGAAGTTATGGGTACTTCTATTAATCAATACACAACCACTCTTAATTTGAAGGGGAAAAAACTATTCATTGCTATTGAATCTGCCTCATTGAGACAAGAGTTAAGCTTTGGTAAAGAAAAGTTGAAAGATGCACTTAATCGTGAAATTGGAGAAGAATATATCGAAGAAGTTATTATTCGTTAAAGCTATTGAACAGGTGCACAAAAAAATCAGATTTTTGTAAAACTTAATAAAATTTAGCGAATTTTCGCTAAACACAATGCCTTTCCCTTAGTTTAATTAATATATTTGCTCGAAATTTTGATATTCATTAAATAATCACACCAAATAAGCTTATGAAATTTCTTGTTTGTGTTAGTAAAACACCTGAAACAACTGCTAAAATTGCCTTTAGTGGGGACGGTTCTCAATTTGAGACTTCTGGGGTTAATTATATTATGAACCCATATGATGAATGGTATGCCTTGGTTCGTGCTTTAGAGCTAAAAGAATTGCACGGTGGTTCTGTAACCATAATTAATGTTGGGCCTGCCTCAAATGATGCTGTCATTCGCAAAGGTTTGGCTATAGGGGCTGATAATGCATTACGTGTAAATGCTGAACCTAATAGTTCCTTATATATTGCAAAACAGATAGCTGAGCATGCGAAGACCGAAAATTATGATGTTATCTTTTGTGGAAAAGAAAGCATCGATTATAATGGTTCTGAGGTCGGAGCGATGGTCGCAGAATTATTGGATTTGCCTTTTATTTCTTTTGCCAACCATTTGGATTTGGAAGGGAACTTGGCAACTGTTTCTAGAGATATTGAGGGAGGGATCGAAGTTGCTGAGGTAGAAACGCCGATTGTTGTAAGTGCTGCTAAAGGAATGGCAGAACAAAGGATTCCTAATATGCGAGGAATTATGATGGCAAAAAGAAAGCCACTAAGTGTAGTTGAACCTTTTGATTTTGCAGATTTATCTGTACCAGTTCACTTTCAATTACCTCCAGAAAAGGGAGGTTGTGTTTATGTAGATGGTGAAAATATGGATGAATTAGTAAGGTTACTTCATCAAGAAGCGAAGGTTATTTGATTGTTGAATTGGTTCATGATTGATGATTGTTAAACAATCTAAAATCGTAGATCTAAAATCTTTAATGTTATGGTTTTAGTTTTTGTAGAAACTAAAAATGGAAAATTTAAAAAAGCTGCTTTCGAAGCAGTAACATACGGATATAAAACAGCTCAAGTATTAGGTACTGAATGTGTTGCCTTAACGATTGGAAATACGGAAGGTGGAGGACAATTAGGGAAATATGGAGCTTCAAAGGTTTATCAGGTAACTGGGGATTCTCTCAATAGTTTTGATAGCCAAAGTTTTACTTCAATTATTTCTGAGGTAGCTCAAAAGTTGGCAGCTCAAGTTGTTATTATAAATCATACTTCCACCGGAAGGTCTCTTTTAGGGAGATTGGCTGTGCGTTTAGAAGCAGGTTCTGTGGCTGGTGTTAATGCTGTCCCTACAAACAATGGTTCTTTTAAGGTTAGTAAAGCAGTTTTCTCCGGAAAAGCTATAGCAACTTATGAAGTAAGTTCGCCCATAAAAGTGCTTTCTGTTATGGGAAATGCAATTCAACCAGAAGAGATAGGAGGAGAAATTTCACCAGAAAATATTGAAGTTAATATCCCGAATTCTAAGATAAGAATTAAAGAATTAAAAACGGAGGAAGGAATTGTACCGCTTCCTGAGGCAGAATTGGTTGTCTCAGCAGGAAGAGGAATGAAAGGTCCCGAAAATTGGGGCATTATTGAGGAATTAGCAGACGTTCTGGGAGCAACAACAGCTTGTTCTAGACCGGTTGCAGATACAGGATGGAGACCTCATCACGAGCATGTAGGTCAAACTGGTGTTGCGATTAGACCTAATTTGTATATAGCAGCTGGTATTTCTGGTGCGATCCAACACTTGGCAGGAGTCAACAGCTCTAAAGTGATAGTCGTCATCAATAAAGATCCGGAAGCTCCTTTTTTCAAAGCGGCAGATTATGGTATAGTTGGTGATTTATTCGATGTCGTTCCAAGGTTAACTGAATCATTGAAAAAATTTAAGGCAAGCTAAAACTTGTTTTTTAGACATACTCTTACGGAAATTAAAAGCACCTTGAGTTTTATTATTCAAGGTGCTTTTTTGATGAGATTAGGATGAAACAGTAGCTTTTGATTTTATGGGAATAACAGTAAGTTTTTCAAAAATAGAGTAATGCATTATTTTTTTAGTGTAAAAAAAAGATTTTGCAACTCAATTTATCGATACAATCTAATTGTATTCGATTCATTTTCAACGAAATAATCAATATTAAACTCAAAAACTTTAAAATTCTTCCTACTAATGTACAAATAGTTCAGATTTCCATTTTTGATTTTAGTAAATAACTTCTTACATTTGCAAGTAATACCTCGATTTTTTAATCAAATGAAAAAAACACCCATGGAAGAAATTATTCTTTTCTCTATTCTATTTGGCGGAATAATCGTTCTAAATCTTGAAGAACTTTCTACGGAATCCCGTTCATCCCAGTCTTCGTAAAAATTAGATTCAGTAACAATACTGATTGTCTCGGTAATCAAAGATGTAAAAAATGGTATCACCAATTATCTGAAAAGTCAGTTCTTGTGTGGTGCCGGCGATTAAGTTGATCGATTAGAAATCCCTTGTAGCTCTCCTTATTGGAGGGCTATTTTTTATGTTTTTTGAAATGCTGACCAGGCTTGTTCAGCCATATTTTGAGTTAGATTTTCTATGAAATAGCTTCCTGCACTTGGATCAATTACACGATTTAAATAATTTTCCATTTTTAATAAATGCTGAATATTTCTAGCTATGCGTCTAGAAAAATCAGTCCCATCTTTTTGAGTAGAATTATCTGAAGGCAAAAGGAATAAGGTATGTGTACCGCCTAAAACAGCTGACATTGCTTGGCTAGTTGCTTTTATCATATTGCTATTGGCATTTTCAGTTTGGCTATTTTCAGCTAAATGAACTTCTATTTTTGTATATATAGGGTAGGTCAATTCCCAAGTTTCTAAAATTTGGATCCAAAGCATTTTAAAGGCCCTTAGCTTTGCTATGTTTATAAAAAAATCTTCCCCAATAACAATTGAAAATCTAATATTGAGTGTTTTAAGCTTTTGTTCTTTTAAAGCAATTAATAAGTCATTACCTTCTTTTAATATTTGGGCTAATTCTGAAATAACATGCTGTTTTCCATTATAATATTTATTGCAATTAATTGTCAATAGTGCAAAATTGGGGAGGGATTTTAAATGAGAATTAATCCATTGACTATCGAATAACGTGGATTTTTGAATGGTCTTTACATTGAAGGAACCATAAATTTTTTGAAGATTTATATTATTAGTCTGACAAAAATCGATAAAATTGGAAATTAGTTCTTCTCCATTTTCCTGCTCCATGAAAAAATGGACAGAAATAAACTCTAGATTAATTTTTGTCAAGAGTGTTTTTAATTCAATTTTCGTAGGACATTTACTAAAGATGAACTGCAGTGCTTGAGCACCATATTCTAGTGATTTTATTGCCTTATAATTGGCAATTTTATAATCAACTACATGTATTCTTTCGGCTATTTCCCAATCATTCGACGATTGACCTGAATTTAGTGTATATGGCAATTGTTCAAGATCATCAAGGTGATAAAAAGGAGAGAATTCCAAGTCAAATAGCTCCGAGTTCAAACTATTTAATGGTTTCCCTTTTAAGTCTTGTTCCACCTTTTTTAACCATTCTTTTTTATCTACGCCATTGAATTCAGAAAAAAGCTTTTTCATTTTTTCAGGTTAAATTATTCCATCTCAATTAAAATTTGTCCTTTTTCAACTGCATCCCCTTTTTTGACAGCAATTGATTTGACAATTCCATCTCCAGGTGATTTTAAAACATTTTCCATCTTCATCGCCTCAAGAATCAAAAGCACATCGCCTTGTGAAACAGTTTGACCAGGTTCTACTTCTAAGTCGAGAACTAATCCAGGCATAGGTGCTTTTATTTCCTTTATTTGAAAAGTGATATTGGTAGATAATCCCATTTTTTCTACAAGCTGGTCAAAATGGTCTTTGATTTGAATCGGGTACTTGTTTCCATTTAGCAAAACAATCATTGACTTACTTGTTGGATCGTAGGATTCTATACTTCCTAAAAATGCCTGATTATTGTCTAAAATATGGAATTGGGCATCCTTTAGTTCTATAAAGTCAAAATCTAATAATTCGTCTAACTTAAATTCAAATTTCTCCTCATTTACATCTACTAAAAAGGAAGATTGATTGATCATAGAATTATATTTTGATTACTTATTTCTGAACTTCTTAATCCCTTTTACTACAATGGGAGGCAAAAAGTCATTGGCAAGATTCACGAAATTATTAAAGGCTGTCATCTTTTGAGAATCTTGTCCTTTTCTTGCAGTAAATGTGGTCGTAATTCTTTGTCTGTTTTCAGCACTGATTTCGGAATCAGGTCGTCCATTGGTATAATAATAAAGAGCCATTGATTTTCTGCTTCGGTCAGCTGGGCAGGTCAATTTATCAGGATGTCCATGCCACGAATAATCAGTAGTGGAGAAGATAGCCATTCTATTGAACAAAGGAGCTATACGAACTGCACATTTACTCATGTCACGCTCCCATAATTCAAAATGACCCCCATATTCTTCTTCCCAATTTTCATTTAAATAGACCAAAACATTGATTCGACGGTCAAGCCCCATCAATTTATGTTTGTGGAAGTCAACATGCACTTTAAGGTAACCTCCAGATTTTATTTGGTGAAATCCGCCACCTTCAAAATAAGGATCGGGAACTAAAGCCTCCTTGATTCCTGTCAAATTTTGAAGAAACATTAAGAAGGGCTGAGAGTTTAAAAAATGAGCTAAAGCTTTGGAGTGCTCACCAAAACGGAATTCCCCTTTTGATGCATATTTCGATTCATTAGGGTTTTCATAATGAATGTCTCCTTTTTGACCTAGTTCAGGGAACTCAGCCAAGACTTTTCTTAAAGAAGTTTCTTCAAAAAAATTATCAAAATATATATTTGGAAAGGGATGAGCATTTGCGTATTCCTCGTGTTTTTGTTGTCCTAACTCAATTAAATCGTGAACAGAGGTTTTTAAAAATTGCATCTATAATTTCAATTATTTTTAAAATTGACCCCATGGAAGAATGGAGTGATTTTAAAGTGCCAAAATTTGGATCGCGAAGTTAAGCTTTTAGTAACAATTTTTTTATATAAATACTCGATGGAATGCTCCGGTATCGAGTAGGAATTGGGATAGTTGGATTGTCTGATTTATGAAAAAGGAAAATAGTGGTTACCTGATGTTTATTACGATGATTACGCGCCGTCGCCTACGGCTAGGCGCGCTAGGGAGGTTTGGAGTGCAGCCGAATTTGATAACCGGAAAATCAGGTTATCAAATTCGGCTGCCCTCCAAGACCAACACTACTGCAACGGGCGCCTTTGGCGCGATGTTGTAGTAATAAGTGTAAGTCATTTCTGTCCAAGTCCTTAAAACATATTATCATTTTACAATAATGCCAACAGAAAAGGACATTGGATTCTCATCAATAATTTTTCCTTTAAAGGATCTTCCATTTTGTAAAACCTCAATTTGATCATTCAATGGGACATGTCGTTTTTTGCGAAATAATTCCTTTCGTTCCCACAGATAGAGGCGTGCTTGTCGAGCAAAAGGATGTTGGTAAGTTCCTCTAGCGAAAATTTCTAAATTTCTATTTAATTCAACAGCCATCTCAAAAGTACCTTCAACAAAATGTGTTCTTTCGCCGTAGTACATATTGATTTTGTCGGCCTTAAATTTCTTCTTGTTCGCCTTAAACTTGCCAAAATCATTGGTCGCTTGTCCAATTTTTCTTGCATAATTTAATCGACTATGCCCAACAACTCCTCTTATAAAAAAAGGTCTTCGTTTTTTGGTTAAATTTAAATGGAAGCCAAAACCTTGATTGGCAGATTGATAAATTGAATTCCAAAAATCTCCTGCCCAACCGAATCTGAAGAAGAAATTTTTATGGAAAAAAAGATCCCCACCGAAATTAGTTACGATTTCAAATCTTCTATTATCGACCGAATTATCGACTGCAATAATTTCTTGAGCATCATCTTTCGTAAAGTAGCTTAGTTCCATATTTTGTGGATGAGCATTTAGTATATGTGTACCTAAACCTATATATCCTTGGAACCTCCACTTGCCATCTTTTTGTCGTCGTTGTCTTTTTTCCCATCTTTCTAACCCCTTTGGGTTATCAAATTCTTGAGCCTGTTTGGCTATTCTTTCTGCTGCTATCCTAGCTTTTTCATTGTCGATTGAATCTTGAACTCTTTGCAACTCCTCCATAAAAACTGGGTCGAAAATTTGGTTGGCTTTTCTGTTGTTTTTCTCTTGTTGTAAACTATTGCGAAGAGATTCACTCATTGGGGCCGTATTGTAGTCCCTCCAGAAATTTTCATCGTACTCACCCGTCAAATCCAAAAATCTAGAGCCTCTATCTAATCTCTCTTGATATGGTAAGGATCGTGCTTTCTTTCCATTGATTTCCGTGATTAGAATTTCATTACTATAAATGCCACCATCTCGATAAACACCTTCTCTTAGGGCATCTCCAAAATACCACTTATCTCCCATTTTTCTATAATTCACAACGTATCGATTAGCATCCCAGCCTCCAGCATAGAGTGGGTAGTCATTCCATTTTTTGAGTCCTTTTTCTGTAATATGGAATTCGGAACGAACGATTGCATAGGATAAAGTATCAATATAAACATTGCCTTTCATTCGTCCATCTTTCATGCCTTCTTCACCTTCAAATCCAATTATATAAACTGGTTGGTTGTTCTGATAGGTAATCCCTTCAATATAATAGCGATAAGAATCGAAGTAATCCTCATTAATAAAATCTTCAATGTTTTTTACGATATCAAATCGATGACCCGCCAAATGTCCAGATGTAAAAGTTGAATACTCAGAAAATTCTTCTTCAGGTATCAATCGAACTTGCCGACCTTGTACCAAACTAGTTTGACCTTCTTTGCCTTTTTGACTTGCATATCCGTACTTATGAATATTCAAAACACCCTCCGCCATATACAAATATTTCTTGTTTTCATCTGTTCTAGATTCTCTATAAAACCCCATCACAGTTGTTTTATGATCAGGGTAATTTTGTGGAATTCGACGAACAGCTTTTCGAATAATATCTTCAATGCGTGTTTCATCCATCACAACAATTTCCATTAAATCGGTTGCAATTTTTTTGATTTTTATCGTGATAGGGCTTTGTATATTTCGAATAGGCTTTTCAAAAGTTTGATAGCCAATATAAGAAGTCATCAATTTTGAATTAACATACTTCTCTGGAACTTTAAAGGTGAAACTTCCATCCATTGCAGTCGTGGTGCCAATGCCTCTTTCGGGTATCCCGACATGAGCATATCCAATAGGTTTATTGGATTCTTGGTCAATGACCTTTCCAGAAATGACAATATGTTGAGTGAAGGCTGATAAGCTTAAAAAGGTAAAAACTAAAACAGATAAATAACGCATAATTGGGTTTAATTTTGTTTTTTATTAGTCTAAAAGCAAAGACAAGAAATTTTATTGGAAAGGCGAATAATTTCATGAAAAGTTACAAGTGTTTTTGAAAAATTATTGATTGTTTTTTTGATTGAAACAAGGACAATTTTATGTAATTAACCTTTTATAAATAGTAACCATCATAAATTCATATACTTACATAAAGCGAATGAAATTTGCCTATTTTTCAAAGAAACGGCACATTTATTGTCATTCAATCAAAAAAATAATATTATAATGAATTCAATCAATATTATTATTTCAGTCCGCATTATTTCTGTCATGGTCAATGGTCGCCAAATGAAGGAAGAATGGTATTGATTTTTCAATTTTAAAAAACAATAAAAAAGCCGTTCTTCCAAAAGGGAGAATGGCTTTTTTGCTTTATGGAGGTATTACTCAAAATCAATACCCTTCTTTTTGTTTTTTTGAAATACTGAAAATTACCATTTGAACTTTAATATATTTTTGTGACATATAATTGATTGTCAAAGTGTTATACGTGAATAATATGTGCTAAAGGTCGTATGCAATTCCTTTTTTCATGCCTTCTAAACGAAAAGGCAAAACTAATTTTGAATTAACAAATAATTACTTAATGCCAGACTTGAATAAATATAGTAGAAGAATAACGCAAGATTCCACACAACCCGCCGCACAAGCGATGCTTTATGGGATTGGTCTAACAGATGAAGACCTGAAGAAAGCCCAAGTTGGAATTGTAAGTACAGGCTGGGAAGGGAATACCTGCAATATGCACTTGAATGGTTTAGCCAAAGATATAAAGAAAGGTATATGGGAGGAAGATTTAGTTGGTTTAATATTTCACACAATTGGTGTAAGCGATGGTATGTCGATGGGCACTTCAGGCATGCGCTTTTCGTTGCCTTCTCGAGATATTATTGCAGATTCTATTGAAACAGTGGCTTCTGCCCAATGGTATGATTCGATAGTTGCAGTAGTTGGTTGTGATAAAAATATGCCTGGAGCAATGATTGCACTAGGGAGGTTGAACAGGCCATCGATTTTGGTATATGGAGGAACAATTTCTCCAGGATGTGTAGCCAATAAAAAATTGGATATAGTCTCCGCTTTTGAAGCTTTAGGAGAAAAAAATGCTGGAAAAATTGATGAGGAAGGGTTCAAGGAGGTAATCAAAAATGCTTGCCCAGGAGCTGGAGCTTGTGGTGGTATGTACACTGCCAATACGATGGCTTCTGCCATTGAGGCATTAGGAATGAGTTTGCCAAATAACTCGTCTATTCCTGCTGTTGGAAATGCCAAAAAGAAGGAATGTGAGAAGGTTGGAAAAGCGATTCGGAATTTAATAGAAAAGGACATTAAACCACGGGATATAATGACTAAAAAGGCATTTGAAAATGCTTTGACGATTATTACTGTTTTAGGAGGATCGACGAATGCAGTTTTGCATATGATTGCAATGGCGAAAGCGGTAAATGTAGATATTACCATTGATGATTTTCAGCGAATTTCGGACAAAACCCCATTTCTCGCTGATCTCAAGCCAAGTGGAAAATATGTGATGGAAGATTTGTTTAATGTAGGTGGTGTAGCAGCGGTTATGAAATTATTGTTAGAGCATGATTATTTACATGGTGATTGTATGACGGTGACGGGTAAAACGATTGCTGAGAATCTTGAAAAATGTGCAGATTTAGCTACAAATCAGGAAGTGATAAGACCTTTTTCGAACCCAATAAAATCTTCTGGACACCTTCAAATTTTATATGGAAACCTTGCTGAAGGAGGAGCTGTTGCAAAAATCACAGGAAAAGAAGGTTTGAAATTTACTGGAAAAGCACGTGTTTTTAATGGTGAACAAGCAGCGAATGATGCAATCACCAAGAAGGAAATTCAAAAAGGGGAAGTTATCGTAATAAGATATTCAGGTCCTAAAGGTGCTCCAGGAATGCCAGAAATGCTAAAGCCAACTTCTCTCATTATGGGCGAGGGTTTGGGACAAGAGGTAGCCTTAATTACAGATGGGAGATTTTCTGGAGGGACACATGGTTTTGTAGTTGGACATATTACACCAGAAGCTCAAGTTGGCGGACTTCTTGCTTTATTGGAAAATGGTGATGAAATAACGATAGATGCTGAAAAAAATATTCTCGAAGCTAAACTTACCGACCAAGAAATCTCAAAAAGAAAAGAAAACTGGAAAGCACCTCAATCGAGTGCTACTACCGGTATTTTGAGGAAATATGCTAAGACCGTTTCTTCCGCAAGTGAAGGTTGTGTAACGGATGAGGTTTAACTAAATTCAAATATGTTCGGACTTTCTAAATTTAGAATGTCTTTTTCAAAATAATAATTATGAATTTTCAAGAAAATGTTACACAATTAGTAGATAAGCAGGAGTTTGATAAAAAAAAGAATATCGTGAAAACTGAAAGAATATCAGGGGCAGAAGCAGTCATAAAATGCCTTTTGGCAGAAGGAGTTGAAACGATTTTCGGTTATCCTGGAGGAGCTATTATGCCTGTTTATGATGCCTTATATTACTATCAAGAGCAAATTCAACATATACTTCCTCGACACGAACAAGGAGCTATTCATGCTGCAGAAGGTTTTGCACGGGTGACTCGGAAAACTGGTGTTTGTATGGCAACATCAGGACCAGGAGCCTTGAATTTAGCGACGGGTCTTGCAGATGCTATTTTAGATTCCACTCCCTTAGTTTGTATAACAGGACAGGTTTTTAGCCACCTTTTAGGGACAGACGCTTTTCAAGAAACAGATGTAGTGAATTGCACCATGCCTGTGACAAAATGGAATTATCAAATTACAAAAGCATCTGAAATTCCCGAAGTTTTTGCAAAGGCATTTTATATAGCAAATTCAGGACGTCCAGGGCCAGTGGTGATTGATATTACCAAGGATGCACAGTTGAATGAATTGGATTTTTCTTATAAAAAGACTCCTTATGTAAGAAGTTATCATCCACTGCCAACCCCTAATCCGAAGGCACTACAAGCCGCAGCAGATTTGATAAATAATGCGGAGAAGCCATACATCTTGGCAGGTCATGGAATTCAAATTGCGCATGCACAGGGCATATTCAAAACATTCATTGAAAAAACAGGGATTCCTGTTGGGGCGACGATACATGGACTTTCAACGATACCTTCAGATCATGAATTATTTACAGGAATGCTAGGGATGCATGGTAATTATGGACCTAATATAAAGCAAAACGAGTGTGATGTTTTGATCGCCATAGGGATGCGTTTTGATGATCGAGTGACTGGAAATCTGAGCAAATATGCTAAGCAAGCTAAGGTGATTCATATCGAAATTGATAAATCTGAGATTGATAAAAATGTAAAAACAGAAGTGGCCATTCATGCAGATGCCAAATTGGCTTTGGAGGCATTAATACCTTTAGTTGATGAAAAATCTTATCCGAAATGGCTTCAAAGTTTTCGTGATTGTGAAAAAATAGAATACGAAAAAGTAATCAAAAACGCCTTTCAACCATCAGCCAACAATGAAATTAAAATGGCAATGGCGGTCAAAGAAGTTAGTGACCAAACTAAAGGAATGGCAGTTGTCGCAACTGACGTTGGGCAACATCAAATGATTGCAGCAAGATATTATAATTATTTGGACACCAACCAATGGGTTTCATCAGGAGGCGCTGGAACCATGGGGTTTGGTTTGCCCGCAGCATTTGGGGCAAAATTGGCACAACCAGAACGAGAAGTAGTGGCTTTTATTGGTGATGGAAGTTTTCAAATGACCATTCAAGAATTGGGCATGTGCGCCCAGTGGAATGTGGGTGTAAAAATTATTTTACTTGATAATAATTTCTTAGGAATGGTTCGTCAATGGCAACAATTATTTTTTGATAAAAGGTATTCTTCCGTCGAATTACAAAATCCAGATTTTGTGAAAATTGCTGAAGGTTTTGGAGTTACAGGAAAAAAAATCTCTAAACCTGAAGAATTAAAAGAAGCAGTGGCTGAAATGTTGGCATTTGAAGGACCTTATTTACTGCATATTGCTGTGGAAAAAGAAGGCAATGTATTTCCAATGGTAGCTTCTGGTAAGTCAGTTTCAGAAGTTGTTTTGACTAAAGAAGAATTGGATTAAATGCGAACTAGAGTTTCAATTATAATATGGGCTTCAATTTACTTCCTTGGATGCTCCATTTATGGTGATTATTATCTCAGAAATTCTAGTGAAAAGGAAGTAACTGTCATACTAAAGTTCGCCGATTATGTTGATCCAATAGAGTCTAATAATTTAAAATATTTAGTAGGAGTCAAGAAAATAAAGCGGTCTTCTATCAAAAAATTAAAGGAAGGCTTAAATCCTTTTAAAGTCGAAGGGAGGAAGTGTTGGTATAAAATTCCAGCAAAATCATTTGTAAATATTGGTTTAGGAATTAATTATCAATATCGAGGAACAGTTGAGTCTATTGAGGAGCAAGGTAAAGAAACTGATTTATCTGATTGGGAAGTTTGGACGGATAGAAGAACTTCTTATGGTGGATACATTTGTTATCTAGATCTATAAAAATGTTGTTATGACAAAAGAATATACAATAACCGTTTTTGCGGAAAATTTAACTGGATTATTATCCCGGGTCGTTTCTGTATTTACTCGACGACATATCAATATTGAAAGCTTAACTGCTTCTAAATCTTCCTTGGAGGGTATTCATCGTTTTACTATTGTGGTAAATGTGAGTCATGAAATGGTCGAAAAATTGGTTGCACAATTGGAAAAGCAAATTGATATTGTCAAGGCATTTTATTATGAAATTAACGAGATCGTACATCAAGAAATCGCACTCTACAAAGTTCCAACAGAGGTCTTTTTAAATGGTAATAAAGTGGAACAACTAGTCCGAAAACACAATGCTAGAATTCTAGACATTGAAAGAGAATACATCGTTATTGAAAAAACGGGTCATCAAAATGAGACGGAAGCCTTATTAAATGACCTGAAAGAAGTTGGGATTTTTGAATTTGTCCGCTCTGGAAGGATAGCCATTGTTAAGCCAATGGAGCGTTTGAATAAATATTTGAAAACACTTGAGGAACAAGTAGTCTCAAGTTACGAGTAATAAAAATTTAAGAAGGTTAACATACTAAGGTATGCGAATGTAAATTTATTCTATCCGCATACCAAGGTAAAATCAACGAGACAAAAATCTTTAGCGCTGGTTGATATGATCGTTTAGATTTTCACTGAATATAGTCTGTGTGAGTTTTTGCAATCAGTCAAATCTGTGTTTATAACAATTTTAAATCATGGCAAAATTAAATTTCGGCGGCGTGGAAGAAAACGTTGTCACCAGAGATGAATTTCCAATAGAAAAGGCACGAGAAATTTTAAAAGATGAGACCATTGCCATCATCGGTTACGGTGTGCAAGGTCCTGGTCAATCTTTGAATTTACGTGATAATGGATTTAATGTAATTATTGGACAAAGAAGTCCTTCTCAAAGCTGGGACAAAGCAATCGACGATGGTTGGGTGCCAGGAGAAACTTTATTTTCAATCGAAGAGGCCTGTGAGCGAGCCACTGTGATTCAATATTTATTATCAGATGCTGCTCAGATTTCACAGTGGGAAACCGTCAAAAAACATTTGACTCCTGGAAAAGCATTGTATTTTTCTCATGGATTTGCAGTGACTTATTCAGACAGAACTGGGATCGTGCCTCCAAAAGATGTGGACGTGATTTTGATTGCACCAAAAGGTTCAGGTACAAGTTTGAGAAGAATGTTCGTGGCGGGAAAAGGCTTAAATTCAAGCTATGCGATATATCAAGATGCGACTGGACGAGCATTCGAAAGAGTAGTGGCTTTGGGAATAGGCGTTGGTTCAGGATACCTTTTTGAGACTAATTTCAAAAAAGAAGTTTATTCAGATTTGACTGGTGAAAGAGGTTCTTTAATGGGGGCTATTCAAGGTTTATTTGCTGCTCAATATGATTTATTGAGAAAACGTGGACACTCTCCATCAGAAGCATTTAATGAAACGGTTGAAGAAGCGACTCAGTCTTTATATCCTTTGGTTGCTGAGAATGGAATGGATTGGATGTACGCAAATTGCTCAACAACTGCTCAACGTGGAGCTTTGGATTGGTGGAAGAAATTTCGGGATGCTGTGGCACCGGTTTTTGAAGAATTATATGACAGTGTAGCCGCTGGAAATGAGGCTCAATTGTCAATAGACTCGAATTCTCAACCAGACTATCGGGTGAAATTGGAAGAAGAATTAAAAGAATTAAGAGAAAGTGAAATGTGGCAAGCTGGTAAAACGGTTCGAAGCTTGCGACCAGAGAATCAGCCAGAGGCAGCTTTGGTTGATTAGTCCGCTTTGTTGATTATGTTTATTAGACTTGTTCTGAAATAATAAATTAGCATATGAAAAAATCTTTTTCCTCCTACTTCGGCTATTTTTCCTGCCGTACCTGCGGGTACGAAACTCAAAATGATCCTTGTCTGAGAAAAAAATCTAATTTTCATATATCCAATTCTTATTTCCGAACAAGTCTATTGTGTTGGTTAAGTTTTGATTTAGGGAATTGGTGAAAAATAAGGTACCTGATTTTGCGAAGTAATATTTTATTCAGTCGAGGCGAAAAACGTAGGCATACCCAAAGGTATAGAGAGGCTTTTTAACGATGAATGAATAAAAAAGAGCAAGTAAAATGGGTAGGTTATTTCTTACCAAATCCCTAAACTAATACGATAAACATAGTTAACACATTCAACAAATCATGACCTTGAACATTTCTAAAACGGGACATTTTATTACCGTAGAAAATATTTATAAAGCGAAGGTGCGCCTAAAAGGAGTGGCTGAGCATACGCCTCTGCAATTGAACTATAATCTTTCTGAGAAATATGGATGTAATCTATATCTGAAAAGAGAAGATTTGCAGGTTGTTCGTTCTTATAAAATTAGAGGCGCGTATAATAAAATGGCGACACTTCCGAAGGCTGTGCTGGAAAAAGGAATTGTGTGTGCCAGTGCAGGTAATCATGCTCAAGGGGTAGCTTTAGCCTGTCGAAAGCTAGGGGTTTATGGTAAAATTTATATGCCGAGTGTGACCCCACTTCAAAAGGTCAAAAAAGTCAAATTATTTGGTAAAAATAAGGTCGAAGTCGTTCTGGTTGGCGACACATTCGATGATTCTTACAATGAGGCAAAAAAGGATGCTACCGAAAATGAAAAATCATTTATTCATCCATTTAATGACCATCGCGTAATTGAAGGGCAAGGCACCGTTGGGTCTGAGATATTGGAAGATTGCGAAAAATCCATTGATTATGTATTTGTTCCGATTGGTGGTGGTGGACTAGCTTCGGGCTTAGGAAGTTATTTCAAACAACTGAGTCCAAACACGAAAATTATTGGTGTTGAGCCAATGGGTGCACCTGCCATGAAAGAATCTTTAGAAAAAGGTGAATGTGTCCAACTTGAAAAAATCAATAGTTTTGTTGATGGTGCGGCAGTTAAAAGAGTGGGAGAGAAAACACTCAAAATTTGCCGAAATGTCATTGACGACATGATTCTCGTACCCGAAGGAAAAGTCTGTACTACCATTTTACAATTGTATAATGAAGAAGGAATTGTTGCCGAACCTGCTGGTGCATTGACCATCGCGGCACTCGATTTTTATAAAGAAAAAATCAAGGATAAAAATATCGTTTGTGTCATTTCAGGAAGTAATAATGACATTACTCGAACAGAGGAAATTAAAGAACGATCCTTATTATATGAAGGCTTAAAACACTATTTCGTTATTCGCTTTCCTCAAAGAGCGGGCGCTTTACGAGAGTTTCTGAATAATATTTTAGGTGAGACGGATGATATTACCCATTTTGAATATACTAAAAAACACAATCGAGAGGCAGGTCCTGCCATTGTCGGAATCCGAGTCCAAGAAAAGAAAGATTATGAAGGGTTAATTACTCGAATGGAAAAATTTGGAGTCAGTTATCGTTGCTTGAATGATGACCCGTTGATGTATGCGATGTTGGTTTAGTAACGCCAAAAAAATATCATGATCATCTGGATGACTTATGCCTTCGGCGTTACTTAGGATGAAATTTTGTCTGCTCTAATTTTTCCTACCTTTAGCCCACCTTATCCCCAAAGCTGTCCATTAAATAGAAAACTACACTGTAATCTTGTTTATCTGCTCGTATAAAATAATCTATACTTCTTTTTTTCTGTTCTTTTGGCATTCGCTTTTTTGCCAGCCTAACATTACTCAGCCTATATTTGTAATAGATTCCCTATTTGAACAAAAACAAATAGAACCTGACTATTTGCGAATGTTATCAGATTCAAACAAAATCTGGTCAATTGAAAATATTCAAACCAAGAGTTTGAATCCATCAGACAATTACCCATACCCAATAAAAGAAAAAGCGGGTAGATTTATTGGACAAAAATGATTTTGGAAAATCAATCAGAACAAAAACTGGAACTTTGGTTATCTGTTAAGGCTGATTTCTCATATGGATATTTGATTCGAGCATCTGGAGAAATTGAAAAGTCAAAGACAGGGTTATTGGTACCGTTTAAGGATAAAACCATACAATTAATAAAACGCAGGTTGACCAATTATTTACCCATCCATCTAAATAAAGGAGAAAGCGACTTTATTTATCCAAAACCAATATCCTGGCAGTTGTCCATTAGTTTCAGAAATTCAGCGCATTGAAACGCCTCAAAATGCAATTTTACAAGGATTAAAGAACGACAAGCAGGTACGTTTTTGGAATGGATTTTTTCAGGCAATTTTACTTATTTTATTTTTGTATTGCTTATTCTATTCTCTTTATTCCAAAGAGCAATTTGCTGTTTTTTTACTATATACTGTTTCAGTTATAGTATATTCTTTTTAAGTGCTGATGGTTATTTATATCAAATTGATTGGATAAATAATTTACCCGTTATTCTTGATATACTCGGGCTCAACCTAGTGAATTTCAGTATCGTTTTTGAATTGCTGTTCATTCAAAAATACTTAACCTTAAAAACGCGACTTCCTTTCTGGAATAAAATTTTTTCGGGAGTAATTTATTTGGGTGTTATTACCATTTTTTCGGTTACCATTTTGTTTTTATGGACTAAAAAGTTTGATGCTAGTGTTGGGTTGATTTCCCTCTTTCAAATTTTTTCCAGTTCAAAACAATATTAATAGTCGAAGATAATCACGACCTCCGAAACTATATCAAGTCAATCCTTGAAAAAAAATACCAAGTCATTGTGGCGGCAAATGGGAAAGTAGCTTGGGAAATGCTAAACGCGCCCCAAATCCCCAATGAGGAACCTCCTCTCTTGGCTTAAAATCCAACTTCTGAACTTGCGGGAGGACGTCAACCTTTAGGGATAAGGGGCTGCGAAGATCAAATACCTCAACTGATAATAAGTGACCTTATGATGCCCCAAATGGATGGCTATCAACTCCTTAACAAACTAAAAAGCGACGATCGATTTAGAGGCATTCCGATTATTATTTTGACAGCAAAGGTAAGTTCGGATGAAAAACTAAAAGCCCTTCGAATTGGAATCGATGATTATTTGACTAAACCATTTAATGTGGAAGATTTGGATAAGGGAATTTATTTGGTGAAGGTGGATATGGATGGGAAGACGAATTGGGAAAGAGTAATAATCCAATAAATATGTTGATGAATGTTGAACCCAAATAGCACGTATTCGATAGTTCAGCTTAAAAAATATTAGACTGATAAATAAGGTAATTATTGTCCCTTCTGAATTTGATTTTGGAAGGGGCTTTTTTTACTTTTTGTATTTCCAGTTTCGAAAAAATTCCCAAACTACGATGCCTAAACAAACCGAAATATTTAAGGAATGTTTTGTTCCAAATTGAGGGACTTCCACACATCCATCGACGACTTTCATTACTTCATTACTCACTCCTTTTACTTCATTTCCAAAAACTAAAGCTGTTTTGGTAAATGGCTCTTTATCAATGTTTTGTAATGAAATACTGTCTTCGGCTTGTTCGACGGCAAGTACTTGAAAACCTTCTTTTTTCAATGCTTTAATTGCATCTATAGTATTTTCATAATAAACCCAATCCATACTATCTGTTGCACCAATCGCCGTTTTAAGAATCTCCCGGTGAGGCGGTTTGACGGTAATTCCACAGAGATAAATTTTCTCTAAAGCGAAGGCATCTGCCGTCCGAAAAGCGGAACCAATATTTAAGCCTGAACGGATATTATCTAAAACTAAAACTATTGGGGTTTTTTCTTGATTTTTGAATTGTTCTACTGAGGCACGATTGAGTTCTTTAAGACTAAGTTTTTTCATGCTGTGAAATTAAAGTTTCTAAATGAATTGCTCAAAAGTACAAAGTGATGTAGATTGGAATCTGGGCCATTTAAAGGGACAAAAAAACGCTCCAAAAGCAATGTTGCCTTTGGAGAGCTTCTAAGGGTTGATATTGTAATTAGTTGATAATCAGTTTTTTTGTAAATCG
Organism: Bacteroidota bacterium; assembly: GCA_024743405.1. Taxonomy (GTDB): domain Bacteria; phylum Bacteroidota; class Bacteroidia; order Chitinophagales; family Saprospiraceae; genus JANSWP01. Next base: position 88,327 of record JANSWP010000011.1, read on the forward strand.
TGTATCGTTTGGTTGTAATAATTTACCAATCAGCTTTAATTATTAAATCATCAGATGAAAAAGCCAGCACTTTTGTCTGGTAATTTCGAATTATCTGACAAATTATTCAATATCGATACACTTACTTCATCAAAACAACATCACCTCTTAATACCACTTCTTGCAGTCCGTCATCACAACCAAAACCTTTGGCATGAATCATCCAAACAAAAACGGCGGAATCAGTTCTCTTAGCGGCAGTTTTTCCATCCCAACCTTTACTTGGGTCATCTGTTTCAAACACCAAATTGCCCCATCGGTCAAAAACCATGAATTCAAATTCGGTTAAGTCAATGTCAGTGTATGCTTGGAAAACATCATTAATGGCATCTCCATTTGGGGAAAAAGCATTTGGCACGTATATTTTATTTCGAATCGAAAATTCGTTGTCAATGACCTCAAACTCATGGGTTAATACCTCACATTCATTTTGGACAGTCAATGAGTAGGTTCCTTCTTCAGTAATTATTCTGAAAGGAATTTTTGTCCCATCATCCCAAGTATAACTCAAAACCTCATTTGGGAAATTGATATTTGCTTCAATTTGGATTTCTTGAATGCCACAAATTTGAATAGTTTCTTCATTCAAAATTTCTAGTTCGGGGCGTTCTGTAATTTCAATATCTTGACTAGATAAACACCCATATGCATCTTCAATTTCTAGGGTGTAAATACCTGCCGAAAATCCAATATTTGGATCTTGAATTTCATTCCCATTTATCGAGAAGTTATAAGGTTCTTGTCCGCCTTCAATTCCAAATAATTCAATTTTACCAGTAGCACTGTTCCCACAACTTGGAGAAGAAAAGGCTTCGAAATTGATAACATCGGAATCACTGACAGTAACGTTGGCAACTTCGGAACAACCATTTATGGGGTTTGTAATAATTAAAGTGTAATCACCTGATAATGAAATAGTTGGATTTTGTAGAGGTTGATTGGAATTATCAATTCCGGGACCTGACCATTCGTAATTCATATTATTATTATCACAAATCAGCTTCACTTCATTTGAATTGCAATCCAATTTTAGCGCTTCTGTAACTATCGGAATGGGAGGCGCCATATTTTCTTCAACCGAGATAATATTTAATTCAGAACAACCTGATTCAGTGATGATTTCCAATTGATAATCACCCGCTGCATTCACGGTGATTTCTAACTGATTTGGGTCTGTAATAATACTTCCATTCGAAGTTGTCCAAATCGTAGATTGGATAGTTTCATCCGCTTGAATTTCGGTGGTGATTAAGGTCGTAGTTTCGAGACAAGTCAACATGTTTGGCAAAGCAGTCGTGGAACTCAGATTCACGAAATTCAAATCAATATTTACGGTACTATCACATCCATTTTGAGCGATAAAAATTTCTTGACCGGAAGGATTTGATTCATCGTAAATGGTTCCATTAATAATCATTTGGTCACCAGTACAAAGAGAAGTTGCAAAAATTGAATTGGAAGTTGGCAGTTCGTCTACATTCAATTCATTGACGACATCGCAACCATTTTGACCAGTTTCGGTGTGAGAATAAGTTCCAGCGGTGCAAATTTGTTGACCAAACCAATCAAAGCATGCCCCTTGACAAATTTCTTCTGTAGAATAATTATACTCCGTTGGAAGTGTAATTATTTGAATAAAGACCAAACTGTCACATCCATTCACATCTGAGTAAATTTCCGTTCCAGTTGGATTATTATCATCGTAAATGGTTCCATTTATTTGAATGGATTCGCCTTCACATAAATTCTGATTGAGGTCGGAAGACTGCGGTTGGAAATTGGAAAGGGTTAATTCAATAAATCCTTCACATGCATTTAGACTTTGAATACTTTGGAAATAAACACCGGCATCACAAAAGGTTTCTCCATTTAAATCATAACATGCTCCTTCACAAACGGTTTGACTAATAAATTGATATTCAGTTGGATAAGTGCTTGTTTGAACAAAAACCAAGCTATCACAACCATTCATATCTTGGAAAATTTCAGTCCCAGTTGGGTTGTTTTCATCGTAGATGGTTCCATTAATTACAATAGATTCAGATTGACATAGATCCATTTCAATATTCGAGGATTGAGGAATATGGTTTGAAAGTGTTAATTCAATCACTTCCTTACATCCGTTTGAGCCTTGGGAGTTTTGAATATAAACACCTGCGTCACAATAAACCTGCCCGTTCAAATCATAGCATTCTCCTTCACATACAATCTCGTTTATGAATTGATATTGTGTTTGAAGTGTATTGATTTGAATGAAAACCAAACTATCGCAACCATTCAAATCTTGAAAGATTTCTGTCCCCGTTGGATTAGCTTGGTTGTAGATCGTTAAATTGATTTCAATTAACTCATCTTCGCACAAATCCTTATTGAAATTGCTAGTTTGTTGAGTCAAAATGGTTATGTCAATTTCTAAAATGGCATCGCAACCATTGCCGTCAACAATATCAATTGGTGTAATTCCGGCAGTGCAAATAGCCATTCCGGCATTATCATAACATTCTCCTACACATAATTCAACTTGTAAATATTGATTTTCAGGCGTATAAAAATCGATTTGAATATTCACCAAAGAATCACACCCTAAATAGCTTTGCTCAATTTCTGTCCCTGTCGGATTTCCAATGTCATAAATATTTCCGCTATTTTGATAAACATAAACCTCTGATTCGCAAAGCGTCATCGTCACATTTCCAACAGGCACATTATGGAAATCTAAAGTTAAATTAGTAACCGTTGGACAGCTATTTTGATCAACTCCATTTTGCGTATGAAGCCCTTGATTACAAAAAGATTCACCATTTAAAACATAACATTCCCCTGGGCAGATAACATCTTGAATTTCAATGATTTCTGGTTCAATGAATTCTACAACATTTACATCGGCCCAAGCCTCACAACAATTATTAAAATCAAAAACGTTTACAGAATAAGTGCCTGGTTCACAAACAGTAGGAGAGGGGTCGTTTGAATTAAAACCGTTTGGACCAGTCCAATAATAGATTAAATTAAATTGGATGCCCGAAACGACCGTTTCAAGTTGTACACAAGGATTTAAGCAAGTAATCTCATCTGGTGGAAGGATGAAGACATCTGGATAGTAAAAGTCTTCAAATATGGTAACGGTTTTTTCAGCGGTACAACCACTTGGCAAAGAGGTAACCGTGACCGTATAAGAGCCACCTTGACAAACTAACATAGTTGATTGACCATTTGACCATCGAATAGAAACATTCCCTTCTGAACTAGATCCTGTCCCAACCAGATTAACACAAGGGTTGCAACAATCTAAAACAAAAAAATCAGGATGTGCATCAATTATCATATCGACAGGGCACAATTCGCAATCATAAGGCGGAAAGGAAACATCAATTGGACCACAGGGATAAGTTGGTGGAGGAGGAATTACAATGGCAGGGCCTAAAATTGAATTTCCTGGACAGTCATAATGGCTATCTTCATATAAATATAGTTTTCGAGACCGTGTTAATTGGACATATGACCATTCCTCAATCCATTGCATCTGAAAATCAACCTGAATAGTTTGGTAAATTGTATCTCCAAAATTGGTGATTTCGAATAATGCCAATTCAATATCACCTGGACCATAATAAGTCTCATCAGGCGAAAGGTTGAGGACGAAATCTTTATTGTTATAAATGAAAAAAGTTTGATTATTAGCTGGAATTATTTCTGTTGGTAAAACAATATGCCATTGCCCACCTTCTCTTTTTGGTAGTGAAATAGTGTCAATAACGATGATCGAATCAATAATTTCAGGAATAAAACAGCCTGGTGCTAAAGGGCAGCCTAGATCATTAAAAACACCACCTGCCAAACTATCAATGATGTCAAAGAAATTATTTAAAACGTGATCTTGTCCAAAATTGACACAGCCGTTACTGGTTGCATCATTGATTGTATCAGTCTCTATCAAAATTGAATCAGCCAAACAGCCTGTACTTCCAAAAATTTCGTTGGAGAAAATAACTGACTCACAGGCTGCCGAAGTACAAAACTCCCAAGCGACTACTGGAGGTGGCAGACCAGGGATGGTGACCGTATTTTCGCATGGTTCCGCCTCGGCACCTTCATGACATTTGACATTCACATAATCTAATCCAATGTCCATGAAAATTTGTGTTTCCCGATGGCTTGGATCTTCAAAAGAAACTAAAACAGTATCGACATCCATACAATTTGGATCGAGAGAAGTATATTCAAAATAGTAATTTCCGCAATTTGAAACAGTAATTCCCGGGTTAAATGAACCTCCAGAAAAGGTACCTAATCCATCACTTATATCACATAAGAATTCCCAGTCTCCAGGAAGAGGGCTGCCACTTAATTGAGCAGAAAAACCACATATATATTGATCTTCGCCCGCGTCTGCACATAGGTTTTCGACATTGACAAAAATACAATCTTGATAAGTGCCACAAAGCGAAGAAACGAATATGCAAACGTCTCCACTCATACTACCAAAAGTTACATTCGCAGAAAAAGTATTTGGAATGGGGCTGATGGTCGCATCGGAAGGTCCAGACCAAGTGATATTGGCAGGATTTGGGTCTATACATCCACATGGAACGGGATCTTGTTTATAATTTCCACAAGGATTGTGATTATCTAAATTTGGAAAATCAAGGGTGAAAGTTGCGGTTTGATCAACCCCAACAGTCGATGGGCCACTCAAGGAAGGCGCGTTAATTTGCACAGGGTCAATGGTATCCAAAATGCTAATAGTATAGTCACAAATATCACCTGACCATCCATCAATGAAAATATAATAAACATGACCTGGCGTTAAACCCAATGCAGAGATTTGACCTGAAGTTGGTCCCATTGGGCTAAAGCAATCACCAATCGGGAAAAGTAAATTTTCCTGACAAAAATCTCCAATACCATAAACTTGAAATTGAAGTCCTCCATCCGGTGGCTGTTGACTTCCGATACAATTGCTTACATCGAATTGGAAAATGATTCCCGAGTAAGTTGCCCTAAAAGCCAACCATTGCCCATTTTCCCCAGTACCACAAAATCCAGGAGGGGTAAAGACATTTGGATTGGCATCTGTTTGGTAAGAATAACCATCCAAACAACAATCTAAAAGCGGAGCATCCTCATAAGTTAATCCCGGGACTGGACAAGGAGGTACTGTCCACTGAGCTTGAATTTGGGTAATGAAAAGTATATAAATTAGCGATAGGAAACATTTTTTTTGATTCATAATAACAAAGGTTGAGCGTTATCATTTCCGAACTTATGAAGACTTTGATAAAATGGAATGGTGAAACTGATTTTTTTTGAATTCGACTAGAATCAATTTATTGTATGACAGGTTTAAACAAAAATATGCTGCCTATATTGAAAATGAAAATTTTTAGGAACATAGTAAGTTCTTGGACAAAATCAAGTTATAGGTTACTGGAGTATTGCCGCGATGCGGCTCGCTCCAGTAAATGGTGGTTTTGGCGCAATATTGCAGTATTTATGTGCAACTTATTTCTGTCCAAGCACTTAATTCGACTTGAGCCTATGTATTTTTTGAATTTTTTCAGCGTTGAAAATACTTACCGACGCCCAACATTGCCTGTGTTTTTTACCGTACTAAGATTGAAAATCTACTATTTCAAATTGCCTGACTTATTTTTTAGTCGTTACTTAGGGCTTTATTCCAGAATTTTCGCTTTTTAAAATATTTTGGAATTTTAAACAAGATTTTAAGTTTATCGATTAAAACTAAAAAAGAATATGAGTAAAAAGAGAAAAATTATGTTGGCACTTTTGGGCGTTTTAGTCATTCTTCAATTTATTGGAATTGACAAAACAGCACCAGAAACCCCTGAAAATACAGATTTCATCCAATTAGAAAAACCACCTCAACAAGTTGCAGAAATCCTAAAAAATGCTTGTTATGATTGTCATTCTCACAATACTAAATACCCTTGGTACACAAATATTCAACCCTTGGGAATGTGGATTAAAGGACATGTAAAAGGTGGCCGGCAACACTTGAATTTCTCTCTATGGGGAAATTATGACGGCAAGAAAAAAGCATATAAAATGGAAGAAATTTTTGAGGAGGTTTTAGAAAAACATATGCCTATGAAAAGTTATACTTTTTTGCATGATGAGGCAAAATTGTCCGATGAGGACAGAAAAGCTTTAACTGATTGGGCGAAGGGCAGTGCACCCCAATAAATTTGTTGTTATATGTAAAATCCCAACCACAAACTTTCATGAAAAAGTGGGCTTTGTGTTAATATCCCTAGTAGATTTGTAGCTACTCTTAGGAAGGTGTAAAATTATTTTTTATGAAAAATTATTTGTCAATCATATTGATAATATTTTCTATAGGTATTATTTCTGCCCAATTAAATGTAGAATTGATCAGTCAATTAGATTATGACTCTTTAAAAACCAATGATGTTTGGGGGTATGTTTCTCCGGACGGAACAGAGTATGCGTTGGTGGGGCTCAGGAAAGGGATATCAATTGTGAGCTTAGCTGACCCCGCAGATCCAACAGAAATTGCAAGAATTGATGGAGCAACTTCTACCTGGCGCGATTTGAAGGTTTGGGGTGAATATGCATATGTTACTACTGACCAAAATGAAACAACGGAGGGATTGACGGTTATTGATTTATCTAATCTGCCAAATGGAGTTAGCCATACATATTGGACGCCAGAGGTAGATGGAGATACACTTTATACGGCTCACAATATTTATATTGATGAAAACGGATGGGCCTATTTAATGGGAGGAAATTTGAATGATGGTGGGATTATTTTTGTCGATGTTTTCTCTGAACCAGGTAGTCCAAAATTTGGAGGATACGGTGCGCCAATTTATTCTCATGATGCATACGTTAGAAATAACATAATGTATTCCGCTGAAATTTCTGATGGACAATTTACATTATATGATGTAACGGATAAATCCAATCCAATATCTTTGGCTTCCCAACAAACGCCTTTTAATTTCTGCCACAATACTTGGCTTTCTGATGATGGAAGCGTTCTATTCACAACAGATGAAAAAGCAAATGCTTCAACAGCGGCATATGATATTTCTGACCCTTCGGATATTAAATTATTAGATGAGTTTAGACCTAGAAGAACGATAGGAAAAGGCGTCATTCCGCATAATGTCCATGTGTACAATGAATTTTTAGTCATTTCACATTATACTGACGGATTGGTCATTGTTGATGCGTCTAATCCAGACAATTTGATTGAAGCAGGCAATTATGATACGCACACTGAGTTTCAAAATAAATTTCACGGGGCATGGGGTGCTTATCCATTTTTACCATCTGGTCTGTGCTTAATTTCTGACATCGAAAATGGTCTTTTTATTGTTAAACCCAATTATTTAAATGCATGTTGGTTGGAAGGACGAATTTTGGATTCAGAGACAGGTGCTACAATAATCGGAGCTACATTAGAAATAAAAACAGATGAAAAAAATGCTACCGTCTCTGATCTTTCCGGTAATTACAAAACGGGACATGCAGAAGCTGGATCCTTTGAGGTAAACGTAAGGCATCCAGCTTATTGGGATAAAACCATCGATGTGGTGTTTGAAAATGGAGAAATAACCTTACTTAATATTGAAATGGATCCTTTACCAATTTACAATGTAAATGGTCAGATTTTGGAGAAAGAGACAGGAATTCCCATTGAAAATGCAATCATTTATGCGGAGGGAGATGAACTTAGTTTTACTTCAAACTCTGACTCAGAGGGAAATTTTACTTTACCTGTTGTGACGGGAGATTATAAGATTTTTATTGGTGCATGGGGCTGGGAAAATATAGGATTAGAGCGGCAAGAAATCGATATAAATCAAAATTTAAATTTCGAACTGGAGCGTATATATCAAGATAATTTCAACTTGAATTTTGGTTGGACAGTAGGGGGAGATGCTACCTCAGGGCAGTGGGAAAGAGGAGATCCATGGCCAACCTCTTCAAATGGTATTAAAGCTAATCCAGGAGAAGGTGTTGTGACAGATTTTGATGTTAATTGTTTTGTGACGGGGCTTCAGAGTTCTTCCATTTTTGATCAAGATATTGATAATGGAGTTACTATTTTGACATCCCCTCCGTTGGAATTAATAGATTATAATCGCCCTATTTTATCTTACTATAAATGGTTTTTTACAGAAGATAATCTGGATGGTTTTCCACCAAATGATACATTAAACATCTTTTTGAATAATGGACCGGAGGAAATTTTATTAGAACAAATCACCATTTCTACAGATGGGTGGTCAAAATCTAGTTTTGATTTGGTAAATCTTATAGAGATTTCAGACAATATGACCCTTCGGTTAGAAGTGGGTGATGATGCGGAAAATGGACATTCTGTAGAGGCAGGTATAGATGCTTTTGAAGTGAGAGATTCGCTTCAAAATGAAGACTATAATTTGATTGATGATTTAGTCAAGTTCCGCGTTTTCCCGAATCCATTTTACAAAGATTTAACGATTGATTATAAAATTGAGAAGAGTTTTGAGAAATTAGATGTGTTGATTATAAATACTTTAGGTCAGGAAGTTGAAGTGATTCAACTGGAAAACTCACACGGTACGTTTGGATTAGATGCTTCGTTGGTACCTGGGACTTATTTTATTATTTTTAGTTTAGATGACCGAATTAGTGAGGCATTGAAGGTGGTGAAGGGGCGTTAAGTAGCTAATAGGTTGGCTTACCAATTCTTTTGATTTTATGAATTCCAGCCCTTGAAAATATAAGGATATGGTTCCATAAATTAGCCAACCAACCGTATTGAGCCTTCAAAATATCATATCGATCCCATAAAGATTGTTGATGTCTTTTTTTCGAAAGCCCACCTTGCAAATATTGAGCTAAGATAAGTTGAGTATTGGTGACTAGTTTTGCATTTTTTAGGCACTCGATTACCCAATGAATATCGGCTGCAAGATTGTTTTCTATATATAGTGGGGCAAGGTTTCTCCTTGGTAAAAATGCTTGATGACAAACAACCATCCCTTTTTTCAAACTTTTCCAATTGAGTTTTTTAGGTAGTTTTTGGGTCGTATTTTCAGAACGAGTACCCAAATGTTTTCGATTATCATTGACCAGCATTACTTCCCCGAACAAAACATCCGTCTCTTTTTCACATTTCCTTACCATTTTTTCAATCGTGTCTTTTTCAAAAATCCAATCACCAGCGTTCATAAACCATACGAATTCACCAGTAGCGATTTTAAGTCCTTTATTCATGGCATCATACAAACCATTATCAGGTTCACTTTTCCATTTTGAAATTTTAGATTCATACTTTTTGATAATTTCTAAAGTCCCATCCTTTGAACCTCCGTCGATTATGGTGTATTCAATGTTTTGATAGGTTTGATTTAATACACTATTTATAGTGCCCTCGATCAAATCTTTGCCATTATAAACAACTGTGATGATGCTAATTTTTGGAGTAAATGAATTCATAAATGCAAAAATAAAAAATCGTTGGTCACTTTAAATTTAGAATCTTCATAGTTGAAAAACTAACAACCTTAATACACTGTAAACTAAATATCTTACTCTTTTGAAGGCTTCTTTTTTGAGATTACATCGTTGAAAAAATAAACAAGAGCTAAGGCTATTCCTGATTTTTTTCGCCTCATTCTCTCAAAAAATCACCTTCCTTAAAAAAAGGAACCTACTTAATTTACAGTGTACTTAAACTGCAAACTGGGAACTTTTTTTACCTTTGGCATCCTCAAAAAGGTGCTTTAATAATCAGCTTAATCTGTTTTGAAATAACAATCTTACTCACAATGAATACAACTTTAAAAAATCTGTTACCTCATATTTTGGCTTACGTCCTTCTTTTCATTGTTACCCTTTTTATGTTTAAGCCTGCGGCGATAGATGGAAAGGTCTTACAACAAGGGGATAACCTGCAGGCAGGAGGAATGCAAGCTGAATTGAAAGCTGTAAAAAATGAAACGGGAACTTATCCACTTTGGACAAATAGTTCATTTGGGGGAATGCCTTCCTATCAAATACTCTTTGTCTCCAAAAATTTAATAAAATACCCATTCAATGCGATGATTTGGGGGAAATCAATGAAGCCACCTCACAAGGCAGCATTATTGATGATGTTTGGTTTTTATTTATTAATGGTCATCATTGGTGTAGATATGAGGATCGCCTTGCTTGGGGCCGCTGGATTTGGATTGTCGGCCTATTATATGGATTTGTTGGAGGCTGGGCATTCGACTAAATATATTGCTATTGCTTACATGGCGCCCATGTTGGCTGGAGTGATTTTAGCTTTTCGGAAAAAGTATTTGATCGGAGGTGCGCTATTTGCTTTCTTTTTGAGTTTACAATTATATGCTAATCACCTTCAAATCACTTATTACTTCTTTCTTTGTTTAGGTATTTTAGGCATTATGAAGATCGTTGAGGCTGCAAAGACTGGTGACTGGCAGCATTTCGGTAAAGCAGCCCTGGTCTTAATTTTGGCGACTGGATTAGCGCTTTCTACTGGGTTGAGCCGATTGTGGACGACTTGGGAATATTCAAAAGAAACGATTCGTGGGAAGTCAGAATTGACAGCTGATGTGAAGCAAGCTTCTAGTGGTGGGCTTTCTGGGGAAGATGGATTGTCAAAGGAGTATGTATTTGGATGGAGTTATGGAATATTAGAAACCTTTAATTTAATTATTCCAAATTATGTTGGTGGCTCAAGTACGAAAAATTTTGCTGCCGAATCTAGCAGTGCTACTTTAGGCGCTCTACGGAAGTTAAATGACCCAAATCTTGGCAATTCGATTGCTAGAAGCACTACCCATTATTGGGGACCTCAAACCTTTACCGGAGGCCCCGCTTATCTTGGGATAATCTTTGTTTTCCTATTTTTCTTAGGGTCATTTCTCATTAAAAACCCAATTAAATGGTGGGTCATTGCGTCGTCTATTTTGACAATTATGTTAGCTTGGGGTAGTCATTTCCCGATTTTCAATTATACCATGTATGATTACTTCCCGCTATTCAATAAATTTCGGGCAGTGACAATGGCATTAGGTTTAACGACCTTTTTTGTTGCATTTTTAGGAATGCTGGGTCTGAATGAATTCTTCAAAAAAGAAATCACCAACGACGAAAGGTTAAAGGCTTTAAATTTAGCAGGTGCATCTACTGGAGGTTTAATTGTTTTAGGAATCCTTATAAGTTTTGGGTTAGACTATGGAACAGTAGGCACTGGGATCCCTGATTCTGTTGCAAGCGCATTACGAGAAGATCGAGCAGGGTTATTGATGTCCGATGCATTGCGGTCTTTGGTCTTGGCAGGTTTGGCTTTTGGTGCGATGTGGATTTATGTCAAAAAATCTTTAAAACCTATGTTGTTATTAGGAGTGTTGGCACTTTTGACAATAGGAGATACAGCCAATATTGCTGGTCGATTTATTTCTGAAGAAGATTGGTTGGACAAAAAAGCTACCGAAAATTTTGTAGCTCCATCAGAAGCAGATATACAGATAAGACAAGATCCTGATTTACATTATCGAGTTGCAGATTTTCGTCGTGGTGCTCCTTGGAGTAATGCATTTACAGGGTATCATCATAAAAGCATTGGAGGATATCATGCCGCAAAATTGATGCGTTTACAGGAGTTGATTGAAAATTACCTCGGTGATCCAAATGCCAATTCCCATCTTTATGGGATGTTAAATGTAAAATATTTTATTTCAACAGATGGACAAGGTCAAGACCGGCCTTCTTTAAATCGAGATGCATTAGGGAATGCTTGGTTTGTGAATTCGTATGAAATAGTTCCAGATGGTGATACGGAGTTCAAAGCTCTAGCAAGTCTAAAACCTGGAGAAACAGCAGTTATTCAACAACCGTTTGCCGACCATGTAGAAGGGTTAAACATTCAAGTTGATTCTAATGCTACCATAAAACTGACTGCTTATCACCCAGATAAAATGGTATATCAGTCAAATGCGGCTACTGAGCAGTTGGCAATATTTTCGGAAATTTACTATCCACCTAATAAAGGATGGAAATTATTTATAGACGGTGAGCCTTCTGAATTTATTAAAGCTGACTTTATTCTTCGGGCGGCTAGGATACCTGCTGGAAATCATGAAATTGAGATGCGTTTTGAACCCGCTTCTTTTTATACCGGTGAAACGATTACCCTAGTTGGTTCCATCTTAGTACTGGGTCTATTAATTGGAGGTGTTTATTTTCATTTAAAAAACAATAACCTTCCAGATCCAAGAAATCTACCCATTCAAAAAGTTACATCAGAGACAGTAAAGCCTACCACCAGAAAGAAAAAAGTTAACAAGAAGAAAGGAAAATAATAGTGGAATGAATGAACGAGGAATGTTGAAGTCAACATTCCTCGTTCTTAATACGAGGCAATCACTTCGAAATTTTGTTCCTTATAGCCATTTGGAAATTTACCTACTTCATATGAATTAACAGGTCCAGTTGGGTCACACAAATAGTATTTTTCCCCTTTGTATAAAATATATTCACCTAACGATTCTGGAGCAGCTACACCCACTGTAACATGATCTGAATAAGCGATCACGATAGTTGGCAACCCTAGGAGTTCTTTCACCAAATTAAAAAATAAGGCAGATCTATCTTCACAATCAGAAAAATGATAATGGAAAAGTTCTTCCGGAATCATCGGTTTACTTCTACCATATACTTCTTCATCTGTTTTATAATCAAATCCTGTTCGTGTAAAAGCCACCAAAGTTTCTAAAGATTCTTTTGTTGTTTTACCCTCTAAAATATTATTCATAACAGGTATGATCGAATTGGAAAGGGTAGAGGAAAAGGAAGTCAAAACATACTGACCCTCAGTGATAAAAGGGTAATTATTCATCAAATCTACAATCGTTTTGTCAAAACTTATATTAAAAGAATATTTAGAGTTTTTGTCTTCAAATTCAATCTTTCGATCTTCTGACTGAGCCTTAAGTTGGGGTAATTTTTTCAGCCCGAATGAAAATGGAAGACCATTAGGGTTTGGGACAAAATTTGAGATATAGAGCATATCTGCAGGCTTTTTTTTGTCATGAAAGCTTGACAAATTGATATAGGTTTTCTGCTGCTCTACGATCATTGGTACTTCATAAACTTCTTCCTTCGTATAGGCATTTAAGAAGACCTCGTCTTTTAAATAGGTTATTCGAATATCAAACCCACTTTTAATCATCATTGACCAAATTGCTAATCGCTTATGAATATTAGGTCGACCAATATAAATCCTAAAAATTGCGGTTCTAACTAATTCGTAAAAAAACCAATCATTTAATTGATATTTTGTTTTATGAGTAGTTAAATCATCTAATAATGTTTGATAATCTATCTTTTCAAACACTTCATAAAAATTTTGGATTGTCCCTGTTTTGTTATGTTGATTGTATTCTTGAGGATTAACTTTAAGGTCAATCAGCATATTGGAATTATACTGGATAGTGATTTTTTCAGAATAAAAATCAATCGTTTTCTGACCAATTTCTGCGTTGGATCTTCCTAAAAAAGAAAAAAATAGCAGGAGGACTAAAATAGCATGAATAGATGAATAGGATCGAAGATTTTGCAAATATTGCAATGCAGGTGATATTTTATAGAGGTGGAATATGGTGAGCTCTTTTTCAATCATAAAGTCTGGGTCATAAAACGATAAAGATACATAGAATTGGTTTCAATAGGGTTATCAAGTTAAAAGACGTAAAAGGATTTATTTTATTTTCTTGTTGACAAAAAAATAATAACTGACCTTATGCCGCTCAAGATTTAACGATTGTGAACTAATAGCACTAAACAATTAATTTACGGTTTAAAGAAGCGGGGAAAAGAAAAAAGGACAATCGAAACGCGGATGTTATTATTTTGGAAGTCTCCTAAATTGGCAGAGCCAGTTCTATAGAGTTCAGGAGTCAGGAATGAGGATTTTCTGACACCTGAGAGAAAATTTTAATTTTTGACCTGCCATCTAACACCTTATTTTGAAAGGTTTTAAAGGTTTTTTTAGCCACAAAAACGCAAGAAATAACTTGAAAGAAATTAAGTAAATTTTTGCATAAATGACTTAATTAAACGATTCTGAGCAGCGAAAGTTATTAGGTTTAACAAGGTAGGAAATCTACTAATGATTTTTAAGATCCAATAATTTCGTCGAAACTCAGGACCAAATTTTTGATAGACTTTTTTGTCATAATCTTTCAAAAAGTCAACATCAAAATTATTTAAAGAAAAACACTTAATAGCTTGTTCGGCAGCCCATTTTCCGCTCCACATTGCCTTATCTATTCCATGTCCCTGAAGTGGATCAATGAGTGAGGCAGCATCTCCGCAAAGCATAAATCCTGCTCCAGAAATTTTCGCAAACCTAGACCCTAAAGGTAAGCCAAACCCTTTTATGTCACTTTCGAAAGTTGAATTTCTAAATCTTTCTTTAAGGGTAGGATGATTGGAAATTATCTCTTTCAAAGCTTTTTTTAGGCTTAATCTTTTTTCAGAAATTTTATTGGAAATCATGCCAAAACCAATATTAGCTTTTTCGTGATCTAAGGGGAATATCCAGAAATATCCTGGTGTGAAACCTTTGATTAAATAGAATTCATTGGTTCCTTTTTCTAGTCCTTTTATGTCTTTTACGTATGCTCTGACTGCTGCACAATGATGATTTTTATCCATTTTAATAGAACCTAACTTTTTTGAACAAATGCCATTCGCTCCATCGGCTCCAATGATAAGCTTTGATTGAAATTGAATTTCATTGTCATTTGAATCTGTTCCAGAAATTAGGTTGGTGCCATTATTTACTTTAATGCTTTTTAAATTTACTCCTTCAAAAATTTCTGTCAATGTATCTTGTTTGACTATATCAAATAAGAAAGAATCAAAATCGATTCTTTTTGAGTTGTAAGATTTTGTGAACCAGTTTATTGTGAAATTTGAGTTGTTGGTTGATATGATTTTTGAGGACTTAATATCCTGGCTTTTTGAGAAATTATTCATCAAATCAGCCCATGTTGGAGAAATAGAATTTAAAACTTTGAAAGCTGGTCCAGGTATGGCATCGCCACAAATTTTGTCCCTTGGGAAGGTAGCTTTTTCCACTAAAGCCACCTTTAAATTTGATTGGCTTAATTTAAGCGCACAGGTGGAACCTGCAGGACCACCACCAACTATAATTATATCAAATTTTAGAGTTTTCATTATCAGCTCCAAATCTATGATAACCAATTTTTTTTTCCTCAATTAATTAAAAATAAATTTAAAAGAATAAATTTGGAGTAATATTGAAAAGCCCCTAAATAAAAATAATTCTCGAAGCAATGACAAAATCTATCTATGTTGCCGCCACGAGCCAACACGTGGGCAAAACAACTTCTACTTTAGGGTTAGTTGCCACTTTGCGTAGAAAGGGGATTGACGTAGGATATTGCAAACCTGTAGGTCAAGAATTTGTGGATTTAGGGGATTTGATGGTAGATAAAGATGCTTTGCTTTTTTCAAAAATCATGTCATTTGAACTTTCTTCTGTCGTGCATAGTCCAGTTATTTTGGGACAAGGGGCGACTACGGCTTATCTCGATGATCCAGGAAAATTTAATTACCGAAATAGAATTTTAGCTGCTGCCAGAATTTTAAATTCTCGGCACGACATGGTTGTTTATGAAGGAACTGGACATCCAGGTGTGGGTAGTGTTGTGGATCTATCAAATGCTGAGGTAGCTAAACTATTGGGTGCTGAGGTTGTGATGATTGTGGAAGGGGGAATTGGCAATACCATAGATCGGTTGAATATGAGTTTGGCATTATTTAGAGAAAAAGAGGTGCCAATTATTGGTGTTATAATTAACAAGGTGCGACCTGATAAGATGGAAAAGGTTAGGTCTTATGTAAAGAAATGGTTGAAATCCGAAAATTTACCTTTACTGGGTGTTTTACCCCATGATCACAGTTTGACTTCTCCCATTTTTGAGACGATCCGTCAGGCAGTACGAGGTAAAGAAATGATGAATTATCATCGCCTAGATAATAGAATTGAAGGGATAATGCCTGGTTCTTTAGTGGAAGCACATGACTTTGAAAACGAAAAGAATCTATTGTTAGTAGTAAGTCAAAAAAGGGTCTGTTCGGCAGTAAGGCAAGTGATGGAATATGCAAAGGCGGCTGGCAAGGAAGAATCGCCTCTTGCGGGAATAATTATAACTGGCGATGGGCGGCATGCAAGTTCGATTGCAGATGAATTTGAATGTGAAGATTATATAAAAAGTCATGAAATCCCTGTTATTTCTACTCATCTTGATACCTACGGGTCAGTAGTCAAAATTAGTAAAATTGAAGTTAAAATAAATACCAGAACTCCCTGGAAAGCTCTTCGTGCTATTGAGTTGATTAGAGAGCATGTGAATTTGCAGAAAATTGCTCCAGAGTTTTTGGAATCCAAACAATAATTCATCCTAATTATTATACAAATGGTCAATGCTCTTTAAATAATTAGCTTTTGCCTTTCTTGTTTTCACCATTCCTTAACCATATGCCCTAGAAGAGGCAAAGTCAATTAAACTTCCGTTAAAGCTTGCTATCAACCTTTCTTTATACACTTTGATATGTTTGATTTGCGTTCTCAAATCGTGTGGGTAATAAACTCTCAACTCTAACTCTAAAAAAAACAATATAAAAATTCAAAATCATGATTAAGAAATTACTTTCAATAGTCGTTTTCTTCGCATTGGTGACTTCCGCAAATGCCCAATTTAAAGGAGCATTAAATAAATTAAAAAACAAGGCAGAAGAAGTAGTCGGAACAGGTGGAGGATTGAGCCAGGATGAAATAGGTAACGGACTCAAAGAGGCTTTAAACGAGGGAGTTGGAGAAGCTGTTAGTTTTTTATCAACCGAAGACGGATACTATAAAAGTGCCTACAAAATATTAATTCCAGAAGAAGCTCAAATGGTGACGAGTAAATTAAAAAGAGTCCCTGGCTTTGGAGATGTTGAAGAGAAGTTGATGGAAAAAATGAATCGTGCTGCAGAAATCGCTGCAGCCAAAGCCAAACCCATTTTTATAGGAGCTATTAAACAAATGACCTTTAAAGATGCTATGAATATCTTGATGGGAGAGGATGATGCTGCTACTCGTTATTTAGAAAGTACAACATACAATCCTCTTTTTGGTGAATTCAAACCCGTTATTCAAACTTCTTTGGATGAAGTTAATGCTAGAGAATATTGGAAAAGTGCGGTAGATGCTTACAATAAGATTCCGTTTGTAAAAAAAGTAAACCCAGAATTGGATAGTTATGTGACGGAAAAAGCCTTATTTGGTATGTTTGGTTTAGTACAGAAAAAAGAAGAGGACATCCGAAAAAATACATCCTCCCGTAGCTCTGATTTATTGAAAAAAGTTTTTGCAAAACAAGATAAATAGGTTCTTGGACAGAATTAAGTTGTACATAAATACTGGAACGGGCCGCTGTGTGGCAATGCTCCAGTAATCTATAACTTGATTTTTTAAAATCCATTTTCAATTAACCCCTTGTCCATGTGGAATAAAAAGACTATTTCTTTTTATTCCACATTTTTTTTGGGTGAATTCTAATACTATATTTGGGTAAACTTTCAACATATGAACTTATTTAAACGCTTATCTATCTTGATATTTCCTATCATATCCTTATTGTCATGCGAAGAAAAAATTCAAACTGAATTTTCTTCCTTTGAAAATTATCCAGTTTATGAAGGGGCTGACTTAGGGTTAAGTTTTTCTGCTACAGAGGCGATCTTTAAAGTATGGGCACCAACTGCTTCAAGTATGACGCTTAGATTTTATAACCAAGATACAGGAGGGGAATCGATTTCAGCGTATAAAATGGATAGAATAGATAATGGCGTTTGGGTGAAGAAATTCCAAGAAAATTTGGAGGGTTTCTATTATACTTTTGAGGCTATGGTAAATGAAAAACCTTTGGGAGAAACGACAGATCCTTATGTGAAAGCAGTTGGTACAAATGGTAAGAGAGGACAAGTAATTGATTTTTCAAAAACCAACCCAAAAGGTTGGGAAACGGATACACGGCCTCCTTTGGCAAATCCTACAGATGTTATTTTGTATGAGTTACATATCAGAGATATGTCGATTCATGAGTCTTCAGGTATTGAAAATAAAGGAAAGTTTATTGGTTTATCTCAAAATGGAACTAAGAATACTAAAGGTTTATCAACGGGTATTGACCACATCATAGAAATGGGGGTTACCCATGTGCATTTGTTACCATCCTATGATTATAAATCTATAGATGAAAGCAAATTGAATGAGCAAAAATTTAATTGGGGTTATGATCCCCAAAATTATAATGTACCCGAAGGAGGTTATTCAACCAACCCATCAGATGGATCGGTTAGAATTCGGGAGTTTAAGGAAATGGTTCAAGCTTTTCATGAAAATGGAATTCGTGTAGTTTTGGATGTAGTTTACAATCATACTTTTGATACAAAATCACCATTTGAACAATTAGTGCCAGGATATTTTTATCGAAAGGATGCTTCTGGAAATTTTTCTAATGCCTCTGGTTGTGGCAATGAGACAGCATCTGAACGGTATATGATGAGAAAATATATGGTGGAATCTGTCAAATATTGGGTGAATGAATATCATCTAGATGGATTTCGATTTGATTTAATGGGGATACATGATATTGAAACTATGAATTTGATTTCTAGTGAGTTGCATGAAATTGATCCTTCAATAATAATTTATGGTGAAGGTTGGACTTCTGGTGGCTCGCCCTTGCCAGATTCTTTAAGAGCTTTGAAAGCAAACACGCTTGAGCTAAAAAGAGTTGCTGCATTTAGTGATGATATGAGAGATGGTGTAAAAGGTCATGTTTTTACAAATGATGCAAAAGCTTTTATTAGTGGTTTAGCTGGTTTGGACGAGAGTGTCAAATTTGGAATTGTTGGTGCGACTCAACATCCTCAAGTTGATTATTCAATGGTCAATTATTCAAAAAAACCATGGGCGAATAATCCTACTCAATGTATCAATTATGTTTCTTGTCACGATAATCATACACTATGGGATAGATTAGAAAACTCTTGTCCAGAAGCTTCCAAAGCAGATAAGATATTGATGCATAAATTGGCCAATACCATTGTTTTAACTTCCCAAGGAATACCTTTTTTGCATGCAGGAGTAGAAATGTTGAGGCATAAAAAGGGCGTCGAGAATTCTTTTGAATCCTCAGATGAAATCAATCAAATTGATTGGAATTGGAAATCAGACAATCAGGAAGTAGTAGCATATTACAAAAAACTGATTCAATTGCGAAAAAACCATCCTGCTTTTCGCATGACGACAACTGAAGCTGTTCAAAAGCATTTAAAGTTTTTTGATCTAAAAGAAGATAATTTGATTGGTTATTCAATCTCGGAAAGGGCAAACGGAGACAAATGGGAAGAGATATTAGTTTATTTCAATGGTAATACTAAAAAGAAAATGATTGATATCCCCACACATAATTGGAAAATAATTTGTCAAAATGGAAAGATTGATGAAGAGGGGCTTGGGACTTTTAGTGGTGGGAAAATGAATATCCTAAAGCATTCTGCATTAATATTGGTAAGATGAGGAAGAGTTTTCGTTTAAACTTTAAGGGCTTAATTTTTAGCTTATTTGGGTTAATAAATTAAGTGTTATCTTTTCCTTTAAAAATAAAATAAATGAATAAAACCAATCTACTTTTTTTAATAGTAGTCTTAATTTCCCTTCAATTAAATGCTCAAAGTGATTATTTCCCTCCGAGAAATATTTGGGAGGAAAAAACGGCAGAATCTCAAAGTTTAGATCCAGAAAAGCTTAAGGAAGCAGTTGAGTTTGCTATCGAGAACGAATATGAAGGTGCAAAAGATTTAAGGATAGCCATTCTCAAAGGATTTCAAAGAGAGCCTTACCATTATATTGCAGGGAAGACTAAAAAACGAGGAGGACCAGCAGGGCTTATTTTGAAAAACGGTTATATCGTTGCCAAGTGGGGTGATCTGAATCGTGTAGATATGACTTTTAGTGTAACCAAAAGTTATCTTTCTACTGTTTGTGGATTGGCTTTAGAAGAAGGTCTGATAAAGGATTTGAAAGATAAGGTGGGGGATTATGTTTGGGATGGAACTTTTGACGGAGCGCACAACTCTAAGATCACTTGGGATCATCTTTTAACTCAGTCTTCAGACTGGTCTGGTAGCCTTTTTGGTATGAAAGATTGGGCTGATAGACCTCCACGAGAAGGAGGAGTAGATGATTGGAAATACCGGCAATTTAAGGAGCCAGGTACTCATTATAAGTACAATGATGTACGTGTGAATGTATTGGCTTATTCACTTTTACAAGTATGGAGAAAGCCTTTACCCATGGTTTTAAAAGAAAAGATTATGGACCCTATCGGTGCTTCAACCACTTGGCGGTGGTGGGGTTATGAAAATAGTTTCGTAAATGTAGATGGACTCAAGATGCAATCGGTTAGTGGGGGTGGGCATTCAGGTGGAGGTTTATTTATTAATACTTTAGATCACGCTCGATTTGGATTGCTTTTTTTGAGAGATGGCAATTGGAGGGGAAAACAATTGATTTCCAAAGATTGGGTTGATCAGGTTCAACAATCATCTTCAGCTTATGAAAGTTATGGGTATATGTGGTGGCAAAATAGAGGAGATCGAAAATGGGAAGGACTATCCGATAAGTTATTTTATGCAGCTGGTTTTGGCGGAAATTTTATCGTTGTTGATAAGGAAAATGATTTAGTAGTAGTGACAAGATGGTTGAATCCCAAAAAAATTGGTGAAATGATGAAATTGGTGAACCAATCAATAAAGTGAGGAAAAATATTTATTTCCCCCTCTCTGATTTAAAGAAAATTCAATGATGAAAATAAAAAGTATAATCCAGTATTTGGAATCAATTGCTCCATCAGCCTATCAAGAAAGTTACGATAATGCTGGATTGATTGTAGGAGATAAAGAAGCTGAGGTGACAGGTGTCTTATGTTGTTTAGATTCAATTGAGGAGATAATAGAAGAGGCAATTGCACTGAAATGTAATTTAGTTGTAGCTCATCATCCTATTGTTTTTAAGGGTTTAAAGCGATTTACAGGTCGAAGTTATGTAGAGAGGGTAGTGATGAAAGCAATAAAAAATGATATAGCGATTTATGCTATTCACACTAACTTAGATAATGTTTACTATCGTGGAGTTAATGCAAAAATTGCCGAAAAAATTGATTTGAGAAACACGAAGATTTTGGCTCCAAAAGGTAAATTGAATAAACTATCAACTGTTGTTCCAGCGACTCACAGTGAAATACTTCGGAAAGCACTATTTGAAGTCGGAGGTGGACAAGTTAATGGGTCCAATAATGTAAGTTATGCTTCTTTGGGAGTTGGTACTTTTGCTAAAAAAAGTGAAGCACACATAAGGTTAGAAGTCACTTTCCCAAATGTTTTGAAGGGAGCTATTTTGAACGCATTGATGTCGAATCACCCACTTGAGTTTCCTATTTACGATATTTTCTCTATTGAAAATACTAATCTTGAAATAGGTTCGGGAATGATAGGAGACCTTGTAAAACCAATGAAAGAACTAGATTTTTTGAAGTTTTTGAAAAAACAAATGGACGTTGGCTGTATAAAATACACAAAACTAAGAGGTAAGGAGATACAGAAAGTTGCCCTTTGTGGAGGCTCTGGAGGATTTTTATTGCGAAATGCAATGGCTCAAAAGGCAGATATATTTATTACAGCTGACTATAAATATCACGAGTTTTTTGATGCAGATGGAAAAATAATTATTGCTGATATAGGACATTATGAGAGTGAACAATTCACAATCAACCTACTTCATGACTTAATATCACAAAAATTTCCTAATTTTGCGGTCCATTTGACAAAAGTTAATACCAATCCAGTCAGTTATCTTTGTTAAACCGTTCTAGTATTGGTGTGTTAATTATATATCTCAAAAATACTTTAGGGTTAAACATTAAAAAATAGATTAAAAAAGTATGGCAAAAGAACTAACCGTAGCCGAAAAACTTAAGTTACTTTATGAATTGCAATTGGTTGATTCTCAAACTGATGAAGTTGAGATATTGAAGGGAGAATTACCTATGGAAGTTCGAGACTTAGAGGATGAAATTATTGGTTTAGAAACTCGATTGCGGAAATTACAAAATAGCGTTGAAGATGTTGAAGGCGAGTTGAGCCGATACAATATGACTATTTTGGAATCCAATGCTTTAATTGAGCGCTACAAAAAGCAAATGGACAATGTGCGAAATAACAGAGAGCACGATGCATTGTCTAAAGAAATTGAATTACAAGATTTGGAGATTCAATTAGCTGAAAAAAGAATTAGAGAGGCAAAACAAGTTTTAGAAGCGAAACAAGGTACCCTTGAAGCTTCCAAGAGTCGTTTAGATGCTAAGAAAGAAAATTTGGTGGCTAAGCAGGAAGAGTTGAAAAAGATTATTGAAAAAACGACTAAAGAAGAAGAGAAGTTAAAGAGAAAATCAGATCGAGCAAGAAAGAAAATTGAAGATCGGCTTTTGAAAGCTTATGATAAAGTGAGAAAGTCATATAGAAATGGACTTTCTGTAGTGACTGTTTCTAGAAATTCTTGTGGAGGTTGTTTTAATAAAATTCCACCTCAACAGCAATTAGAATTAGGAATGCGCAAAAAGATTATTGCTTGCGAACACTGCGGACGTGTTTTGGTGGATGATGATATTTTAATGGTAGGAAAAGAACCACCTGTAAATAAGGACGCATAAATACAACCTTTGGTGTTTTTATGACCTCGTTATTACTATACTGAAAGCCTTGAGGATATTCCTCAAGGCTTTTCTGATTTTATCAGCGTTATTAAACCTCGACTTGGATGAAAATAAATATTTGTTTTATTCTTGTTTTTTTATTTTCGGTCACCTGTTTTGCTTCCAAAAGATTTGAATGGACACCTGCAGCAAAAAAAGCGTATTCCCTCGTTTTGAGCCTTCGTTTTGATGAAGCATATTCTGAAATAGCTTACTTAAAAATTAATGACCCTGAAAATTTAATTGTATATCATATCGAAAATTATATTGATTTTTTTAGAGTTTATATTAATGAAAATGAGACAGAGTTTGAAAGACTTGAGAAAAATAAGAATAGACGCTTAGAGATTATTGAATCGGGAGATAAAAAC
This sequence comes from Bacteroidota bacterium, assembly GCA_024743405.1. Classification (GTDB taxonomy): domain Bacteria; phylum Bacteroidota; class Bacteroidia; order Chitinophagales; family Saprospiraceae; genus JANSWP01. The sequence continues at coordinate 111,623 of JANSWP010000011.1, forward strand.
TCACCCTTTTACCTTTATTTACAAGCAGATATTCGATTGCATTGGGCATTAGCTCGATTAAAATTTGAAGAATATAGTACTGCTTTTTTTGAAGTGAATAAGGCCTTTAAATTGTTGAAAGAGAATACCGAGAAGTTTCCTGATTTTATGCCGAACAAAAAGGATATTGGGATTTTGCATGCCATGGTAGGCACCATTCCCGATAATTACAATTGGGCCGTTAGGTTGCTAACACAAATGGAAGGTACGATATCTCAAGGCAAAAAAGAGCTTCAGGAAGTAGTCAATTATTCTCGTGAAAATGAATTTATTTACGAAGAAGAAACCTATGTTTTATATGGATATTTATTATTGCATTTAGGCAATGACAAAAGCGAAGCTTGGCGTACCATTAATACTGGTAAACTAAACCCTAGAAAAAGTTTGATGGCTTGTTTTGTCATGGCAAATGTAGCAATGCGAACGGATAGAGGAGAAGAGGCAATTCAAATTTTACAAAATCGTCCTAAAGGGAGTGCCTATTTTCCTTTTCCCTATTTAGATTACATGTTAGGGATCGCTAAATTACAAAGATTAGACAGCGATGCGAGCCAACATCTGCATAAGTATTTGAGCGATTTTTCTGGAAAAAACTTTATAAAAGATGCCTATCAAAAATTAGCTTGGCACAGTTTAATTAAAGAGAAGAAAAGTGATTATGATTTTTATGTAAGCCAATGTTTATCAAAAGGTTATACAATAGTTGGTAATGATAAAAGCGCACAAAACGAGGCGAAATCAGGCGAAGTTCCTAATATAGCTTTATTAAAAGCACGACTATTGTTTGATGGTGGATACTTTGAAAGAGCTTATAGCATACTGGCTGAAAATTCAACTGCTGATTTTAAATCAAAAAAAGAAAAATTGGAATATTCTTATCGATTAGGTAGAACGGCACATAAATTAAAGCGGCACTTTGATGCACTCAGAAATTATCAAAAAACGATTGATGAAGGAAGACATGAAAAATGGTATTTTGCTTGTCGAGCAGCCCTAGAAAAAGGGCATATCTACGAAGCTGAGGGTAATTATGAAGCCGCAAAAAATGCTTTCCAATTGTGTACAGATATTAAACCAGATGAACATAAAACTGGGCTTCACCATCAAGCTAAAACTGGTTTAGAAAGAGTAAATGTATTTCTTGATTAAATTTCTTAAAATAACAATAGAATTATTTTGGGAATAAAATTCAAAAATACGATATTTGCAGCCGCTTAGAAAAAAGCGTGAAAAAGTGGCGCGGTAGCTCAGCTGGTTAGAGCGCGTGATTCATAATCCCGAGGTCGGCGGTTCAAGCCCGCCTCGCGCTACCTCAGAATTATAAATCCTGCTAATTCATTGAATTTAGTGGGATTTTTTTATTTCTTTTATTAGTTAATTGAAATTTATTGGTATCTAAATTGGTATCTTACCTAATTTGTTGATTTTTGGATTCATAACTTCAAGTTTGTTATGAAATTCAATGTTAAGCTTCTCTTTTTTCTATACAGGTCAAAAGTCAATGCTAGAAAGCAAGCTCCTATTTATGGAAGAATTACCATTAATAAAATCCAACGTCATTTTTCAACCGGCTTCTTTATAAATCTTGCACATTAGGATTCTAAGCAGCATAAAGTCAAGAATACTTCTAATTTAGCTAATTCTATTAATAATTATTTAAGTGCCATTGAGCAAAAGGTAATTGAACTAGCTTTGAACGGCCTCCCATCGGCGGCGGTCGCCCTTTTTGGGGCGACTGATCGCTGATGGATTGTATGTGCCTGGCTTCTTTTATTCATTTTTTATTTTTGCCAAATACTCCCTCGGTGTAAATATCGATAATTCACTTTCCTTATAATCTCTCGTATTGCGAGTGATGATTATTTCATGTTCTGATTCAACCGCACAGAAATTTTGGAGACTATCTTCAAAGTCTTTAAATTTTGATTTCATAGCTTTATCTATTACTGATTGACCTAAGTTTTCTATACTTATTATTTTTAGTATCTTTTGTATTTTCTGGTCTGCTTTATTCTTATTTTCGAGTCGCCCAATTATGTAATGCATATTGGCGATACTCAAGAGCGAGCTATATAATTTAACTCCTGTTTCAATAGACTTTTCTATTAAAGTAGCCGTGTCTTCTGAAAACGGTTCTCTATCAAGCAGTAAATCAAGTAGGATATCAGAGTCTATAAAGAGTTTTTTCATTTGCCTAAGTATTTTTCAACAAGTGCGTCTTGTAGTATTTCTTTATAAGAGGTAAAATCTTCTGGAATTTTTACAGACCCTTTTAGTTCTCTTACGATTTTTAAGGATGATTTTTTCTTGTTATTTTCTTCCTTTAAGGCAAGTGATTTGAGATATTCTTCTACGATACTCGATAAGCTTTTACCACTTGATTTGGCATATCTTTTTGCTTCTTCAATCACTATTTGATTGATTGACAATGTTAGTTTGTTATTCATACGTATTATTTTTTACGTACAAATTTAAAGTTTATTATTTAATTTCGCAATGTTTTTTCTCTTTTTTTGCTTGGCACCAACGGTTCAGCATCTGTGTCTTCGTACAAAAAGGGCGACCGAGGCAAATACCGACTTTCAATAGCTAAGAAAAGTTGGCAAAGGCTCAAAGAGAAAATCAAAATCATTACACGCAAAACTAGTCCAATTCCCTTTGATGAGCGCATTGAACGACTGAATAAACTAATGGTTGGATGGGTGAATTATTTCAAACATGCCACTGGTTTTCAGAAGTTTAAGGATTTGGATTCTTGGATACGATGTCGATTAAGGTATTGTATTTATGAACGCAGTGGTGCGCAGCAAAAAAGCTCTGGGAGACCTTTTTAACGAAGA
>JANSWP010000072.1 GCA_024743405.1 Bacteroidota bacterium
AGTGCAACCTCCGCCTGCCGCAGTCGCAGTGCCGCCGACATCGCCCGCGTCGATCGCGGACCCAACCGCTCCAGCGGCTCCGATGGCGGGGTATTCCGCGGAGTTTGCGTCCGAGAGGCCGCCCGTGGGGCACGGCAACAGCAGCCCAAGTGCCTGGTCCTTCTGCGCAGCCACTGCAAGCACGAGCGAGCATGCCAAGTGATGTTGTGCGGAGCAGCGAGGCACAGCTTGTGTCTGCGGCCGGGCAAGTTGGCGATGCCATCGGCTCCCCGCGTGCCACGCACCCCTCCGCGGGGTTACGGCGAGACGATGAAAGCTGCCGTGTGGCCACGGGTGATTCATCTTTTGGCTCACCAATCGAGATAATAATTTCATCAGGCACTAGTGTACACTCTTCTACTAAATAATCAATTCCAGAAAAATAGTTTACATCAATAGAGTGAGTTCCTCCTTTAACCTCTGACATAAATACCCCCGAATCATAAATTCTATCCAAAAATTGTGGATCAGTTCCACCTCTATCCGCTACCGCAATTTTTAGATGATAAGTATTACATGGTTCTACATCTGTTCGCGCAGTCAAACTCTTTTTTACGCCCAAATAATCTGAAGTCAATCCATCATAAGCCACACTCGCTCCATTTTCGTTATTTCTATAATACTCCCAATTCAAAGAACTATTTACACTATTAATTTGAATAAGGGTATTATTTCCATCAGGCAATGTGGCAATATTTAATTGGTCATTCATATTAGGATCCCCCATTATTCCAGGGCCAGATACCAAAAAGGCAAAAATGTCATTGAAATTAGTGTTCACAAATTCAGGATATTCTTCCGATCCGAAAACGTATTCGAATGTTAATTCATCTGTTTTCACAAAAACATCTAATTCAATAATGCAGGCATCAGCAGAAAAAGTGCCATTTCCATCAATTGTAGACAAATAATCTAAATCATCATCACCCGGCAAGTTATTGCTAGTGCTTGTGAAAAAAGTTCCAGGATTAACTGTATTTTGAGCACTTCCGCTGGTTATTAAAAGCCCTTTGTCCAAACCAATATTAGACTCATCAGCTGTAAAAGTTCCAATAGCACCCAATTCACAAATTATGGTATCAATGGTTACGGTAGTTTGATCCGTTGCAATATTATCTACGATGGTTTGATTAGTAATATTTGCATCTACGGAAATAAGTTCGGGGTAATCACAAGGCTCTGCAGAACATTCCCAAAAACCGCTAAAGCCTTCAAAAGTATTTGACCCATCAGAAATAAACTGCACTGTCATACAGCCACTAGTCGCAAAGGTTTGAAAGCAAACTCCACCATTTGTTTCCAATGCGAAACCACTTCCATCTAATCCACCTATAGGCATCCCAGTAATATCCGACCCATCAAAAAATAAAATTTGATCTGATGTATTTTCAATATTATAGTAGTCCAAAGTAAAATTTAAACAAGCATGGGGTTGATCTGGACAGATCGTAAAAATATGATTTTCATTATTGCCATAATCTTCATCCATACCTCCAGAATCGGTCAACTGTCCACTACATTCGGTTGATCCACCTTCATCAATAGTTACTAAAATTTCCTTTTTGTCAATGCATAATTTAAATGTACCTTCATTGGTTATACCTGTAGACGACCAATCATTGATTCTTAAATAATATGTAATTCCAGGTGTAAGAGCTGGAGGGAGTAATTCTACTTCACTACTGCCAGGCATGGCCATACTTGGGGCGCAGTCCAATAAAACCAACTCGTCAACCGCACAAATATCCCCTCGATAAATCGCTATTTGAGGATTAGAAATTGGAGACAAACCTAAAGCAGGATCTGGACAGCCCGTTACTTTTATAGAATAATCAAGGATGGTATCAACTGCAGTGAACTGAAACCATACATCCCTATCGGGTTCATCAACCCAACAAAAAGGATTATCGTCTGTACCAATGTCGCTTTGAGTTGCACCAACATTGTTGAACAGCATCATGTCGTCACAAAAAGGCGCAACACCTAAATCGATAATGCCACTACAATCATCATTCCCTGGTTGAGCATAAAGAGCAACTGTAAGTAGTAAAAAAGAAAAAGTCAATATTTGCTTCATAAAATTAGCGTTTGGCCAAAAGGATGTAATAAAAATAGAAGTTTAAGAGAGGCTATGTTTTACTTAGCATTCAAAATTTGAATGTCAAGGCAAAGAACGAATAATTTTCAAAATTACCTATAAATACGGAGTGAAAATAAAAATGCCACCTTGGGCTTGTCGCCAATGTAGCATTTATTTTAAATTCTAAATTAGAGGAGCTTATTTTGCCATTCTTACGATTTTTGGAAAAAATTTACCTAAAACATCAACAAGGTCATTTTGAGCCTTCATCACTTCATGAATATTTTTATAAGCAATGGGCGCTTCATCCAAGCCTCCTCCAATCAAATCTACCCCTTCATTTTTCAGGATTTTTTTTAGTTCACTCGCAGTGATCGAGTTCTTGGCTTTAGTTCTTGACATAAGACGCCCGGCTCCATGCGAAGCTGAATTTAAAGAGGTGATATTCCCCTTCCCGCGAACGATAAATCCTGGAGCGGTCATCGAACCTGGAATAATGCCCAAAACACCTTTCCCTGCAGGTGTCGCTCCCTTTCGATGAACAACAACATCTCTTCCATCTTCTAATTTCTCTTTCCATGCAAAATTGTGGTGATTTTCAATCTTAGCAATATGATTTTCACCTAATGCTTTTGACAATCTATGGTGAATATGATCATGACACGCTGAAGCATAATCACCTGCCAAATTCATCGCTAACCAATATTCTTGGCCCGCTTCCGTATCTAAATCAAGCCAAGCCAAATTTTTAGCCTCTTTTGGCAAAAGACATTTTTCCATAGCCAATTTGGTGTAATGCCTCGCGATATTTGCTCCAAAACCACGAGATCCAGAATGGGAAAGGATTCCAACATATTCACCAACTGGTAGCCCAAATTCATTTTCAGCATCCGTGATTTCAACTACTCCAAATTCAACAAAGTGATTACCGGATCCTGAGCTTCCTATTTGAGAAAATGCTTTTGACTTCAAACCTGAAACGAATGGAATTTCCTTAAATTCCTTTCGTTCAAAAATGGCATCATCCATTGGCTTATCAAATGAATTGAATCCAAATTTTGTATTATCCTTCAAAATGGTTTTCAATTGATGTCGCTCTCTTTTCAAAAAACCTGGAGAAAGATCATAAATCGTTAATGCCATCCGACAACCAATATCCATACCTACTCCATAAGGAATTATAGCATTTTCTGTTGCTAATACCCCACCAATTGGGAGTCCGTAACCTTGATGAGCATCTGGCATCAAGGCACCCTTTCTAGTAACTGGAAGGCGCATTGCTGTGTCCATTTGCTTAGATGCTCCGGGTTCAATTCCTTGAGCACCGTATATTTTGTAAGTAATAGATTCATCAGAGAGTGGAATCTCTTGGTTCTCTGATTCAGGTTTTTCAATCAACTCAGCAGCGATTCTTCCTAAAACGTCATCATCCAAATAAAGATCAGGATGCTCTAATATTTTTTTCAATATTTCTAAAACATCTTTGAGGCTAGATCTTTTGAAATGTTTCAACATCATGTTTACAGCCATGCCGATTGCTCGCCCTTCTGGATAACCTAATTTTATTAAGTCTTTTCCTCTTATTTTTAATTTTGCCATTATTGCTTTTTATAACCAGAAAAAGTGACTCAGGGGTCACTTTCATTTATCGAAGCTAATTACAAAAATGAAAAAGAAATCGTTCAGCCAAGAAGTGAAAATTTGGAATAATGGTTATTAATTCCAATCAATGCTTTCGGACATTTGGGCGATTACCGAAAAAACATCTCCCTTATTATTCATTATTCTTTTCCAAAGTTTTTTGGGTTTGTCTTTGAAAATATAATTGGCAAACATATTAGCAACAACCCATGAACCCCATTCCAATTCATCTCCTAATTGACCATCTGACCAACCTGAATAACCAACGAAAAACCGAATATTATGTGGCTTTATCATGTCAGATTGTATCAAAAATTTCAATTTTTCAAAATCACCACCCCAATAAACACCTGGAACCACCTTAACACTATCCTCCAATAGATTTCCTACATTATGAATATAATGAATCGTATCCGTTTGAACTGGTCCACCAAAAAACACTTTTCCATCAAATGAAGGGAAATCAGCAATCAATTCATCCACCTGCATATCTAACTCTTTATTCAAAATAAAACCAATACTCCCTTCTTCATTATGCTCACACAACAAAATAGCAGAACGCTTGAAATTTGAATCAAACATAAAGGGTTCTGCCAAAAGAACGGATCCAGTCTTAATCTCTCTCTTAGTCATATTAGATATTATTTTGGCTAAATATCATGAGGAAATTCCAAATATGCAAACTAGTATTTAACAAATAAAAAAAATTATCCTATCTAATTCTTTTTATACCTGCCGATTTAATTTTTACCGTCCGATAATTACTCAAGTCACTTTCAACATGGGCTCGATTTAATATGGATACAACGTATGAGTAGGTTTTTCCCTTTACAAAAGTATCATCAGTGAACTTCCAGTTTTTTTTCTCAGATATTGGGAGAATTGCTAAAATGTTTTTTGCTCTAAATTCACCTGGCTTTGAATCTTCAAATCGATATACGGCACAGTAGGCTTTTTCCTTGTCTTTATCCGATCGGCTCCAATTCAAATGTATTTTCCCCTTTTTCATTTTTATTTTATGAAGATTAGGGGATGCCATTTCTTCCAAATCTAGATGAAGTATTGGAGGCATTAACGCTTTCGATTTATAATAATTATGACTTAAAGAATCAGTTATTCCCAATGGGCTCTTTCGAAGCGATTTTGAACTAAAATAAATATTTCCAGAAACATTCTCCATTTGACGACTCAGTCTTATTTGCTTAGGCATTTCATTGGCTGAGTACCAAGCTTGTTCTGCATTGTCGGCAATTTTATAGGCGCCCAATCCTACGTATATTGGACGATCATAACTGTGATCATTCCACCAATCAATCAATTTTTTGTAGTCTGCAGGAGGATATCCAATATGCCAATATAATTGAGGAGCAAGATAGTCGATCCAGCCTTCCTCCATCCATTTCAATACGTCAGCAAAAAGATCATCATAAGAGGTTTGACCAGCTTTTGATTCGGAACCATTAACAGGATCTTTATCTTGGTTTCTCCATACCCCAAATGGAGAAATTCCAAATTTAACATGTGGCGAGATTGCGCTAATTTTATTTGAAATTTGTTCAATTATTAGGTCAACATTATGCCTTCTCCAGTCATCGATACTAAAAAAACCAAATCCTAATTTTTGAAAATCTAGGGTATCTGGAAATCCTTCACCAGCAATTTTATAAGGATAGAAGTAATCATCAAAATGAATGGCATCAATATCGTAATTGATTAATAATTCTTCAATAATTTCAGTGATATAATTACGTACCTCAGGCAAGCCAGGATTTAAATACCATTTATTCCCATATTTGATTGCCCATTCTGGATGAATTCGAAAAGGATGCGTTTTACCCAGTTTGGTCGTGTCCAATGTCATCGTTGCCCTGTAAGGATTCAACCAAGCGTGAAACTCCAATCCTTTTTTATGAGTTTCATCAATCATCATTGCTAGTGGATCAAAATCTTTATCTGGATTGTACCCTTGACTTCCAGTTAAATAAGCTGACCAAGGAGCCAATTTGGAAGGATAGAAAGCATCTGAAACAGGCCGAATTTGAGTAATTAAGGCGTTAAAATTTCTCTCTGAATAAAACTCTACGAGCTCTTGCCAATCACTTTTTATGGTATTGGGGTTTAGACCTTTTCTTTCAGGAAAGTCAATATTCGCAACAGAAGCCACCCAAACTCCCCGAAATTCTCTAATTGGATTTTGAGCCTCTAAATTGAAAGGAATAAATAAAAAATATATAAATAAAAACAAAAAAAATCGTTCCAAGTTGGTCAATATATGCTTAAGTCGGGACAACTTATTATTCTCGTAATATAGATTAAACTTATAGCGAAATAGTACTCCGTTCATGGTCCGTTATATTTTAGTTCCCCCAAATTTACTAATTAGAAGGAAAGGGACACCTTTAATGAATCAATTAAAAACGATCGTTTTTGGTTATATTTTTCCTCCTCCCTTAATCAAGAAAATAAAAACAATCCAATTATATACCAGATCCCCGAACGCTTACTTTTGATTCTCCCTATTTTCCCTCAGAAGATTGCCGTTTAAAGCCAATTCCTTTTTTAGAAAAGACTAAACTATTGGCATCTTTTTTAAAGGTCGAAACATCCTCAAGAGAGATAATATTAGAGGAAATATTTTCACGTTCTTCAATCGTTAGAGCTGCCAATCTTAAGTTTTGATTTTTGATAACTTCAACAACAGTCTGTCTAATAAAACGAGCATTCCCAAAATACTTATCGCGATAATTATACATGTAATCGAGATAATCCGTCAGATATTCCTCGGCTTTTGGAGAAGCAATAAATCCTTCTTCATCAAACATTAATAGGGCTATTTTTAGCAAATCATGAGAAGAATAATCCTCGAACTTCAAAATCTTATCGAACCTTGAACTTAATCCTGGATTGGCTTTCAAAAAAGATTCCATGTTGTCTGGATAACCAGCAACAAAGACGAAAAATTGCCCTCTTTTATCCTCCATCCTTTTTAATAATGTCTGAATAGCTTCGTCTCCAAAATCTCCACGCTGATTTCCAGTACTTCTTGTCAAAGCATAAGCTTCATCAATGAACAAAACGCCGCCCATTGCCTCTGTAATCTTTTTATCCGTTTTAGTAGCCGTTTGACCGACATATCCAGCAACCATGCCCTGCCGATCAGTTTCTACCATATGACCTCTTTCTAATACGCCAAGAGCTTTATATATTTTAGCCAAAATCCGTGCAACTGTCGTCTTTCCTGTACCTGGATTCCCTACAAAAACGGTATGCAAATAGAAACTATTCAAAACATCTTTATTCATCTCTTGATAGTACCTAACTAAATGTACCAACTCTCGTATCTGCTCTTTAACCTTTTCTAAACCTATTAATTTATTGAGTTCATTTAAAGCCATTTCTAGCAATTCTTCATCAATAGGTATATGAGGCATTTCTTTTGTGATCATCAAATCAGGTTTTGCAACATCTTCCACCTCAATAACCTCTAACAGCTCTTTTGGCAACTCCTCAGGTTTTTCATGAGACATCACCCTCAATCCCAAATTAATTTTTGATTTTTCAATAATGTCGTGGACAAATCGAGCATTCCCAAATGTTTTATCCCGATTTCTATAAGCATCTAAGATAATTTCATCTACCTTTATTTGAGCTTCATCGGTTAAGATCACCTCTTTTTCAGCACAGGCATAACCGGCAATTTTTGACAACTCTTGAGGTAAATAATCTGAAAATTCGAAAAAGAATTTAAACCTAGATTTCAGACCTGGATTTGAGTCTAAAAAGTTTTTCATCTCATCTGGATAACCAGCAACGATGATGGCTAAATCTCCAATACCGTTAGACAATTCTTTAACTAATATTTCAATGACCTCTCGACCAAAGTCTTTATTATCCGATTTTGACCGAGCTAAGGAATAGGCTTCATCGATAAATAACACACCTCCTCTTGCTGTCTCAATTGCTTCCTTAACTTTAGGAGCCGTTTGACCTATATATTCACCAACTAAATCAGATCTATCAACCTCATGAACATGCCCTTGAGAAAGAAGACCCATTTTTCGATAGAGCCTGCCCATCATATTAGCAACTGTTGTTTTTCCAGTTCCTGGATTACCAATAAAAACAGAATGTATATTTATTGATTCTTCCTCATCAAATCCATTCTCTTTTCTTAGTTTCAAAAATTGCAAATATCTCGCATGGTCTCGAACTTTTTGTTTGATATCATTGAGACCAATCAAACTATCCAATTTTCCCATCAATTCCTCAAAGGTCGCATTAACGTCCTCATCATTATCAAAAAGCAATGGGACCCTTTTATCAGGAAAAAAGACTGGAGCTAACCCTTCTTCAAAATCATCATCCAAATTAAAAGGAATAACCGCCAACAATTTGTCCATGAAAATTATTTCACAAGTATATCGATCCTTACGCCACGATCCTTTAACATTAGATCCCCATCCAGCAGATATTGTAAACAGATTGGTATCCTTATTTTTTTCTACTCTTTGAAGGCGAACTACCTGTCCTTTTAATTCTCTCGAATCATTATAAAACTTGACAAATAACTCACACTGCCAATTACGACCTTCGTAAATATCTTTTAGGGTAATTTCTGCATAAATATATCGGGTTTCTTCGGCGCTAAAATTTCTAAGATATATTCGATCATCTTCTACGACATCGTCATAAGCACCTTCATATAAACGGATAGATTGGACTTGGCAATAAGGATTTGTATCAGGTTTGAACTCACCTGAAGGTGCAGGTTCCTCTATATAAAAATATTTTGACCCTTGTTTCTCTCCTTCTATCCATGCTTCCCAATAATAAGTTCCTTTTTTCCAAAATGTTCCTGTATTCTTATTTCCCCATCCTTCTCTCACATATACTATATTGTCGTGTCGACTCACCTTACGCTTGAATGGTAAAATACATAATTCTTTGCGACCTTTATTTAATGAATAGCACCTCAATTCAACCTCTACTTCCCAATCCTCGACATCATATTTTTTATTATAAAATGAAACTTCAGCATAGATATAAGACAAATTAATACGGTCAAAAACCTGTCGATATTTCTTTTTATTGTCGGCGAGCCATTCAGTGGATGCATAAACCTTTAATTCCCTAAATTTAAAGTGCTTCTCTTTTGATTCTTCTTTTATTTGAGCTAATGCCATATGTTAATTTAGTCAGGTGATTTTTGAATGAAATTTTCGGAAAGGCGCTGAATACATTTAAAAAAAATACACTTATTCATATATGCTTCATTAATTTCCGACCCCAAATTTAAAAATAGTAAAAATATTAGGATGGTGTATTTTATTCAAATTCTAAACTTAATATTGCTCTCTTACTTAAAGACAATAATGAAGCCATAGGAACCAAGCTCTAAATTATCCTAAAATCTATTAGAAAAATAACTCCCTTAGTAATGAGCAAAAAATAAGTCCGCCATTTGGAGATACAGGTTTCGTATTAACCCTAGGCATTTTTTGAAGGAATAGCCCAAGCTATTGCTGAAAAAAATAACGACGGATTAGGACAAAAGATGATCGGTGAAATGATGGAGTTATTCTTTACTCGTTACTTATGACAATTTAATAGTCACGTTCCCATAAAACTAATTTGTCTTCTTTTTTCTTTTCATGACTGGGACATCCTTTACGACCATTTGAACGGTCTTCCGAATTCTTTCTTCCAACAAGATAATTTTTCCTTCACGAAGATTATCTAAAATGTCTTTTTGATAGTGCCTAACAGTTATTAATTCTAAGCCATAATCAATATCCACATTAAAGTCTTTAGCAATACTTTTAGTGAATTTTTCTACTTTCCCATCTACATTAGTTACACAAATAGCAAAACTAATAGCTGTATTTTGCATCATTTGAACTTGTAAACGGGTTTCAGCGATTTTTTTAAATAAATAGCTCATGTGGTGTTCTGCCACAAAAGAAAAGTCCTTCGTTGAGATATTTAAGAGTGCTTGATTTTCTTCGATGGCAACCATCGGAGGGTAGTTATCTTCAACCGCACTCGAAATCAATGTACCCGTACCCTTTGGATCGATAAATGATTTCACATAAAGTGAAATGTTCTTATTTTGTAATGGTTTGATAGTTTTTGGATGGATCACCTTTGCTCCATAGTAAGTCATCTCGATGGCTTCCCGATAAGAAAGCTTATCTAGTTTAGTTACATAGTCAAACTTCCTTGGATCCGCAGTCAAGACTCCAGGAACATCCTTCCAAATCGTCATATCCTCTGCATCTAAACAATAAGAAAAAATGGCTGCCGTATAATCGGATCCTTCTCTTCCGAGGGTCGTTGTGAAATTCTCAGAAGTAGTACCAATAAACCCCTGGGTTATAACAAAACCACCTTTTTCAAGCATAGGTTGTGCTTTATTTTTGGCGTTTTCAACGGTTTCCTCCCATTGTACTCCAGCTTGTCGATAAATATTATCTGTCACAATGATGTCTCTAGCATCTAACCATTGAGCGGGCAAATTAACTTGATTTAAATAAGATGAAACGATTTTAGAAGACACCAATTCACCAACCGAAACCAGTTGATCATACATAAAGTCATAATCTGGATGTACTTCTTCTTCTAAAACCCAATCTGCTTCTACAAAAATATCATTGATCGATGCTTTAACTGGTTCGGGTTCTTCAAATAATTCATCTATCATTTGATAGTGCACGGCTTTGATTTCATCCAAATACTCCACTGCTTTCCCTGTTTGGTTGGCATGCGCATTGACGACTCTTTCTAAACCATTGGTAGTTTTTCCCATGGCAGAGATCACAATTACAATTGAATCAGATTTATAATTTTGAAGAATATTTGTAACATTTCTAACTGCTTCTGGATCCTTTACAGAAGCCCCACCGAATTTAAAGACTCTCATTATTTATTATTGGAAATTAGTAATGTTGGAATCATAAACTAAGATTTAATAACTACCAACAGTAAAAAGTTCGCAAAGATGAATTTGAATAACGTTTTTTCAAAATTTTTGAATCCCTATGTGTAAAATTTACAATAAAGGAAAAGTATTATTGAAAAATTTGTAAAGCTTTTCTTACTTCATAATACGATTGTGCAAATCATTTTGGCTGCCACATTTTCTTTAACGGCATTTTCTTAAATTTGCCACCTTTCCTTATTGACCATTTAGAAATTAAGTCTTAACCAAATTAAAATGAACGAACCACTAAGTACAGCCTTAATAGTATTAGCCGTAGGTATGATTACGGTTTTTGTCATATTATCCTTAGTTGTATTTTCAGGTAATATCATCATCAGAATAGTCAATAAATACTTTCCTGAAACCTCTATCAATCCCTCTTCCGTTTCTAAAACACCTATCATAAATACGGATCTAGACTCCTCAAAAATGGCTGCAATCGTTGCTGCTGTGGATGTTATTACAAAAGGAAAAGGAAAAATTAATAAAATTGAAAAAAGCTAGTCTAGGTTATTGGTTATATCGTAAACTCAATAGCTCACTAGGCTATTAAATAATATAATAATGGCAAGAGAAATAAAATTGTGTTTGGTCTACCGAGATATGTGGCAATCTTCAGGAAAATATATGCCAAGAGTAGACCAATTAGTAAAAGTGGCTCAGCCTATTGTTGATATGGGCTGTTTTGCTAGAGTAGAAACAAATGGTGGTGGATTCGAGCAAATTAATTTATTGTATGGAGAAAACCCCAATCGTTCAGTCCGAGAATGGACTCAGGCTTTTAATGATGCTGGTATTCAAACCCAAATGTTGGAGCGTGGGTTGAATGGGATTCGCATGAATCCAGTTCCTGCAGACGTTCGGGAGATGATGTTTAAAATTAAAAAAATTCAAGGAACAGATATCTCTCGTTCATTTGATGGGTTGAATAATCCACAAAATTTGGAGAATTCATTCAAGTTTGCCAAAAAAGGGGGAATGATTGCACAAGGGGCATTAAGCTTGACATTTTCGCCTGTTCACACAGTTGATTATTATATTGAGTTAGCCGACAAATATATTGAAAAAGGAGCTGAAGAAATATGTATAAAGGACATGGCTGGAATTGGGCGCCCTGTTTCAGTCGGAAAAATCATAAAAGGCATTAGAGCGCGCCATCCGAAAATCATTATCCAATATCATGGTCATTCTACACCTGGTTTTTCTGTGGCAACATCTTTAGAAGCTGCACGTAATGGTGCTGATATCATTGATGTTGGGATGGAACCACTTTCTTGGGGAACAGGGCATGCCGATTTATTGACCATTCATGAAATGCTAAAAGATGCTGGTTTCAAATTGCCTGAGATCAATATGCAAGCCTATATGCAAGTTCGGTCACTCACTCAAGAATTTATTGACGAATGGTTAGGTTTATATATTAATAAACAAAATCGCTATATGAATTCTCTATTGATTGCCCCAGGCTTACCTGGAGGCATGATGGGAAGTTTAATGGCAGATTTGGAGAAAAATTTAGCTTCTGTAAACAAAGGTTTAGCAAAAAAAGGAAAGAAATCCATTAGTCAAGATGACCTTTTAATTAAGCTTTTTGATGAAGTAAAATATGTATGGCCAAGATTAGGATACCCACCTTTAGTGACTCCATTTAGTCAATATGTAAAAAATATTGCCATGAGGAATGTTCAAGATATGTTGAAGGGAAAAAATCGGTGGGGATTGATTGATGAAAATACATGGGGTATGATTTTGGGCAGATCTGGTAGTTTGCCTGGACAAATAGGCGAAGAGATTCAAAAATTAGCAAACGAACAAAACCGAGATTTCTTTTACGGCAATCCTCAAAGTTTATACCCGGATGAATTAGAACTGTTCGCTGGAAAAATGGAAGAAAAAGGTTGGGATTTTGGTGATGATGATGAGGAATTATTTGAATATGCAATGCATCCACCACAATATGAAAATTACAAATCTGGAAAAGCAAAAGATGATTTCTTAGCTGATTTAGAAAAAAGACGTTCCGCCGAAACTACCCAAGTTTCCATGGTTAATTTACCTCCAAAAGTACCAAATACGCCTTCTCCTACCCATTATGATTTGCAGCCAAAAACATTAAATATCAATGTAAATGGTGAGCATTTTAAGGTATCTGTTTCTTATGATGATGCTGATGCAGGGATGGACTCTACCCTATCTAATAATAATGGCTCAACTAGTTCTTTTGAAGTATTGGCACCCTTAGAAGGTAAATTTTTCTTAACCAAGGAATCATCAGAAAAAGGAATTGTGGTTGGTCAAAAAATTAATAAAGGAGATACCATTGCCTATATAGAAGCAATGAAGGTATATAATGCCATTACTGCCGAGCAAGACGGTGAAGTGGCTGAAATCACTGCGAATCACGGTTCTGATGTAGAAGAAGATGATGTAATTATTAGGTTGAAATAGTGGGATAAAACGTGGAAGTCTTTAAAATCTTTCACCTTTAGAACTCGCCCGAATTCAAAGGGACAATATGGATATTTTACAAAAACTCTATGATATGACTGCCTTCGGCGAATTATTTCAATCGCCAGGCACAATCTTAATGTTGTTAATTGCTTTTGGTTTATTGTACTTAGGAATCAAAAAAAGATATGAACCCCTTCTTTTAGTACCAATAGCATTTGGCGTATTGCTTGCTAATTTTCCTGGAGGAAATATGGCAGTTACGCCATCCAATTCTGTAAATAATATTGCACATCTTACGCTTATAGAAATAGCTAAAGATCATGGCATCATGAATATGTTATACTATGCCCTCATAAAAACAGGTCTATTACCTCCTTTAATTTTTATGGGTGTTGGAGCTATGACTGACTTTGGACCTATGCTTCGAAACCTACGTTTGGCATTTTTTGGAGCTGCTGCTCAAATTGGCATTTTTACAGTATTGATTTCAGCAGTCTTATTAGGTTTTACACCGCAAGAAGCAGGCGCTTTGGGCATCATTGGAGGAGCAGATGGACCGACGGCTATTTATACCGCCATTATTTTAGCTCCTGATTTGTTAGGACCGATTGCTATTGCAGCATATTCCTATATGGCTTTAGTCCCCGTAATTATTCCTTTGGTTGTCAACCTAACGGTCAGCGAAAGGGAATTAAAGATCAACATGAAAAAGCAAGACAAGCTCTATCCTAACAAAACAAAAATAAAAAATTTGAGGGTCGTCAAAATCGTTTTTCCTATTGTTCTTGCAACCATGGTAGCTCTTCTTGTTCCATCCTCAGTTCCTTTATTAGGGATGCTGCTTTTTGGAAATTTAGTCAAAGAAATTGGTGCTGATACGGAACGCCTTTTTGATGCCGCCTCTAATAACATTATGAATGCCGCAACGATATTTCTAGGACTAACAGTAGGTGCAACAATGACTTCAGAAACTTTTTTGAACAGTACAACTTTGGCAATTGTGGGAGGAGGGTTTTTAGCTTTCGCGATCTCCATTGCAGGAGGAATTTTTGCTGTAAAAACTTATAATCTTTTTGCAAAAAAGAAAATCAATCCATTAATTGGCGCAACTGGTTTAAGTGCTGTTCCAATGGCTTCAAGGGTAGCAAATGAAATAGCTTTGAAGCACGATTCTTCCAATCACTTACTTCAATATGCTATGTCCAGTAATATTTCCGGGGTAATTGGCTCGGCAGTTGCGGCAGGTGTATTGATATCCTTTTTGGGATAAAAGAATTTGTCTCGGATTTGGATTCAAATCCGAGACAAAAAATTTAATTTTTTCTCTTCTTAGCCGTAAATACTCTTGATACATTAAACCCAAAATGCACTCCTCCATCTGCCCAATCACCAGTAGACTCAGTAATAAACCCACGATTTGTCATTGCCGTTGAATTGGTGAAATGTAATTGAAAAACATGACCACCAGTTTCGATATCAAATCCAAAAGAGAATGAACTATATTTATTTTCAGGTAATTGATCACCAGGTGTTAGATAATATTCAAAGGTTACTGCTACCCATTTGGATAATTTTTGTCTAGCAGCAATTCCAAAAGCAATAATGTCATTTTTCTCATTAAAATCAACAAGATTTCTATGGACATATGTAGGCATCACCTGCAAAGAAAAGCCATCTGAAATTTTCGAACCCAAAATCACTTGATGTGTGAAAGCCATTCTAGAGGAAGCTTTCCCATCTGGGTCAGGATTATTTTTGGTTCCTTGAAAATCTAAAGCGGTAAGCCAAGCGGCGGTTATTGGAACATTCTTTTGGCCCTTACTTTGCCTCAAAAATTTATACTTAATAAAACTATCATAAATTTTTCTGAAGCTATTTCTTCCAACTCCAACAGTTAGCCGGTCGGTTATGCCATAATCAAACCCAAACCTTACCATAGCATTATCTAGACCAAATAACTCATGGAAACCAGTATTGACCATTCCAAAACGATGCGAAATTTTAAAGTCCAAAACACCTTCAGAAGTACTTTCAATAGAATGTCCATGAATTACTCGATTAGTCTTGAATGCAGCATCTATATACTCCGTGGTTTCTTCCTCCCCTAAAAGGGATAATAAATCGTCTTCTTGAGCAGAAATATTCAAAAAAGAACAAATCAAAATGCAAAGTGTAAAAAAGGTATTCTTCATTAGTTATTGATTTTGGGGCAAAAATAACAAACCCAGAAAAAGTTGCATGCAATTTTTTTCTGGGTTTGAAAAATTCTTCTAAAATTCTAGAATTTAGAATGATTCTTATCTTTTAAAAGGCTGATATTTTAAATCAACCATAATTTCTACCTCTTTTGCAACATTATCTTTCACCACACTTGGTATTTTTATGCCATAGTCTTCAACTTGAATGGAAAAAACAGAACTTGCAAGAATGTTCTCTCCATCAATTTTTAATGACCCTTTCGTTTTTATTGGTTGAGTTTCGCCATGTATACTTAATTTCCCTACTACAGTTACTTCATATGTTCCAGATTTACTCAAATCTAATGCTTCAAAATTATCAATCGATCCCTTGAAAATAGCTTTAGGAAATTTGGAAGATTCCATATAATTTTCATTAAAGTGCTCTTGCATCAGTGCTTTTTCAAATTGAAAAGCTTTTACCAAAACTGCGAATTCCAACTTGCCCGTTTCAGCATCTAATACACTGGTTGCATTGGTATTCTTCGCTTCAATTTTTTCTAAAACTGCATCTGAAATGAAATTAATGTTTCCATCTCGTGTAAAATATTTTTGTGCTTCACTACTTGTTGCAAAAATGAACGATAAAATTAAAAAAGAGAAAAAAATCTTATTCATAATATGGTATTAAAATTTGATATTTATTTTTTCTATTTGATCACTTCCACACATCGAACTAATAAAACATCCATGTTAATTCCTGTACATTTTCCTTTTAAAGAAACACTTGACCCGATGTCAAATTCAGTTCTTTCGTGGTTTGTTAATTCATCAAGCTGACAAACTACTCCAAACATTCCGCCACTTTCTAAAATGATCTTTGTGATTCCATTATTATCAGTACTTGAATCCTGAACTTTTCCTGATACCTGAATCAATTTATCTAAATATTTTTCATTGGCACCCATTTCGTCAGCTTCAAAATCAGCAAATAATGCCTCTGCAGTAATTTTCAAATCGACGCTTGCTTTTCCAATATTTTCATGTGGCTTATTATACATTAGGTAAGCCACTATTCCGCCAATAAGAAAAAGTAATAATATTACTCGTAACGTCATTTTCATAATTATGTGAGTTTATATTTTATGTTTTATGATTTAATTAAAATAAATTGAACGAATTTAGGAATTTGTTTGGAAAGTTATTTTCTGGCAGGTGATATTTTGAACCAAGTGGTTACCTTTACAAAAATCTATTTAATGAATTCCCATATTATGAAAAATATACAAATAGTCATTTTCGCCTTTTCAATTATTTTAATGTTGCCATGCTGTGTCTCAAAAAAGAAATTTCTCGAAATAGAATTAGAGCGCAATCATTTTAAAGATAAATTTGATGAATTAAGGGAGGTGAAAGCTGATAAAGCAGTAGTAGAGTCTAAATTGAAAATCACAGAATCTACTCTTCGTCAAACTACCAGAGAATTAGAACAATTAACGGTACAAACTGATCAATTACAAAGAGATAACGATCGAATTTTAAAAAGATATAACGAGATAATTGAAGATAACAAAGATGTTCTTTCGACGGCATCGGTAGAGAAATTGACACTGGAAGAAAAATTGTCTCAACAAGAAAAAGAGTTAGATGCAAAACAAAGAGAGCTAGAAGGGCTAGAATATGTTTTGGGTCAAAGAGAAGGTAGTTTAGAAGACTTGAGAACCGACCTTCAATCAAGAGAGCAAAGGGTTAATGAATTAGAAACCTTACTCAACTCAAAGGATGCCCAAATGTCCCAGCTTCGTCAAAGTATTCAACAAACCCTCAGAGGATTTTCTGCCGCTGATTTATCTGTAACTGAACGAAATGGTAACATATATGTCTCCTTAAGTTCTGACTTATTGTTTAAATCAGGAAGTGATCAAATTGATTGGAAAGGGAAAAATGCACTTAAACAGGTGGCTGAAGTTATGAATACCAATGATGATATTGATATTAATGTAGAAGGGCACACAGACAATGTAGGAAATCCCAATCTTAATTGGGATTTAAGCGTCAAAAGAGCTACTGCTGTTGTAAAAGTATTGACAACCAATGGAGTGGATCCCTCACGAATTATCGCTTCTGGCAGAGGATTGTACGCACCAATTTTACCAAACGATACCGAGGTAAATCGATCAAAGAATAGGAGAACAGATATTATTTTATCTCCAAAATTGGATAAACTTTATGAAATAATAAATAATTAGGAATTTCGAAATCCCTTCATATGAAAAGTGATTCTTTAAAAATCACCTTTGTTCAAACTGGCGGTACGATAGACAAAGATTATCCCAAATCACAAAAAGGATGGGCATTTGAGATTTCAGAACCTGCCGTAAGAAGAATAATACAGAAGTTAAATCCTTCATTTCAATACGAAATTCTCAGTTTTTGTAAAAAGGATAGCCTAGAAATAACAAAGGATGACAGAACAAGATTGAAAGTTTTTTGTTCTGGTCTGGATAGTGAAAAAATAATAATCACTCACGGTACTGATACGCTTATTGAAACTGCCAGTTTTTTGTCAAATATTGATCAAAAAACAATTGTATTAACTGGTGCTATGCGACCTGAAAGATTTTCTAATTCAGACGCCTCCATTAACGTTGGGATAGCTATTGGAGCAGTTCTGTCCTTGCAAAGTGGAATTTATGTTGCAATGCACGGTCTTGTTCTTCCATACAATCAAATTAGTAGAGATCCGAATTCAGGTCAATTTATAGAACAAAAAAGCTAAAGAAGAAATGGTTCCTACAAGAAATGAAATGCTTAATGCAGGTGAAAAAGTCAGTAAATTTTTGCATCGGACTCCTATTTTAAGTTCTACAGGTTTAAATAAAATCACTGGCTGTCAGGTTTTCTTCAAATGCGAAAATTTTCAAAAAACGGGATCTTACAAATCACGTGGTGCTACTAATGCAATCTTAAATCTTTCAGACAAACAAAAAGAAAAAGGGGTAATCACTCACTCCTCTGGAAATTTTGCCCAAGCAATTGCACTTTCGGCTAAAAACTTAGGAATAGAGGCAACCATCGTTATGCCTGAAAATGCTCCAAGAGTAAAAAAGGATGCCGTTCTGGGATATGGTGCTAGAGTAATTGTGTGTGAATCCACCCTCGCAGCTAGAGAAGCTGCAGTTGAAAAGGAAATAAAAAAATCTGGGGCTTCATTTATTCATCCTTCTAATGACCTTATGGTAATTCAAGGACAGGGTACAGCCTTTATGGAACTGAATGAAGAAATCGAAAATATGGATGCTGTTTTTGCCCCTATAGGAGGGGGTGGCTTAATTGCGGGAACTGCCACCTCGGTTCATTACTTTTCTCCAAAAACTGAAGTATATGGTGCAGAACCCTCAGGAGCTGATGATGCGTGGCAATCGTTTCATGCAGGAAGAATAATTCCCCAAACTAATCCCCAAACCATTGCAGATGGTCTTCGGACTTCATTGGGAAACTTTAATTTTCCAATAATTCAGCAATTGGTTAAGGATATTATTCTGGTAGAGGAAGAAGAGATTATTTCAGCAATGAAATTAATCTATGAGCGAATGAAAATAGTTATTGAACCTTCAAGTGCCGTGGCTTTCGCTGCATTGATAAAAGAAAGAGAAAAATTCAAAAATAAAAAAGTAGGAATTATTATTTCTGGAGGCAATATTGATTTGAAAGCACTTGCACCACTGCTTTAGGGATTTCGAAATTTAATTAACAACCCTCAAAAATTGTCTTCGGGATGTCCTTTAATAAAAGCAGGTAATCCTTAATAAATGTCATCTATTATATTTGCAAAAAAATCAAAAAAATTATTATCTCAATATGAAGTATTTAGTACTTTTTGTGTGCATTCTCTTTTCAAGTAATTTATCATTTGCTCAGGAAGCGAAACCACATGCTTATTGTGGCACCTCTGACGAAGACAATAAATGGTTGGATTACTATTTAGAAAACAAAGAACAATTTCATACTGAAAATGATTTGATCGTAGCAGGAATGAGGTTAACGATTGTCGGAAATGACAATGGAACAGGCTATTTCCAACCTATTTCTATTTTAGATGCACTATGCCGAGTAAATCAAGATTTTGAAGAAGCCAATATCCAATTTCATTTAGCAGAAGATTTCAATTATCTCCCTAATACCTATTGGAATGAGCATGCTGATTTCGATGCTGGTTCAGATTTGATCCAAAGCAACCCTGTTTTTGGTGCTGTCAATGCTTTTATTTCTACAGGTGCTGCAGGAAACTGTGGGTATTCTTGGCAAAATGCAGTCGTCATGGCAAAATCATGTACTGGACCTGCTGATCATACTTTTGCTCATGAATTAGGACACCATTTCTCATTGCCCCATACTTTCAGAGGCTGGGAGGGCATTGATTATGATACAGATACTCCAACAAATAGTTATGTAAATGATGTAAGTCGACCAATTGAAAATATTACTGATCCAAATTGCCAATCAAAAGCAGATCGTTTTTGTGATACTCCTGCCGATTACCTTTCCTATCGATGGCCTTGCAATGGAGACAAAATAAGTACGGTAACACAAACAGATTTAAACGGAGAACTATTCGAATCTGATGGAACCTTCTTTATGTCTTATGCTCTGGATAATTGTACAAACAGGTTCTCGCCTGAGCAAATAGATGCTATGCGAGCGAATATTGAATTCGAACGATCAGAGATCATTATGAATGTGCCTATTGTTGAAGTTGATGATAGTGATATGCAATTGTTATATCCTTCGCAAGATGATGTCGTTCCTAATAACGGGTTAACAATCAGCTGGGCAGCTGTTCCAGGAGCAACACAATATCTTTTGGAAGTAACCCGCCACCCATTTACCCAAATTAAATATGCTAATCTTTTTGTAAAAGATACATTTTTCACCATTTCTGATTTACCTATAGAAAAAAAATTGGCTTATCGAATTCGACCGTTTAATGAGGGCTACTTTTGTACTCAATGGTCTGAAAGAACCACTTTCGAAACTTTTTTTGTTTCTAATACACATGATTTAGACGCCTTTGAAAACTTGTCAATATATCCAACCTTAGCTTCAAAAGGAGATATAATAAATATTGACTTTTCATCTGAAAAGGCTTTCCAAAATAGTCGAATCGTTTTTAAAAGTTTGACGGGACAGAGTTTGCATGAACAAGAAATAGAAGTGATAAGTGGTCAAAATCATTTTGAATTCATCCCTAAAAATGAAGCCTCAGGAATTTATATTTTAGGCATTGAGACTACAGAAGGAAATATGTATCGAAAAGTTGTAATGCAATAAAAATTAGATAATAATCAAGGGTTTAAAACTTAGAGTATGTGTAAAAAATTCACAAATTGAGAATCAATAATTTATGGTTCTGGCGATAAATTATTAACGGAGCTTGCCGAGGCAAATGACCGCAATAATTTGAAAGCAGGTTCATAAAGCGTTGGTTTTTAGTAAGTAAAAATTTAGACATACTCTAAATATAAACTTTGAACCCTTGATTATTAATCTTCTAATTCTATAAAACGCCCAAATCTTTCCCAACTTTGGTGAATGCTTTCACCGCCTTCTCTAAATGATGTCGTTCGTGTCCCGCAGAAATTTGTACTCGAATTCTAGATTGACCTTTCGGGACTACTGGATAGAAAAAACCAATTACGTAAATACCTTCTTTTAATAATCGGCTAGCAAAATCTTGTGCCAATTTCGCATCATACAACATAATTGGAACAATTGCATGGACACCAGGAATAATATCAAAACCAGCTTTGGTCATTTCTTGCCTGAAATACTTAGTATTATCTTCCAATTTATCTCTCAAATTTGTTGATTTACTTAAGACATCCAAGACTTTTATTGATGCTCCTACAATAGAAGGCGCAACTGTATTTGAGAACAAATAAGGTCTAGAGCGTTGCCGTAATATGTCAACAATTTCTTTTCGCGCTGCGGTAAATCCTCCTGAGGCACCACCTAAAGCTTTCCCAAAAGTACCTGTAATGATATCTACTCTACCCATTGCATCACAATGCTCAGAGGAACCTCGCCCGGTTTTACCAACAAAACCTGTTGCGTGACAATCATCAACCATAACCATGGCATCATATTTATCTGCTAAATCACAAATTTTATCAATTTGAGCAATAGTCCCATCCATTGAAAAGACCCCGTCAGTCGCAATCATTCTTCGTCTTGCACCAGAAGCTGCTTTCAATTTCTCCTCCAAATCATTCATGTCATTCGTGGCATAACGTAATCGTTGGGCTTTACACAAACGAATACCGTCAATAATAGACGCATGATTCAATGAATCCGAAATAATAGCATCTTCCTTACCCAAAAGTGGTTCGAATAATCCACCATTTGCATCAAATGCTGCTGCGTAAAGTATAGCATCTTCTTGTCCAACAAATTTTGCAATTTTCTCCTCAAGCTCTTTATGAATGTCTTGAGTCCCACAGATAAAACGAACTGAAGAAAGTCCAAAGCCATATTTATCAATAGCCTCATGAGCTGCTTGGATGACATCCGGGTGAGAAGATAAACCTAAGTAATTATTAGCACAAAAATTCAACACTTCTTCTCCTTTATCAGTCTGAATTTCAGCACCTTGTGGGGTTACAATCACTCTTTCATCTTTGTATAATCCCGCTTCACGGATGTCTTTTATTTCTTTGACTAAAACTGGTTCTACAGATTTAAACATATGTAATTTTGTTATTTATATATTTTTTTGAATTAAGTTGTTGGTAAAAATTAGGTACTCAATTAGGCATAGTTTTATTTTATTAAATCCAAGCAAAAACTTAGGTATACCAATTGTATTTGGGAGGCATATTAACATTGACTAAAAAAAAAAGGAGCAAGTAAATTGAGTAGATTAATTTTCACCAACTTCCCTATGCTAATACAGGTTTGTATTTTTTTCCTAACTGAAATAGCATATCTTCTGTCATTCCCTCTAAATCATACATAGTTTTCCATCCCCAATCTTTCTTAGCCTGACTATCGTCTATACTATCGGGCCAACTTTCCGCAATGGCTTGACGAAAATCAGGGCTGTAAGAGGTCTTGAAAGAAGGAATATACTTTTGGATTGCCTCAGTAATCTCCTTTGGAGAAAAACTAACTCCACTTAAATTATAACTTGTTCGTATACTAATGTCAGAAGATGGTGCATCCATTAATTCAATTGTCCCCCTTATCACATCATCCATATAGATCATTGGAAGTTTGGTTTCTGCCTCCAAAAAGCATACAAAGGATTCTTTTAAAATAGCTTTATGAAAAATATCAACAGCATAGTCAGTTGTTCCACCACCCGGAAGGGACTGATATCCAATCACACCAGGATACCTTAATGAGCGGATATCCATCCCATATCGTTTACAATAATATTGACACCAATTTTCACCGGCTACCTTACTCATGCCATAGACGGTCGTTGGAGCCAATACAGTATGCTGAGGGGTATTAATTCTTGGAGTTTCTAATCCAAAAACAGCTATAGAGCTTGGAAAATAGACCTTTGAAAGCTTCTTTACTCTTGCAAGTTCTAAAACATTTAATAGACCTTGCATATTAATATCCCAGGTTTTTAAAGGATTTTTTTCGCCAGAGGCGGATAAAATGGCAGCAAGGTGATAGATTTGGGTCACTTGATATTTCTCAACAACTGCTTCCAACCTTTTTTTATCTAAAATATCTAGGTATTCAAATATAGACTTTTCTTCAGCAGGTTGACGAATATCTGAACTTATCACATGATCATACCCAAAAATAGTTTGCAATTTTTCAGTAAGTACAGAGCCTAATTGTCCATTTGCCCCAATGATTAGAATGGTGTCTTTTCTCATTTATTTATTGGTTAGGTCTGAAAAATGTTCTTGATTTAAATATCTGATCATTTAAACAACTAAAATCTCCGAAAAATAGGAAAAGAACCCTTATAAAGTATATGGATTCCCATAAAGTTTTTCAATTTGTAGTTAGTAAAAGAGAGCGGATGAGGTTGATTAAAAAAATGAATTTATCATATAACCATTTAATATAAAATTAAATTATTGATATACAGGTATTTCATTGACAAATTGAAAGGTTTTCTTTTCGTAATCCATTTTACAAACAAATGTTTCTTGTCCATTCGTTACCATCAAAAAAGGGACTTTTAGGGGCATATTATACCAAGCTATTTGGCGAAAAGTTTGTTGACTTATTGAAATATTAGGAGCTTTACATTCTATTAATAAAAAGGGCATCACCTGAGAATCATAAACCAAAATGTCACATCTTTTCTTAAGGTCATTAACGATCAACTGCTTTTCAACAGCAATTCGGTTTTTATTAAATTTATTAATATTAATTAAATAGGAAACAACCAATTGTCTTACAAATTCTTCCGGTTGAAGCACTAAATATTTCTTCCTGATACAACCAAAAATAAATCTTTTATCCCCCTCTCTTTTTATTTTAAGTTTATCCTTTTGGGCGATAAAATCTAATTCAAGCATGGTATATTTTTCAAAAGGAAACATTTTGAGTTCAAGACAATTTCAATCTTGAACTAAAAATGGGTTATCTAAGTTCTTGGACAGAATTGAGTTGCACTTAAATACTGCAACATCGCGCCAAAGGCGCCTGTTGCAGTAGAGGAGGCTTGGAGGCAATGCTCCAGTAACCTATAACTTGATTTTGTCCAAGCACTTATTTATTGAATTATTATCTTTCCAGTATACTCTATTTCTCCATTTTGATTAGTTATTTTAACAATTAGCAAATTTTGCATTTTAGTATCTAAATCAATTCTTGTATTAGTTTCTGTTAATCTTTGATTGACCATTTCTTTACCTGTGATCGTATAGACAGTTAAGTCGAGTGGCTCTGTCCCTATCTTCTCATTCAAAGAAATAGTAAAATGATCTAGAGCTGGATTAGGAAATATTTTTACCAATTTCCCTATCGATACTTCATTTGTACTGGTGACAAACCATTCATCAAATAGGGTTTGTACTGAATCAATTGGTTCCTCTCCAAATGGCATTTCTGCCACATTAATTTCTAAAAATGGATTATTAACATCATCATCTGGTTTAAAAACTCGAAGGAACGCTGAAGTAGAAGAAGTTCCTCTATTTAGACATCTTGAATCTGCTCCTGGAACATTCGCTCCTTGAAGCGCTGCCATCAGTTTTTCCGCTAGGCTGCCTGAAGTTGAGTTAAAATTTGCCTCCATTTGAGCAAGAATAGTGTCATCTAGAAGAATATTACCTTGAATTGCATAATTATCACCTACAATGTGCCCTTTCCAATCAAATGCATCTAAACCTGTAAAACCTGCACTTCTTGGGTTTCCATCAGGGTCAAAATCTACAATTCCATATTGTCGAGTTTCGTTTGAACCAAATTGACATTGATCATTAGCATACAACAAATCAAGGATTTCTTGCGGTGATTTTCCTGTGTTCATTTGACCAATTGCATAGTCCAAGTTAGTGTGAGGGATACAAATGGTAGCCTGCCCATTAATTGCTCCTCTTCCAGGAATAATCCCACTAATAATAATAACTCCACCAATGCTTGCAGCTCCATCTACGCAAGAAGCTCCTGCACTTCCAATTTCACCTGTTTCTTGGTCAACGGCTACAATTGAGAAAGTATCTTGGGCATTTCCGGTCAATAAATAATTAAAAGCTAAGAAGAAAAGTAAGAACCTAGTTGTAATAGTTGATTTCATAATTAGTTAATTATTAGACTTTTTTCTAAATAACAAATTGAAATATGAAAACATCTTTTCCCCTAATACTTAGAAATAAGTCTATAGTTTATTATAAAAAGTAATATTAATCATTTTATGAAAAAAAGGTAGAACCCTGAAGTTCGTAAATAATCTTCAAACAAGAAACAAATAGCGACCAGTAAAATTCTTATCCTGAATTTATCGACTAGAGTTGATTATTTCTTTTGAACGTATGGCAGCTTCTCCAAAAACTAAATTTATACTAAGCCCTATCTGAATAGAATGGTGAATAGCCTCAAATTTTGGGATAACCTCTAAAGAAGTATCCAATTCAGGCACTTGATTAAAGTTGAATTGGTAATGTAACTCCCAATGAATTACATTTCGAATCGGTCCAGAAAACCCCAATGAAGCATTAGCTCCGAGGTATTTTTTTGAATAATCCTTAGTTTCAATAGATATATTATCTGGTAGAGAAAAAGATTCAAATTTAGAATCATTGAACCCACCTCCAATGGATATGACTAATCCTAATCGATAAGCGGGAACTTCTGAGGTATTCCATCTAATTAATGCTCCATAAAAAGTATTAGAAAACTCATCTTTTCGTATATCGTTGCCAAGATTGTCAGAAATTGAAAAGATAGGGTTAGTTAGGTTTGTTTCAAATTCTAACCCAAATTGAAAATTTTCATGTCCCATAGCCAATCTGCCTCCGTAAGAATAGTAGGTTTGGTTAGTTTGGTAATTTTCTAAGTTATAGGAAGTCCTATTTAATCCCGAATAAGAGGAGAAATGTAAATGCTGCGCGTTTAGAGGGATATTAAGGAAAGTAAATATGAAAAAAATAATAAAATATCTCATTTTTTATTATTTGAACTGGGAATTCAAATGCCGTTTTTAGCTCTTTTTATTGATCTCAAAGTCAATAAAGAATCAATAAATATGGAGACAGCCTGCAGTAACAAAAGAACCATTCCAAGTGTCATCGAAAACTTAATAATGTACCTAGCAGGTAATCCTCCTGGATCAGGAGAGCCCTCATTGATATTCCAAGATTCTAGTCCATAGTTAAATGAAAAAATTATTATCAATATACACCAAGGAATTAGGAATAAAATAGTGCCTACCAAATTAGTTAGTGCTCGATCATGTTCTGAAAAATTAGCATAAAATAAATCGACCCGTACATGTCTATTGTGCTTTAAAGCATATCCGGCTCCCAACAAAAAAATCAAAGCAAATAAATGCCATTCCAACTCCATGATCCAAGCTGCTGTATCACTGAAAACATATCTAACCGTCACATCAAAACAAACCAATAAAACTAAAACAGTTGGTATCCATGAAACTAGTTTTCCAACAGCTTCATTAATTGTATTAATCCGTTTTGATATAACTAATAGAATGTCCTTCATGGCTTATTTTTTTACCGTACACTCTTTGAAAATTGTTGAAAATCAATTCAAAATTTCTCTCAAAAAGAAATTTTATTATAAAAAGGTAATAAAACAAAAGGCAAGTCATAGAGACCTGCCTTTTTAGAATATGTAGATTGTTAAAATTTTATTCTTTAAAATGAGAAGTTTCGTGAGAGCCACCTGCTTTTAATACTTCTAATCTTTTCTTGAAGATCCCGGAAGTTTCAAAATCATTTGTTCTTGCAAAAACTTCTGTCAATGCAACTAAAGTATTAACATCATTAGGATTAATAGATTCTGATTTTTTGAAATAAGGCAACGAAGTTGTCATTAATCCATCAGCTTCTTTTTTTAGCACCTCATATTTCTTTTGATCTTCTTTTGACATGGTTAAATCTGTCATCTTTTTATACACCTCAACAGCTTTGTTGAAATACATTGAACCAATACTATATTGAGCATCAAAGGACTTTCCATCTAATTCAAGGGCTTGATTAAAGTAATTTATTGCATTATTAAAATGCCCTTTAACTTCTTCCGTGTCCCCATCCTTTGAATATCCTTCCTCATATAAATTCATATAAACATTACCCAAAGCCGTTCTAACAGAAGGATTATCTGGTTCTTGCTCTATAGCTTGTTTCAACTTCTGTTCCAAAACATCAAATCTATTTTGACCGATATAATAGTTGATTTCTGCAAATAATAATTCAGGACTATTAGGAGAGGCTTCTTTTCCTTTTTCAATTACTTTTATCGCATTTTCATCGCCCTCTGCATTCAAAATATTAAAATATTGTGAATAAACACCTGCTTCTTTAGAGCCACTGTCTACTAAATCTTTAAATAGTTCTTTAGCTCTTTTTGTATTGCCACTTGAGTTGGCACAATAGGCTGTTATATATTTTTGATTTTCTACTTCATCATTTGCAAGTGGAGAATCCTCGCCATTTGCAGAAAGAATAGTATGTAATTCAAGTACTTTATCAAATGAGTGAAATCCACCTTCATAATCTTCACTTTGTACTTGGTAATTACCAATCAAATTCAGGTGTCTTCCAGCTTCTGACAATCCTTTCAAAGCATCCTTTTTATTATATTTCTTTTGAGCCATTTCAAAGGCTTTAATAAAAGATTCTGCCGCCTTAATACCAGCATCAGGAGATTCTGGAATATAATCAGGGTTTAAAACCATATTATTTCCATCTTTTTGAGCTAAAGCATTGTAAATTTCACCTCTTCTCAACCAAGTATTGATATCACCTTTCATTTCTGCATCGGAGAAGCTTATTTCTATATAGTCCATTGCTTCAGCCAATTTAGCGGAATTTCCTGAAGGATCTAAATTATAAGCTCCTAGAGCTCTTGTTGCTTTTTTTAAGGCCTTTGCTGGATCTTCTTGTGCATTCAACCCAGAAATAATAAGTAAAGATAAAAGTGCAAAAAACAATTTTTTCATGATAACCAATTTTGTTATGTAATATAAGTATGCCTCTAAATAAACATACTCAGTTAAGATCTATATAAGATCTTATATTTATTGTAATTAACCTTATGACGATATCTCTTAAAGATAAGGTTGTATTTAAAAAGTTAAATTTCGCAGTCGTCTGTTAAAAATTCATAACAAGGTATAATACTTATTCCTCTTCCTCAGCACCACCTCCGTTAGTTGTAGTTGATTCCTGATCCTCTACAATCTCCTCCGGCTCAACATGTTTTACTACAGCTACATCAGCAATGTCATCATTTTTATCTAGTCTAATCACTCTAACTCCTTGTGTTGCTCTTCCCATAACTCTAATATCATCAACTGCCATTCTGATGACAATCCCAGACATATTTGTTATCATTAAATCGTCATCTTCCTTCACCTTCTTTATCGTAATAACAGCACCAGTTTTGTCAGTAATCTGCATGGTTTTCACTCCTTTGCCACCTCGATTGGTCAAACGATAATCATCAAAGTTGGTTCGTTTTCCATTTCCTTTTTCAGAAACAACCAAAATGGTAAAATCCTTATCTTCAGGATCAATACATACCATTCCAACGACTGCATCTTTAGGATTATCACTTAAAGTCATTCCTCGAACACCCGCAGCACCCCGACCCATTGGTCTTACTTTGTCTTCAGAAAACCTAATTGCAAAGCCTAAACGATTTGCCAAGAAAATTTGATTGTGTCCATTCGTTAATTTTGCTTCAAGTAGTTGATCACCTTCATTAATTGTAATCGCGTTTATTCCACCTGCTCGTGGTCTTGAAAAGGCTACAACAGGAGTCTTCTTAATTTTCCCTTTAAGTGTACAAAATACTATATTATTGTTATTCAAGAACTCTTCATCCTTCAGGTCCTTAATGATAATATAAGCTTTTATCTTATCATCTTTAGGTAAGGAAAGTATATTCTGTATAACTCGTCCACTCGAAGTTTTTGAAGCTTCAGGAATCTCATACGCTCTCAACCAATGACATTTACCCTGTTCGGTGAAAAACAAAAGATAATTATGAGTAGTTGCAACGAACATATGTTCAATGAAGTCAGCATCCCGAGTTTTGGATCCCCTTGATCCTCGTCCCCCTCTACTTTGTTTCTTGAACTCAGAAATCAAAGTTCGCTTGATGTACCCCAAATGAGAAATCGTTATCACGACTTCCTCGTCCGCGATCATATCTTCAATACTAATATCACCTCCAGAATAACTAATTTCAGTTCTTCTTTCGTCTCCAAACTTCTCTTTTATTTCTAGCAATTCAGTCTCAATAATTCCCTTCTGAAGCTCCTCACTCGCCAAAATTGCATTTAAGTCAGCAATCTTTTTCTGTAATTCATCATACTCACCTTGTACCTTATCTCTTTCTAACCCTGTCAATTTTTGAAGACGCATTTCCAAGATCGCCTTCGCCTGAATTTCGCTTAATACATTATCACCAAGGTCACCTGCTTCTTCACTTAGGTTTGCGTCGATTAAGGTTCGGAATTTTTCCCAAAATTTATCTTTATTATCGATAAAATCACCTTTCATCAAACCTTCTTTCGCTTCATGTACATCCTTACTATTTCTAATCAGGCTAATTACAGCATCTATATAATCTAATGATATTAATAGTCCAATTAATACATGCGCTCTTGCAATCGCTTTCTTTAAATCGAAACGAGTTCTTCGTTGAATAACTTCCAACCGAAACTCAATAAACTCTTTAATTATTTCTTGTAGATTTAGCAACATGGGGCGTCCTTTCACCAATGCTACATTATTTACACCGTAAGAAGATTGAAGAGGTGTATATTTGTATAATTGACTTAATACTACCGAACCCATTGCATCTCGACGTAATTCAATAACTACTCGAAGTCCATTTCTATCAGATTCATCTCTTACATCAGTAATACCATCAATTTTTTTATCGTTGACCAATTCTGCAATCTTGGCAATCATGTTTGCCTTATTGACTTGGTAAGGAATTTCAGAAATAATAATTGTTTCCTTACCTGAAGCATTGGATTCAATATCCGCCTTTCCTCGAACTACAATTTTTCCCCTTCCAGTTTCAAAAGCTTCCTTTACTCCAGAATAACCATAAATAATACCCCCTGTTGGAAAGTCAGGAGCCTTAATAAATTTGGTTAATTCTTCAATCGTAATATCAGGGTTGGCGATAGAGGCTACAATTCCATCAACTACTTCATTTAAATTATGAGGTAGCATATTAGTAGCCATACCCACAGCGATCCCCGAAGCACCGTTAATCAACAGATTGGGTACTTTAGTAGGCAATACCGTTGGTTCAGTCAATGAATCATCAAAATTCAATGAAAAGTCTACTGTATCTTTATTTATATCTGCTAAAATTTCATCACTTATTTTCTGCAATCTAGCCTCTGTATAACGCATTGCTGCAGGACTATCTCCATCCATCGAACCAAAATTCCCTTGTCCATCTACAAGTGGGTATCTAAGACTCCAATCTTGAGCCATCCGAACCATTGAATCGTAAACAGAAGAATCACCGTGAGGATGATACTTACCCAATACTTCCCCAACTATACGAGCAGATTTTTTGTGCGCTTTGTTATAGACTAGCCCTAACTCATGCATTCCATATAACACCCTTCTATGTACGGGCTTAAAACCGTCTCGAACATCCGGTAAAGCTCGTGAAACAATTACCGACATTGAATAATCAATGTAGGCTGATTTCATTTCTTCTTCAATGTTGATAGGAATAATACGTTGTCCTACTGCCATCTATTTGATTAGATTTTCTCAGCTATTGAGTTTTGAATCGAATACATTCCATATTATATGGATCAGAAGTTTAAAAAAAACTTCCAAACTAATTTATTGAAAGAATTTAGATTAGATAATTACAACTCAAAACTCACAACCTTCATTATTTTTTTTATAATCTTCTTTGAAATTTATATCTAATGATTTTTCAAGCAATAATTTATTATCACCGAAGAGATTCAAAAGACGTGCAAAAATAAGGAATTGAAAGAGTTTTTAATAACTTTTATAGGCTATTTTGAAAGGTGTGGAAAACTTATTAAAACCATATATTTAATATGAAGAAATCATTAAATGAGTAAATTTTATTTTTAAAAAATCAATCAATAACAACTTAAACTTCAATTAAATGTTTGGCATAAAATTCTACTAATTTTCATTTTCACTTTAAAAGGAAATATTAACCTATATATTTGCGGCAATTATGGAAAAAACAACAGTAAAACCATATAAAAAGGACGGAAGCAAAAAGGGGCAAGTCACTAAAATGTTTGACAACATCGCTCCTTATTATGATTTCTTAAATCGCTTTTTATCACTTGGCATTGATACAATTTGGCGAAAGAAAGCAATCTCTAAATTGAAAACTAAGAATCCGAAAATAGTTTTGGATGTAGCAACAGGGACTGCTGATCTAGCAATTGAAATATCTAAACAATTGAAAGTAGATAAAATAGTTGGTCTTGATATTGCCAATGAGATGCTTGAAGTTGGGCGAAAAAAACTAAAACGCAAAGGACTAGACCAATTAATTGAATTACAATTGGGTGACTCAGAAAATCTACCTTTCGAAGACAATACCTTTGACGCAGCTACCGTTGCATTTGGCGTACGTAATTTTGAAAATTTAGAAAAGGGTCTGAATGAAATATATAGAGTCTTAAAAAAAGGAGGACAAATAGTTGTCTTAGAATTTTCTAGACCTACTATTTTCCCATTTAAGCAATTATTCAATTTCTATTTTAAAAATATTTTGCCTTTAATTGGGCGATTTACGTCCAAAGACCCTAAAGCATATTCTTATCTGTACGAGTCTGTTCAAGTATTTCCTGATGGAGAGAATTTCTTAAGCGTACTCAAACAAACAGGCTTTAGTAATACCAAATCTCAGGCTTTGACGCTTGGAATATGCACTATTTATACAGGCATAAAATAGCATACAGACATAAAGAGATAATTTAATATTTCTAGGTCTGATAACTTAAGAACCAGAATTTCATGAGTTTCCGCTTTACAAAATTTATTCTTGGATTCAATTTAATTTTGATAATCACTCTATTGACTATCAATCCTTTAGAGACAAAAGCACAAACATCTAAAGGCAATTATAACTTTTTAGATTTCCAACAAAAACCCTATTATTTTGGTATCACGTTGGCATACAATACTTCTAAATTTAGAGTTTTTCAATCCAAAGATTTTATCCTTAATGATAGTCTTCGCTCAGTTGAATCAGTGACAGGTCCTGGATTTAATTTGGGAATTGTTACAAATTTGAAAATTGGAAATTACTTTGACATACGCTTTTTGCCCACCTTATCATTTGCAGAACGAAATATTAACTATGCCCGAGTAAAAAATGATTTCCCCCTTGTCCGATTTAGAAAAGTAGAGTCTGTTTTTGTCGAAATGCCATTCCATGTTAGATATAAATCTGAACCCTATAATGATTTCAGATTATTTGTGATCGCAGGGGTTAAGTATTCATTCGATGTGGCAAGTGATTCAAGATCTCGGCAAGCAGAAACCTTGGTTAAAGTTGCACCAACTGATTTTGCTTTTGAGGTAGGTGCTGGTATCCAATTTTTCTTTCCATATTTTATATTTTCCCCCGAAATCAAATTCTCAAATGGCTTCAATAATAGTTTGATTTTTGATAAAAATCTTCAAGAATCAAATGTCATAGAAAAAATATTATCGAGAACATTCACATTGTCCCTTCATTTTGAGGGATAAGAATCATTATTAAGTTTTATCATTCAACCTACTTGTCCACTAGTATTTGACTATTGGACAGTTTTTTTATTTGCTTGGCATTCTGATTCCTTCCTAACATAATCAATTGCCTGGGGAAAAAACTCATTGAATTCTTGCTCATATAATTGATAATCTTTTAAAAAATTATCTACCGCACCATCTATATACGCGGGGAAACTTGTTCTTTTCTTCATCCTGTCAAAAGTCTTTTTTAGTCCCTTTTCTTTTCCATATTGCAGCAACCAATCATCAGCAACCATTAAAGGCAATTTGGTCTTTAGGGTCAAAGGCATTATTCCAATCTTGTTCATCAAAATTTCATAAATTCTTCCTGTAAATTGCTGTAAAGGTTCATCCGAATATTTTTGCCAGTTGTTGGCTAACACATAATCATATAAGACATCCAGGACAACTGGTGCATACTTATGATGGAAAGGTTGCAATCTTTTAGTGCCTTTTCGAACAAGTGGATGATTATCCGTGTAAGTGTCGATTTTACGATGTAAAGCAATGCCTTTTTGAACACCTTCCGAATAATTAGAAACCTCCTTATTTCGAATAAAATCGGCTAAGAAATTACCTAAGGTCAAATCATCATCATTACAAGAGAGAAACAAATGGGCTAAAAAATTCATGGCAATAATTGGTTCAAAAATAAATGATTTGATATAAGTTACGATGAACAAATTACGAATCACAAATAAAAAATTATCTTTGCGCGATTTTAAAAAAACGGGGCTATTTTGATTGGTTTTTTAGACATCAAACTGCATTAGAAACTGTTCAACTATTGAAAAGTTTTGACTTTCAAAATGCAAAAATCAAATCACTAACCCCTTACTCACAAATCAATAAAAATATGAGTTTGAAATGTGGCATTGTTGGTTTGCCCAATGTAGGAAAATCTACCCTCTTTAATGCTTTGACTTCCGCTAAAGCTTTAGCAGCTAATTACCCTTTTGCAACAAAAGATCCCAATGTAGGAATAATAACAGTACCGGATACCAGAATGGACAAATTGGCTGAATTGGTAAATCCTAAAAAAGTAATCCCAACAACGATCGAAATTGTAGATATAGCCGGACTGATTAAAGGTGCTAGTAAAGGAGAAGGATTGGGGAATCAATTCTTAGCTAATATTCGTGAGGTTGATGCAATTGTTCACGTTGTTCGATGTTTTGAAGATACCAATGTTGTACACGTGGATGGTTCTGTAGATCCAGTTCGGGACAAAGATATTATTGATACAGAGCTGCTTTTGAAGGACATGGAAACTGTTGAGAAAAGATTAGAAAAACTTAAAAAGAATGCAAAAGGAGGCGAAAAAGAGGCTAAAGCAAGAGTAGAATCAGGTCAAAAAATTCTAGACCACCTTGAAAGCGAAAAACCAGCTCGTACTCTAGAATTGGATGATAATGAGCTTGAACTTTTAGAAGACATGTACTTACTTACTGCAAAACCTATCATGTATGTTTGCAATGTTGATGAGGATTCTGTCCATGAAGGCAACGAACATACTAAAAGATTTGCCGAAGCGATCAAAAATGAAAATGCGGAAATGCTGTTGATTAGTGCTGGAATTGAAGCAGATATCGCAGAGTTGGAGTCAAAAGAAGAAAGAATGGAATTTTTGGCCGACATGGGATTGGAAGAAGCAGGTGTGAATCGTGTCATTCGTTCTTGTTATAAATTATTGAAACTCATTACTTATTTCACAGCTGGAGAAAAGGAGGTAAGAGCTTGGACGATTGAAGAAGGTTGGAAAGCCCCAAAAGCAGCTGGCGTTATTCACACCGATTTTGAAAAAGGATTTATTAGAGCAGAAGTAATTAAATATAATGATTACGTCA
This sequence comes from Bacteroidota bacterium, assembly GCA_024743405.1. Lineage (GTDB taxonomy): Bacteria > Bacteroidota > Bacteroidia > Chitinophagales > Saprospiraceae > JANSWP01. Next base: position 34,683 of record JANSWP010000072.1, read on the forward strand.
GTTTAGGTTCAGAAGCCGCAGCAAAAGAAGCTGGAAAAATGGGGGTAGAAGGAAAAGAATATGTTGTAGGCGATGGAGATGTCATGCATTTTCGATTTAATGTTTAAATGAATGGAACCTGTTGATTAAGAGTATGTCTAAGTTTGTTTTGTCAACTTAGTAGTTAGTCAAGATAAAACAGTTGACAAATTCATATGGCTTTTGTACTTGAATTTCGCCAAGAATACTTGCTGAAGTGTTGGCTTTGGCTATGTTCTATTCCTCATTCATACCCAATACCCAACTATATATCACTCGTGACTATTGGTTTGACTAATTATTGAATACATATCTGACGCAATAAACCTAATCATCACAATATCAAATTGGACTATTACATATTACACAAACCTTTCGGCGTACTTAGCCAATTTACACGGGAAGAGCCCCACCACAAAACACTTGCAGATTTAGGGGAATTTCCTAAAGATATTTATCCAGTTGGACGTCTAGATAAAGATAGTGAAGGGTTGTTGATTTTAACAAACGACCCTAAGCTGAATCATAGGTTATTAAACCCAAATTTTCGGCACAAACGAACCTATCTAGCTCAAGTTGAGCAAATTCCAGAAAAAGAAGATTTAGAGATTCTTGAAAAAGGAGTTGAAATAAAAGTTGGAAAAAGATATCACTCTACCCTACCATGTAAGGCAAAACTCCTTGAGCCACCCCCTTCAGTATCAGAAAGAGTTCCATCTATTAGATACCGAAAATCTATTCCTACTGCTTGGATTCAACTTACATTAACGGAAGGTAAAAATCGCCAAGTAAGAAAGATGTGTGCTAAAATTGGCTTTCCAGTTTTGAGATTAATTCGTATTTCAATTGAAAACTTAAGTCTTAAACAAATGAAAAGTGGAGACTTCTACAAAATCGATAAGGCAGAGCTTTTCCATTTTTTATTTCAAAAAAGTGAGTAGAACACGCAACCAAACCGTACTTTAGATTACTTAATAAAAGTCAATTTACGTCTGAACTTAAATTTTCTTTAATTTAATGTTAATTTAACAAAAGGATTTCTTATTTATGGCGTCCAATTGAAGGGAGCACTAAAAATAATTGAATGTTTGATTTATCATCGATAACCTATAATACTGAAAATCCGACCTTTATTACCATTCTATTTACGGTCATGTGTTCCTTTTTGTGTTCTGCCATGATTGTGTTTACTTACGACAAAACGACCCGTGATGTTGATCGATCTGGTAATTTTTTACAAGCTTTAGTCTTAATTTCAGTAGTATCCGCAATGGTCATGCAAGCGATCGGAGATAGTTTAGCTAGAGGATTAGGTATGTTAGGTGCTTTAGCAATAATTAGATTCCGTACGACTCTTAGAAATCCCAGAAATATGGTTTTCATGTTTGGTTCAATAGCTGCTGGGATTGCTTGTGGTGTTTTTGGGTTCGTAATCGCTTTTACAGGAACTATTGGTTTTTGTTTATTAGCCTTTTTACTTTGGATGACACCGTTCAGTCAAAAACAAAACTTGATAGGTACATTAATACTCCAATTACCAAAAGACTCAGATAATTTTACTGTTTTAGAAATCTTACTAAACAAAAATTGTAAAGCATTCAAAATAAAACGATATCGGATATTCTTCACAAGGAAAAAACGGGAGCGTGTTGAGTATGAATATCAAATTTCTTTAACTAAAGAATTACAAGGCTGGGAGTTAGTTAATAAAATTAATGAATTACCTGACGTTCGGTCTGTTAGATTAAATTTCATTGACAGTGAAGGGATTGTTTAATTGATATAATCATTTAATAATTAAGTACCTGCGAAAGAATACCTTAGTAACGGCTAAAAAATAAGTCCGCCAATTTGAAATAGTAGATTTTGAATTTTAGCAAGGCAAAAAACACAGGCGATGAAGGGCATCCTGCGCTGGCTTGTGCCAGAAGGTACAAAGGCGAACGCAAAAAAGTATTGTTAACGCCGCAAAAGTTCAAAAAATACATCGGCAAATGTCGGAGTTATTCTTTAGCTGTTACTTAGTCATTTAAACAGCGTCTTTTGCCCTCATTTTCCTTTTAAAATCAATAATAGTAT